>NZ_JAAMFN010000033.1 GCF_013376095.1 Arthrobacter sp. SDTb3-6 | reverse complement strand
CCGCCGCCGTCGTACTTTCCCCTGCATGGGGTGACGAATGCCACCCTTCGGCAATTTTGCACCTTTACTTAAATAGTGCAAACTTTTACTTTGTGACTGAAAGTGCAAATATTTGTGGCGTGCATGGACTCCGTGCACGCAAGCGCGAGGCAACCCGGTCCGCCATCACCTCGGCGGCCCGGCGGTTTACTGCGACGCACGGACTCAACGGCTACACGGTTGAGCAGCTGTGTGAGGACGTCGGCATCTCCCGCCGGACGTTCTTCAACTACTTCCCGTCCAAGGAAGACGCCATTGTGGGGCACCTGCTGGACGAGTTCCCGGCCGATGCCCTGGCGGCCTTCCTGGCCGGCGGCAGCGCCGGGCCGGGCGCGGAACGCGGGCCGCAAGGGCTGAGCCGGGACCTGCTGCGCGACCTGTTCGAGCTGACGTGCGCCATGGCCGATGAGATGGACTTCACGCGGGAAAACGTCCACGCGCTCATCGAGGTCATGAAGGTGGAACCCCAGCTCATGATCAAGATGATGGGCAGCGCCGAATCCCGGGAGCACGACTTTGCGGACATCATCGCCCAGCGGGAGGGCCTTGCCCCCAATGACCCGGTCGCCTTGCTGGTGGCAGGCCTGTTCGGCAACCTGTCCCGCCGCGCCAGCCACCGGTTTTTCTCCGAGTGCAACACCCTGCAGTACCGCGACATCCTGGCCGGCCACCTGGCCCAGGCCCGGCAATTCTTTGTTTATTCCGATCTGACCTTTGAAGGGACCAGATGAGCACCGCCATCAAGGCAGGGCAACCCCTCCTGCTGACCCAAAGGAGGATCTGGATCATCTTCTCCGCGCTCATCGCGGGCATGCTGCTTTCCAGCCTCGACCAGACCATCGTCTCCACCGCGATGCCCACCATCGTCGGCAAGCTGGGCGGGGTGGAACACCAGACGTGGATCACCACCGCCTACCTGCTGGCCACCACCATCGTGATGCCCATCTACGGCAAGTTCGGCGACATCCTGGGCCGCCGGAACCTGTTCCTGGCCGCCATCGCCATCTTCACGCTGGCCTCCGTGGGCTGCGCCTTCGCCACCGGCTTCTGGGGCTTCGTGGTCTTCCGCGCCGTCCAGGGACTCGGCGGCGGCGGGCTGATGATCCTCTCACAGGCCATCATCGCGGACATCGTCCCGGCCAACGAGCGCGGCAAGTACATGGGCCCGCTCGGTGCCATCTTCGGCCTGGCCGCCGTGGCAGGCCCCCTGCTGGGCGGCTACTTCGTGGACCACCTGACCTGGGAATGGTGCTTCTACATCAATATCCCGGTGGGCATCATCGCCTTCGTGATCGCGTTCTTCACCCTGACGCTGCCGAACAAGAAGGCGACGATGAAGATCGATTTCATGGGCGTGGCGTTCCTCTCCATCGCCACGACCTGCCTGATCTTCTTCACCGACTTTGGCGGCAAGGCCGGCGGCTGGACGTCGCTGACCACCTGGAGCTGGGGTGCCGGCCTGGCCGCCGCCGTCGCACTGTTCATCTTCACCGAGGCCCGCGCCGAGGACCCGATCATCCCGCTCTCGCTGTTCAGGAACCCCATCTTCCTCAACTCCACGGCGATCGGCTTCGTGCTGGGCATGGGCATGTTCGCCGCCCTGGCGTTTGTGCCCACGTTCCTGCAGATGTCCTCGGGCACCTCCGCCGCGGAATCCGGACTGCTCATGCTGCCGATGATGGCCGGCCTGATGGGAACGTCCATCTGGTCCGGCATCCGGATGACGAAGACCGGCAAGTACAAGATGTTCCCGATCGCCGGTTCAGTGCTGACCATTGTCACCATGTGGTGGATGACCACGCTGTCCGCCGACACACCCATCTGGGTCATTTGCGCCCAGCTGTTCGTGTTCGGTGCCGGCCTGGGCCTGATCATGCAGATCGTGGTCATCGTGGTGCAGAACTCGGTCCCCGCCGCCCAGCTGGGCACCGCCACCAGCACGAACAACTACTTCCGCGAGGTTGGTTCCGCCCTGGGCGTGGCCGTCTTCGGCGCCATGTTCACCACCCGCCTGGCCAACTCCCTCACGGAACTGTTCACGCAGGCCGGGGCGTCCCCGGAGCAGGCCGGCAAGTCGATGGCCACGCTGGACCCGCAGGCGCTGGCGCAGCTGCCCCCGGCCGTCAAGGACGGCATCATCAACGCCTACGCCAACTCGCTGGCGCCCGTGTTCTGGTACCTGATCCCGTTCATGGCCATCGCGCTCATCCTGGCGCTGACCATGAAGGTCATCCCACTCTCGGACACCGCCGGCATGGTGGCCCGCGGCGAGGCAATTGGCGGCGAGGAGGCGGACCGCCTGGAGGCCGAGCGCGCGGGAGCCGCCGGCGCGCTGCTGCTGGCCCACGACAAGTCAGGGCCGGGCGAGACCGGGCCGGGCCAGGCTCCGGAGCAGCTGTAACCCTTCCACAAGCAGGTACCGCACGGGAAAAAGCAGGTAGCACCACTTCTGTTGCGGTCCTTGTAGTTGCCGCTAGCATGTGGACCACGTGGGGCCGGTGGTTGGCGGTGCCTGCGTCTGGTTGGCCGTCGCGAACACGATGGGCACTGCGGCTGGAGGGGCAATGGTTGATCTGCAGAGATTCGAGGACGCGCATTACCTCACGGTGGCCGAGGTGGCCCAGGCGATGCGCGTGTCAAAAATGACCGTATACCGGATGGTCCATGCCGGTGACCTGCCTGCCGTGCGGTTCGGCCGATCGTTCCGCGTGCCTGAACGGGCGGTGGAGGAATACCTCGTCGCCGAGCAGCACGCGGCGGCTCCGGTCCACCGGGTTCAGGGCTCCTGACGGGGCAGCCTGGCCAGTCCAATTCGAAGCGAACAGCCGGCGGGCAGGCGGGCGTCCAAAAATTCGGCGGTGCAGCTCGTGCGGGCCGGCGGGCAGCCAGGTCACCGAAGCTGCACCGCCGGTCCCGGCTCAGCGCTGGAAGTGCGGCTCGCCGTCGAACGCCAGGGCCCGCTGGATGCAGGCAAGGTGACCTGGGCGCAGGGGCGGCAGCTCCGCGGGGTCGAACCAGCCCACGGCGAGGGATTCGTCGTCGTTCACGCGGGCGGTGCCGCTGACGTGGCGGCAGATGAATTCGATGTTCAGGAAGTCGCAGACGTCGCCGTTGGGGAAGGTCACCGGGCCCACGGCGGCCAGGCCAAGCAGGTGCTCGATCTCGGCCACGACCGCGGTTTCCTCGAAGATTTCCCGCAGCATGCCCGGGCCGGGTTCCTCGCCCGGTTCCAGGATGCCGGTGATCAGCGCCCAGCCGCCGGTGTCGGAGCGCTCGCCCAGCAGGACGCGCCCGTCCGCGTCGAACACGACGGCGCGCACGCCGGGCAGCCAGAGCGGGTCATGGCCGATCTTCTTGCGGAGGTTGACGATGAATTCCGGTGAGCCCATGCCTCCAGCCTAGCGGGACGAAAGAAGCCCCCGCTGGACAACTAGGTCGCAGTAGTTGCCGTTTTCGGGCCCGTTTCCGCCCGAATTCTGTCATAACTGCGACCTGGTTGAGTCCCGGGGCGCGGGCGGGGCGGTTCAGACGGCGGGGACCAGCAGCATCGTGCCCATGGCGCCGGCCAGCATGGACGGTCCGAACGGGATGCGGGACCGGGCGGTGCCGCGACGGGCGGCGATCAGGGCGATGCCCCAGAGCCCGCCGGCCACAAAACCGGCCGCCGCGCCAAGCAGGACGTGGTTCCACCCCAGGAACCCGAGGTAGAGGCCCAGCAGGCCGGCCAGCTTCACGTCGCCATAGCCCATGCCCGTCGGATGCACAGCCCAGAGGACCCAGTACAGGGCACCCAGGGCCAGCAGCCCGGCCAGGGCCCGCCACAGGTGGCCAGGCTGTCCGGACAGGAGGGCGCCGGCCCCCAGCAGTATCCCAGCCACGGGGTAGGCCGGCAGGACCAGCCGGTCAGGCAGGGTGTGGGTGCGGATGTCAATCACGCTCAGTGCGGCTGCGAGGAACAGCAGGTACAGGCACGCGGCGGCCGCGCAGGCAGCGGCAACAGCCTGGGAGGCCTCCCACATTTCCAGCAGCCGGGTCACCATAGCCGTGATCCTACGCCATCGCGGAACCGCACGCGGCGGCATTTCGCGCTCCCGGCGTAAGCTGTGGATATGACCGGTGTGCCCATGACCCCCGACACCTTCCGCCACTTGTGCCGGTCGTCGCCGTGGCGCTGGCAAAGCCTGCGGTTTGAGCTCCACCGGCGTGATTCCGCCGCCGTCCGGGAGGAACGCGCCCGGGCCGGGCAGCCGGCGTCGGGCCCGGTGGTGGCAGCAATGAACTTCTGGGTGCGGCGCCCCGGCGCCCTGCGCGTGGAGACGCTGGAGGGGCAGCTGCTGGCGAGCACCACCAGGATCAACGAGTCCAAGGATTCGCTGTTCATCAGCGGCAACCGCAAACCGTGGCTGCTGCGGCCCAGCCTGGTCAACCCCGTCAAGGACGCCGACGGCTTTGTGGTGCGCCGCCCCGAGGCGCTCTACGGCGAGCCCGCCTACGGTTCCGGGCGCTTTGCCGCCGCCCTGGACCCCGTGGAGCTGGCGGGTGAACGGCCGGTGCCGTTGGAGAAGCCCTTTGCCAACGTGGCCGAGATCTCCGACATCGCCATGGTGGACCACCACGGCCGGCCCGCAGTGGATGCCATCCTCACGGCCAATCCGTCCTACACGCCGCTCTTTCCCGACGCCCCGCTGCTGTACCCCGGGCGGACGGCCGTGCGGATCGACCTGGAGACGGCCGTGTGCGTCGCGAGCCAGTCGCTCGACGGCGACACCTCCGGGGCGGGGCACGCCATGATCCTGCGGGGCATCGACGAATACATGCTGGACGACCTCTTCGAGGAGGTCAGCATGGGCCTGACCGACGTGCGGGCCCACATCCCCTGGGACCTGCCCGGTTCGTAGGCCTGCCCCGCTAGCGGGCGCGGCCGGAGGAGGCGTGCACCGGCGCCGGGTTCCGCCGCCAGGGCGCGGCGGCGATGACGACGGCGATCAGGGTCAGCGCGGTGCCGAGCACGGTGGCCGTGCCGACCGCCGCCACGGGTGACGGGAAGGCAAGGTCAAGCAGCACGGAGCCGACCAGCTGGCCGGCCACGCCTCCCAGTCCCAGCAGCAGGACGCCGATCCGCCGGACCAGCGCCGCACTGAGGAAGACCACCACGATGCCCAGCGGCCCGGCGGAATAGAGCCACCAATCGTGCGGCAGGGCGTGGGCCGGCGGGGAGAACGGCAGCTTGATGAGCCACGCGGCCAGCAGCACCACGGTGCCGGCGGCGAAATTGGTCAGGGTGGGGGTCAACGGCGTGCCCGCCACGGCCCCGATACGTCCGTTCATCGCCTGCTGGAACCCGTAGAACAGGCCCGCCAGCAGGGGCAGCAGCAGAAGTGCGGGGGCGCCGGGACCGAGCGTGGTGAACTTGGCGGAGACGGCCCAGGCCACCGCGGCCAGCGTCAGCACCGAGCCGGCCAGCCGCGGGGCTGTCAGCCGCTTCCGGCCGCCGGCACCGAAGCCCACCCGGTCCACCAGCAACCCGCCGACTGTCTGTCCGGCCACCAACGCAATGGTGAACAGCGCGACACCCACCGTCCCGACGGCGACCCCCTGGCCCAACACCAGCGAGGCACCAATCGTGCCGGCCGCCAGGTACCAGGGCGGCAGCTCGCGGCGGGACAGGGCACCGCGCAAGGCCGACGCCCCGGCCCGCCCGGCCCGCGTGCCCAGCGTCAGCAGGACCATGACCAGCAGCCCGGAGCCGAAGCTGACCAGCGCGGCCGCCAGCCCGTCGTCCAGCCGCTGCCCCATGGTTCCGGTGATGCGGGACTGCAGGGCGAGGGCCAGCCCGGCCACCATGGCCAGGCCGAGTCCGGTCGGCAGGGGAAGGTGTCGGGGCATGGGGTCGATTCTATCCCCGGAACCGCCTGCCCCAGGACGTCCTGCCCAACGCCGAACGGGCCCTTGACGGTGATACATCCCCGTCCAGTGCCCGTTGGCGGGGCGGCGCCGCGGCTAGATTTCGGCCCGCTCCAGCATCTCGGTCACGAGCGCGGCGATGGGCGAGCGCTCCGAACGGGTCAGCGTGACGTGGCCGAAGAGCGGGTGCCCCTTGAGCGTTTCGACGACGGCGGCGATCCCGTCGTGGCGGCCGACGCGGAGGTTGTCCCGCTGGGCGACGTCGTGGGTGAGCACGATCTTGGAATTCTGGCCGATCCGGCTCATGACGGTCAGGAGCACGTTCTTCTCCAGCGACTGCGCCTCGTCAACGATCACAAAGGAATCATGCAGCGAACGGCCGCGGATGTGGGTCAGCGGCAGCACCTCGAGCAGTCCCCGCTCCATGATCTCGTCCATGACCCGGTCGCTGACCACCGAGCCGAGCGTGTCAAAGACGGCCTGCGCCCAGGGGTTCATCTTCTCGCCCTCCGAACCGGGGAGGAAGCCCAGCTCCTGGCCGCCCACGGCGTAGAGGGGGCGGAACACCACCACCTTGCGGTGCTCGTTGCGTTCCAGCACCGCCTCAAGCCCGGCGCACAGGGCCAGTGCGCTCTTGCCCGTGCCGGCGCGGCCGCCCAGCGAGACGATGCCGACGTCGGGGTCCATGAGCAGGTCCAGGGCCAGGCGCTGCTCGGCGGAGCGGCCGTGGAGGCCGAACACCTCCCGGTCGCCCTTGACGAGGCGCACCTGCTGGTCCGCACCCACCCGGCCCAGCGCCGACCCGCGGTTGCTGGTGAGCACCAGGGAGGTGTTGACGGGGAGCACGGCCGCCTCGGGGATGGCCACCTCCTCGTGGTTGTAGAGCGCCGCCATCTCCTCCTCGGTGGTGACTATCTCCGCCACGCCGGTCCAGCCGGAGTCCTTGACCAGTTCGTTGCGGTATTCGTCCGCCGCCAGCCCCATGGCCGACGCCTTCACGCGCATGGGCACGTCCTTGGACACCAGGGTGACGTTCATGCCCTCGTTGGCCAGGTTCTTCGCGACGGCCAGGATGCGCGAATCGTTGTCCGTCCCCCGGAATCCCGCGGGAAGCACCTCAGCGGAAATGTGGTTGAGCTCCACACGGAAGGTCCCGCCGTCGTCCCCCAGGGGAATGGGGCTGGCCAGGCCGCCGTGCTGTTCGCGGAGTTCGTCCAGCAGGCGCAGCGCCGTGCGGGCAAAGTAGCCCAGTTCCGGATCGTGGCGCTTGGATTCCAGCTCGGAAATGACCACGATCGGCACAATCACCTCGTGCTCGGCGAAACGCAGGATGGCCCGCGGGTCCGAAAGAAGCACGGACGTGTCAATTACGTAGCTGCGCAACCCGGTGGGTGCCGCCTGCGGGGCATGCTGTTCGAGTTTCATCGTCTCAACCACGTCGACTCCAGCCTTTCCAGGCCTGCCGTGCACCTGGAACTCAATAGGTACGTCGGGCGGAGTTGCCCTCCGTTACTGCCCAAGGTACCCGCGTGGAAGGGAAGGCCTGGGGCGCCACGCGCAACGGGCCGGCGAACGCGGGGTGAACACTTCGGCTAGACGGTCTCCGGCGTCCGGGAGCGGACATTGACCGCCATGGCCAGCACAAAAATTCCCACGGAAACCCACAGGGCGTTGAGGTTGAACGCAAAATACGCGAATCCGCCCACAATCGACCCCATGGTCAGGGACAGCCACAGGAAGAGGTAGCGGACCCAGCCCAGCCGGTCCTCCCCGGCCAGGGCCGCCGCCATCCGCTGGCCCATCTTCACCAGCGTGCCGGTCATGTAGGTCAGGCCGATGCTGACCTCGCCGTCGCGTTCAAAGATGACGTTTTCCGCACCCATGGCCAGCGCCATGACCGGCGGCGCCAGCCAGACAGCCAGATTCAGGTCATAAAGTACGACGGCGGACCCCAGTGCCGCCGCCACGTACAGCAGGACCCACATCCGTTTGCGGGACGGGACCAGCCGGCGCAGGATCGAGGCCGAGATGACCCCGGCCGTAAACGCCCCCACCAGCCCCATCGCCAGCAGGAAGCCGAGCGGGTGGCCCTCGGCCAGGGCCGCGCCGGCGCGGGTGGAGTTGCCGCTCATGAAGGAGACGAAGTACCCGCCGAGGTGGATGAAGCCGACCGCGTCAACAAATCCCGCGGCCAGCGACAGCGCACCGGCCATGACGACTTCATTCCTGTGGTGTCTTTGCATGGCAGCGTTGCGGCTAGGCGCCGAAGCGGCGGCTGCGTCCGGCGTAGTCGCGCAGGGCCCGCAGGAAGTCGATGCGGCGGAACGCGGGCCAGAGTGCTTCGCAAAAATAAAATTCGCTATAGGCGCTTTGCCACATGAGGAAGCCGGAGAGGCGCTGCTCCCCGGACGTCCGGATGACCAGGTCCGGGTCCGGCTGGCCGCGGGTGTAGAGGAACTTGGAGATGTCGTCCACGGTGAGGGTGTCCGCAACCTCCGCCATGGTGCGCCCCCGGGTGTCGGCGTCGTGCAGGAGCTCACTGACGGCGTCGACAATCTCGCGGCGGCCGCCATAGCCGATGGCCATGTTGACGTGGATGCGTTCCTTGGCGGGCACGCGCGTGGTGAGCGAGGACAGGCGCTTGGCCAGGTAGTCGGGCAGCAGTTCCGGGGCGCCCATGGCGTGGACGCTGATGTCGGCGTCGGCGTCGAGCAGGTCAAGGGTGTTGGCGATGATGCCCATGAGTTCGTCGAGTTCCTCGGGCGAGCGGCTCATGTTGTCCGTGGAGAGCATGTAGAGCGTGACCACCTTGATGCCCAGGTCCTGGCACCAGCCCAGGAATTCGAGGATCTTGTCCGCACCGGCCTGGTGGCCCTGGCTGGTGGGGGCGTTGAACTGCCGTGCCCACCGGCGGTTTCCGTCCACCATGACGCCGATGTGCCGGGGGACGCTGCTGAGGTCCAGGGACCTGCCCAGGCGCCGTTCATAGTAGTTGTACAGGAATTTGGGCATCCGGACGGGGCCGGAAAACAAATGCATGGGTGGTGCGCCAGACCTTCCGGATCATGGCCAGGCGGCCGGGGAAACTTGCTAACCCTAGGTTACCCGCCGGTCCCCGGATTTGCGGACAGGCTGTGGACGCGTGCTGCCGGCCCTGGGCTGCCGGCGGATGGCTGGCGGGCGTCCCGACTATGATTTCGTCTATGACACCCCCTCCCTTGGCCGACACAAAACCGAGCTGGCGGGGTTGGCTGCACGCGGGAACCGCCCCCGTGGTGCTGGTGGCGGGCCTGGTGCTGGTGCTGCTGGCACCGGGTGGCACGGCCAAGGTGACCACCGCCATTTACACGTTTACGGGGGTGCTTTTATTTGGCACAAGTGCGTTGTATCACCGGCTTGATTGGCAGCCGCGGGCCAAGAGGCTGCTGAAACGGCTGGACCACAGCAACATCATGCTGGTCATTGCCGGCACCTACACGCCGCTGTCGGCGCTCATGCTGCCGCAGCCCACCGCCACGCTTTTGCTGCGTTTAATTTGGACCGGCGCCGTGCTGGGCGTGGTGTTCCGCGTGCTGTGGGTGGGCGCGCCGCGGTGGCTGTACGTCCCCCTCTATGTGCTCTTGGGCATCACGGCGCTGTTCTTCCTGCCCCAGTTTTGGGCGGCCGCCGTTGCCCCCACCCTGCTGATCTGCCTGGGCGGGGTCTTTTACATAGCGGGGGCCGTCATCTACGGGATCAAGCGGCCCAACTTCAGCGCACGGCACTTTGGCTTCCATGAGCTCTTTCATGCCCTGACCGTGGCCGGGTTTGCGTCCCATTTTGCGGCCGTGGCCCTGGTGCTGTTCCCCTAATCCGCAGCGCACCGCGGGAGCGTTGGCCGAAAGCGCCCCGGTTGCAACCGGGCGTCACGGGAAAGCGCCCCGGTTGCAACCGGGCGTTGGGGGACGGGCGGGCGGCTAGAGGAGCCGGGCCAGCTCTTCGACGGAGGCGGCCGGGCGGGCACACACCATGTTGCGGCACACGTACGCCAGCGGCGGGCCGCCGGCCGGTGCTCGCCCTTCCAGCAGCGGCACGGCGGGCGCACCGGTTCCATCCCAGACGGCCACCACCATGCCGGGCGACGGCGACGCCCACGCCCGCCGGAGCAGCGCCTCCCGCTCCGGACCGGGCGCGCCCACAACGGCCGTCTCCACGGGCCCGGCCGCCAGGGCCTGCCCTACGGCCAGCAGGCCGCCGGCGGACCGGGGTGCGCGCCGGGCGAGCTCCGGCAGCGTCGCCAGCAGCCTCTCCGCCAGCACGCGGTGCTCCGTGGATCCCGTGTACGCGGCAAACGTGGCCAGCGAGCCGGCCAGCAGTGCCACGGGCCCGGTGGTCGCGTTGTCGAACGCGTCGGCAAAACGCGCGCCGGCCGGGGCGCCGCCCAACGCCGCGCCGCCGGCGCTGTTGAACACCGTGCCGTCCTGGACAAACTTCTGCGCGGCGGCCAGCAGCGATGCCGCAAAATCAAACCACTGGCCGTCGCCGGTCGCGGCATAGAGCGCCAGGAAGCCGTCCGCGCAGGCGGCGTAATCCTCCAGCAGCCCCTCGATCCCCTGCGCCCTGCCGTCATGTGAAACCCGCCGCAGCATCCCGCCGTCCCAGTGGACCCGGCGTACATACCGCCCCAGTTCCACCGCGTGACCCAGCCAGCCAGGTTCGTCCAGCACCATGGCGGCCTCGGCCAGGGCCGCCAGGAGCATGCCGTTCCACGACGCCACCACCTTGTCATCCCGCGCCGGCATGGCGCGCGCGGCCCGCTGTTCGCGCAGCCCGGGAAGCAGGCGCTCCCACGCGGCGCGTTCGGCAGCCGTCAGCGCCCGGCCGGGGTGCAGCGGCCCCGCGCCGGAGGCCGGAATCCCCATGAAATGCCCGACGGCGGACGCGGCTGCCGCCCCTTCCGCGCCTGCCGCCCCTTCCGCGCCTGCCGCCCGGCGCAGCTCCGCCAGGCTCCACTTGTAGCTGGCGCCTTCACGGTGGACGCCGTCCACCACGGTGTCGGCGTCGAGCGAGGAGGCAAACGCCCCGCCGGGCAGCCGAAGCTCGGCCAGCAGCCAGGTGACGGTTGCCGCCACGGCCCGGCGGGCCTCCGCCGGCGGCAGCGGCACGGGCCTGGCCGTGGCGTGGATGTGGTGTACCGGTTCCACCGGCGCGGCGGCCTCCAAGGCGGCAAGCCCTTCCGGCCGTGCCTCTGCCAGCCGCACCCAGTGGACCAGGACGCGCAGCAGCCCGGCGTTGTCGTACAGCATTTTTTCGTAGTGTGGTTCGGACCAGTCCGCCGTGACGCTGTAGCGGGCAAAGCCGCCGCCCACCTGGTCGAACAACGCGGAATTGACCATGGCGCCAAGCGTCCTGCCGGCCAGTCCGAACGCCTGGCGCGCGGACTCCCCCGGACCGGCTGCGTGCCGGACAAGGAATTCGAGCCCGGGCGTGGGCGGGAACTTTGGGGCCGTGCCGAATCCGCCCTGGACGGGGTCTTCGGCCGCGGCCATCGCCACCACCGCGCCGGTCGCGGCGCCGGACAGCGACCGCGCCCACACGGCAGGATCGGAGCCTTCGGGGCTCACCGGACCGGCGCCCGGACCGGCGCCCGCGCCGGCGGCCGCGCCGGTGCCCGGACCTGTGGCCGCGCCCGCAGCTGCCCCGTCAGTGCGCACCTGCCACACGGGATCCGCCAGTGCCGCCGCCACGGCAGTGGCGGTGGCCTGGACCTTCTCCGGCCGCTGCGTCCAGGCCTCGACCACCGCCTCCAGCACCTGCCGGAAGGACGGCCGGCCGGAGAGCTGCTGCGGCGGAAAATACGTTCCGGCGTAAAAAGCCTGGCCCGAAGGCGTCAGGAAAACGCTCATGGGCCAGCCGCCCTGCCCGCTCAGGGCCTGGGTGGCCGCCATGTAGGCATCGTCCACGTCGGGGCGCTCCTCGCGGTCCACCTTGATGGAGACAAAATGCCCGCGGAGATAGGCGGCAATGGCCGGGTCCTCGAAGGATTCCCCGGCCATGACATGGCACCAGTGGCAGGCGGCATAGCCGATGGACAGGAAAACCGGAACGTTGCGGGCCCGCGCCTCAGCAAAGGCCGCCTCGTCAAAGGGCTGCCAGTCCACCGGGTTTCCGGCATGTTGGCGCAGGTAGGCGCTGGGTTCGCCGGCCAGCCGATTCATGGCTTCCCCCTGGTTGCTGTCCTAGTCCTGGTCCTGGTCCGCTTCGGGCTTAGGTGCATCCGGCGCATCCCCGGCCAGGGTGTCGGTGCGCTTGGCACCTGCTGCACGGGCGGCGTCGTTGGTCATGATGGGAATGCCCAGGTGCTCGGCAGCCGGGCCGTGTGGGCCGTCCATGGCAGCCTCAGCGACCTGGGCCCGGTAACGGACGCGGCGGATGCGCTTGACCATGTCGCGGATCAGGAAAAACATGATGGCCACGATGAAGGCCATGGCCAGGAAGCCCAGGAAACCGGGGCCGGTCGTGTCGTAGGTGAAGTCCTTCGTGAGGGCGGGGACCGTGGGGCTCGGGGCCGGTGTGGCGGCGAGCAATATCAATGAGTGCACAATTCGTCTTTCGTTTCATCCCCCGCAGGCGGTTGTCCCGGAAGGCTTGGCGCCGTGCGGGACGTGTCCACTATCTATCGTAGGCCAGCAAACAGGTCGTTTTCCGGCAGGATGGACTGAACGCGGGATTCGATGAGCGAATAGTCCTCCCACGGCCACACCTTCCGCTGCATGTCCGGGCTGACGGCGAAGAAAAAGCCGTCCGGGTCCACCTGGGTGGCATGGGCGCGCAGGGCCTCGTCGCGCTTTTCAAAGAATTCGCCACAGTCCACCTGCGTGGTGGTGGGATGGGTGCCCGCCGGCGGGGTGTGGCCTTCGGAATCCGCCTCCAGCCAGGCAGCCAGCCGCTGGGCGTACGGGGACGCCAGCCCGGCCTCCTGCAGGGCAAAGTGGAGGGCGCGGAAGCGCTGCGGGTTGAAGGCGAGGTCGTAATACAGCTTCTGCGGCGTCCAGGGCTCCCCCGTGCCCGGATACTTCTCCGGGTCCGCGGCAGCGTGGAACGCCTCCACGGCCACCTTGTGGGCCATGATGTGGTCCGGGTGGGGATAGCCGCCTTTTTCGTCGTAGGAGACCATCACGTGCGGCCGGAAACGGCGCACCAGTCGCACCAGGGGCGCGGCGGCAATCTCCAACGGCTTCAGGGCAAAGCAATTGACGGGCAGCGGCGGGAGCGGGTCGCCCTCGGGCAGGCCGGAGTCGGTGAACCCCAGCCATTGGTGCTCGATGCCCAGGATCTTTGCCGCCCGGGCCATCTCCATTCTGCGCGCGCCGCCCATGTCGCGGGCCGCATGGGCCTCGCCCACCATGGCCGGGTTTTGGATGCCGCCGCGTTCCCCGCCGGTGCAGGTGGCAACCATGACCCGTTCCCCCGCCGCCACATAGGATGCCATCATGGCCGCACCCTTGCTGGCTTCGTCATCGGGGTGGGCGTGGACGGCCAACAGGCGCAGGGGTTCGGTGGTGTGCCCGTTGTTGATGGTCACGTCGGCTACCTTCGATTCTTAGTGCTGTGTGGGCGAAAAACGTGTGCGGGAATAAACGCTAAACTTGTCCTGTCCTTAACGCCCCTTCCAGGGCGGCCAGCCCCCGGCCCAGCCGTGGATCAAGACACCAGTGGATGCAGTGACAAATTCTGAAACTCCCGCAACTAACAGCCTAGCCAATCGGTACGGCACGCCCAAGCGGACCATGTCCAGGCGGACGCGCATCCTGGTGCTGTCCCTCGTGGCCGCATTGGGCCTCTTCTGGGTTTTTTGGGCCACGGTGGCAAACAACTCGGGCGTTTCCAACAAGCTGGTCAGCTACAACGTGGTGGATTCCACCCTGGCCACGGTGGACCTGGCCGTGACCAAGGATCCGGCCGCCACGGCCAAGTGCTCACTCGAGGCGATGAACGATTCCTACGCCGTGGTGGGCTACAAGGTGATCACCATCGGCCCCGGCGGTGCGAACACTCCTGACGGCCGGACAATGCCGGTACGCGCCCAGGTCCGCACGGACTCCCTCGCCGTGACCGGGGTGGTCGAGGATTGCTGGATTGTGCAGCAGCCGTAACATTCAACACCCCCCCATTCTTGGGTTTATCCGGCTTGTTGACTAAACTTGTCATTATTATCTTCACCCCGCTTGGTTAACCGTGGAACCACTACGGAACCGCTGTGAGCGGGGTCTTTGTTTTATGTACCTTCGAGGAGAACTTCGTGCCTACCACTAACAGTCCGTCCGCTGCCTGGCTGACCAAGGAAGCCTTTGACCGGCTTCAGGCGGAGCTGACGCAGCTTTCCGGCCCCGGCCGCGCCGAAATCGTCGCCAAGATCGAACAGGCCCGCTCCGAGGGGGACCTGAAGGAGAATGGCGGCTACCACGCTGCGAAGGACGAACAGGGCAAGATCGAGGCCCGCATCCGCCAGTTGAGCGAACTTCTGCGCACCGCCCACGTGGGCGAGGCCCCGGCCGATGACGGCATTGTGGAGCAGGGCATGGTGGTTGGCGCCACCATCGCCGGCGACGAAACGACGTTCCTGCTCGGCAGCCGCGAAGTGGGCGCCGGGGACCTTGAAGTCTACAGCGAACGCTCCCCCCTGGGCATGGCCATCATGGGCCACAAGGTGGGCGACACCCTCAGCTACGTTGCACCCAACGGCAAGACGATCGAGGTTGCGATCCTCTCCGCCAAGCCCTACGACAGCTAGCCACACCCCCCTCAACTGGGTCGCAGTTGTTACAGAATTCGCCCGATTTTCGGCGCAGATCCTGCAACAACTGCGACCCAGTTGTTTAAGCGGGGCTAGTGGACCACGATCGGCTGGAAGCCTTCGGAGCGCAGTGCCGTAAGGACCTGCTCGCAGTGCTCATGCCCCTTCGTTTCCAGGTTCACGGTGATGGAGACGTCGCCCATGGAGATGGAGCCGCCCACGCGGGTGTGGTCCACGCCGGTGACGTTGGCGTCGTTCTCGGCGATGATCCGCGAAATGGTGGCCAGCGAGCCGGGCCGGTCGTTGAGCATCATGCGCACGGTCATGAACCGTCCGGCGGCGGCGAGGCCGCGCTGGATGACCTTGAGCATGAGCATGGGGTCGATGTTGCCGCCGGAAAGGATCACCGCCGTGGTGCCCGGCTTCTCAATCTTGCCTTCCATCAGGGCGGCAACGCCCACGGCGCCGGCCGGTTCCACCACCATCTTGGCCCGTTCCAGAAGGAAGATCAGCGCCCGGGCCAGGGAATCCTCGCTGACCGTGATGACGTCGTCGACGAGTTCACGGATGATCGAGAACGGCAGCTGCCCGGGCCGGCCCACGGCAATGCCGTCGGCCATGGTGGACACCTTCGTCAGCGGCACCAGCGCGTCGGCGGCCAGCGAGGGCGGGTAGGCTGCGGCGTTTTCGGCCTGCACGCCGATCACCCGGATCTCCCGGCCCAGTTCCTTGGCCCGCGCCTTCACGGCCACGGCGACGCCGGCCAGCAGCCCGCCACCGCCAACGCCCATGATGATGGTGTCCACGTTGGGGACCTGGTCCAGGATTTCCAGGCCGATGGTGCCCTGCCCGGACACCACGTCCACGTTGTTGAACGGGTGGACAAAAACGGCGCCGTGCTCAGTGGCGTAGCGTTCGGCCTCGGCCAGTGACTCGTCCACGTTGTAGCCGTGCAGCACCACCTCGGCGCCATGCCCGCGCGTGGCCGCCAGCTTGGGCAGGGCCACGCCCACGGGCATGTAGATGCGGGCCTTGATGCCCAGCGCCTTCGCCGCCACGGCCACGCCCTGGGCATGGTTGCCGGCCGACGCCGCCACCACGCCGCGCGCGCGTTCCTCCGGGGTGAGCCGCGCCATGCGCACATAGGCCCCGCGCACCTTGAACGACCCCGCACGCTGCAGGTTCTCGCACTTGAAGAACACCTCGGAGCCGGTGATCCGCCCCAGCGCCCGCGAACTCTCGATCGGTGTGAGCGCAATAATTTCCTTCAACAGCTCCCGTGCGGCCTCCACATCGGCAAGGGTTACTGGAAGGGTGCTGGTTGCGTTCACTGTGTTATCTCTTTCCATGGTTGTTGCGGGGGTAAAAACTTGCGGGCGGCGCTAGGGCTGGGTGCCCGGCACTGCCCTGGCGTTCGACGCCGGACCGTCCGTCCGGCGTTCCTGCCCGCCTTCCGGGGCGGCCGGGGAGGGCGGGGCGGACGGCGGGCCGTCAAGGTCCCGGGCGCCGGGCGCGGTGTCCCAGCCGCGTCCGGCAATGTAACGGATGAAGGAATTGGCCACGGCCAGCACCGGCACGGCAAACAAGGCGCCCAGGATGCCGGCCACGGTGGAGCCGGCCGCCACGGCCATGATGACCGCCACGGGGTGCAGGGAGACGGCGCGGCCCATGACGAAGGGCTGGAGCAGGTGGCTTTCGAGCTGTTGGACCAGCAGCACAATGCCCAGCATGATCAGCGCGTTCACCCAGCCGTTGGCCACCAGGGCCAGCAGCACGGCCACGGCACCGGTCACCAGGGCGCCCACCACGGGGATGAAGGACCCCACGAACACCAGCACGCCCAGCGGCAGGGCCAGCGGCACCTGGATGATGGCGGCGCCCGCGCCGATGCCCACGGCATCCACGGCGGCCACGAGGATCTGGACACGTACGTAGTTGCCCAGCGACAGCCAGCCGCGGCGGCCGGCCCCGTCCACGGCCGGGCGGGCGCGGCGGGGGAAGAAGCGGATCAGGAACTCCCAGATCCGCTCGCCTTCCAGGAGGTAGAAGATCAACACAAACACCGTCAGCAGCAGCCCCGCCGCGAAGTGGCCGAAGCTGCTGCCGATGCCCAGGGCCTGGGAGAGGATGGCGCTGCTGTTGTTTTGCAGGGCGTCGAGGGCCTGCGCCAGGTAGCTGTCGATCTGGTCGTTGCTGAGACCCAGGGGCCCGGCGGTCAGCCAGTCCTGGATTTGGATCAGGCCCTTGACGGCCTGCTGGCTCAGGCTGGCGATGCCCGTGACCATTTGGCGCCCGGCCAGGAACAGCCCGCCCAGCACCAGGGCAATCAGGCCCACCAGGGTGGCGGCTACGGCCAGCCCCTGCGGCACGCCCACCCGGCGCAACCACTTCACCACAGGCATCAGCAGGGCACTGAAAAGCGCGGCGACCATGAGGGGGATGACGAGCAGGCTGATCTGGCCCAGCAGCCACAGCAACATGGCGGAGACCACCAGGACCAGCCCGACGCGCCAGGCCCATGCCGCCGCCACCTGCATGCCAATCGGGACTGCCGGCTGGTCATGGCTGTGGGGGCGCTCAGGTTGCTGCTGCACGGGCGTCATAGACCAATAATTCCCCATTCAACAAAAATACGTAAAACGGCGTCCATTTCAGGGCCGGTGCCGCAGGGTCGTCGCCGCTTGGGCCGGCTACAGTTCCGCGTCGATTCCCCAACGCATGGTGAACGACTCCCCGGGCTCCAGCCACCTGAGCCCGTCCCCGGAGTTGAACGCGTTGGCCGGCCCCGTCATGGGTTCCATGGCCACGGCCAGCGGCCGCCCCGGGAAGTCGGGGGTGATGAAGACATGGACAAAGGCAACCGAGCGGTCGTGCCACAGGCTCACGCTGCGGCCGTCGGGGGCCTGCAGCGTGTGGCGGGTGCCGCCGTCGTCCGCCCCGGGCCCGCCAAGAGACGGCCCGCCAAGGGCCAGGCCGGTGAAGGCCGTGTCCATGACAACCTCCGGGAGCAGGCGGCCGCGCCTGAGGTCGTGGGCCGCGTCCACCGGCAGGGTCGCGGTGGGGATCATGCGGTCGTTGGCGGCGAGGTAGCTGGCGGCGTCGACGGTGATCCGCAGTTCCTCCGGCGCGGTGTCCCCCAGCCGGAAGTACGGGTGTGCGCCCAGGACGAAGGGGGCCCGCCGCGGGGAGTCGTTGGTGAGCGTCTGGTCCACGCGCAGGGCCCCGCCCGCCGTGAGTTCGTAGCGGACCCGGTGGCGGGCCAGGAACGGGTAGCCGTGCTGCGGATAGATGGCCGCCTCGAGCACCACGTGCTGCCCCGAGGACTCCAGGGCCGTGTAGCCGGTGTTGCGCAGCAGTCCGTGGATGGCGTTGTTGCGCGCGACCTCGGTGATGTCCAGCTGCTGGGCCTTGCCGTCCAGCTCCCACCGGCCGCCGTCCACGCGGTTGGCGAAGGGCGCCAGGGTGATGCCGGCGGCTCCCGGGGCGGTCTCGCTGCTGCCGTAGCCCTCCACCAGGGCCACGCCCCCGCGGTCGTAGTGGCGCAGGCCCGCGGCCAGCGAGGCCACGATGGCGGTGGCGCCGGCGCGCCGCAGGGTGAACTGGGGGCCGGACGCGGCAGGGACAACTGGTGTGGTGTCAGTCATGCACGCCACGTTACAGGCTCCGGCACCGGAAAATCGCTACATTTCCCAGCTGTCCCCCACAACCGATCATCGTTAATGTAAGATTTTGTTTGAAACTATTGTTTTTCGTTACCGTCGCCGCCGACGCCGGGAAAAGCCGCAACAGAACAGGGGTCCGCCATGCTGGCACCCGAACGCCAGGCCCGCATCCTGCGGGAGCTCCAGCTCCACGAGGCGGTGCGGGTGGCCGACGTCGCCGCTGCCCTCAAGGTCAGCGAAATGACCATCCGGCGCGACATCGAGATGCTGGACGCCAACGGTCTCGCCCGCAAGGTCCACGGCGGCGCCATGCGGCTGGCCCGGCTCAGCGCCCTGGAACCGGGCTTCCAGCTCAACGCCGACAAGGAGCTCGAGGCCAAGCTGGGCATTGCCGCCGAGGCCCTGAAACTGATCCGGCCGGGCATGACCCTGGCCCTGACCGGGGGCACCACCACCTACCAGCTGGCCGTCCACCTGTCCGCCGTCCTCGAGCAGTTCCAGGAACTGACGGTGGTCACCAATTCCCTCAAGGTGGCCGAGCTGCTCTACCAGCAGCAGGGCAGCTCCTCCTGCACGGTCATTGTCACCGGCGGGGAGCGCACGCCGTCGGAAGCCCTGGTGGGTCCCGTGGCCCGCCGGGCGCTGCAGAACCTGAACACCGACCTGTGCTTCATGGGCGTCCACGGCCTGGACGCCTGGCGCGGGCTGACCAGCCCCAACCTGCTGGAGGCCGAAACCAACGCCGCCTTCGTCGAATCCACCGGCCGGCTTGTGGTCCTGGCCGACAGCACCAAGTTCCACGTCCGCTCGCTCGCCGTGATTGCCCCGCTCTCCGCCGTGGACACCGTCATCACCGACGACCGCGCCAGCGCGGCCGTGCGCGAAGAGTTCGCCTCCCACGTCCCCACCTTTACCGTCTCCCCGGCCGGTGCCAAGTCCGCCACCAACCCCACCAGGATGTCCTCATGACGATTCCCACCAGCACGCGCCTGGCCGACGGCCGTGAACTGATCTACTTCGACGACGGCGCCACCGCCCGTCCCCACACGGCCGTGGACACCCGCCCCCTGGACCCCCGGAGCGGGGCCGACACCGGGGAGCTGCGCTTTGACGCCCTGACCGGCGACTGGGTGGCCGTGGCCGCCCACCGCCAGGGCCGCACCTACCTGCCGCCGGCCGACCAGTGCCCGCTGTGCCCCAGCACGGGTGCCAACCACTCGGAAATTCCGGACTCCACGTACGACGTCGCCGTGTTTGAAAACCGCTTCCCCTCCCTGGGGCCGGCGGTGGGGCCGGTGCCGGACAACCCCGCCTGGGGCACGCGCGGGCGGGCCTTTGGCCGCTGCGAGGTGGTGGCCTTCACGCCCGAGCACACCGGTTCCTTTGGCGCCCTGTCCCCCGAGCGGGCCCGGACGGTCATCGACGCGTGGGCGCACCGCACGGAGGCGCTCAGCGCGCTGCCGGGCATCAAGCAGGTGTTCCCCTTTGAAAACCGCGGCCAGGACATCGGCGTGACGCTGCACCACCCGCACGGGCAGATCTACGCCTACTCCTACGTCCCGCCCCGCAGCGCCGTCATGGCCGCCGCGGCCCTCGCCCATTTCCAGGCCCACGACGGGCGGGAGACCCTGCTGGGCGCCATCCTCGCCCGGGAGTCCGGGTCCGGCGATCGCATGGTGGCCCAGGGCGAACACTTCAGCGCCTACGTGCCCTTTGCCGCCCACATGCCGCTGGAGGTCCACCTCGCCCCGCACCGCCACGTGCCCGACTTCGCCGCGCTCAACGACGCCGAACGCGACGAACTGGCCGTCATGTACCTGGACATCCTGCGCCGCCTGGACAACCTCTACGACACCCCGACCCCCTACATCTCCGCATGGCACCAGGCCCCCCTGGATCCGCTGCTGCGCCCCGCCGGCCGTTTCCACCTGGAGCTGACCTCGCCGCGGCGCGCTGCGGACAAGCTGAAGTTCCTGGCCGGCTCCGAGGCCGCCATGGGTGCCTTCATCAATGACGTGACGCCCGAGCAGATCGCCGCCGTGCTCCGTGCGGCCTCACCGGCTTCCACGCCTGCGGCCGCCACGGCCACCGGACCCGAACAGAAAGCGGTGCTGTCATGACCGACTCCCCGATTTCCCCCGTCCCTGCCGTCCATGCCCCGGCCGCGGCCCAGGACCCGGATGTCCTGGGCCCGGCGGAGGTTGCCGCCCGGTTTGCCGAGGCCTTCGGGCAGGCGCCGGACGGCGTGTGGAGCGCCCCGGGACGGGTCAACCTCATTGGCGAGCACACCGACTACAACGAGGGCTTTGTGCTTCCGTTCGCCATTGACCGCTCCGCCGCCGTCGCGGTGCGGCTTCGCGACGATTCCACGGCCCGCCTGCTGTCCAGCTACGGCGGCCAGGCCGTGGCCACGGTGGACCTGGACGGGCTGTCGCATGATTCCATGGCCGGCTGGACGGCCTATCCGCTGGGCGTGGTGTGGGTGCTGCGCCAGATGGGCGTGGCGATCGGCGGCTTTGACCTGTTCCTGCATTCCACCGTGCCCACGGGTGCGGGCCTGTCCTCCTCGGCGGCCATCGAGTGTGCCGTGGCGTCGGCCTTCAACGACCTCTGCGATGCCGGCCTCGCCGCCAACGAGCTGGTCCTGGTGGGCCAGCGGGCAGAGAACGAGGTGGTCGGCGCGCCCACGGGCATCCTGGACCAGTCGGCGTCACTCCTGTCCACGGCCGGCCACGCCGTGTTCCTTGACTGCCGCACCCAGGAGTCACGGCTGGTGCCCCTGGACCTGGCCGCGGCGGGCCTGCTGGTGCTGGTGGTGGACACGAAGGTTTCCCACGCGCACGCCACGGGCGGCTATGCTGCCCGCCGCGCGTCGTGCGAGCTGGGGGCGGGGGTGCTCGGCGTGCGCGCGTTGCGCGACGTCGCGGCGGCGGACCTGGCCGAGGCGGCCGGGCTGCTGGATCCCGAGACGTTCCGGCGCGTGCGCCACATTGTCACCGAGGACCAGCGCGTGCTGGACACCGTGGCTGCCCTGGCCGGTGCCGGCCCCGCCGCCATTGGCGCGCTCCTCACCGCCAGCCATGCCTCCATGCGCGACGACTTTGAAATTTCCTGCCCCGAACTGGACCTGGCCGTCGATACGGCACTGGCCAACGGCGCCCTGGGCGCCCGGATGACCGGCGGCGGCTTCGGCGGCTCGGCCATCGCGCTCATCCCGGCGGCCGGCGAGGCCGTGGTGCGCAACGCCGTCGTCCAGGCCTTTGCGGCGGCGGGGTTCACGGCCCCGGACATTTTCGCAGTCTCCCCCGCGCAGGGCGCCCGCCGCGTCCTTTAACCCATCTAGGTCGCAGTTATTACCGTTTTCGCCCGGTTTTTCGGTGTTTTTCGGTAACAACTGCGACCTAGTTGGACTGGGTGGGGAGGTTAGCGGTTGAGGTGCTCCTGGTGCCGCTCGTGGGCCTGCGCCACCTGCCCGCGGATTTCCGCAACGTCCTTGTGCTTGTTGCGGTGCTTTTCCGCCATGGCCTGGATCTGCCGTTCCTCGTCCATGAGCTGTCCGTAGATCCGCTCACGTTCGGCAGGATCCGCCGTGTACTCCAGGTCCAGGTAGTTCTCGGCGTGGCGGCGGGCGTTGTTGAGCGCCGTCTGGGCCTTGCCGGACTTGCTTACCAGCGAGGCAACCACCGTGACGATGAGGACGCCGATGATCACCGTCAGTGACAGGCCCGTGGAGATCTCAAAGACGGGGACATGCCCGCCGCCGTTGATGAACGGCAGGTTGTTCTCATGCAGGGCGTGCAGGACCAGCTTGACGCCGATGAACGCCAGGATGGCAGCCAGGCCGTAGGAGAGGTAGATCAGCCTGTCCAGCAGCCCGTCCAGCAGGAAGTACAGCTGGCGCAGGCCCATCAGGGAGAAGGCGGTGGCGGTAAAGACGATGTAGACGTTCTGGGTGAGCCCGAAGATGGCCGGGATCGAGTCCAGCGCGAACAGCAGGTCGGTGCCCCCGATGGCCACCATGACCAGGAGCATCGGCGTCAGCAGCCGCTTGCCGTTGACCACGGTGAACAGCTTGTCGCCATCGTAGTGCTCGGAGGTGTGCAGGAAGCGCTTGGCCAGCTTGATGATGAAGTTGTCTGCGTCGTCGCCCTCGCTGTCCTCCTCCTTGAGCAGGTTGCCCGCAGTGACCAGCAGGATGATGCCGAAGATGTAGAACATCCACGACCAGGTGTTGATGAGTGCCGCGCCGGCAAAGATGAAGGCGGTGCGGGCAATCAGGGCAAAGACGATGCCGAAGAGCAGCACTTTTTGCTGGTCCTCGCGGGGAACCCGGAAGCTGGCCATGATGACGAGGAAGACAAAGAGGTTGTCTACGCTCAGGGCCTTTTCCGTGATGTAGCCGGCGAAGTATTCCCCGCCCATGGTGGCCCCGCCAAAGGCGAAGACCACAATGCCGAACACGATGGCGAGCCCCACGTAAATGGAGGACCAGACGGCGGCCTCGCGCAGGGACGGGACGTGGGCCTTGCGGATGTGGAAGAAGTAGTCAAAGGCCAGCAGGCCCAAAATGACAACTATGGTAATGCCCCAAACCAGCGGGGAGACGTTCATGACTTACTTTCTGTCGTGGATGGCGGCAGAATCCTCCGGCTTTCCAACCGGAGTTCCGTCCGTGGTGCAATAAGCAGAATGGGCGGGAAGAGGGTCTGTGTCCGGGGCTAGTCGTTGCCCCGGAGAATGGCGAGCAGGCGCAGGATCTCCACGTACAGCCACACGAGCGAGACCGTCAGGCCAAATGCGGCCGTCCAGGAGTACCTGGCGGGCAGCCCGTTCTGGACGCCGCGCTCGATGGAGGTGAAGTCCACGATCAGTGAGAACGCGGCCAGGCCGACGGCGAGCAGGCCCAGGGCAAAGCCGAACGGGATGCTGGTGCCGGGGATGTCCATGCCGCGCAGGCCCCACGGGTTGCTGGTGGCGCCGAACATCATCAACCCGAGGTTGATGAGCGAGAAGAGCGCGTAGCCGCCCAGTGCGATCATGAAGAAGCGGGTCATCTTCGGGGTGGCGCGCACCTTGGCATTGCGGAAGAGCAGCAGCGTCACGGCAAACACGCTCAGCGTGCCGATGACGGCCTGGACCACGATGCCGGGGTACATTCCTTCAAGGAATCCGGAGAGTCCGCCGAGGAACATGCCCTCAAAGGCGGCGTAGCACAGGATCAGGGCCGGGGAGGGCTGCTTCTTGAAGGAGTTGACCAGGCCCAGGACCAGTCCAACGATCATGCCCGGCAGCATGAGGACGGGAACGATCCAGCCCAAGGCGGCGCCTGCCAGGACCAGGGCGAGCGTGCCCACGGTCTTCATGATGACGTCGTCGTACGTCATGCGTCCGGTCTGCTGCGCATTCGCGGACGGCTTGCGGTAAAGGTCCTCGAGCTGCTGGGCCGAAAGCGTCCCCTGCGCGCCCATGGTGTCCGTGCTTCCGCTGAGGAAGCCGCGCCGCACGGCCGGGCTGTCCTTGAAATTCTTGTTGTTGGCAAAGACCGGGTTTCCACCAAGCGCCATGGTGCTGATTCCTCCAAAATAGGGGGTGGGTAATCCTCCAAGTCTACCAAGGCGCGGGCCGCCGAAAGTCCGCACCGCCTCCCCCAGGCACTCTTGGCACCAGGTGTACAGCAGAAGTTCACCAGCTGTTTACCCAAAGGTGCGCCGCATCACCGCCGACGCCGGATCCCGCCACGGTCGCAGTCCGTGCGGCCGGCTTGTTGGTACCCCAGGTCGGACTCGAACCGACACTTTGCAGATTTTAAGTCTGTTGCCTCTGCCATTGGGCTACTGGGGCGTGACCGCGGCTCAATGCCGCCTTCGGCTCCAACTTTACTGGATGAGGTCGCACGGAACCCAACCGTCACAGCTTGCTGAACGGCTCCGCGTAGCGAAAGTGGCCCCGGATCCCGGCATGGAAGCCCGGCAGCGGCAGTGCCATGAAGTGCGATCCCCACGACGGGTCCGGCGAGGCAATCCCGACGGAATCGGCGGGCACAAAACCAAAGCGCGGGTAAAAATCGGTGCTGCCCAGCAGGACTATGGCCGGTTCGCCTTGTTCCCTCGCGGCATCGATGGAGGCATGCATGAGCGCTGCGCCAATGCCCTGGCGGCGCCACTGCGGCAATACGCCAATCGGTCCCAGCCCCACCGCAGGGGTGTCGCCAATCCAGGCGCGGGTGCTGATGACATAGCCCAGGATCTCCGCGTCGGCCGACTCCGCGACGAGGGACAGCTCAGGCAGGTATTCGCGCGAGGCAAACAGCTCGCGCAACAGCCTGGCCTCGACCGGTTCCGGGAAGGCCGCTTCGATCAATGCAAGAATTTCCGGCCGGTCCGGCGCCTGCTCACGTCGAAGGATCATCGCCCCAGTCTATTCCGACAGGTCCGCAGCGGAAACCGTTGGGGTTGGCCGGATGGGCCGCCGTTGCCTGCTTTTGACGGCCAGCGGCAGGACGGGCCCCGCCGGCGGGGTCTCGACCAGCGGGGCCGGAACGGACGACGGCGGCCCTCCCGCGAGTGGGAAGGGCCGCCGTCGGGCCGGGAAAGGCGAGGGCTACTTGCCCGCGGTGGCTTCTTCCCGGACCTCAGCCTTGGGGGCCTCGACCGGGGCTTCAGCCTTCGGGGCCTCAGCCTTCGGGGCCTCGACAGGTGCCGCAGCGGCAGGCTTCGGCTTCGGAGTCGCCGCAGTAACGAACGTCACGCGCGGGTTGGCCAGGTTTTCCAGCTGGGTGAGGTCGCGGCCGGTGAACATGGCAATGAACCAGTCCATCAGCACGCGGAACTTGCGCTCCACGGTGGGCATGGCCAGGCCGTGGTAGCCACGGTGTGCCAGCCAGGCCGGGGCGCCCTTGAGCTGGATGCCCATGATCTTGGCAACGCCCTTCCACTCGCCGAAGCCGGCAACGGCCCCAAGGTTCTTGTGCTTGTAGCCCTTGAGCGGCTTGTTGAAGCGGCTGGCCCACAGGTTCTTCGCGAGTCGCTTGGACTGGCGCAGGGCGTGCTGGGCATTGGGGACGCAGGTGCCGTCCGGCAGGCCGCCGGTGACATCCGGAACAGCCGCAACGTCGCCGGCAGCCCAGGCGTTTTCAACGACGCCGAACTCGCCGGAAACCTGCAGGTTCACGTTCACCGACACTCGGCCGCGCGGTTCGATCGGGAAGTCGGTGGAGCGGACCATCGGGTTGGCCATGACACCGGCCGTCCAGATGAGGGTCTCGGCATCGAATTCCTGGGCGGGGGTCTTGTCCGGCAGGTTGATGAGCTTGATGTTCTTGTTCTCGGCGTTGTCCAGCGAGGTGTTCAGCAGGACCTCGACGCCGCGGCTGCGCAGGTGCTCCACGACCCAAAGGGCCTGGGCTGCGGTGACCTCGGGCATGATGCGCCCCATGGCCTCGACGAGCACGAAGCGCAGTTCGGACTGGTCCACGCGGCCGTTCAGCTTGACGGCGGCGCGGGCCATGTCCTCAAGCTCGGCGATGGTCTCGATGCCGGCGAAGCCGCCGCCCACCACGACGAAGGTCAGGGCCTTCTTGCGCTTGGCGGGGTCGGTCTCCGTGGAGGCCTGCTCGATGAGCGAGAGCACCTGGTTGCGCAGGGCAACGGCTTCCTCGATCGACTTCAGGCCGATGCCGGATTCGGCCAGGCCCTTGATGGGGAAGGTGCGCGTGATGGCACCGGCCGCCACGACGACGTCGTGGTAGGGCAGCTCAATGTTGGCGCCGCCGTCCGCGGGGGCGATGACAGCCGTGCGGTTCTCGTGGTCAATGCTGGTGACGGAGCCCTGGATCAGCTCGGTCTCCTTGAGGTGCTTGCGGTGGGAGACCACTGCGTGGCGTGCCTCGATGTTGCCGCCGGCCACCTCGGGCAGGAACGGCTGGTACGTCATGTAGGGCAGGGGATCGACCAGGGTGACGATGCCACCGGACTTTGCGATCTTCTTTTGCAGCTTGAACGCCGTGTAGAGGCCAACGTAACCGCCGCCAACCACCAGGACGCGTGGACGGTCTGAGTATGTGGGAGTGAGTGCCATGTTTTAAGTGTACAACTCTTTGTGAAAACATTCACTAATACGCAGTGGCTGAATATTCACACTTCCGTTCGGGCCTCCCGCGGGGGCTCGACACGCCCTCCCCCAGGCCCGTTTCAGCCCACGATCGTAGCGCCGCAGGCCCGCATGGCCTGGATGAACTCGCCGGACGTCCGGCGTTCCCGCAGGGTCTTGAAGTTGTTGCGCGAGATCCGGTTGATGCCTTCGTGGCTCACGGTCAGCAACAACCTGCCGGTGGCTTGGGAGTCCACGGTCAGGTCGCTGTTGGCCAGGACGGAATTCGACCACACGCCGAATGCGGCAGACGGCAGGGACCAGGAAGCCGAGGTGCCGTCGTCAGGAACGAACGTCAGCATCCCGCCGGCCAGCGTCAGCGTGCCAAACCCGGAAAAAGGGTCCAGGTGTCCGTCGCGCCGGACGTGTGCGTTCCATTGTCCGGCCGGCCCACCCTGCCCGGCCGGGAACGCGACAGGGCGCGGTGGGCGGGAAGGGGTGCCGGCAGGGTTGCGCGACAGCCTCACCACCACCCACACGACCACCGCGACGACGGCGGCCATCACGAGGATGATCGGGAGCGAGTAAACCAGGGTGGGCAACGTCAGCGACATAAGGGCAGTTTCGCGCGCTTGGGCAAACGGCCGCAATGGGGAATGGTGCCCATCGCCCCTCACGACGGCCGCACCCCGGCAGGCAGGGCACGGGCCTTCCCTAGGACTTGCCGCCCCCGGGCCCGACGGCGGAGTCCCGGCCCGCCCCGGTGCCGGAGTCCCGGCCCGCCCCGGTGCCGGAGTCCCGTCCGGCACCGGTGCCGGACGCTGTTCCGGAGGTGCCGGACGCTGTACCGGGGCTGCCGGCAGCCGGTCCTGCGGTGGCGCGGCCGGCCTCTTCGGCCAGCAGCCGGCGCCGGACCAGCAGCACATGGGTGCCGCCCGCGGCGAGCACCACCACCAGCAGCGCCAGGAAGCCGAGCACGATCGCCGCCGGGGCCATGCTGCTCAGCTGGGCGGGCGGCAGCGGCGCGGGCACGGCATGGTCGCTGAAGGTGGCCGCGGGCAGGGGCGAGGTGGTGACGGTGGAACCGCCGGTGGGCGGGGCGGCCTCGCCGCGGCGGTGGACGTGGATCCATTCCTTGATGCTGCCCAGGGGATTCGCCTGCACCACGGGAACGTCGGCGGTCAGGGCCGCGTAGGCGTCAAGGACGCCGTAGCCGTAGAAGGCGTTCGGGATGCCGTTGCCCTTCGGCTTGGCGGTGGTGATGATCCGGTTGATCACTTGCGCGGCAGACATCTTTGGATACTTGGCCCGGATCAGGGCCGCAACGCCGGAAACGATTGGGGCTGCCCCGCTGGTGCCGCTCCACCGGGCATAGCCGCCTCCGGGCAGCCCGCCGGCCAGGTCCTCCGCCGGGGCGGCCACGCCAATGCTGATGCCCTGCGAGGACGAGTCCACGCTGGCCACCCCGTCCTTGTCCAGGCCGCCCACGGCCAGCACGCCGGGAATGGTGGCGGGGGCACCGACCTGTTCGCTGCCTGACTTGCGGTTGCCGGCCGCGGCGACGATGACGACGTCCTTGGCTTCGGCGTAGGCGAAGGCGCTGTCCCAACTTTGCGGCCAGGCGGTGGAGGTGCTCCCCAGGGACATGTTGATGACCCTGGCGCCGTGGTCCACGGCCCACCGCACGGCTGCGGGGATTTGGGCATCGATGGTCTTGCCGGAGGGGTTGTCGCTGCCGAGCCAGACGGACACGCTGAGGAGTTCCGCCTTGGGGGCGACGCCGATGACGCCGTCGGGGCCGGCACCTGCCATGGGGGCCGCCGTCGCACTTTTGGTGGCGGTTGCGCCGGCAGAGGCGCTGGCGTGGCCGCGCCCGGCCAGCATGGTGGCCACGAGGGTGCCATGCTCGGGTTCGGCGCCGACACCCTTGGTGCCCTTGGCATTTCCGGAGCCGGACATGTCCGCACCGCCGACGACGGCACCCTTGAGGTCTATGTGGGCGGCGTCGATGCCGCTGTCAATGACGGCGACCTTCACGCCCTGGCCCTGCGAGATGGTCCAGGCCTTGGTGATGCCGGAGGAGCCGAGCCAGTACTCGCGGTTGCGGATGTCGTCCGCGGATGCCGCCCCCGCGCCGGCCAGGGCCAGCGGCACGGCCATGCCAAGCGCGAGCAGTGCAGCGCAGAGGCCGCGCAGCCGTCGCTTGGGCGGCTGTGTCACTTGCGGCATTCAGGCTCGTTTCCGTCGAGGTGCGCGCCGCTTCAGTGGAGTCCTCCGGCGGCGCCCAGGGCGATTCCGTCCAGAATATCGTGTTCACTGGTCGTTGCCGATTCGAGCCGCCCGTGTGTCAGCTCGGCAAGGCGGCGCAGCACGGTCGCCCAGATCAGCGAGCCGGCGCCGATCACGTCCACCCGCCCGGGGTGCATGAAGCCCAGTGCGGCCCGCTCCGCCCGCGTCATGGCGAGCAGTTCGGTGGCCGCCTGGGCAATCTTTCCCAGGGGCACGACGGCGGCATGGATCACCTCCGGCTCGTACTCCGCCAGCCCGAGGGCCTGGGCCGTAACAGTCGTAATGGTGCCCGCCACGCCCACCACCTTGGTGACGTCGCCCAGCGGCACCTGCGCCATGACGTCGTCGAGCTTGGCCTCGACGGCGGCCTCGGCAGCGGCGATTTCCGCGGCCGTGGGAGGGTCCGAGCGCAGGTAGCGTTCAGTGAAGCGCACGCAGCCCATGTCAGTGCTCAGGGCGGCCTGCACGCCCGCGCCGCTGCCGGCCACAAACTCGGTGCTGCCGCCGCCCAGGTCCACCACCAGGACCAGTTCGCCGGCCAGGGCCGGGAGCGCGCTGGCGGCGCCGGCGAAGGACAGGGCGGCCTCCTCGGCGCCGGAGACGACCTCCGGTGCCACCCCCAGGCGGGCCGTGATGCCGTCGGTGAACTCGGCCCGGTTGCCGGCGTCGCGCGTGGCGCTCGTGGCGACAAAGCGGATGCGCTCCACGGCAGTGCCGTCCGCGGCGCAGTTGCGGATCAGCTCCGCGTAGTCCTCGGCCGCGGCGAAGGTCCGGGCCAGGGCCTCGGGTGCCAGCAGGCCCGTGGCGTCAACACCCTGGCCCAGGCGGACCACGCGCATTTCACGGTGGACGTCGGCCAGGGTGGTGGTGCCGTCGGCGTGCGCCGTGACGTCGGCGATGAGCAGGCGGATGGAGTTGGTTCCGCAGTCAATGGCAGCTACGCGCATGGGGTGGGCAGGTCCTTGTCTTGGGCTGGAGGGGCTGGCGGCGTGCGGTCAGTCCTGGCTGAGGTGCCTGACGTGGCGGCTGAGGTCCTTGCTGGGCACGGGCGCCTGATCGTCCCAGGCACCGGCGCAGTAACATTTGTCCGCCGTCCACCATTCGGCCAGCGCGGCCAGTGCCTCGTCGCCCAAGGGGTTGACGCCGGGGCCGGCGGCCAGGGCGTGGCCCACCAGGACGTGCAGGCATTTGACACGGGTGGGCATGCCGCCGGCGGAGATGCCGTCGATCTCGGGGACCGGCCCCGTGCCGGCCCGCCCGCCGATGGCCGCACGGGCGGCGAGGTAGTGCTCGTGGGCCCGCTGGTAGGCGGCGGCCAGCCCGGCATCCGCGGCGAGGCGGTCCGTCATCTCCGCCATCATGCCGGCCGCTTCCAGCCGCGACGCCGCGGCCGTCAGCACCGGATGGGTCAGGTAGAACGTGGTGGGAAACGGGATGCCGTTGCCCAGCCGTGGCGCGGTGGCGGCCACCAGCGGGTTGCCGCACACGCAGCGGGCGGGAATTTCCACGACGTCGCGGACGGGCCGGTTCAGCTGACGGCTGAGCGTGTCCAGGTCGTGCTGGGTGGGCACTCGGGGGTCTTCGGCAGTGGTGTCAGGTGCGGGCACCGGCGTCCTTCCTTGCAGGCATTCGTTCCGGGGCACCGGGTGGGTCCGCGGTGCAGCGGCGGTGGCGGGGGTCCGATCAGGCACCCTGTCCAACAGGCCATTTTACAGCCCGGGCGCTCCCCCGCTTTCCGGTCCTGCCGACGGGCCGCGAGAAACTGCCGTCGGGCAGCTCTATTTCGCCGCAGGCTTTGGCGGGGCCTTGGCTGCCGGGGCTGCGGGCTTGACCGCGGCCGACTTCTCCACGGCCTGCCACAGGCTGTCCACCCACGGTTCGGTGGTGACGGTGGTGGCCTTGATTGCCGATTGCCCAGCCGCGGCCGGGGCTGCCGCCGGCGTGCCGTCCGGCTGCGATGCCGCGGCTTCACCATAGACCCAGTAGCCGGTCTCCCCCGGCATCAGCATGCTCACCCGGTCGCGGGCCTGTTGCTTGACGTAGGCGGGGTCGTCCCAGCGGGCCAGTTCAGACTTCGCCACGCCCTGCTGTGCCGTCTGTGCCACGATGTCCTGCTTCAGCGCGGAAATCTCTGCGCGCTGGTCCATGTAGGTGTGGATGTTGGGGGCCAGCGCCACCGTGACGGCAGCCATGGCCAGGCCCAGCACCAGCAGCCGGCCGTTGAACGACCGGGCGGGCACCGGCGTGTTGGCCGGATCATGGTGCTGGGAGGCATGGCCGGCGGCATGGTTGGCTGCGTGGCTGCCGGTGGTGCGGGCCGGGCCGGCGGCAGCGGGGCTCCGCCCGTTGCCGGGGTTGGTGACGGCCTGGCGGGAAGGCCGTGGCGAGCCGGTCCGGCCCGTTGCCGGCTGGTGTGCCCCATGGGAGGTGCCGTGGTCGCCATGGGCGGGGTCCGGCGTCGTACCCGGCTCGGCCGCTGCTTTCTTCGCCCCGGCACTAAATTGTGCGCTGGGCACCTTGGGACGACGTGTAGCCATGGTTCTCCTGGTACTTCCCCGGCGCGCCTCGGGCTTTAACGCCGAGGGGCCGGTGGCTGGCTGGGTGTGTATCCACCTTAGCCAACCACCGGCCCAACTCGCGTTATTGACGCGTTTTCCGGCGTCGGGCGAGTTACGCCTTGAAGCGCGGGAAGGCGCTGCGTCCGGCGTAGCGTGCGGCGTCCTCGAGGTCCTCCTCGATGCGCAGCAGCTGGTTGTACTTGGCCACGCGCTCGGAGCGGGCCGGGGCACCGGTCTTGATCTGGCCGGCGTTGGTGGCCACGGCGATGTCCGCGATGGTGGTGTCCTCGGTTTCACCGGAACGGTGCGAGGTGATGGTGGTGTAGCCGGCGCGCTGGGCCATGGACACGGCGTCCAGGGTTTCGGTGAGCGAACCGATCTGGTTCACCTTCACCAGCAGCGAGTTGGCGGTCTTGTTCTCGATGCCGCGGGCCAGGCGCTCCGGGTTGGTGACGAAGAGGTCATCGCCCACGATCTGGACCTTGTCGCCGATGGCGTCGGTCAGGGTCTTCCAGCCCTCCCAGTCGTCTTCATCGAGGGGATCCTCGATGGAGACCAGCGGGTAGTCGCGGACCAGCTCTTCGTAGTACGCGCTCATCTCGGCAGCGGTGAGGGACTTGCCTTCGAACTGGTAGGTGCCATCCTTGAAGAACTCGGAGGAGGCAACGTCCAGGGCCAGGGCAACGTCCTTGCCCGGTTCGTAGCCGGCGCGCTTGATGGCCTCCAGGATCAGGTCCAGGGCGGCACGGTTGGACGGCAGGTTCGGCGCGAAGCCGCCCTCGTCGCCCAGGCCCGTGGAGAGGCCCTTTTCCTGCAGCACGGACTTGAGGTTGTGGTAGACCTCCACGCCCCAGCGCAGGCCCTCGGAGAAGGTGGAGGCACCGAGCGGGACAACCATGAATTCCTGGATGTCGACGTCGGAATCGGCGTGGGAGCCGCCGTTGAGGATGTTCATCAGCGGCACGGGCAGCACGTGGGCGTTGGGGCCGCCCAGGTAGCGGTACAGCGGCAGGTCCGCGGAGACGGCGGCGGCGCTGGCCACGGCCAGGGAGACGCCGAGGATGGCGTTGGCGCCAAGCTTGGACTTGTTGGGGGTGCCGTCCAGTTCCAGCATCATGGAGTCGATGAGGCGCTGCTCCGTGGCGTCGATGCCCTCCAGCTCGGGGGCGATGGCCTCGCGCACAGCCTCGACGGCCTGCAGCACGCCCTTGCCCTGGTAGCGGGCCTTGTCGCCGTCGCGGCGCTCAACGGCTTCAAAGGCGCCGGTCGATGCGCCGGAGGGAACGCCTGCCCGGCCCACGGAGCCGTCCGCAAGAAGAACCTCGACCTCAACGGTCGGGTTTCCCCGGGAATCCAAAATTTCGCGTGCGTGAATGGCTTCAATAAGTGCCACGTATTGCTCCTCTTTTTTGAGCTTCGAGCGGATATAGGTCGACCTCGCTGTCGGCACAATCCTAGCCGGTTGCCGTGACCGGGCACTCTTTACTACGCCGCCTGCACGGCGGGTGACCCGACTTGCGGCCAAGTTGCACCAATGCCGCACGTTAGGGGCCCCTTTCGGGCCGCTTTCGGGCCGCTTTCGGGCCGGAGCGGGGCGTGCCGGGGCTCGAAGTGGGGGCCGTGCCGGCAGTGTTCCTGACAGTTGACCGGGAATGACGCCAGGACCCCTTGACAACGAAATATAGCGATATATCGTTAACTATCGCTAGAAATTGCCAGCGAGAGGAAGCCATCCCCAGCGTGAAGTTCCACGGGCCGCCCACAGCCCGCCGCTTCACATCCAGGCCGGCCCCCACCCGGGAAATCCACGTTCGGATCCTCCCGGGGCAGCCCGGCACCGGCCCTCCACGGACACACCACTTTCACAGAACAGGTTTTCACCATGAACGGCATCAACGACCCGGAAAACAACATCCCAGGGGGCCCCGGACCCCAGGACTTTGGCACCAGGGGCCCCGGCCCCGGAGACACCGGGCCCACGGACCACGACGGCGGGGAATTCGACGGCGACGAGCACGGCGGTTTTCCCGGCGGCCATGGCCACCATGGACACCACCACGGCAAGCGCCGCGGCGGATTTGTCCCGGGCTTCGGACCCGGATTCGGCCGGGACTTCGGCCGGGACGCCGGCTGTGAACCGGGGTTCGGCCCCGGCTTCGGACCCCGCGGGGGCGGGCGCGGCACCCCCTCGGACGACGACGAGGAATTCGGCGGCCGCCCCGGGTTCGGCCCAGGTAGGGGCCCCGGCTTCGGCCCGGGGCCGGGCAGGGGTTTCGGACCGGGCTTCGGCCCCGGCTTTGGCCCGGGCTTCGGTGGCGGCTTCGGCCCCGGCTTCCGGGGCGGATTTGGCCGGGGCGGGCGGGTCCGCAAGGGCAACGTCCGCAGCGCCATCCTGTCCCTGCTCAGCCAGCACAGCTACAACGGCTACGGCATGATCGGCGCCATCGCCACCCACACCGACGGCGCGTGGCGCCCCAGCCCCGGCTCGATCTACCCGGCGCTGGCCGCCCTGCAGGCCGAGGGGCTGATCGAGTCGACGGGCAAGGGCAAGCGGACCGAATTTGAATTGACCGGGGCGGGCCGCAGCTACGTGGCCGAGCACCCGGAGGAGATGGCCGCCGTCTGGGCCGACGTCAGCGAGGAGGCCGGGGCCGGCAGCGAGCTGCGCCAAAGCATCGGCAAGCTGATGGGGGCGGTCCACCAGGTTGGCCACAGCGGCACGGAGGAACAATTGCGGGCCGCCACGGAGGCCCTCGACGCCGCCCGCCGCACCATCTACAAGCTGCTGGCCGAATAACCGCAGGCTCCCCGCGGCGCAAACCGGATGCCGGCGTGGGCCTTTGATCCCGCAAATCCAGCATCAAAGGCCCGTACCGGCATCCTGCGTGCTTTCACTCCCCCGGGGTGTGCTGTTCCTGGAAGCGGCGGACCGCCGTCCGCAGCGCGCGTTCGGCGTCCAGGCCCTGCGCCCGGGCGGCCCGGACGACGTCGAACAGCGCCTCGCCGAGCTCTTCTTCCGTTCGGGGCGTGGCTGGTTGGGCGGAGGGGCCGGCCGTGGCCGGGCCGGCACCGGCGCGTTCCAGGGTTTTTGCGGCGAGCGCCAGGGCGGGCATGGCGGCCGGCAATGAATCAAACACCGACGACGGACCGGTGCGTTCCCGGGCCTTCTCGGCGGTGTAGTTCCGTTCAATGGCCGCAATCGAGTCCGGAAAGGAGGGCTGGAGCGTGCCGTCGGGGCGGAACACGTGGCTGTTGCGCCGGATGAGTTTTTCGGCCAGCTGGTCCGCCACGTCCGCCAGCGTGAAGCCGCCGGCCTCGGACTGCAGCAGGGCGTGCAGCACCACCTGGTAGAGGATGTCCCCGAGTTCGCCCCTGAGCGCCCCAACATCCAGCTCGCCGGGCGCCTCCACAACGTCGGCCAGCTCGTAGGACTCCTCCACCAGGTAGGCGATGAGCGAACGGTGGGTCAGCGCCGCCGTCCACAGGCAGTGCTCCCGCAGGTCGGCCACCACCGAGGCGAGCCGGTCCAGCGCGGCACCGGCACCGCCTGCCACGCCCGCACCCGCCGGGCGGGACTGCGGGTCAGTCCTCGTCATCACCGTCCAGGACGTCGTCGTAGCACTCGATGATGTAGTCGGCCAGCTGTTCGCGTGCCTCGATCGGCAGGAACGCGGCGTGGACGGCGTTGAGGGTCAGCTCCAGGATAGTCTCCAGGTCGTAGCCGAAGGTTTCGGCCAGCAGCTCGAACTCCCCGGTCAGGGTCACCCCGCTCATGAGCCGGTTGTCGGTGTTGACCGTGACGTTGAAGCCGAGCTGGTGGAGCAGGTCGATGGGGTGCTCGGAGATCGTGGTGCCGAAGGCGGCCACGGCGCCGGTCTGCAGGTTCGAGGACGGGCACAGCTCCAGCGGGATCTGGCGGTCGCGCACCCACTGGGCCAGGTCGCCCAGGGTGACGGTGCCGACGTCGTGCCCGTCCTCCTCCTGGACGTCCAGGTGGATGTCCTCGGCGATGCGCACGCCGTGGCCCAGGCGCAGGGCGCGGCCGTGGACCAGCGCGTCCTGGATGCTGTCCAGCCCGGCGGCCTCGCCGGCGTGGACGGTGGCCGGGAAGTTGTTTTCGGCCAGGTAGGTGAAGGCCTCGGTGAAGCGGGAGGGCAGGAAGCCGTCCTCGGCGCCGGCAATGTCGAAGCCCACCACGCCGTTGTCGCGGTGGCGCACGGCCAGCTGTGCGATCTCGGAGCCGCGGTCGGCATGGCGCATGGCGGTGACGAGCTGGCCCACCTCGATGTAGCCGCCGGCCTCGTCCACGGCGTCCATGCCTTCCTCCAGGCCTTCCTGCACGGCCTCGACCGCCTCGTCGAGCGACAGCCCCTTGGTGAGGTGCTGCTCGGGTGCCCAGCGCACCTCGCCGTACACCACGCCGTCGTCCGCCAGGTCCTCGACGAACTCGCGGGCCACGCGCACCAGGGCGTCATGGGTCTGCATCACGGCAATCGTGTGGTCAAAGGTCTCCAGGTAGCGCACCAGGGAGCCGGAATCGGCCGAATCCAGGAACCACTGGCGCAGCCCCTCCGGGTCGGTGGCTGGCAGCTCGTGGCCCACTTCGGCCGCCAGCTCGATGATCGTGGCCGGGCGCAGGCCGCCGTCGAGGTGGTCGTGCAGGGAGACCTTGGGCAGGGTCTTGATGCCCACTGCGGGCTGGGATTCGGGGTGCTGGTGCTCTGTTGGATTAGTCACAAGCCCTACTTTAGGGATGCGGCGCCGGTGCGCGCTAGTTTTGGCCGGTCCGGTGCGCTAAGGGCGTATCCTGCGGGCCTGCCGGCGGCCCGGGTACGACGCCGGCCGGTCCGGCCCCGGCTTGGGCCCCGGCTTGGGAGCCGGCTGACGCGGGGGTTCCCGGGGTGCCATGGATGCCGGCGGCGCCGTGGCCGCCGGCGGCACCGTGGCTGCCGGGCTGTGGCCCGGCAGCTTCGGCGCCGGCCGCGTGGGCCGCGGCCGCGGCGAGGGCCTGGGCGGCGAGCTGGGCTGCATGGGCGCCGGGTTCGGGGCGCGGGGCCAGCCGTCCGCGCTTCTCCAGCTGGTGGTGCAGGATTTTCATGGCGTGGTCCACGATAAAGCCGATGACGATCGCGAAGGCAATGGCGATGCCCACGCCCAGGAGCGGATTGTGGTGCACCCAGCGACCGGCGACCCGTCCCACCGAGGCCGAGTACACGACCCACGTCAGCACCGCGATGCCGTCCAGCAGCACGAACCGCCGCCACGGAAACCGCGTGGCACCTGCCGTGAAGTTGACCGCTATGCGGCCCACGGGGATGTAGCGGGCCGTGAAAATGAGGATGGCCCCGCGCTTGTCGAGTTCGCGTCCCGCCCAGGCGAATGCCTTGGCGCCCCGGGGCTTGCGCATCCATTTGAAACGGGTGGTGCCGAGCTTGTTCCCCATGAAGTAGGCGATGTTGTCGCCAATGATGGCACCAAGGGCGGCGCCGGCCATGAGCAGCCAAATGTTCGGGTGGCCGGTGCGCAGCGAGATGGAGGCCAAGGCCACGATGGCGGTTTCGCTGGGCAGGAAGAGGAAAAACCCGTCGATCAGGCAGAACAGGCCAACCACGGGAATGACCCACCACTGCGCGGAAGAATGCGCAAGGACGTAGTTGATCTGGCTGACGATGTGCAAAAAGTCCACCGGGGATGGTTCCTCTCCTCTGGCGGGGTGTTATTCCTTAGTTTCCCACGTCTACCTGTGTGCAGGCATCCACCCAGCGGCCGACATTTGGTCCGTCTTCCCACACCGCCATATGACCACCAACCCCCGGTTGCAACCGGGGCACATTCCACCGTCCCCCGGTTGCAACCGGGGCACTATTTTGCAACGCTTTTGCCGCTCGCGCGGGAGGGTTTGCCATATGCGCCCCGGTTGCGCGGGAGGGTCGGGAAAAACACCCCCGGTTGCAACCGAGCGTCCGTATTAGGCGATGCGGTCGAGGATGAGCTTCCTGGCCGGGCGGGAACCTTCCGGGGCGATCAACACGGCACCTTCCAGGGCCTCCCTGGCCCGGCCGAACTTCTCCGGCGTGTCCGTCAGCAGCGTCATGAGCGGTTCGCCGGCGCGGACCAGGGCACCGGGCTTGGCGTGCATGCGCACACCCGCGCCCGCCTGCACCACATCCTCCTTGCGGGCCCGGCCCGCACCGAGGCGCCAGGCGGCCACGCCCACGGCCATCGCATCCAAGCCCACCAGCACGCCGTCGGCCGGGGCGTAGACGGTCTCCGACTCGCGGGCCACCGGCAGCGCCGCGTCCGGGTCGCCGCCCTGGGCCGCAATCATCCGCCGCCACACGTCCATGGCCCGGCCGTCCCGCAGGGCGGCGGCCGGGTCGGCATCATGCACGCCGGCGGCCCGGAGCATCTCCTCTGCCAGCCTCACGGTCAGTTCGACGACGTCCTCCGGCCCCCCGCCGGCCAGCACCTCCACCGACTCCTCCACCTCGATGGCGTTTCCGGCGGTCAGGCCCAGCGGCGTGGACATGTCCGTCAGCAGCGCCACCGTGTTGACGCCGGCGTCCCTGCCCAGGGCCACCATGGTTTCCGCCAGTTCACGGGCCATGGATTCGTCCTTCATGAACGCCCCGGAGCCCACCTTGACGTCCAGGACCAGGGCCCCGGTGCCTTCGGCGATCTTCTTGCTCATGATCGAGGAGGCGATCAGCGGGATGGCCTCAACCGTGCCTGTGACGTCGCGCAAGGCGTAGAGCTTCTTGTCCGCCGGGGCCAGGCCGGCACCCGCGGCGCAGATCACGGCGCCCACCTCGGAAAGCTGGCGCATCATCTCCGCGTTGCTGAGGTCCGCACGCCAGCCGGGAATGGCCTCGAGCTTGTCCAGCGTCCCGCCGGTGTGGCCCAGCCCCCGCCCGGACAGCTGCGGGACGGCCACGCCGAACACGGCCACGAGCGGGGCCAGTGGCAGCGTGATCTTGTCCCCCACGCCGCCCGTGGAGTGCTTGTCGGTTGTGGCCATGGGGGTCCCGGCCGGCGTGCGCAGGGCCGCGAAGTCCATCCGCTCCCCCGAGTTGATCATGGCGGTGGTCCATTGCGAGATTTCCGCCCGGTCCATGCCGTTGAGCAGGATGGCCATGTTCAGGGCCGCCATTTGTTCGTCGGCGATGGTTCCGCGCGTGTAGGCGTCGATGGTCCAGGCGATCTGGTCCGCGCCCAGCGTGCCGCGGTCCCGTTTGGTGCGGATGATGTCCACGGCGTCAAAGGCCGGGCCGTTGTAGGCGTGCGCGCTCATGATGGGTCCTCCAGGTTCTCCGGGCCAAAGGCGTCCGGCAGTATTTGTTCCATGGTGCGGATTCCGTGTCCGGTCATCAGCACCATGCCCGGTGCCCGGAATTCGTACAGGAGCTGGCGGCAGCGCCCGCAGGGCATGAGCACGGCACCGGCCGCATCCACGCAGTAAAAGGCGCGGATGCGACCGCCGCCGCCCATCTGCAGGGCGCCCACCATGGTGCATTCGGCGCACAGCGTCAGCCCGTAGCTGGCATTTTCGACGTTGCAGCCGGACACCACCCGCCCGTCGTCGAGCAGGGCTGCGGCGCCCACGGGGTACTTCGAATACGGCGCGTAGGCCCGGCCCATGGCGGCGGAGGCCGCCGCGTGCAGCGCGTCCCAGTCCGCCTGGCCGATGTCCGCAGCAGCGGCGAAGCCGGCCCCGGCGCCCTGGGCGGCGTTGTCCATGGTGTCCATCTGCTCCCCTATCCCTTGATGTACGGTTCGCCGTCGGCCGCGGGCGCACGGGACTTGCCCACGAATCCGGAGACGGCCAGGATGGTCAGCGCGTACGGCAGCATGGCCAGGAACTGTCCGTCGATGGGCGTGCCGGCCAGCGAGAGGATGCTCTGCAGGTTGCCGGCAACGCCAAACAACAGGGCCGCAAGCGCTGCGCCGATCGGGTTCCAGCGGCCAAAGATCAACGCCGCCAGGGCGATGAACCCGAGCCCGCCGGTCATGTCCTTGCTGAAGCTGCTCACCGCCACGAGCGTGAAGTAGGCGCCGCCGACGCCGGCCACGGCACCGCCGGCCAGCACGTTCAGGAAACGGGTCCGGTTGACGTTGATGCCCACCGTGTCGGCCGCCTTGGGGTGCTCGCCGACCGCCCGGATGCGCAGCCCCCAGCGGGTGCGGAACAGGCCGAACCAGACGGCGGCCACCAGCACCAGCATGAGGTAGCCGATGATGGACTGGCGGAACAGGGTGGGCCCGATGACCGGGATCTGCGACAGGAACGGGATGGGCACCTCCGGCAGCTGGGCCGGCTGGTTGTAGATGGTGGCGCCGTCGACCTTGATCTTCATGATCTTTTCAAACAGGAAGCCGGTCAGCCCGGACACCAGCACGTTCAGCACCACGCCCACAATGATCTGGTTGACCACGTACTTGATGCTGAATGCGGCCAGCAGGAAGGAAACCAGCACGCCCGCCACCGCGGCGGCGAACAGGCCCGCATAGGCGTTGTGCGTGATGGAGGAGACCAGCGACGCCGTAAAGGCGCCGGCCAGCAGCTGGCCCTCAATGGCGATGTTGACCACGCCGGAGCGCTCACACAGCACGCCGGACAGCGAGCCGAAAACGAGCGGAGTGGTGATCAACATGGCGCCGGTGAACAAGCCCACCAGGGTGATGTTCTGCGTCTTGGTGCCGCCGATGATCCACACGAGCAGCCCGATGACGAACGCCGCGGTGAACGTCATCGCCACCCACTTGTCAATGCGGCCCTCGTTTTTCATCTGCCGGTACGCGCGCACGGCCAGCAGGACGCAAAGGGCGGCAACGACGACGCCGAACACCTTGGCGGGCACGGCCAGGTCCGGCACCTGCCACGCGTCCCCCTCCTGGGAGATGCGGAACGTTGCGTCCCCGTCCGGTCCCAGCACGGCAAAGACGATGACGGCGAACAGGGCCAGCACGCCGAACAGGACGGGAAGCTTCCAGCTGCGGACGGCGACGCGGTCCGCGGCCCTGGACGGCGTGATGTTGGCTGTGACGCTCATGCGCTGGCTCCTTCACGGCGGGCGGCCTTGATGCGGAAGATGGACCGGATCAAGGGCGGGGCGGCGATGAACAGCACGATCAGTGACTGCACCACCGCAACAATGTCAATGGAAACGTCGGCGTTGACCGCCATGGAGGTGCCGCCTGCCTTGAACGCGCCAAAGAGCAGGGCGGCAAAGAAGGTGCCCCACGGCTTGGAGCGCCCCAGCAGCGCCACGGTGATGGCGTCAAAGCCGATGCTGCCGGCAATTTCCGAGTCGAGGGATTTCTCCGTGCCGGCAATTTGGGCCACGCCGGCCAGGCCCGCCAGGGCGCCGGAGATGAGCATGACGGTGATGTAGCCGCGGGAGACCAGCATGCCCGCGGTGCGTGCGGCCTTGGGATTGGCGCCGATGGCGCGGTATTCAAAGCCGAGCGTGGAACGGTTCAGCAGCCAGGACACGCCAATCACGGCCAGGACGGCGATGATCAGCCCCGCGTGGACCCGGAAGTTGGGACCCAGCAGCAGCGGCAACACCGCGTTGTCGTCCATCTGCGGGCTGATCGGGTTGGTGCTGTTGGGGTCCTTGAGCTGGTTTTTCAGCAGGTACAGGACCAGGGAGATGGCAATGTAGTTGAGCATGATCGTCACGATCACCTCGTGGGCGCCGGTCCTCGCCTTCAGGAATCCGGCGATGCCGCCCCAGATCGCGCCGCCAATGGCGCCGGCCAGGATCACAACCAACAGGTGGATGACCGGCGGAAGGTGCATGCCGAAGCCGACGGCGCCGGCAAAGGTGGCGCCGAGGATGATCTGGCCCTGCGCACCAATGTTGAACAGGCCCGTGCGGAACGCCAGCGTCACTGCCAGGCCGGCGAGTATCAGCGGGGTGGCGAAGGTCAGCGTCTCAAAAATGCCCAGCTGGCCCTGCCAGGTGCGGGCCGTGGGATCGTAGGTGGCCCCGCGCCACAGGGCGCCGTAGGCCTCCGACACCGCGGACCAGATGGCCGAAAACGTGGCGCCGGGATCGGCGAAAAAGTAGCCCGAGGCGGTGGCGACGCGCGGATCGGTGACGGCGATCAGGATGCCGCCGATCACCAGGGCCACGACGACGGCGAGCACGGAGATGAGGGCGTTGCCGCCCATGATCTCCCGGATGACCTGCGATCCCTGGCCTTCCTTCGCCGGGGGCACGGGTTCCTTGACTGCCTGCGTCTCACTCATGAGCGCCTCCTTCGGTGTTTCCGGCGGTGCTGTCCCCTGCGGGGGCGTCCCCGGCTGTGCTATCCCCTACGGGGGCGTCCAGCTGCGCCTGTGCCTCTTCGGCGGTCAGCCCCGCCATCATCAGGCCCAGCAGTTCACGGCTGGACTTTCCGGGCACAATGCCCATGAGCCTGCCGGCGAACAGCACGGCGATCCTGTCGCCGAGCTCGAGCACCTCGTCCAGCTCGGTGGAGACGATGATGACGGGCGTGCCGGCGTCGCGCTCGGCCACAATGCGCTTGTGCAGGAACTCGATGGACCCCACGTCCACGCCACGGGTGGGCTGGGAGGCGATGAACAGCTTCAGCGGGCGGGCCAATTCGCGGGCCAGCACCACCTTCTGCTGGTTTCCGCCCGAGAGGGTGTCCGCCGCGTCCTGCGCGGACTGGGCGCGGACGTCAAATTCGGCAACCTTTTCCTGCGCACTTTTGGCGATGACGGCCCGGTTCATGGCACCAAACCGTGAGTACGGTTCCTTGGTGTAGAGGTCCAGGACCAGGTTTTCGGCGATGGAGAACTCCCCCACGAGGCCGTCGTCCTGCCGGTCCTCGGGGACAAAGCCGACGCCGGCGTCGAGGACCTGGCGGACGCTGCGGCCCACCAGTTCCTTCCCGTCCAGCATGATGGATCCCTGGACGTGCTTGTGGAGCCCCAGCACGGCCTCGGTCAGTTCGGTCTGGCCGTTGCCCTGGACACCGGCGACGGCGAGGATCTCCCCGTCCGCCACGGCGAAGGTGACGTCGTCCACGAGGCGCTGGCCGGCGTCGTTCATCACCGTCAGCCCGGTGACCTTGAAGGTCTCCTCGCCGGGCTGGGCGTCGGCCTTCTCCAGGGTGAGGCTGACGGAGCGGCCCACCATCATGGAGGCCAGCTCCGTGGTGGAGGCGTCCGGATCGGCGGAGCCCACCACCTTGCCGCGGCGGATGACGGTGATGGTGTCCGAGACGGCCTTCACCTCGCGCAGCTTGTGGGAAATGAACACGATGGATGTCCCTCCGGCCTTCAACTGGGCCATGATGTCCATCAGTTCATCGGTTTCCTGGGGCGTCAGCACGGCGGAGGGCTCGTCCAGGATCAGGATCTTGGCGTTGCGCACCAGCGCCTTGATGATTTCCACGCGCTGCTGCACGCCGACGGGGATTTCCTCCACGAGCGCGTCGGGGTCCACGTGGAAGCCGAAGCGGGCGGAAATTTCCCGGATCTTCCGGCGCGTGTCCTCCAGGTCAAGGATGCCGGCAAAACCGGTGCTTTCCCCGCCCAGGGCCACGTTCTCGGCAACCGTGAAGACCGGGACCAGCATGAAGTGCTGGTGGACCATGCCAATTCCGGCTGCCATGGCATCAGCCGGGCCGGAGAATTTCACGGGTTTGTCGTCAATGAGGATTTCGCCGGCCGTGGGTTCATACAGGCCGTACAGGACATTCATGAGGGTGGATTTGCCGGCGCCGTTTTCGCCAAGGAGGCTGTGAATCTCACCCGAGGCAACCACCAGGTCAATGTGGTCGTTGGCTACGAGGGCACCGAAACTTTTGGTGATGCCCTTGAGTTCAAGTTTCAAGGATTTAACCCGTCTACGAAAAAAAGTTTATGCGGAACGTTGCGGCTGAACGCCACTGTGCGCCGCACCTCCAGCGAGTGCTGTCGGTACGGCGCATCAGTTCAACGATGTTTCGTTTTTCCTACTTCGGGCTGGACTTCGACTCCACCTTGATGGAGCCGTCGATGATGCCCTTCTTGATCGTGGCGAGCTGGCTCTTGGTGTCGGCGCTGACGGCCGAGTCCAGGTCGTGGAACGGGGCCAGGGCCACACCGCCGTTGTCCAGGGTGCCCACGTACGGGGTGGCGCTGTACTTGCCGGCGAGGTCGTCCTTGACGATGGTCTCCACGGCGTCGCCCATGGTCTTGATGACCGAGGTCAGCAGGATGGACTTGTAGGTGGGGGCCGTCAGGTAGCCGTCCGAGTCGACCCAGACCAGCTTGACGTCCTTGCCGCCCTTGTTGGCGGCCAGGATGGCGTCCCCGGCGCCCTTGCCGAGCGGGCCGGCCACCGGCATGACGACGTCGGCGCCCTCACCGATGAGGTTGTTGGTGGCCTTGGTGCCTTCCTGGATGATGTCAAAGGTGTTGGCGAACAGGCCCTGCTGGCTGGCCACGTTCCAGCCCAGCACCTGGACGTTCTTGGACTGCTGCTTGTTGTAGTAGGCAACGCCCTCGGCAAAGCCGTCCATGAAGATGGTGACCGTGGGGATGTTGATGCCGCCAAAGGTGCCCACCTTGCCGGTCTTGGATACGGAGGCCGCCGTGTAGCCGGCCAGGAACGCGGCCTGGGCGGTGTCGTACACCACGGGCTTGACGTTGGGCAGCTTGATGGAGTTGTCATCGATGATGGCGAAGTGCAGCTTGGGATCCGCCGTGGCCACCTTCTTGGTGGCGTCGGCCAGCAGGAAGCCGACCGTGAACGTGAGGTTGCAGCCGGCGTTGGCCATCTGGTTCAGGTTGGGCTCAAAGTCGGCCTTGGTGGTGGACTGTGCCTCCTTCATCTTGATGCCAAGATCCGCCACGGTCTTCTTCAGGCCCTCATAGGAGGACTGGTTGAAGGACTGGTCGTCGAAGCCGCCGGAGTCCGAGACGATGCAGCCAAGGTAGTTCGCGGCGGCGGCGTTTCCGCCGGTGCTTCCGCCGCCGGCGGGTGCCGGCGCCTGGCCGCAGCCGGTGAGCAGGAGCGCCATTGCCCCCAGGGCCACAGTGCCCACAGTGGTCCCGCGCTTAAAAGTGTTTTTCAAGGTTCCTCCATAAGGTGACGATTGCGCATGGCCAACCCCCCGGCCGCCTGCGCAGTGTTAGACACCACAGTAATGGTAGTCATTACTGACCGGTAGCTGGTTTCCCGGGGGAGCCCGGCATCGTTGGGGAACCGTTACCAACATCTGCGCCTGCGGGCGACGGGGCGGGGCGGACCCTATGGCAGGGTGACCACCATCTTTCCCGTGTTGGCCCCGCGCATCAGGTCAATGAAGGCCTGCGGGGCATTTTCCAGTCCCTCCACCACGGTTTCGTCAAAGCGGACGGTCCCCGCCGCGAGCCAGCCGGCCATTTTGTCCACGAATTCACCGGCCAGGTCCTGGTGTGCACCCACCAGGAAGCCGCGCAGCGTGAGCTGCTTGCCGATCGCCGAGGCCAGGTTCCGCGGCGCGGGGGTGGCGTCGGTGGTGTTGTAGGCGGAGATGGCACCGCACAGGGCAATCCGCCCGAACGGGTTCATCACGGAGATGGCCGCCTCCAGCTGCTCGCCGCCCACGTTGTCAAAGTAGACGTCGACGCCGCCGCTGTACCCCAGCGCCCCGCGGAGCAGCTCCCGGGCCGGGCCGTCGTGGTAGTTGAAGGCCGCGTCAAAGCCGAGGTCCAGAAGGTGTGCCACCTTTTCCGCCGAGCCGGCACTGCCGATGACCCGCGCGGCGCCAAGCGCCTTGGCGGCCTGGCCCACCAGCGATCCCACGGCCCCCGCGGCCCCGGAAACAAAGACCGTCTCGCCCGGCTTGAAGGCGGCCACCCGCGTCAGCCCGGCGTAGGCTGTCAGGCCGGTCATGCCCAGCGCCCCCAGGAATGCCGAGGGCCGGGCCAGCGAGGGGTCCACCTTCCTCGTGCCCTGGCCCGGGAGCACCGCGTAGTCGCGCCACCCCAGTCCATGGACGACGACGTCCCCCTCCTTGCGCACGTCGCTCCTGGACGCCACCACCTCACCCACGGCGCCGCCGTCGAGCGCGGCATCCAGGGCAAAGGGGGCGCTGTAGGACTTGGCGTCGTTCATCCGCCCGCGCATGTAGGGGTCCACGCTCATGGCCAGGTTGCGGACCAGGACTTCGCCGTCTTCAAGCTCGGGCACGGGCCGTTCCGCGAGCCTGAAGTTCTCCGGGACGGGCCAGCCGTGCGGCCGGGAGGCAAGCTGGATTTCGCGGGACACCAGGGCACTCATGCTGCGGCCCCTTCCGTGGCGAGGGTGAGCCGGATATCCACGTTGCCGCGGGTCGCATTTGAATACGGGCACACCTGGTGGGCCTTTTCGACCAGCGCCCGGGCCGCCTCGGCCCCGACGTGCGGCAGCGAGACTTCCAGCCGCACGGCGATGCCGAACGCCCCGTTGGCAATGGTGCCCAGGTCCACCTCGGCCTGGACGGTCGAACCGGCGGCGTCCACCTTGTCCCGGCGGGCCACGAGGCGCAGGGCCGAATGGAAACAGGCCGCGTAACCGGCGGCGAAAAGCTGTTCCGGGTTGGTGCCCGGGCCGGAACCGCCCATTTCAGGAGGTGAGGCGAGGTCGACGACGAGCCTGCCGTCGTCCGTGCGGGCCTGGCCGTCGCGGCCGTCCCCGGTGGCGAGGGCGCGTGCGGTGTACAAAGCGTTCATGGAAGGATTCCTTCGGTTGGGTGGCGATGGGGTGTTGTCTATTGTGGGCTGCCTTGCGTGCTACGGCGCGGGATCCTTGGCGTGGGCGTGCAGCGCAGCGGTGACCTTGGCGAGCGTGGCGTTCAGCTGTTCCAGCCCGTCGGGCGTCAGGCCGGCCGCCGCGGCTATGTGGGAGGGCACGGCCAGTGCCTTTTCGCGCAGCCCCGCCCCGTGCGGGGTGAGGTGGACCGCGACCCGGCGTTCGTCGTCGGGCGTCCGCCGGCGCTCCAGCATGCCGGCTGCTTCCAGGCGCTTGAGGAGCGGGGACAAGGTGCCGGAATCCAGCTCCAGCTCCTCCCCCAGCTCCCGGACGGAAACGCCGTCGTGCTCCCAGAGCAGCAGCATGACCAGGTACTGGGGGTAGGTCAGGCCCAGGTCCTGGAGCAGTGGCCGGTAGACGGCGGTGGCGGCGCGGGAGGCCGCATACAGGGAGAAGCAGACTTGGCGTTTAAGGATGCTGCGTTCGGGCATGGCACCAGACTACGTCTTAATTTGGATGTACACAACTTAATTGTGCACAACTTAAATTTGACGGTCGCGGCCGGCCGGATCCGAAAGTGGCTGGTTCCGTCGGGAGGCTGGACCGGCGAAGGCTCAGGCCGCGGGGCGGAGGGCCCGCAGGGCGGCAGCCGTCAGCACGCGGATGCCAATGCCCAGCGCGCGCTCGTCCACGATGTAGTCGCCGCGGTGCAGGTCGTATTCCTCCCCGCCCGGCACATGGGTGCCCAGGCGCATCAACGAGCCGGGGACGCCCTGCAGGAACCAGGCAAAGTCCTCCCCGCCCATGGACTGCGGGGCCAGGACCACGGAATCCTCACCGAGTTCGGCACGCGCGGCAGCCTCAATCAGGGCCGTCTCATGTTCGGAGTTGACCACGGGCGGGACACCCCGGGTGTGCTCCAGGTGCACCTCGACGCCGTACGGTGCGGCCACCTGCTGCACCACGTCGTCGAGCAGTTCGCCGGCCGCATGCCAGGCCTCGCGGTCCAGGCAGCGCATGGTCCCGCTCATGACGCCGTGGCCGGGGATCGCGTTCGGCGCCGAGCCGGCGTTGATCTGCCCCCACACCATGGACACGCCGCTGCGCACGTCCACCCGGCGGGACAGCACGGCGGGTACGTTGATGGCGATCTGGGCCAGTGCGAAGACGAGGTCCTCGGTCAGGTGCGGGCGCGAGCTGTGGCCGCCGCGGCCGGTCAGTTCAATCTTGATGGTGTCCGAGGCGCTGGTGATCGGGCCGATCCGGGTGCCGATCCTGCCCACCTCGATGCGGGGGTCGCAGTGCAGCGCCATGATGCGCGGGACGCCCTCGAGCGCGCCCTGGTCGATGCAGGCCAGCGCCCCTCCGGGCAGCGTTTCCTCGGCGGGCTGGAAGATGATGCGCACGGTCCCGCCCAGCGGCTTTTCGTTGTGCATGCGGGAGAGCACCAGGGCGATGCCGAGCATGGCGGCGGTGTGGATGTCGTGCCCGCAGCCGTGGGTGACCCCGTGGTTGCGGGACGCGTAGGGAAGCCCGGTCTCCTCAATGATCGGCAGGGCGTCAATGTCCCCGCGCAGCGCCGTCGCAATGGGTCCTTCGCCCACGTCCACGATCACCCCGGTGCCCTCGAGGCGGCGGGGCGAGAGGCCCGCGGCGGTCAGCCGGTCGTAGATGGCGGCCGTGGTCCGGTGCTCCTGGAAGGACAGTTCCGGGTGGGCGTGCAGGTCGCGGCGGAAGTCGATGACCTCGTCGATGAGGGGCTCCAGCCAGGGACCGACCAATTCCGTGGGGACTGTTTCCAGCGAATAGTTGCGCACAGAACAAACTTTAGCCATGTCACGGTGCCGGGGCGTCATTGCCGGTCGCCGCGTTACGCGCCGGTAATCTACGCGGAGCGCTCCTGCTGCTAGAGGACGTCCATGTCGCCTTGGGCCTTGAGGCCGTCGACGGCGCGCTTGACCAGTTGGGCGTGGGCA
>NZ_JAAMFN010000032.1 GCF_013376095.1 Arthrobacter sp. SDTb3-6 | reverse complement strand
ACTCCCCGTCAAGTCATGCAAAAACTTCGGCGCCGCCGCCCGCGACAAAGGCCACAGCCTGGTCCCGACACCCCCGGCCGGAATAACCGCTACGAATTTGTCCACTGGGCTGTATCCGGGCGCAGCTGCGCCCCGGAATGCATTGGTGTTCATTCTTGACACTGTACCCATGGACCGCCCCAATCCCACTTTGTTGTACCTACACCTGGATGTGATTCCCGCGATAGCGGCATGTCCATTCGCACGGATCCAGGCGCCGGCGTCCCCGCCGCAGCCCCGCGGAGGTGCATTAGTGAAGCACCGCCAGGAGTGTCCAGGCGACGGCAACGGCAACAGCGGCCACGAGGCCCGTCATCAGGTACTTCCGGGACGCCGGGCGGGCGCCGACGGCGATGCCCTTGTGTCTGCCGCTCATGTGGATGCCTTCCCTCTGCGTTTGGCGAATTTGCCCTACCTTCCACGGTAGGCTGGCGCGACCGGGGCGGACAGAGTGGTGACCACTGGCTTTTTTGCGGGCCGGCACTTGCTTCTCCGCCGCCGTTACTTGGTCCATGTTTCCTTGGTCTTTGCGGACCGATTGACGGGTGCCCTAGGCGCGCCGGACATACCGTTCCAGCAGTGCATCCACCGTTCGCTGCCCGCACCGCCCCAAGGAGGGCAGGGCGGCCGTGGCGCCGCCCAGGCAGCCGCTGCGCAGGTTCTTGATCAAGTCCTGGGTGCACTGTTCCAAGCGCTGGGCGCCCACCATGTGGCTGGAGGTGCAAAGGCTCAGTGCCGCATCCATGGCGTCTTCCAGGTCTTCTGCCGTCACGGCGGAGGCCAGCCGCTGGAACCGCCCGGACCACATGGCCACATAGTTGTTGACGAATCCCTTGCACAAGGCGGTTTCCCCGCCCAGGGAATCCTCCAGCTCGTGCAACTGGGCCAGGCTCACCAAGGGTGGACATGGACGTGACATTGCGTGCCTTCCCTTCCCTTTGGTGCCAACTTTCAGTGTTTCCAGCCTAGTTCCCGGGCCCGCCAAACCCATGTATTTTCGGCGAATTGAGCAGATCCTGCCCAAATATTGAGCTTGCCTGGAGGTCTTGGGAGCTTGGGTAAACCTTTGGCGGACCTTCCGCTGATCTTCCCTAAATTGGCGGCATTTTCTTGAGGTGCCTGCCGGATGGTTGTACCCATCGGCAGGAAAACCCGCCGGGAACACTTGAACAAGGGGTCTCACAATGAACAAGATGGTCAAAGGCGCAATCGCAACCGGCGTAGGCGTCATCCTTTTGGTAGGCGGCGGCGGCACGCTGGCCACATGGAACCAGGCACAGCAGGCCAACATGGGCTCCGTGGTTTCCGGTGACCTGAACCTGGCGGCCACCAACGGCAAGTGGACCAACGCCGCCGGCACCGTCATCCCGGACATCACCGCCTACCACGTGGTTCCGGGCGATGTACTGACGTACACGCAGGACGTCACCGTCACGCTCACCGGCGACCTCATGCAGGCCAAGCTGGCGGTCACCGGTGCCGGCCAGGACGGCACCGGCGCCACTGCCTTCGGCGGCGCCGCAACCCTCAGCCCCACCACGCTGACCAAGGGCACCCAGATTCTTCCGGATACCATCCTCACCCCGGCCGATTCCGGAGTGGTCAAGGCGTCCACCACCTTCACCTTCAACACCTCCACCACGGGGCGCACCGCCACCAACGCCACGTACAACCTGGGCGGCATCGGTTACGCGCTGGTCCAGCAGGCGCCCGCCTCCGCGAACAACTCGTAGCCGGGGCGGCCGTTCCCCTGAAGGGGCTGCGGCCAACCCATCCGTTGATGACCCCGGTGGTGTGCCGGCGGACTGCCGGTACACCACCACCCTGTTCGGAGAAGCCATGCGAAGTACGCCCATGCTGAAGGCGGCCGGCCTGGTCCTGGCCGCAGTCCTCCTGGGACTCATGGCCGTCCCGGGCAGCTACGCACTCTGGAACTCGGCCGCCAGCGCCAGCGCCGGCACCATCCAGGCAGCGGACTTCAGGGTCACATTGACTGACACGCAGACCAGCAACACCACGGACATGACACTTCCCAACGGCACCGCCGCCGCCATTGCACTCACCACCACGCCGGCCGGAGCCCTGGTTCCCGGACAGGCCACCTACGCCGGCGTCCAGGTGGGAAACGTCACGAACGCCGGCGGAGCCTTCACCATCCGCGCCGCCGTTGGCTCCACGCCCGTCAAGACGGACACCGGCAGCGGCCTGGCAGGCTACCTGACCGTCAAGGCCGTGGCTGCAGGGTCCCTGGCCCAATGCGCCAGCGCCTCCCTGTACACCTTGGCACTGCCCACCGACCTGCCCTCCATGGCCATCGCCAAGGGGAGCACCGGGGTGTTCTGCTTCCAGGTCAGCCTCAACGCGGCCATGCCCGCCAACCTGGCTGGAAGCACCGCCGGGATCTCCATTCCCCTCACCGTCGCCCAGCAATAGACCAACACCAGAGAAGGATCGCCATGACCGCCACCCACACAGCCACTCCGGTGGCCCAGCCCGCAACGCCGGCAAGCACGGGCACGCCCGCACGGCGCTGGCTGCGCCTGGCCGGGCGCGCCGTGGCGTACCTGCTGTTCCTGGTGGCCGCGCTGGCGGCCCTGGTCCTGGTGGTGGCACCGCTGGCCACCGGCTCCCAGACGTACACGGTCCTGACCAACTCGATGGCACCGAAATACGCGCCGGGCACGTTCATGGTGGTCAAGCCCACGCCGTTCGCCGACCTCCGCGTGGGCGACATCATCACCTACCAGATCGCCTCCGGAAAGCCGGCCGTGATCAGCCACCGGATCATTTCCGTGGGCACCACCCAGTCCGGCGAACGCGTGTTCACCACCAAGGGGGACAACAACTCCCTGGCCGACGCCGGCCCCGTCCACGCCCAGCAGGTCCGCGGCAAGCTGCTGTACGCCGTGCCCTACGTGGGCTTTGTGGCCAACTCGCTGGGCCAGACCAACCGCGGGGCCATCCTGCCCATTGCAGCCGTGGGGCTCATCGGCTTCGGCGCCTTCAGCATGGTCCAGGGCGCCTGGGGGAAGAAACGCACCAAGAAGGAATCCGGACAGGGCGCATGAACCCCGCCCGGTCCGCAGCCCGCCGGAGGCCCCGCCGGGTCCGCGCAGCGGCCGTGGTGGCCGGCGGCCTCCTGGCAGCCGCCGCATCCGGCCTGGCGGCAGGTCCCGCCAGCGCCGACGGCGGCCCGGCCATGGAACTGAGCAGCGATGGCACCCACTTCAGCAGCAACCGGGAGCCTGTGGTCTTCCCCAATCTCTCCGGCATGGTGCCCGGCGATTTCCGCCGCGGCACCGTCTGGGTACGCAACTCAGGTACCGCACCGGCGGAGATCTCCCTGGCCGTGACCTCGGCCCGGGGAAATGCCGTCCTGACGCAATCCCTTGAACTCGCCGCCGGATCGCACGGCGGGCCCGCGGCCACCGTGCCCCTGGCCGCCCCCGGAGGCTGCCGCAGCGTATTCCACGGCCTGGCGCTGGCCCCCGGCCAGACCGCGCGCCTGGAACTGGCCCTTGGCCTGGACGCCTCCGCCACCAACGCCACCCGCCGCGAAAACGCCGCGTTTGGGCTGCTCTTCCTCATGCAGGAAGCCGGTGCCGGCGCCACCATCCAGGCGTGCCACGCGCCGGACGGGACGGCCGCCCCGGCCGCCCGGACCACCCTGCCCCAGCTGGCCGGCACCAGCGGCACTGCCGTGGAGGCGGGCACCGCACCGGCCGCGCCCGAAGCGGCCGGTGCGCCGTCCGGCGTCGGGCATCAGGAGGATCCCGCACCGGACCCGGCGCCGCACAGTAATGTGGTGGGCAACGACCAGCGCCCCGGGCAGCTGCTGCTGCTTGCCGGCGGCCTGTTCTGTGCCGCTGCCCTGGCCAAAAGAAGGCGGAGGAATCCATGAGAAGCCGCCAGCCCCGGCCGGAGGCGGGCCATGCCGCAGGTGCATGGTCGCGGCTCCGCGCGCTGCCGGGCTTCAAGGCCTCCGTGGTGGCGTTCCTCGTGACGGTCTTCATTGGCGGCGGGACCTTTGCCGCCGTGGCCAACTGGCAGCAAAGCAGCACGGCAACCATCGCCATCACGGCCGGCGCGCCCGCCATCACCGCGCCGCCGCCCGTGGGCGGGGTGGTGGCCTCCCCGACGCTCGCCGTGCGGCCGGGGGCCTTTGTGGGCGGTTTCAGCTGTACGTCCGCCAAGCAACAGGGGAGTGTGGCCTTCACCTTCACGTGGCCGGCCGTGACGAATGCAACGTCCTACGCGACCACCCTGTCCCTGACCGGGCCGCCTGCGACGCCGGTTGCCACCGAATCCGTCACCGGCACCACCGCGGTGTTTACCTTCCGCGAAGCCGCGGTCTCCAACGGCACGTCCTACCTGCTGCGGATTGAGCCCTTCGACGGCGCCACGGCCGGTGACCCCGTCTACAAGTCGTTCACGTTTTCCTCGAACACGTCCGGCCAGTGCGACCAGGTCACACCCGCCGCGGCACCGCCGCTGGGGACCGTCAGCCCGACGGCGCAGCCCGTGGTGCGCGGCGCCACGACGTCCACCATGGCCATCAACTGGACTGCCTCAACGGGGGCCACCAGCTATGTGGTTACCGTGAAGTCCACGACCTCCGGCTACGGCACCGAGTTCACCACCGGCAACCTCTCCGCCACGCTGACGTTCCCGCAGGCCGCCACGGATGCCTCCGGAAACCTGGTCAACCCGGCGGACGCAACCGCGCCGTATTACTGCGACTACAGCTTCCGGATCCAGCCGATGAACGGGACCACCGCCGGCGACCCCGTATACAGGACCATCAAGTACTACTCCGGCAGCGCGTCCATGGGCTAGGACGCGCCCGGCGCCTCCACACAGTCCGGCAGGACCAGGCGCATGGTGGTGCCCACGTTGCGTTCGCTGCACACCGAAATGGTGCCGCCGTGCCGGGTGACGATTGACCTGGTGATCATCAGCCCCAGGCCCAGCCCGGGGATGGAGCGCTGCAGGGCGGAATCGGCCCGGAAGAACTTGGTGAAGGCCTCCGCCTGCTCGGCGCTGCTCATGCCCAGCCCGGTGTCCTGGACCTCGCACAGCAGGTCACGGCCGCTGGCCCACAGGCGCACGGTGACCGTCCCGCCGTCGGGCGAGTACTTCACGGCGTTGGAGACCAGGTTGTCCAGCACCTGGCCGATCCGGACGGGGTCAACCCAGGCGGCCAGGCTGGCCGGTGCCTGGGCCGTGAGCTCCACGCCGTTGATGGCCGCGGCCGGGCGCGCCGAGGCCAGGCTGTCCGCAACCAGGCCGGCGACGTCGGCCAGGGACTTCTCCACCTCCATCGCGTCGGTGGTGAGCAGGTCCGCGACCAGCCCGCTGAGCCGGTCGGCGTTGCGTTCGGCCACCGTCAGGTACTTCGCCACGTCGCCGGGCAACAGCTCCGGTTCATCAAGGGCAAGGGCCAGGTATCCCTGGATCGAGGTCAGCGGGGTGCGGAATTCGTGGGAGACGTTCGCAACGAAGTCGTCCTTCGCGGCCATGGCGGCCGTCATGTCGGTGATGTCCTGGAAGGCGATGACGGCGCCGTCGTAATCGCCGTCCTCATTGCGGATGGTCCGGGCGGTGGTGGAAAAGGCCCGGGCCCGGTCCCCGGAGCCGATCCAGATGGGGTAGTTGGTGAAGGACTCGCCCTTGACGGCGCGGCGGACGGGGCGGGCCTCGGCCTCCAGCGGGGTGGTCTTGTCCCCGGCAAAGACCAGCAGGTCCTTCTCGGCAGGGTTCACGACGCCCTCCGGCACGGCCAAGGCGTGGTTGGCCCGCTGCATGGAATTCATCAGCTGGTCATGGCCCCCGCCGTCCACCACCACCAGGCCCACGGCCACCGTGTCCAGGACGGTGGAGAGGAGCTGTTCGCGCTGGCGGCTGGCCTTCAGGGAGGCACGCAGCTGGGCGTCCTTGGCCACCACCTGCAGGCGCTGGCTGTCCATGCTGCTGGTCATGGTCACGACGGCCACGGCGAAGCCGGCCATCATGAACGGGAAGAGCAGCGGCTTGCCCAGATCCCGCGCCGCCACCGGGGTGGTGGCCAGAAACACCGGGGTCCAGACCAGCAAAAGGGTGGCCACCGCACTGCTGACCACGGCCGTCTTGCGCGCCAGGCCGGACGCCGCGAGCCAAAACACGGGGAAGAGGATCAGCAGTCCGGCCGAGGTGGCATATTCCAGGCTGCCCTGGCGGGTGAATCCGATGGCCACAAAATCCAGGTAGGGAATGGCCAGGAAGCTGGGGTGGGGGAGCCGGTCCCAGGGAACCAGGAGACACAGGGCAAGAATGGCGGCGTGCATCCACAGGCCGGCGGTGAAGATGGGCTTCCCAAAGACCTCCGGGTAGATGAGCACGGCGTGGATTACCAGCAACATCACCGTCAGGCTCAGGGGTGCCTGCGTGAGGAGCACCTTGACGCGCAGGGAGCGCTCGTGGAAATAACGGCGGATCAGCCTGGTGGTTCTGGATTCTGTCAAGGGACGTCCCTCTGCGAAAGCGTTGCCCCCAGCAGCTGGAAGTCACGCGGCGTGTCATTGGCGCCGGATGGTTTTGCGGACAACCCTCCTGCGCCCCGACAATGATGATGTCATACTGTTCAGAGGCGTGCATTGGTGGACGCCCATTGCTGCTGTTTGGGGCAGCAGGTCTCTTATGTACCTTCGGGGGTAGTTGTGGATGGGTCGCGGGTTGCTGTCATCATTGAGGACGACCAGGACATTCGTGAACTGATCAAGGTGGTCCTCGCCCAATCGGGCTTTGAGGTGCACACCGCAGGCACCGGCGCGGCCGGGGTGGAGGCCGTGCGCAGCTACCGCCCGGCCGTGGTCACGCTGGACTTGGGCCTGCCGGACATTGACGGCTTTGAAGCGGCCCGGCGCATCAGGCTCTTCAGCGATTGCTACATCATCATGCTTACCGCCCGCGGCGATGAACTGGACACGCTGCTGGGACTGGAAACCGGCGCCGACGACTACCTGACCAAGCCCTTCCGCCCCCGCGAACTGCGGGCACGCGTGGGCGCCCTGCTGCGCCGCCCGCGCCAGGGGGCTGTTGCCGGGCAGGGGACTGCTGCACCGGTGGCCGGTGTCGGGGCCGCAGTGGGGGCCGGCCCGGCGCCGTCGGGCACACCGGCGCCATCGGGAGCTTCGGCGCCGTCGGGAGCCCCGGCCGGGCTGGGGGCCGGCACCCCGGCGCCGTCGGCCGCCGTCGAACATCCCCCGGCGCAGGTGGGCCTGCTGGTGCACAGCGGGCTGTGCCTCAACGGGGCCATGCGCACGGCCGAGGTGGACGGGACGGAACTGGAATTGACCCGCACCGAGTTCGACCTGCTGCTGGCCGTCATGGAAGGCGGGAAGCGGGTGCTCTCCAAGGCCGAGCTGGTGCGCCGGCTGCGCGGGGAGGGGTACGACGTGGGCAGCTACATCAGCGACTCGGACGAACGCACCATCGAGGTGCACATGGCCAACCTGCGCCGGAAGCTGGGCGACGACCCGCGCTCGCCGCGCTGGATCAAGACGGTCCGCGGCATCGGGTACCGGCTGGCCGTGTAGCGGGTCTGGCCGGTGGGCTCCAGGGCCGGCCAGACCCGGTCAGGGTGACGGCGTGCCGGACGCCGTGGTCCACACGTCGGGGCCGAACGCCTCCAGGCCCGGCATCCCGGCGTACCCCAGGTAGGGCAGGCCGAACAGGTTTTCAATGGAGCGCAGCAGCGAATAGTTGTTGTAGGGGACGGTGCTGGTGGCGCCGGCGGCCACATACGGGGAGAGCACCAGTGCGCCGATGCGGCCGCCGCCCTTGCCCGCGCCCTCGTCCTGGCCCAGCGTTGAGTTGTTGGGCGCACCCGGGTAGGCAACATTGGGGCCGGCGGGTTCCTTGCAACAGGCCCGGGAATCGTTCTTGGCTTCGTCGGCCATGATGACGATGGCGCTGTCCTTGTATGCGGGCGATGCCTGGATGCGCGGGATCCAGGTGGAGAGCCAGGCGTCCGGGGTCCGGGGGGCGGAGCACTCGTTGTGGCCGTCGTCGCACAGGCTGGGCGAGATGAACGCGAAGTTCGGTGTGGTGGCAGCGCTCTTCAGGTCCTCGGTGAGTTGGCCGAGGGGACGGACGTTGGCGGCACAGGCCGGGGTGTCCCGCACCGAGGAGAAGTAGATGAAGGGGTTGTGGCGGGCCGCGTAGTTGTCGCCTTCCGCCGCGCCCTGCGTCTCATCGGCACTGTCCGTGCCGAGGCTGGGGATGCCGCAGGTGGCCTGTTCGCGGCTGGGAATGTTGCCCATGTCCTGCATGTAGCCCTTCCACGTCAGCTTTTTGGCGGTGAGCTGGCCGGCCAGGGTGGGGACAAACTGCGGGAAGACGCAGCCGTGCCCGGACTTGACCTGGCCGTTGGCTGCCGGGGTGGCGTCCGTCATGTCCGTGTAGTGCGTGCAGTCGCCCTGGATGTCCTTGGTGGGTGCCGTGCCGCCCAGGATGGCCAAATAGTTGCCAAGGCTCCAGTGCGCTATGCCGTAGAACTCGCTCAGCAGCAGGCCTTGGGGGCGCAGCGTGTTGGCTAGGTAAGGGTAGATCGGCTTGGAACCGTAGACGGAATCATAGGAAACGTTCTCCAACATGATCACGAAGACGTGTTTTACGGGCGGCTGGGCCGGCACGGGTTCGGCGGACGCGCCCGCTGCCCCGGAGGTGCCGGTCCCGGATGAGCCGCCCGCACCCGGGGTCCCCGCCGTGCCCGGGGAACAGGCGCCCAGGAACAGGGTGGAGAGCAGCGCCGCAACGGCGGCAGCCGTGGTCCATGCGGACCTGCGCCGCGCCGTCGTGAACCAGCGGCGTGCCGGGGCGGGGGGTTTAGCTGCCTGCATGGGAGACCGCCTTCGATGGGTCCGGGCCGTGCTTGAGGCCGTCCTGGCCGTACAGGAATTGTGCCATGGTTATCCTGGGCAGCCGCTGTGCGCCCAGCAGGGCGAGCGTGAGCCCTGCCACCACCCACATGCCGGCGGCAGGGTTCCAGAGGCGGAAGTAGACCATGCCCGTGGCCACCAGCAGCGAGGAACCCAGGCTCAGGGCGATGGCCAGGGCAAGGTAGAACGCAGCCCCGGTGGCGAGCCTAGACCGGTGTCCGGGGGCTGTCCGCCAGAACCACAGTGCCGCCGCCCCTCCCGGGCCAATCAGCACCAGGGTCCCCAACACCGACGCCCGCAACGGCACGGACCCGGCCAGGGCCAGGGGAAACGTAGCGGTAGCCAACAAGGCTAGGGCCAGGTCGGGGAGATATCTCAACTTCCGCATGGGGGACTCCGATGATGTGTAGGAGGATGCCGGAGGGGGTTTTGTCGATGACGGTCCAGCCGGGCAGCTTTTGGCAGCTGTCCAGGAATTTCTGCACGCCGTTGGGCGGGCCGATCCCGAGCATCTGCGCCGATTCAATCTGGCTTTGGGTGACCAGCAGGTACGCCCCTGCCTTGCCGGCCACGGACTGGACGTACCCGCAGTTCAGTTGCGGCGTGAAGGCTGTGGGCTTGCCGGGCATCAGGGTGCGGTATTTGTAGGTGGCGTACTTGATGCTGCGCCACGGGGTGTCATGCACGGCCTCGATCACCACGGCGCCGTCGGGGGCGACGTCGTCGAGCCGCTGGACCAGTGCCAGCTCGCCGGGCGTAAAGGTCTCCAGCGCGTCGTTGCCGTACCGGGTCACAAGGAAGGTGCCGGCCAGCACCAGTCCGACGGCGCCCACCACCAGCGTGCGCCACAGCCCGGGCCGCCGCCCGTGCGCAGGAAGCAGGAGGACGGTGGCCAGGCAGGCGGCGAAGGGCAGGCTGTACAGGTACACCCGCAGCAGCAGCTCGCCGCCATAGGGCTGCAATGGCACCAGCAGCAGCGGGATGCCGGCGGCACCGGCCGCGGCCAGCCACGGCCGGTGCCGCCGGGCCAGCAGCCAGGCCCCCGCCGCGCCGGCCGCCCACATGAGGCCCGATTCGGCCAGGCGCGCCGTGATGACGATCCGGTGGTCCGGGTCCCCGGCCACGCGCTGGGTGACGCCAACGGTCTGGCTGACGTCGCCGATGGAACCAAACAGGACATCCATGTGGCCCACCAGGTACGGGGTGGCCACGAACACCAGCCAGGCAATGGGAAGCAGCACGGCCACCACCGGCAATATGCGCAGCCTGAACTGGCCGGTGAGCATGAGGCCCAACAGCACGGCGGCCAGGGCGAACGGCGTGAGCTGGTGCGCGGCCGTGAGGGCCACCATCAACAGCACCAGGCAGAGGCCCAGGACCACCGATACCGGCCGGGAGAGGCCCGGCCCCCGGTGGTATTTCGGGTCCATCCGGGCCGTCAGCCGCTGCCACCACCGGGTGGTTCCCTTCCAGGCGCGGCCGCCAAAGGCCGTCAGCGCGCCGGCGATGATGGTCAGGCCCACAATGTAGGCATACGCCTGGGGTGCCAGGTAGTCCTGGCCCACCCAGCTGGTCAGGTAAAACATCCACACGGCCGCCCATGTGGCGCGCCAGTGCCCGGTCAGGCGCCGGGCGATGGCCAGCAGCACCGGCAGCAGCAGCAGGTTCACGGCCGGGGGCGCCCAGGTGGCGGCCAGCATGAGCGAGTTCATGCCGGTGGAATCGGAAAACATGCCCAGGAAGGCAAAGAACCCCGGCCAGGAAAAGTACGCATCCAGTTTGGTGTCCAGCTGCCCGCCGGCGCCGATGAAGTTGGTGATGCCCAGGTGCCGGTAACTGGCCTCCAGGCGGGGCGTGCCGTGGATCATCGGGTCCAGGCCGTGCAGCAGGAAAATCAGCACCACCAGTTGCACCACGAGAACCCAGACGTGCTGGCGCCTCCGCGCGAGGGACAGGACCACCCCGGCCACGGCGGCCGCCAGCGCCAGGAAGTAGGGCGCCGGCAGTGCCGTCACGGCGCCGAGCGAGCCAATCTTGCTGACATCGGCATGCAGCATTCCCCACATGCCCACGGCCAGGGCCGCCACGGCCGCCACGGCCAGGCCCGACGACGTCACGCCCCTCCGGCGCGTCCACCCGGGCCGGGCGTGGGCCAGCCAGGATTCCAGCCAGCCTTCCAGCCGTGTTCCCTGCCTTGTTGCCAGCCGTGTTGCGGCGACGGTGGGCCGGGCGACGAGCCGTGCGGCGGCGACGGTGGGCCGGGCCACCAGCCGTGCCGCGGCGACGGTGGGCCGGGCGACGGCGTGTACGAGCCGTTTCCGGATGGCCACCCAGTGCGAGTGGTGCATCCGCCAGGCAGCGCGCAGGCCGCGCGCCGTGGGCACCGCCGAGCCTTGGTCCGGGGCGAAGTCGTGGGCCGAGGTGTAGCTGAGGCGGCGGATCCGGCGGCGCAGCAGCCCGGTCCGGGGGAGTGACTTGGGGCGGGCGCCGGCCGGTGTTGTCAGCACCCGGAGCCGCCAGCCCGCCAGCCCCGCGGCCACCACCTGGCCGGCCAGCCACACGAGCGATACCCCCTGAAGGCCCCGCTGCGTAGCCAGGGCCGCCGCGGGCGCCACGGCGATCACGGCGGCCACCACGGCCACGGCCGTGGCCTCGGCCAGGCGGTGCCGCGCCCGGCAGATGCCGTAGTACACCTGGGTCACGCAGCCCACGAGCAGGGCGGGGGCCATGATGAGCAGCAGCGGCCAGCCGTTGGCGTACACGGGACCGAGGAACTTCAACAGCACCGGGCCCACCGCCACCAGCACCACGGCGGCGCCCGCCGTGAGCACGATGCTGAGCCCCAGCGCCGGGCGGACCAGCGCGCGCACGGAAGCCCCGGGGCCGGGCCCCTGCCCCGGTGAACCATCCCCGGGGGTTCCCTGGCCCGGTGCGCCCTGCCCGGCCAGCTTGGCCTGCAGGGAATAGCCGGCGGACTGCGGCACAAAGAACACTGCGGTGGAGAGCATCCAGACCATGTACCAGGACGCCGTGGCGGTGGCGGAAACGGCGGCCGTGACCACCAGCGGGAGGAGGTATCCGGGGGCCCGGTCGGAGAGCATCAGTGCGTGGTTGGGGAGGCCGTGCCGCACCAGCAGGCGCGCCTCCACCCCGCTGAAGCGGACGGGCCGCCAGCCACGGTGCCATTGCTGGGCGGCGCCCAGCGCCACGCTGGCCAGGGCGCCCGCTGCGACGGAGTAGAGCAGCGTCAGCACGCCGCGGTCCCCGGCCCACAGGCCTATTCCCAGGGCGCCCAGCTGGACCACGCCCTGCACAATGCTGCGGGCCAGCGCCTGGTGGGAGCTGGCCTGGGCCACCGCGATGTGGTCAAGCTGGTAGGCCAGGGTGGCCAGGACGGAGGCGGCGAGGAAGACGGCGACGACGGCGGTGCTGTCCCACGCCGCGCCCGTCGCCCCGCCCAGGGCCCGGGTGATAAGCACCACGGCGGCACCCACCACCAGGGAGCTGCCCGCCACGGCAGCCAGCGAGGCGCTGAGAAGCCGGCGGCCGCCGTCGTGCTGGCCGGGAAGGAGGGAAACCGTGGCCGGGCCCACCCCCAGCAGGGCCAGCTGGACGGACAGCAGGACGGCGGAGACCAGCGCGGAACCGAGGCCGAGCCGGGCCGGGGAGAGGGACAGGGCCGCCAACGCCCAGAAGATGAAGCCCACCACCATGGGAGCCACGCGCGCCGCGGCCAGGGCGAGCGTGTTGGCCCCCATGGACTCGGTTTGCAGCGGGCCGGGGCGCAGACGGACCAAAAGGTCGCGGGCGGTCATGTGCGGGCCCGGGTGCCATGCATCCATTCCGAGACCATCGATTGATAGTTGTAGCCAAGGAATCCCGCCCAGTACGGAAGATAGCGCGGGGCGTGGGCCAGGGAGAGGCCCGCCCCGCGGACAGTGGCGAGCAGCGGCAGGGCCACCACCCAGCCGGCGCGTGAGGGGTGCTTGGCGGCCGTGCGGGCCAGGCCCGCCCCGTCCTGCACCCATTGGTCCCGTGCGTTGTCGAAGCCGCCGCTGAAGCGGTGTGCCACGGTGGTGGTCCGCGAGACGCCCAGCCGGGCACCGGCCTCCTTCAGCCGGACGCGCAGCTCAATGTCCTCGCCGGAGCGCAGGTCTTCGTCGAAGCCGAACTCCAGCAGCAGGTCCCGGCGCATCAGGGTGGCGCATACGCAGAACCACTCCCGGACCCGGCTGTGGTTGTGGTGCCAGGCCAGGGCCCGGCCCCAGTAGTCGTCGGAATCGGAGTGGCTCGCCAGGGCGAACTGCAGGCCGTCATAGTGGCCGGAAGTGAACTCGGAGAGCAGGGTTTCCAGCGCGCCGGCCGGAACCAGCACGTCCGCGTCAATCAGGGCGAGCACCTCGGATCTGGCCGCCTGGGCGCCCAGCATGCGGGCTGCTGCGACGCCGCGCCCGCCGTCGGAGAGCACCCGCGCCCCGGCGGCCTGGGCGATGTCCACGGTGGCGTCCGTGGAGCAGCCGTCCACCACGATGACCTCCGCCGGGTGCTGCGCCTTGATGCTGGCCAGGCAGTCCGTCAGCCAGTGGGCCGCGTTGCGGGCGGGGACCACCACGGAGACGGGGAGCTCGGCGCCGGTCACGGCACGGCCTTGATGACGGTGTCGTCGATGTTGATGGACGCCGGCTGCGGGGTGTGCTCCGAACCCATCATCACCGTGGAGGTGCTAGTGGCGGAGGTGGCGACTGCGGCCGAGCTGTACACCTGCGCGCCGTCCAGCCAGACTTCGATGGTGGTGGCGGCGCCGTGCGCTGCCACATGCATTTGGAGTCGGTGCCAGGCATTTGTCGAGACTGAGCCGGCGGTCAGTTGGGTGTAGGTGTCGGTGCCGGTGGGGTTGAGCACCCGCAGCCACAGCTGGCCGTTGGAGTTGTACCGGTAGATGTCCGCGAACCGGGTGGAGCCGGTGAAGAAGCGGAAGTACGGCACGTCGTTGCCAGTGGGCCCGATGGCCGAGATGTCAAACCAGCCGTCGGCGTACACGTCGGTGGAACCGGCCGGAATGGAGTGGGTCATGTTCGCCAGGGACAGGCTGTTGGTGGTGGTGACCAGGCCGGCCGAGTACAGGCCCGTGCGGACGGGGGACTGCTGGGCCGTTGCCGTGCCGTCGCCGCCGGTGTGGACCGTCCATTTGCCCAGGTTGCCGCACTCAAAGCCGTCCGCCACCACGGTGGTGCCGGGGAAGTTGTTGGTGGGCACGGCCGCCGTGCAGTTGGGGACCACGGGGGCCTGGGCCTTGATGACCACGTTGTCCAGGAGCAGGTCGCCCTGGAAGCCGGCGTATTGGTTGCCCATGGAAACCGCGGTGGTGGCACCGGTGAAGCCGTTCACGCCCGTATTGGTGTAGAGGCTGGAGCCGTCCAGCCACACTTCCACCGTGGATGCGGCACCGTTGGGCAGGTAGTGGAACTGGATGTGGTGCCACTGCCCTGTGGTGATGGCCGTGCTGGTCAGCCTGGTGCGGGTCCAGAGGCCCGCGTCGGAGAGCGCCTCAAACCAGAGCTGCCCGTCGTTGGCGTTGCGGTAGAGGGAGGCGATGCGGGTGGTGCCGCTGTTGAAGCGGAAATAGGAGTTCGCGGCCCCGGCCACCGCAGGCGTCTGGATGTTGAAGAAGCCGTCCGCGTAGACCTCGCCCAGCCCGGTCGGGATGGCCTTGGTCATGGTGGCGATGGAGCCGGTGTTGGTGGTTTCGTGCAGGTAGGCTGCGCAGGCTCCCGTGACCGAGCCGCCGGAGACCACCGATGCCGTGCCGTCGCCGCCTGCGTTGACCGTCCAGTTGTTCAGGTTTCCGGACTCAAAGTTGTCAGCAACAACCGTGGTGCCGGGGAAGGTGTTCGTCGGTGCGGCGGTGACGGGCTGGCAGGTGGGGGCGGGCTCCGCCTGGGCCTTGATGATCAGGTTGTCGAGGTAGAGCACCCCCTGCTGGCTGACAACCGGGTTGCCGACGGTGACCGAGGTGACGGCGCCGTTGCGGCCGTTGAGAATTCCGGTGTGGTAGATGTCGGTGCCGTCGAGCCAAACCCCGATGTAGGAACTTGTGCCGTTGGGCAGCAGGCGCAGTTGGATGCGGTGCCAGCGGCCCGTGGTGACCGCCGTGCTGGTGATCTTGGTGTGGACCACGGTGCCGGCCGAATTGAGGGTGTCAAGCCAGAGCATGCCGTCGTTGGCGTCGCGGTAGACGGAGGCCACCGGCGTGGTGCCCATGTAGAAGCCGAGGTAGGAATTCGCGGAGCCGGCCTGCGCAGGGGTCTGGACGTCAAAGTAGCCGTCAGCGTAGACCTCACCCAGCCCGGCCGGGATGGCCTTGGTCAGGGTGGCGATGGAGCCGGAGGAGGTGGTGGATTGGATGCGGGCCGAGCAGGCACCCGTGACCCAGGCGTTGGAGACCACCGATGCCGTCCCGCCGCCGCCGGTGTTGACGGCCCAGTTGTTCAGGTTGCCGGACTCAAAGTTGTCGGCCACGACGGTGGTGCCGGGGAAGGTGTTGGTGGGCTGTGCCGTGGGGGACTTGCATGCCGGGGCGGTGGGGGCCTGGGCCTTGATGACCAGGTTGTCCAGGTAGAGGACGCCCTGCTGGCCGGCGCCCTGGTTGCCGACGGAGACCGAGGAGACGGCGCCGGTGCGGCCGTCCAGGATTCCGGTGTGGTAGATGTCCGTGCCGTCCAGCCAGACTCCCACATAGGAACTGGTCGCGTTGGGCAGCAGCCGCATTTGGATGCGGTGCCAGCGGCCCGTGGTGACGGCCGTGCTGGTCAGCCTGGTATGGACCACGGTGCCGGCCGAATTGAGGGTGTCAAGCCAGAGCATGCCGTCGTTGGCGTTGCGGTAGACGGAGGCCACCAGCGTGGAGCCGATGTAGTAGCCAAGGTAGCTGTTCGCCGAGCCGGCCTGTGCCGGGGTCTGGACGTCAAAGTAGCCGTCTGCATAGACCTCGCCCAGCCCGGCCGGGATGGCCTTGCTCAGGGTGGCCATTGAGCCGGAGGAGGTGGTGGACTGGATGCGGGCCGAGCAGGCGCCCGTGACCCAGGCCTCGGAAACCACGGCCGCGATGCCGTTCCCGCTGGTGTTGACCGTCCAGTTGTTCAGGTTGCCGGATTCAAAGTTGTCAGCAACAACGGTGGTGCCGGGGAAGGTGTTCGTCGGTGCCGGGGTGGCCGTCTTGCACACCGGAGCCGTGGGTGCCTTGGCCTTGATGAGGAGGTTGTCGAGGTAGAGCACGCCCTGCTGGCTGACAACCGGGTTGCCGATGGTGACCGAGGAGATGGCGCCGGTGCGGCCGTCAAGGTTGCTGGTGTGGTAGATGTCGGTGCCGTCCAGCCAGATGCCCAGGACGGAGGTGATTCCGTTGGGCAGCAGGTGCATTTCGACGCGGTGCCAGCGTCCGGTGGTGACGGCGGTGCTGGTGAGCCTGACGTGGACCACAGTGCCGGAGGAGTTGAGGGTGTCAAGCCAGAGCTGGCCGCCGGTGGTGTTGCGGTAGATGGAGGCCACCTGCGTGGAGCCGATGTAGAAACCGAGGTAGCTGTTCGCTGCGCCGGCGAGTGCGGGTGTCTGGACGTCGAAGTAGCCGTCTGCGTAGACCTCGCCTTGGCCGGCCGGGATGGCCTTTGTCAGGGTGGCCATTGAGCCGGAGGAGGTGGTGGACTGGATGCGTGCCGAGCAGGCGCCCGTGACCCAGGCGTTGGAGACCACCGCTGCCGTCCCGTCGCCGCCAGTATTGACGGTCCAGTTGTTTAGGTTGCCGGATTCAAAGTTGTCCGCGACCACGGTGGTGCCGGGGAAGGTGTCCGTCGGTGCCGCGGTGGCGGACTTGCACACCGGGGCCGTTGCAGCAAGCGTGGTTGCCTTCGGGGCTGTCGTTGTGGTGGTTGTGGCCGAAGGCTTTGGGGCGGGCGCCGTGGTTGCCGTGGTGGCGGGCGCCGACGTGGCCGGGGCGGTGGTTGCGGGTGCCGTGGTGGCTGGTGCGCTGGTTGCGGGTGCCGTGGTTGCCGTTGTGGCCGGAGCCGTGGTTGCCGGGGCCGTTGTGGCGGGCGCGGTGGTTGTGGTGGTGGCAGGTGCAGTGGTGGCTGGGGCAGCGGTTGCCGTGGCCGCCGGGCTGGTCCCGGGGGAATCGCTGGGGGGTGGCGTGGCGGCCGTGACTGCCAGGCCCGCCGTCATGGCGAGCACGGCGGTCATCATTACTGTGCGAATTCCTGCTCCTGGCCTTTTCACAATGGCACCTCCAGATTGCCGGTCCCGCCCTAGGGGGCGTCCACCGTGGCCAGCGGGCACCTTGCCCGCTCCACCGATTTACCGGCGGCGTTTGCCGCCGGGGCGTAAAGAATTGTTGCGCTGGGCGCTGCGGCGGGGACGCCGTCGCAGGCCAGCAGGTGCGCGGTGGCGCGGACCCGGACGTCTCCCGAGGGGGACGTCCGGCGCGCCATGCCGGCGGCGAGGCTAAGCCCATTCATTGAGCAGTGCCTGCACTGTGGCGGTGACGTGGTCGCTGGTCCGGTCTGCGGACCAGGCGGCCGGAATTTTCAGCACGTGGCACGGAATGCTTCCGAGTCCACGGCGGACAATCCTGGCTTTGTCGGCGAAGTATGACTCCAGGGGGACCAGCCCCGTGGCGCCCAACGCCTCGATCAGGCTGCGGGACACGCCGGGCAGCTCAGTGTGGAAATTGCCCACGATCCGGGTGGTCATCCACTCGGCGCTGCGCGGTTCAAGGACAGCATCCGCCCCGGAGTGCCGCTCCAGGAACATGGCCACCCGGGTTGGTGCCTCGGTGGCGATGTTTCCCGCGCCGAAAGCCTGCTCCGGCTGGACCATGCGGTGTTCCGGGGACCAGTGCCTGGTGAATGCGGCAGTGCGGGGATACCGGACGATGACCGGGTGGACAATCGTCGAGGCACGTTCCAGCGGCTTCGTCAGCCCCTTGGGCACCAGGGGCTTGCGCGGCCCCTCGAACAGCTGGGGGTAAATGGGCTGGTGGTGTGCCTTGATGAACATCGGCTTCGCATAGCCCAGCACCGTCCCGTCCGCGCGGAGGAAGGCCCAGTCGTCGGCCATGAACTGCACGCCGTCAATCTTCACCAGCTTGGCCACGGTGCTGGTCTTGCCAACGCCGCCCCAAGCCGGCATCAGTACGCCGGAGCCCCGGTAGTTGACGATTGCGGCGTGGACCATGGCCGCATCGTTAAGGACGCACAGGCGGTCCAGCAGGGGTATCACGGCGGTCAGCAGCTCACCGCGCCCGGCCACCGTAAACCCGCTGTCCGTGACTGTCACCGTCACCCGGTCCCGGGGGAGGAAGAGGGTGTCGTCCGTGTACCGGTAGGCATCCTCCGCGTGCGAGGGGTTCTCCAGCACCACGGCCTCCCCGGTGACCAGGATCCGGAACGGGTCGATCCCCGGGAATCCGGTGTGGAACGGCCGGAGCATGTCCACGAGCTGCGGCGCCCCGGGGGTGCCGGGCGCCACTTCGACGCTGACCAGGCCGTGGATGTCGAAGTGGGCGCCCGTTTGCACGGGTGAGGTTGGAGTCATGGGGTCCGCCGTCACGGGACAACCGCCTTTACGATTACGTCGTCGATGTTGATGGAAGCAGGCTGCGGGTAGTGCTCGGAGCCCAGCATCACCGTGGTGACATTGGTGGCCGAGGTGCTGACCGCGGAGGAGTTGTACAGCAGCGCGCCGTCGAACCAGACCTGGATGGTGGAGGCGGTGCCATTGGGCACAACTTCCATTTGCACGCGGTGCCACGAGTCCAGCGGCACCGAGTAGCTGGTCAGCCGCACGTAGGAGTATGTGCCGGCCGGCGTCAGCACGCGCAGCCACAACTGCCCGGTGGAGTTGTACCGGTAGACGTCGGCGAAGCGGGTTGTGCCGGTGAAGAACCGGAAGTACGGCACGTCATTGCCGTCCGGCCCGATTGCGGTGATGTCAAACCAACCGTCCACATCGGTTTGCGTGGTGCTCGCCGGCAGTGCGGTGGACATGTTGGCCAGGGAGTTGGTGTTGCTGGTGGTCACCAGGCTGGCAGCCAGTGTGCCGTCGTAAACGGTGGAGGACTGGACGCCGGCCGTGCCGTCGCCGGCCATGTGGACCGTCCAGTTGGCCAGGTTGCCGCATTCGAAGCCGTCTGCGACCACTGTTTGTCCCGGCATGGTGTTGGCGGGCGGGGTGGCGCTGCAGGACGTTTGGGCGGCGGTGGCGGCCTTGATGATCACGTTGTCCAGGTAAAGGTCGCCCTTCTGGTTTTTGCTTTCACTGCCCAGCATCACGGAAGTTACGGGCACGGTGGGTCCGTTTACGCCGGTGCTTGAGTACACCAGTGAGTTGTTCAGCCACACCTGCACGGTGGTTGCGGCGCCGTTGGGAAGGAACGCGGCTTGGACATGGTTCCAGGCAGAGAGTGGGACGGCCGCGGTGGTCAGCCTGGTGCGCACCCAGCCGGCCGTGGGGGAGAGCGTCTCCAGCCACAGCTGCCCGTTGGTTGCGTAGCGGTAGACGGAGGCGATCCGCGTGGTGCCGTTGAAGAAGCGGAAGTACGGGTTCGTGGCGCCTGTGGTGCCGGCCGTTGCCAGGTTGAACTCGCCGTCCGCATACACTTCGGCGGTGCCTGACGGGATGGCCTTCTGAAGGTTGGCCACCGAGCCCTTGGACGAGCTGGTGTGCAGGTATCCGGCACAGCCGCCCGTATAGGTGGGGGTCCCGACAACACTCGCCGTGCCGTCGCCGCCGGTCTTCACAGCCCAGTTGAGCAGCGTCCCGGACTCAAAGTTGTCCGCCACCACGGTGGTGCCGGGGAAGGTGTTGTCCGGCGGTGCCGTCAGGGGCTGGCAAAGAGGGACCGTCAGGGTTGCGGGGGCGGCGGCAACGGCTGCCGTGCCGGCCGCGGTGACGGACAGGCCGGCCGTCAAGGCCAGCGCCGCCGTCATCATGACGGTCCCAATTCCGAATCTTGACCTGGTCATAGCGCCACCTCCATATCGCCGGAATTGCCCCTCGCGGCGTGCGCGGCGGACAGGGGGTGCCTTGCGCGCCCCACAACATAGCCGGCGGCGGTTGCCGCCAGCACGGAAAAAATTGCCCCGCTGCTGACCAGCCCGTCGAACTGGCCGGAAACCAGGTTGCGGACGATCGCGCGGGGGAGCACCTCGGCGACGTAGCGGCGCTCCGGGCCCAGCCGCCGTCGTGCGCCAGGCAGGGCGGAGATTTGGGCCTTCGAGATCCCCTCGCCCCACGACCGGGCCAGCATGTAGCCCAAGGTGCCCCGGGATTGGGGGACATGGTGTGAGGCCAGCGACGCCGGCTCGTACACCACGCGCCCGCCGGGGCGCAGGGCGGCCGCCCGCATGCACAGCTCGGTTTCCTCACACCCGTGCAACGCCGTCGTCCGGCCCATGCGTTCATCGAAGAGGCCGGCGTCCTCGAAGACGGAGCGGCGGAAGGACATGCTGGCCCCGATCACGTTGCGGACCTGGGCGGCGACCCGCGGCAGGCCGCGGTAGGAACAGCCCACAATCCAGTCCAGCTCCTGCGGGAAGTGGGCCGGGCGGCCGGTTTCCCACAGCGGTTCGATCCGGCCGCCGACTGCGTAGACCGCCGGGTCGTCGTAGAGTTCCAGCTGGCGTTCCAGCCATTCCGGACCGGCGACGGCGTCGTCGTCCAGGAAGGCGATGATCTCCCCGGTGGCGGCCAGGACGCCGGTGTTCCTGGCCCCGGACAGCCCCTTGGCGCCATTGTTTTCAAGCACATAGGCGCCGGTGAGGTGGTGCAGGAGCCGCTTTTGCAGCGGCTGGTTGTGGTCCACGACGATGATGAGTTCGTGGGCGGCGGCGGTCTGCGCCTGGACCGATTCAATGGCCTGCTGCAGCCACGCCCAACGGTCTTCGGTGTACGCACAGATCACGACGCTGGCGGTGGGGAGCTGGTTGGCCGGCATCTCACACCCCCATCGGCGGGGTGAGCAGGGCTGCCAGGTCCTCCGGGGCACGGGAGACCTCGACCGGCGGCTCGTGGTAGTGGACCCGTTGCATCGACTCGGCCATGGCGCCGGCGGTGGGGGAATCCCACAGGGACCATTCCTTCACCAGCGTGTGCAGCACCCGCCAGCCGTCCTTGAAGGTGCGCAGGTTGGACGTGCCGGAAAGCCGGTTCAGCTCGTGCGTGGGCACTTCGGCGATGCGCAGTCCGGCCAAGGCGGCCCGGATGGCCAGTTCGGTTTCAATTTCAAAGCCGTTGGAGGCGAGCTCCAGGAGGGGCAGGCACTGCCGCCGCAGGCCCACGTACCCGTAGCAAAGGTCGGAAAAATGGCGGTGGCATGCGACGTTGGCCAGGCCGGTCAGGGCCCGGTTGCCCTGCCCCCGGAGCCAGGTGAGGTCGTCGGAGGCGCCCCCGGTGAGGTAGCGCGAGCCCTTGACGAAGTCGAAGCCGCTGCTCAGGAGCTCGGTGTACCAGCCAATCTCGGCCGGGTCCATGCTGCCGTCGGCATCGATCATGACGATCAGGTCGCCGGTGCTGGCGGAGAACCCGGCCCGGATGGCCGCGCCCTTGCCCTTTTCGCTTTCCAGGACGATGTCGACGTCGGGGCGGACCGCCTTGGCCACCTTGACGGTGTCATCCACGGAGCGGCCGTCCACGATGACCACCTGGTCCACGAACGGGGGGATGCGCCGCAGCACCCACGGCAGGTTCCGTGCCTCATTGAGTGTGGGAATCACCAGGCTCACCGTTGGATTCCGGTGTACGACTGGAGGGTGGGGAGTTCTCTGGGGCAGATGCGCCGTAGTGGCGCCTCCTGCTTCTGCCGGGCCCGAATAGGTCATTGCTTCCTCCAGATTTGCGGAAGACACGGTGAAACCTATTTAGGCCCCCGTGCCCTTGCCGCGGCTGCCTCCCTCAAGGACGTCCCCAGCAAAACTATTTATTTCAATCCCACAAATGAGACCTAGACCGGCCGCCCATGTGGTTTTTTCCCTGGCGGCTAAAAAAACACTACGTCCGGGGGATGGCCGCCGATAGCGTAGGAACTACTTGAATTGAAAGGGCCTGTACTCGTTTTTGGGGGCCGCTACTTGCGCACGAAAAGGGCCGCCGGACGTCGGTGTGACGTCCGGCGGCCCTGATGCCGCGGTATGAAGGGGTGGTGGGCTACTTGTAGACGCGCACCCAGTCGATCTGCATTTGCGAGGGCTTGGTGGCCGCTCCGCTCGGGAACCAGTCCAGCTGGATCGTCTGGTGCATGCCGACGCCCGGCTGGTGGGCGGGGTTGGTGTCGGTGAACGTCTTTACGCCGTCGATGTAGCCGGTGATGCCGGCCGGTGTCCACTCCACGGCGTAGTTGTGCCATTGGGTGGTGTCGATCGGCGTCGAACTGGTGGTCTGGAAGTCGGAGCCGCTGCAGGCGTAGTGGAGGAAGAACTTCATCTGCGTGGTCAACTCCGTGCTTTCGGCGTAGTCGATTTCCGCGCACGTGGAGGAGGCGTTGTTGTTGGGCCACAGGATCAGCACCGGGTGGTACTGCGGGTCCCGGTCGTTGGTGCGCATGCGGGCTTCCCACCGGCCATACTCCTGCTGGGCGAACTTGGCAGACATCCCGCCGGTGTTGCCCGAGGAGTCGCCGCTGACGGTGGCCATGCCGTTGGCAACGTTCCAGGCCGCCGGGGTGCGGGTGCCGTTGCCCGCGTGGCCGGCACTGTCGTAGACGCTCCACTTGGTTGAATCCGGGGCTCCGGTGTAGTTGAACTCGTCACCGGCAACCACGGACCCCCAGCCGTACTTGACCGCGGCCTGGGTGCCGTCGCCGGTCGGAGCTGCTGCCAAAGGGGCGCTGGTGGCGGTCGGCGTGGACGTGGCAGTCGTGCTGGAGGTGGGGCTGGGGCTGGTCACGGGGCTGGGGCTGGTGACAGGGGCCGGGCTCGGGGCGGACGTTGTGGTCGGCGAGGGCGACGCCGTGGGGCTGGGGGAGGGCGACGCCGTCGGCTTGGGCTTGTGGGAGTTCGTTGCCTTGGTCGTTTGGGTGCTCCTCTGCGTCAGGGAATGCGAGGCCAACGGCTTGCTGGCGGCGGCCAATTCTGCGCTGGAGCCGGCGGCTGCATTGCCGTGGCCGCCCGGCGCGGCCAAGCCGCAGCCCGTCAGGGACATGACTCCGATGGCCATGAGCAGCACGGCCTTGTGGGCGGCTGCCTTGCGGGGGGCGGCCTTGTGTGCGGCGGCGGTGCGCGGCCTGGCCGCTGCTCCGGCCGTGGGGGCTGTTTTTGCTGCCAGGTGCTGCGCGTTTTGGGCATGGTTGTGCTTAAAAGGCATATATCTCCCGGGTAGGGACGCCCCTGTGGGACGTTCATGTAAGGTGACGGCGACACACCGCCGGGAGAACCCCCAGGCCCTTGGCGGACGCGGCCGCCGTCGGAAAATGCATGGAAAGGCATCCGGCCATGGGACCGGAACCTTTAGGAGACCGGGCACCACATTACCGAAATGGCGCTCAGATAACAAAACGGTAACGACGCCGGCGTGTCGCCGGGCAGCCCGATGGCCCCGGCGCCGTCCGGTTGACGGGGGCGCGGGGGCCGCGGGCTGCCGGCTTACTTCAGGGGGCTGCCGGCCGGGTGCTGACCGGGTTACTGCCCGGCTTACTGCCCTGCGGGCCGGCGGCTGCGCCACACGGCGCCCGCGCCGACCACCAGGAACATGATTGCCAGCGAGACACTCCAGGCCGGGTCATAGCCGGTTGAGGCCAGCGCGGTGGGCTGGGCTGCCGATTGCGGCAGTACGGAAACGGCCTGCGGAACCACTACGGCTGCGGCTTTCGGGAGCACTGGTGTCGCTGCCTTTGGAAGCACGGGCGGGGCCGGGTCCGATACGGGCTTGGCTGGCGGGTCTGTCACGACCGGGGTTGCCGGAGGGTCTGTGACTACCGGGGTCGACGGCGGGTCAACGGGTGTGGTGACGGCCGAGCAGTCCACTGTCCCAAAGGTGACCGTGTAGCTGGCCGTGCCGTCGTTGTTGGCCGTCCAGCCTGCCGCGGCGGCCAGCTTGTGGCTGGCCTGGGGTGTTGCGGTGACGGTGACGGTGCTGCCGGCCGCTGCCGGTCCGGTTACGGTGTAGTCGATTCCGGGTGTGGTGGCGAGCGTCAGTGTGGGTGCGGTGGCGGTTCCGGATGGTGTGCAGACAGCCTGGGTGGCGGTGGGCGCCGTCGGGGTGGCCGCAACAATCGGTGTCGCCGCGGCGCATTCCGGTGCTGCGTCGAAGGTGACCGTGTAGCTGGCTGTGCCGTCGTTGTTGGCCGTCCAGCCTGCTGCCGCGGCCAGCGTGTAGCCGTCGGCCGGCGTGGCAGTGACGGTGACAGTGTGGCCGGCGGCTGCGGTTCCGTTCACGGTGTAGCCGATTCCGGTTGTCGTGGCGGGGGCCAAGGCGGGTGTGGTGGCCGTTCCGGAAGGTGTGCAAACAGCCTGGGTGGCGGTGGGCGCCGTCGGGCTTGCCGAAACAAGAGGGACCACCACGGCGCAGTCGGGTGCAGGGTCGAAGGTGACCGTGTAGCTGGCCGTGCCGTCATTGTTGGCCGTCCAGCCTGCTGCGGCGGCCAACGTGTAGCCGGCCGCCGGGGTGGCCGTGACGGTGACGGTGCTGCCCGGGGCTGCCGTTCCGGCCACGGTGTAGCCGATGCCGGGTGTGCTGGCGAGGGTCAGCATGGGTGCCGTGGATGTCCCGGGTCCGTTGCAGACTGCCTGGACGGCGGCTGGCGCGGCCGGGACCGCTTCCGTGACGCAGCTGGGGGCCGCGTCAAGGACAACGGTGTAGCTCGCCGTGCCGTCCGCATTGGGCATCCACCCATTGGCGGCTGCCAGCGTGTACGTGCCCTGCGGCGCGGGCGTTGCGACCACAGTGACGGTGCTGCCGGCAGCGACGCTGCCAACCACCGTGTAGAAAATCCCCTGGGTGGACGCCACCTCTACTACGGGGACAGTGGCCGCGCCCTGGTCCGTGCAGGTGGCCTGGCTGACGGTGGGGGCCTGGGGCGTAACCGCTGTGGCGGGCGGCGCCGTTGCACAACCATTGTTGAAGATGGCCTGGCCCGCGGCGTCCCAGTTCTGGCCGTTCGGCCGGAGGCTGTTGGGCGGGTAAATGTCATCGACGTGGGTGCCATGGCCCGTCTTGAAGGCATCAAGGCTGACGGTGACTAATAGGTACTGGTCCACGGGGTTGCCTGTGGCATGGCACAGGCTGACCATTTCATCGGTGGGCGCCGCTGAGGTGGTGGCCGCTGTGGCGGTGGCCGCTGTGGCGGTGGCCGCTGTGGCGGGGCCGGCGGCCAGCGCGGCGAGGCCGGCAAACGCCAGGGCGAGTACTGCGGTCGATGCGGTCAGGCCGGACAGCAACCGCCGCCCCCGCGCGCCCCGGGCCGCATGCAATGACTTGCTGGTTTTTCCTAACATGATTCCCCAACTCCTAAAATGCAGTAGTAACTGCGCCAACGGAATCCGCCGAAATTGTGCAGCTTTCCAGGATTTTTTTCGGCGGTGTGGGATGCCTGGTCGCGGGCATCCGATCCGGCGGTGGGGGTGAAGGAAACGCATGGCTGAGGGCCGGCGAGCCATGCTCCAGCCGGTCCTTTCCATACTCCATGAATAAGTAACACTTGCTTCTCCGCCCCAGCGTCGGACCAATACCGCAAGACTAGATTTGCCTGATGGGCAATCAATAGCGTGATGGCCACTCGTATTTTTATGGAGCACCACTTGGGTGATGCGATTTACTACTTGGAATTTCTTATTTTCTGCCGGTATTTTTCGGTCGGTTGGGCCTGGTGTGGGGCGGTTCAGGCTTGGTGTTGGCCCGTTTTGGCGCCACAGTGCTGGGTTCACGCAGGGTTCATGCTGGGTTCACGCGTGGGGGGGCTGCTGGTGCCGCGAGCCGGCGGGCGATTTTTGGGCATGGCAAATTCGGGCTGGAATTGAATTTCAGCCCATTTTGTGGTTGCGGAAAAATTTATTTCACAGGGTGCGTTTTATGCGCGCAACGAGGATCTCTTGGTGGCAGGGTCCGCAGGCAAGGAAATGCCTTTCGAATTGCGTCCATGAAATTGAATTGAGACCACGCATGATTGCCGTACCGTTGCCAGCCCATCCTTTCCACAATCTTCTGACTATGAAAAGCGTATGATGCGGGGATGCGTGGCCGATAGGGTGGTTTCCACTCGTTTTTTCCGGCTGGCTACTCTAAAACCGGCCCAAGTACTGGCGTGCGCGCCGCTGCAGCTGGTGCTGGCTGGGCGGGGGTGGGGTTCGGCGGTGCAGCAAAAGCGGGTTGGTGACGGGGCCGGGGTTCGGCGGTGCAGCAAAAGCGGGTTGGCGGGCTGCCGGGTCGCACAAGCTGCACCATCAATTTGGGACCCGACAGGATCTGCACCGCCGAATTGGCAACCCGCGGTTGTCAGAGGCGGCCGTGCCTTTATGCGCCGGACCGGGGCTGGGTTTGGCGCAGCTCGTTCACTGGCGCCAAACCCGCGACGGGTCCGGAGCATAAGAAAAGTTTCGGGCCCTTATGCGCCGGATTGTGGGGGCAATCCGGCGCATAAGGTCCGGCGGGGTCTCGTCGCGCTCGCAGGACTCGCTGCCCGGCCGGCGGGGACGGGCCCGCTGCCCGGCCAGCGAAAAGGTTACGGGTGTTCGTTCAGCCATTCCTGGGCGAGCGTGGCCTGCAGGTTCAGGGCCTTGCCGATGACGGGCTCGGCCGCGGAGGCGATCTTCGCGCCCAGGAACGGGACGGCCGACTTCACTTCGCCGCTGAGCTCCACCAGGGTTGAATCGCCGGTAGCGGACAGTGTCTGCACGGCCGTGACGTCCAGCGGGGCGCCGGCCACGGTGAGCTTGATGTTGTTGCTGCGCGAACCGTCGGCTGCCGGGGCGCTCCAGTCCTCGAGCTGCGTGACGGTCAGCGTGGCGCCCACCACCTTCCGGGCGATCTCCGGCATGCGCGTGGTGGGCAGCGTGCGCACCGTCTTGGTGGTGAAGGCGCCGGAGGTGGGGCCGCTGATCTCAAAGGACTTCAGCTCCCCGCCCACCGTGAAGCTCACGTGCTTGACGAACTCCTCATCGGCAAAAACGTCGGTGACGCGCTGGGCGGTGGCGGACAGGGTGGTAGAGGCGGTAAGCGCCATGGTTCCTCCGAAGGCATGGGAAAGGGTGCGGGCACAACCTTACCGCGGGCCGCCCGTGCCGGGACCGCCGGCCGCCCCTGCCCGGAGTAACCCGGAGTAAGCTGGAGGCATCCCCGGCGTTCACTTGTGAATTTCGGGCTTTCGTGTTGCCTGCGAAAGTGCCACCCCTGCACCGTCCCAAGGAGAATTTCCGCCCATGAGTCTCAATGGCCTGCGCACCGCCCTCGCCGGGGATCCGATCTTTGCCCGGGTGCGTGCCAACGCGGCCGCGGACCATGCCAGGCGCAGCCCCGACCTGGCCTTCAGCGCACCCTCCGGCATGCGCCCCGTCCTCCTCGCCGAGGTGGCCGACGGCTTGGCCGCAGCCACGGCACCCGGCGCCGGCCCCGGCGTGGTTCTGGCCGTCACCGCCACCGGCCGCGAGGCCGAGGACACCGTGGCCGCGCTGCGCTCCTTCCTGCCCGAGAACGCCGTGGCCGAATTCCCCAGCTGGGAGACACTCCCGCACGAGCGCCTTTCGCCGCGCTCGGACACCGTGGGCCGCCGCCTGGCGGTGCTCCGCCGCCTGGCCCACCCCGAGTACGACGCCGGGGAGCACCTGCGCGTTGTGGTGGCACCCATCAGGGCGGTCGTCCAGCCGATTGTGGCCGGCCTGGGCGAACTCGTGCCAGTGCGCGTCAAGGTGGGGGAGGAAGTGCCGTTCACGGACCTCATCAAGCGCCTGGCCGACGCCGCCTACGCCCGCGTGGACATGGTGACCCACCGCGGCGAATTTGCCGTGCGCGGCGGCATCCTGGACGTGTTCCCACCCACCGAAAGCCACCCGATCCGGATTGAGTTCTTCGGCGACGAGGTGGATCAGATGCGGTGGTTCTCCGTGGCCGACCAGCGCTCGCTGACGTCGCGCGTCTCGACCGGCGGGGCAGGCTCGACCGACGGGGCAGGCTCGACCGGCGGGGCAGGCTCGACCGCCGGGCCGGAGGAGCTGTACGCGCCGCCGTGCCGGGAAATCCTCATCACGCCCGCCGTCATGGGCCGCGCCGCGAAGCTCAAGGACAGCATGCCCGCGGCGGCCGGCATGCTGGAAAAGATTGCCGGCGGCATTGCCGTGGAAGGCATGGAATCCCTCGCCCCGGCACTCGTGGACGGCATGGTGGCCCTGACCTCGCTGTTCCCGGCCGGCTCCGTGGCCGTGGTGCTGGAGCCGGAGAAGGTCCGCGCCCGCGCCCACGACCTTGAATCCACCAACGAGGAATTCCTCGAGGCCGCCTGGTCCACCGCGTCCGACGGCGGCACCGCACCCCTGGACCTCTCCGCCCAGGGGATCGACCTGGCCGCAGCCTCGTTCAAGTCGCTGACCGAAACGCGCGAGGCCGCCCTGGCCCACGGGGTCAGCTGGTGGTCCATCACCTCCCTGGCCCAGGACGACGAGCTGCTGCCGGACGTGGACGTCATCAACCTCCAGGCCCGGGAACCGCGCGGCTACCGCGGCGACGTGGCGGAAATGATGGAGTTCATCGGCTCCCGCATCAAGGACCAGTGGCGCGTTGTGGTGGCCACCGAGGGGCCCGGCCCCGCCCAGCGCCTGGCCGAGCTGTTCCACGAAGCGAACATCCCGGCGTCGCGCGTGGAATCCCTGGACGCCGAGCCGTCGCCCGGCATCATCGAGGTGACGACGGCGGACACGGGCCGCGGCTTTGTCCTCGACTCGCTCAAGCTGGGTCTGCTGACGGAAGCTGACCTGCTGGGCCGGTCCTCCGCCGTCTCCACCCGGGACATGCTGAAGATGCCCTCCAAGCGCAGGAACGCCGTCGACCCCCTCCAGCTGCGCACCGGGGACTACGTGGTGCACGAACAGCACGGCGTGGGCCGGTTCGTGGAACTGATCCAGCGCAAGGTGGCGGGGGCCGGGGCCTCGAGGGGCCCGACCGGCGGGGGAGGCGTGGGGCTGCGCGAGTACCTGGTGCTTGAATACGCGCCGTCCAAGCGCGGGGCACCCGGCGACAAGCTGTTTGTGCCCACCGACCAGCTGGACCAGGTGACGGCGTACGTGGGTGGGGACGCGCCGGCGCTGTCCAAGATGGGTGGCTCGGACTGGGCTGCCACCAAATCCAAGGCACGCAAGGCCGTCAAGGAGATCGCCGCGGACTTGATCCGGCTGTACTCGGCGCGCATGGCCAGCCGCGGGCACGCCTTCGGCCCGGACACGCCCTGGCAGGCGGAGCTGGAGGAGGCGTTCCCGTACGTGGAGACGCCGGACCAGCTGGTGGCCATCAACGAGGTCAAGGCGGACATGGAGAAGGAAGTGCCCATGGACCGGCTGATCTCCGGCGACGTAGGCTACGGCAAGACCGAAATTGCGGTGCGTGCCGCGTTCAAGGCGGTGCAGGACGGCAAGCAGGTGGCCGTGCTGGTGCCCACTACCTTGCTGGCGCAGCAGCACTACGAGACCTTCAACGAACGCTTTTCCGGCTTCCCGGTCCGGGTGGCGCCGCTTTCGCGGTTCCAGACGGGCAAGGAATCCAAGGAGATCGTCGAGGGCGTGCGTACCGGCGCAGTGGACGTGGTGATCGGCACGCACCGGCTGCTGTCCCCGGAGTTTGCGTTCAAGGACCTGGGCCTGGTCATTGTGGACGAGGAGCAGCGCTTTGGTGTGGAGCACAAGGAGGCGCTGAAAAAGATGCGCACCAACGTGGACGTGCTGGCCATGAGCGCCACACCCATCCCGCGCACGCTGGAGATGTCCATGACGGGCATCCGCGAAACCTCCACCCTGGCCACCCCGCCGGAAGAACGCCACCCGGTGCTGACCTACGTGGGCGGGTACACGGACAAGCAGGTGGCCGCCGCCATCCGCCGCGAGCTCATGCGCGAGGGCCAGGTGTTCTACGTGCACAACCGGGTCAAGTCCATCGACCGGACCGCGGCACACATCCAGCAGCTGGTGCCGGACGCCCGCGTGGCCGTGGCGCACGGGCAGATGTCCGAGGCCCGGCTGGAACAGATCATCGTGGACTTCTGGGAAAAGCGCTTCGACGTGCTGGTGTGCACCACCATCATCGAGACCGGCCTGGACATCTCCAACGCCAACACGCTGATCGTGGAGCAGGCCAACAACTACGGGCTCTCCCAGCTGCACCAGCTGCGCGGGCGCGTGGGCCGCGGGCGCGAACGCGCCTACGCCTACTTCCTGTACCCGGCTGACAAGCCGCTGGGCGAGGTGGCGCTGGAGCGGCTCAAGGCCGTGGCGGCGCACAACGAGCTCGGCGCCGGCATGGCCCTGGCCATGAAGGACCTGGAAATCCGCGGCGCCGGCAACCTGCTGGGCGGCGAGCAGTCCGGCCACATCCAGGGCGTGGGCTTTGACCTGTACATCCGGCTGGTGGGCGAGGCCGTGGCCGAATTCCGCGGTGACGGTGAGGAGCGCGCGGCGGAGATGAAGATCGAGCTGCCCGTCAACGCGCACCTGCCGCACGACTACGTGCCGGGGGAGCGGCTGCGCCTGGAGGCCTACCGCAAGCTGGCCGCCGCCACGACGCTGGAGGGGATCGAGGAAGTGGTGTCCGAGCTGGTGGACCGCTACGGCGAGCTGCCGCCGGCCGCCGAAAACCTGATTGCCGTGGCCCGGTTCAAGGTCCACGCCCGCGCCGCCGGCCTCTCCGACGTGGCGCTGCAGGGCAACTTCATCAAGTTCGCCCCCGCGGACCTGCCGGAGTCCAGGCAGATGCGCCTGAACCGCATGTACCCGGGCGCCCTGGTGAAGCCGGCCCTGGATGCGGTGTTGATCCCCAAGCCCAAGACGGCGCGCATTGGCGGCCGCGACCTGGCCGACGCCGAGGTCCTCACGTGGGCCGAGGGCGTGCTGGAGGCCATCTTCGAGCCCGTCCCGGCCACGGCCTAGACATTGGAGGCAGCCAACACCACGCGCTGAAGTTACTGACGGGTAACATTGGTGCATGCACCTGCTTCTGAGGACCCTCTACCACCTCCTGCTTTCGGGCCGCCGCAGCCCGCTGTCCATCTGGGACGCCTCCTCGTGGCGCACCCGCGCATGGCCCACGGACGTCGACATGGCCCGGCACATCAACAACGGCATGTACTTCTCGCTCATGGACCTGGGCCGCTTTGACCTCATGCAGCGCAGCGGCATCTGGGCGCGCATGCGCGAGTTGAAGTGGAACCCCGTGGTGGCCGCGGAGACCATCGCGTTCCGCAAGTCCGTGACGCTGTGGCAGCGCTTCACCGTCGAGACCAGGATCATCGGACTGGATGCGAAGGCCATCTACTTTGAACAGTGCATGGTGGTGGACGGTGAAATCTACGCGCGGGCCTACATCGCCACGCGCCTGCTGTCCGCCGACGGCCCGGTCAGCAACGAACGGATCATGGAGGAATTCGGGACCCCGCCTGCCAGCCTGGTGCTGCCCGATTGGATCCACGAGTGGCGTGAAAACAACGCCCTGCCCGGGGCCCGGCGTCCCGCCCCGCACCTCCGCGAAAGGTGACGGTCCCGCCGTCGGGCCTTAAACACAAACTGGGTGGCAGTTGTTGCAGAAATTGCGGGAAAAAACCCGGCAAAACTGCAACAACTGCCACCCAGTTGTGAGGGGCTGCTACTCTCCGGCGGAGTTGGAGCGGCCGATGAACGTCAGGGGGATCATCAGGGCCAGGAACACGCACAGGAACGCGATGCCGCCGGGGATGAAGGCGTGGGCCGCGCTTCCCAGGCTCCAGAAGGACATGGCGAAGATGCCGCCCAGGAACAGGCCAAAGAAGATGATGAACAGGATGATGGACTGCACCAGGTTGTTCTCGGAACGGTACTTGGCGTTGCTGGACACGGGTCCTCCTAACCCCAATGCGGGGATCTGGGTGGCTGCACCGGTGCTCCGGCGCTCTGATCTACCCCCGATCTTAGTACGTTTTTAGTACGAGTCCGTGCCTGCACCGCCGGTGACGATGGCAATGCCGGAACTGGTGCCGATGCGGGTGGCGCCGGCGTCGATCATCTCCAGCGCCTTCTCCCGGGTGCGGATGCCGCCGGAGGCCTTGACCCCGATGTCCGGGCCCACGGTCTGGCGCATGAGGGCGACGTCGGCCGCCGTGGCACCGCCGCCGTTGAAGCCCGTGGACGTCTTGACGAAGTCGGCGCCGGCCTCCACGGCCGCCTGGCAGGCCAGGACCTTTTCGGCGTCGCTGAGCAGGGATGTTTCGATGATGACCTTCAGGATGGACTCCTCGCCGTGGACCACCTCGGCCACGGCGGAGATGTCGTTGACCAGGCTGTCCTTGTCCAGGGCGCGGGCGGCGGCAATGTTGATGACCATGTCCACCTCGTCGGCCCCGTCCATCGTGGCGCCGCGGGCCTCGAAGACCTTGACGTCGGTGTTGTGGGCGCCGAGCGGGAAGCCGACGACGGCGCAGGTCAGCACGCCGGTGCCCAGGAGGGCGCGGTTGGCGGTCCGGACCCACACCGGGTTCACGCACACGGACTTGAAGTGGTGCTCCGCCGCTTCCTTGCACAGGCGCAGGATGTCCGCCTCCGACGCTTCCGGCTTCAGCAGCGTGTGGTCGATGTACTTGGCGAGTCCGGCGGAGGCATCCTGGGGTGCGGATGTGGCGTGCGGCGTCATGGGAACGGCCTTCCTGTGTGGTTCCAGCGTGTTCACTGCGTTTGCAGATGGTGCGTTACCCCCATGGTGCCACAGGCGTCAGCCAAAGATCAGCACGCCGGCCAGGGCCAGGCAGGCCACCCACACGGTGGCCGCCGCGGCCAGGATGAAGGGCCTCAGGCCCACGCCCAGCAGCGACTTCACGTGGACGCCCGTGCCCAGCGCAAACATGGCGGCCGCCAGCAGGAAGCTTTCGCCGGCCTTGGACCAGTCGAGCGCAGCGCCCGGCAGCCAGCCGGTGGCGCGCAGGGCCATCATGGCAATGAAGCAGGCCACGAACAGCGGCATGATGGGGGGCTTGCGGGAGGTGGCCGAGGCGCCCATGGCCCGTCGCCGCTGCACGCTGATGACGGCCATGACGGGTGCCAGCATCAGCACGCGGGCCAGCTTTACGATCACGGCCACGCCCAGGGCGGCCCCGCCGATGGTGCCGCCGGCGGCCACCACCTGGGCCACCTCGTGGATTGAGCCGCCGGCCCACAGCCCGGCCTGGTAGTTGCCCAGGCCCAGCAGCGCGGCGGCGGCCGGCAGGATGGGAATCATCAGCGTGCCGAAAATCACCACCAGGGCGACGGCCGTCATGACTTCCCGGCGTTCCCTGGTTTCAATGACGCCGTCGACGGCGGCCACGGCGGCAGCGCCGCAGATGGAAAAGCCGCAGGCGATGAGCAGCCGCTGCGTGGGGCCGACCCCCAGCCAGCGGCCCATCAGCAGCGTGCCGCCGATGCCCAGGCCCACGATGCACACCACCACGAGGATCATGCCGGGGCCCAGGGAGAGCACGTCGGAGACCAGCAGCTGGTAGCCGAGCAGCACCACGCCGGCCCGCAGCAGGGTCTTGGCCGCATAGCCGAATCCGGGCAGCAGCCGGGCCGGGACGGGGACCAGGTTGCGCAGCAGCACGCCGATGACGATGGCAATGAGCAGCGTGCTGGCCCCCGGCAGCAGCGCGGTGAGCCCCACGGCCGCAGCGGCGGCAGCGGCGCACACGGCAACGCCGGGCGCCAGCAGTTTCCAGCGCGCCGGGCCCCAGGAGCGCAGGAAGGCCCCGAGCCGCCGTCCGGTGTGGGTGGTGGATGGGGGTCGCGTGGCGGGGCCCGAGGGGAGTTCCTTGGTGGTCATGGCTCCATGCTTTCGTGGCACGGGGCCGCCGGGTAGCCGTCAATTCCGGATATGGCCATATCATTTCGATATGACATGGACATGGCCGGACCTGGCTTCCCTGGAGCTTTTCACCGCAGTGGCGGAGGAGGGCAGCCTCAGCGCGGGCGCCCGGCGCGTGGGCATGGCACAGCCCAATGCCAGCCGCGCCATGGCCCGGCTGGAGCAGCAGCTGGGCGTGGCGCTGCTGGACCGGCGCACCGGCGGCTCCCGGCCCACGGCCGCCGGGGCGGAGCTGCTGCGCGACGGCCAGGCCGTGCTGCTGGCCGCGCGCGCCCTCCTGGACCGGGCCGGAGCGCTGGGCACCGAACGGCGCGGGCACCTGCGCGTGGGCGCCAGCCTGACGGTGGCCGAATACCTCATGCCGGGCTGGCTGACGGCCTTCAAGCGCATCCACCCCGACGTCCAGGTGGAACTGGACGTGGAAAACTCGGGCCACATCTTTGGGCAGGTGGCGCAGGGGCACGCCGACGTCGGCTTCGTCGAGTCCCCGAACATCCCGGCCGGACTGCGCCGCCTGGTGGTGGCCGCCGACCGCCTCGCCGTGGTGGTGGCCCCGGACCACGCCTGGGCCCGGCGCGGCACGCCGCTGGCCGCCGCAGACCTGGCCGCCGCGCCCCTGGTGGTCCGGGAACCCGGCTCCGGCACCCGGCTGGCCCTGGAGCGCGCCCTGGACCGGGCCCTGCCGGGCCGCGGGCAGCTCAGGCCCGCCCTGGAGCTGCGCAGCAACGCCGCCGTGCGCATTGCCGTCGCGGCGGGGGCCGGGGCCGCGGTGCTCAGCGACTTCGCGGTCCGCACCGCCGTCGAACGCGGTGAACTCGTGGAGGTGCCCGTGGCCGGGCTGCGGCTGGAGCGGCGCATCCGGGCCGTGTGGAAGGGCGCCCGGGTCCTGGACGGGATGCCGGGCGAGCTCGTGACGCTGGCCGGGGCAGGTTACACGCGGAGCCGGTAGCCGCGCTTGACCACGGTCTCCACCAGGGCCGGGTCCGGCAGGGCGGCGCGCAGGCGGCTGACCGCCATGTGCAGCGCATGCCCGCCCAGGCCGAGCGTGGCGGCCAGCTCGGCCTGGGAGCACACCGAACCGCCTGCCCCGATGAGGGCCTTCAGGAGCTGCAGCGGCGCGGGCGCCAGCGGCACCGGCACGTGGTTGATGAGCAGCGCCTGCCCGCGCACCTCCAGCAGCCCGGATCGGCTCTCCACCTGCACCGCGCCGGCCTCCTCAAGGTGTTCGACGACCAGGCGGATCAACGCACCCATGCGGAACCGTTCGGGCACGAGCGGCGTGATCCCCGCGGCCAGCAGCGGCGCGGCGGTGACGGGCCCGACGGCGGCACTCGCCACCGCGGCCGTCCCGCCGGCCGAGTGGGGACCGACCGTGTGGGGACCGACCGTGTGGGGACTGTCTGCTGCTGGGGGACTGCGCAGCGCGGCCAGGAAGGCGTCGCCCTTTCCGGAGGCGGCGGCCGCGCTCAGCACGGCGTCGGCGGCGGGGGCGCTGGTGAAGGTGAGCACGTCCAGCTCCCGGTTGGCCACGGCATCGATCAGCTGGGAGAGCCGGTCGCCGTCCCCGGCGCTGATCCAGCGGTAGGGTGTCACGGTCAGCACGGTGGCCCCGGCGTCGCGCAGCTGGGCCAGGGCGGCGGCGTCCGTGAAGCCGTGGACCTGGACGGCCACAACCTTGCCGCGCACGCCGGCGCCAATGGCCAGCCCCGTGAGGGAGGCGGTGGTCTCGTCGGGGCTGATCCCGGCGTCGTCCAGCCCGGCGGCCCGCACGGCACCGCGCGCCTTGGGGCCGCGCACATAAATGTCCGCCCGGCCCAGCACTGCCAGCAGTTCCTCCCCGCGCCCGGCGGCGTCCGCGGCCTCGCACCAGCGGCGCAGGCCGTAGGCCGTGGTCACCAGGACGATGTCCGGGGCCGCCGCAATGACGGCCGCGATTTCCGCCATCAGGGCCTCGTCGCTTTCGACGGGCGCAATTTTCAGTGCGGGGGCGTGCAGCACCTGCGCGCCGCGCCGCTCCAGCGCCTCGATGAGGTCCCCGGCCCGGCGGTGGGCCGTGACGCCGATCCGGAAGCCCTGCAACGGCCCCGCCTGGCCTGTCACTTTCGCCGTGCCCAAGGTGTCCGTCACGCGCGCCGCCGCACTGGGAGAGCGGCGGCTTCGGAGGTGCCGATGCCGCGGGCGCCGAAGTCCGGCGTGCCGGTGCCGGGGGTGCCGCCGCCGGACGTGCCGCCGCCGGACGTGCCGCCGTCGGACGTGCCGGCGGGCAGGAAGTCCGCGGCCGCCTGGTGCGCCCCGCCCGCCACGGACACCACGTCCCCGATGACGATGACCGCGGGGTTGCGGCAGGCCGTGGCGGCGGTAACGATGCTGCCCAGCGTGGCCGCGGTGGTGCGCTGCGTGTGGCTGAACCCGCGTTCGACGACCGCCACGGGGGTGCCGCCCGACAGCCCTGCCAGGCGCAGCCCCGCGACGAGGGACGGCAGGGTGCCGATGCCCATGAGCACCACGATGGTCCCGCCCAGCCCGGCCAGGTGCCGGTATTCGTGCGGCTCCAGGGGTGCGTGGCCGGAGACCACCGTGAACAGGTGGCTCACATTGCGGTGGGTGACCGGGATGCCGGCGGCCCCGGGAACCGCGACGGCGCTGGAGACACCCGGCACCACCGAAACGGGGATGCCGGCCGCCACGGCCGCGGCCACCTCCTCGCCGCCGCGGCCGAACACGAACGGGTCCCCGCCCTTGAGCCGGACCACATGCAGCCCGGCCCGGGCGCCGTCCACCATCCGCGCCTGGATCTCCTCCTGCGGGACCTTGTGGTGGCCGGGCGTCTTGCCGACGTCGACGAAAGTCGCGTGGGGTGCCAGCTCCGCCAGGTCCCGGGTGGGGCCGAGCCGGTCAAAGTACACGACGTCCGCCGTGGCCAGGGCCTTGACGGCGCGGACGGTGAGGAGGTCGGCCGGGCCCGGGCCGCCGCCGACCAGGGTGATCCGGCCGGTGCGGTTGCGCTTCATCATCGTGTGCCTGCCTTCTGGGTCAATCCGTCCGTGCAAATCCGTCTGTGCCATTCCGTCTGTGCCAATCCGGGCTCAGTTCCGGCCGGGACCGGCGCCCCGGACGGGGATGTGGGTGGCGATCAGCACCGGGCCTTCCGCCTTTTCCGCCACGGTGGCCGGGCGCACCTGGCCGCGCTCGGGCACAAAGGCGATCTCGTCGTCGGCCGCTTCCGGGGCGTTGATGAAGGAGCGGAAGCGCTTGAGCCGTTCGGGGTCCGCGAGGGTGGCGGCCCATTCGTCCTCGTAGCTGTCCACGTGCCGTGCCATGGCCGCCTCGAGGTCCGCCGCGATGCCGAGCGAATCGTTGACCACCACGTCCACCACGTGGGCCAGGCCGCCGTCGAGCTCCTCCTGCCAGCGGGCGGTGCGCTGCAGGCGGTCGGCCGTGCGGATGTAGTACATCAGGTAGCGGTCGATGTAGCTGATGAGCGTGGCGTCGTCCAGGCCCTTGGCGAGCAGCTGCGCGTGGGCCGGGGTGGCGCCGCCGTTGCCGCCCACGTACAGGTTCCAGCCGTCCGCGGTGGCGATGACGCCCACGTCCTTGCCGCGGGCCTCGGCACATTCGCGGGCGCAGCCGGAGACGCCCAGCTTGAGCTTGTGCGGGCTGCGCAGGCCCCGGTAACGCAGCTCGAGCGCGATGGCCATGGCCACCGAATCCTGCACCCCAAAGCGGCACCAGGTGGAACCGACGCACGACTTCACGGTGCGCAGCGACTTCCCGTAGGCCTGCCCGGACTCCATGCCGGCGTCGGTGAGGACCTTCCAGATCGCCGGCAGCTGCTCCAGCCGGGCGCCGAACAGGTCGATCCGCTGCCCGCCGGTGATCTTCGTGTACAGGCCGTACTCCTGGGCGACGGCGGCGATCACTGCCAGCTTGTCCGGGGTGATTTCGCCGCCGGGGATGCGCGGGACCACCGAGTAGCTGCCGTCCTTTTGCATGTTGGCCAGCGCGCGGTCGTTGGTGTCCTGGAGGGTGCCGCGGCCGGCGTCGAGCACGTATTCGCTGTGCTGGCTGGCCAGGACGGAGGCCACGGTGGGCTTGCAGATGTCGCAGCCGCTGCCGGCGCCGTCCACGCCGAACCGGGCCAGGATCTCCGGGAAGCTGCGCAGCTCCAGGGCGCGGACGGCCTCGAAGAGTTCGGCCCGGGACATGTCGAAGTGCTCGCACAACGCCTTCGACACGGCGATGCCGGACTTGGCCAGCTCGCCCTCCATGAGCTTTTTCAGCAGCGGCACGCAGGAGCCGCACTGGGTGCCGGCCCGCGTGCACGCCTTCAGGCCGGGCACATCGCGGACGGGCTCGGCGCCCTCGCAAGTGCCGCAGCCATTGACGGCGTCGCGGATGGCCCCGGCGGAGACGTTGTTGCAGGAGCACAGGATGGCGTCGTCGGGAAGTTCGACGGCGGGCGCGTCCCCTCCGCCGGCTGCCGACAGGAACGCGCCGGGCCCGGCCGGCAGTTCCCGGCCCAGGAGCGGGCGCAGGCTGCTGTAGGGCGACGCGTCCCCGACAAAGATGCCGCCCAGCAGGGTCTTGGCATCGGCGCTCGTGACGATCTTTTGGTACACGCCGCGGGCAGGGTCGGCGTAGACCACTTCCAGGCTGTCTTCCGTGGTGGCAAAGGCGTCGCCGAAGCTGGCCACGTCCACGCCGGAGAGCTTGAGCTTGGTGGCGGTGTCGAAGCCGGGGAAGGTGGCGGTGCCGCCGTGCAGCCGGTCGGCCACGATCTCCGCCATCGTGTTGGCAGGAGCCACGAGGCCCAGGCACATGCCGCCGAAGCTGGCCACCTCGCCGATGGCCCAGACGCCGGGGACCGACGTGGCGCAGGCATCGTCGATCTCGACGCCGCCGCGCGGGCCCAGGGACAGGCCGTGGGCCGCCGCGCCGTCGGCTCCGCGGGCCAGCTCGTCGCGCGGCCGCACGCCGATCGCCACGACCACCAGGTCGGCGGGGACCACGGCGCCGTCGGCCATGAGCACCCCGGTGACCTGCCCGGCGTCGTCCGTTTCAATGGCGGAGGGGAACACGCCGGCGGTGGCGGACATGCCCTTCGCGGCGACCAGGCGGCCCAGGGCCTGGCCGGCGCCCTCGTCGAGCTGGGTGTTCATGAGCCAGTCGGCGCCGTTGATGACGGTGGCGTCGGCGCCGAGGGTGATGAGGCCGGCGGCTGCCTCGAGGCCGAGGAGACCGCCGCCGATGACGGCGGCCCGGACCGGCCGGCCCAGCTGTTGCTTGAGGCGGGCGGTTTCGCGGTTCAGTGCCCAGACGTCGTCGAGGGTGCGGTATACGTGGCTGGCCTCGGCGCCGGGGATGGGGAGCCGGGCGGCGTTGGAGCCGGTGGCCAGGACCAGCTGGTCGTAGGCGTGGGTGGTTTCGGCGCCGTCCTGTGCCCGGGTGGTGACGGTCTGGGCGGCGGGATCGAAGCTGACGGCGCGGCTGCCCGTGGACAGGGTGATGGCGGGGTGCTCCCAGAGTCCGGCATCGCCCAGGGACAGGTCTGTTTCCGTCTCGGTCAGGGCCCGGCTCAGTGCCACGCGGTCGTAGGGGGCGTGGACTTCCTCGGCCAGGACCGTCACGTGCCAGCCGTCCACTCCGCGGGCGTGCATTGCCTCGGCAAAGCGGTGTGCGGCGGGGCCGCCGCCCACGACGACGACGTGCCGGGGTGCTTCTGCGGCGGAAGTGCCTGCCGCCATTGGTGCTGTTGGTGCGCTCATGTGCCAGCCCTTTCAGTCTTTTCCTACGGCCGGGGGGCCTGGACGTGGTCCACGGTGTGGTGCCACGTTGGATACAAGGCTAGGGAACGGGGATTGCCCCGCCGTTTCGCTTATGTTTCGGCGCGTTAACTTTCACCTCACGGCACGGCCCCGGGTCCCGGTGAGGGAAGGTTTACGTGTTTGTCATGCACCGGGAGGGAGGGTGAAACACGGCGTCCGTAGTGTCTTTCCCATCGACTGGATCCCCGGCACCGGTGCCCCGAGCCGCCCGTGCCCCGAGCAAAAGGAAACGCATATGGAAACGCTGATGGAAACCCGCGTGGAAGCCGGCTCCGCCCTGCACTCGGTCCCGGAGGCTGGCCGGCACGGCGGCGCCCTGCACTCGGTCCCGGACGTGGCGCCGGACGTGGCGCGCGCCGCGGCGGGCTCCGCGGCGGAGGCTGGCCGGCACGCTGCGCCGCATTCCGCGCCGCGGGCTGCGGCCACGTGGCACCGGGTCTGCCCGCTCACCGAGCTGGACGATTCCTGGGGCGAGGCCGCTCTCATCGGCGGCCGCCAGGTGGCATTGTTCCGGGTGGGGGAGCGCAGCGTGTTCGCCGTCTCCCACGCCGACCCGGCCACCAGGGCCAACGTCATGGCACGCGGCATTGTCGGATCGCGCGGCACCACCCACACCATCGCCTCGCCCCTGCACAAGGAGGTCTACAGCCTGGCCACGGGCGAGTGCCTGGGCAACCCCGAACTGCGCCTGGGCACCTACCCGGTGCGCGTCGTCGACGGTGCCGTGGAGGTCGAGCTGTAGCACCGGCCCGGCCCCGCGCGGCCCACGCCCGGCGTCGCCTGCTCCCGCCGTTGCCCTCCCCGGCGGGAGCAGGCACAATCGCTACCATGGCACATCAATTTTCGGTGGGCGACCACGTGCGGTGGAATTCGGAGGCCGGCTGGGTGGAAGGGACCATCACCAAGGTCCACACCCGCGACGTCGACTACAAGGGGCACATGCGCCGCTGCACGCCCGAGGACCCGCAATATGAAATCAAGAGCAGCAAGACAGACCACATCGCCATGCACAAGGGTGGCGCGCTGCAGAAAATCCGGGAGTGACGATGCCTCCCGGGCCGCCCCACTTCGCCGAGGAAGGGGACAACCCGCGAGGAAGGTGATGGCCAACACCGTTCTCGCGAGTTGTCCCCGATGTCAGTGATGCCGCCCGGCCACGCGCCCCCGCCCGGCTACCCCTCCGGCCCCGGCTCCGGCAGCCCCAGCAGCGCATTCTCCACCAACTCGCTCAGGGCCGGGTGGATCCAGTACTGGCCGCGGGCGACATCGTGCGCGGCCTGCCCGAAGCTCATCGCCTGGATCAGCGGCTGGATCACGGTGGCCGCCTCCGGGCCGATGACGTGTGCGCCCAGCAGCAGCCCGGTCGCCGGATCCGCCAGCACCTTCAGGAAGTGGCCCTTGTCCTCCCGTGCCCAGCCGGCCGCGATGTCCGCATAGTCCTGCCTTTTCACCGCGTACGCCACGCCCTGCGCCCGGGCTTCCTCCTCCGTCAGCCCCACGGACGCGATTTGCGGGTCGCTGAACACCGCGGCCGGCACATAGCGGTGGTCTGCCTCCATCATCGCGTCGGGGTGGAGCAGGTTGTGCCTGACCACGCGCGCCTCATGGTTGGCCACATGCTTGAGCTGGTAGTCGGAGCAGAGGTCGCCCAGCGCAAAAATCCCCTCGGCCGTGGTGCGCTGGAAGGCGTCCACCACCACCCTGCCCTCCGAATCCACGTCAACCCCGGCGTTCCCCACGTCCAGGGTGTCCGAGTTGGGCCGCCGCCCCGTGGCCACGAGGAGCAGCTCCGCCGCCACGGAGGATGTCCCGTTGGGCCCCTTGAGCTGAAGTTCGACGCCGGGACCCCCTTGCGCCGCCTTCTCCAGCACCGTCTCCAGCAGGACGGTGTACCGGCCCGAGGCCTCCTTCGTAAAGACCTTGGAGATGTCCGCGTCGTGGTGGCGCAGCAGGGCCGGGCCGCGCACAATTTGCGTGACCTGGGAGCCGTACGAGGCAAAGATGTGGGCAAACTCCGCCGCGATATAGCCACCGCCCAGGATCGCCACACTGGCGGGGAGCCGGTCAATGCGCATGACGGTGTCCGAGGTGTGGAACGGGACCGCGTCCAGTCCCTCGACAGGGGGCACCACGGTGCGGGACCCGGCCGCCAGCACAAACCGGGCGCCCGAGATCACCGTGGTGCCGCCGTCGTGCAGGTGGACGGCCAGGGTCCGGGGGCCCGTGAACCTGCCGTGGCCGGCGAACACCGTGACATTGGGGTTCGCCGGCCCCTCCCGGTAGCTGCGGCCGGCCTCCTCAATGGCGTCGATGCGGGTGAAGATGCGGTCGCGGATGCCGGCCCAGTCCACGCCGCGCAGCTCCGTGGTGACGCCGAGGGGCCGGGCGTGGGGCGGGGCGTCGGCGAGTTCGGCGGGATGGACAAACATTTTGGTGGGGATGCAGCCTACGTTCAGGCACGTGCCGCCGAAGAGGTTGTCCTCGACGATGGCGATGCGCAGTGCGTCGAATTCCGGGCCGGGGATGGTGTTGCCCGAGCCGGTGCCGACGATGACGAGGTCAAAATGTTCAACGTCCATTGTGTGCCCTTTCCCGTGCTGTCCTGGCTGTGCCGTTCCGCCGCCGCACCGCTGCCACCAGCACGACGGCGGCGCCCACCCCCGCGGTCCACCACAGGGCGTGCTTTTCCGGGGTTGCGCTGGGAACGGGGTCGGGGGCTGCCTGCCGGCGCAGGGACCTGCCCTCAGCCACGAGCTGCTCCTCCTTTTCGCGCCTTTTGACGCTGGCTGCGGTGTCCCGGGGCGGCAGCTGAAGCCAGGCCTCGGCCTTGATGCCGGCCATGAGCTGGCGGCCGCGCTCCAGTTCCGCGTCCACCTCGGCACCGAAGAGCAGCATCAGGTTCAGGATCCAGATCCACAGCAGCAGCACGATCATCCCGGCAATGGTGCCGTAGGTTTTGTCGTACCGGGAGAAGTTGCCCACGTAGAAACCGAAACCCACCGACGCCACGACCATGGCCACCAGGGCCACGGCCGCCCCGATGCTGATCCAGCGGAACTTGGGCTGGCGGACGTTGGGGGTGAAGTAGTACAGGACCGCGATCAGCACAATGGCCAGGACGGCGACCACCGGCCACTTTGCCAGGTTCCACACCGAAAGGGTTGCATCGCCCACGCCCATGACGCCGCCAATGGCCTTGGCCACCGGCCCGGAGAGGACCAGCATCAGGGCGATTGCCACCGCCAGCAGCACGGCGGCCAGGGTCACCAGCAGCAGGGCGGGCCGCAGCTTCCAGGCCGGGCGGCCCTCCGGGATTCCGTAGACGCGGTTCATGGCCCGGCTGAAGGCGCCCACATAGCCGGACGCCGACCACAGGGCCGTGACCAGGCCGAGCGCGAACGTCCAGCCGGCGGCGGAGGATGACGCCAGCGCCCTGATGGGCCCGCCGACGGTGTCCGCCACCTCCTTGTCGGTCAGCCGCCCCACCAGCTCCAGCATCACCGTGGTGGTTTGTTGCGCCTGGCCCACCAGCCCCAGGATGGAGACCAGGGCCAGGATGGCCGGAAAGAGCGAGAAGACCCCGTAGTAGGTCAGCCCGGCGGCCAGGTCCGTGCAGCCGTCGGAGCTGAACTCCCCGACCGCCCGCTTGGCCACGTATTTCCAGGACCGGGCCGGCAGGCTGTGCGGCTCCTCGGGCTTGCGCTCCTCGGGCTTGGGCGGCTCTTCCGGGGACGGTGACCCGGCACGGGCAAGGGCCGTGCCGGCGTTCGCGGCGTGCTGGTTCATCGGACAGTCCCTTCCATGCGGGCCGTGGGCATGGCTTTACCCTAGCGCGTGCCGCGGCGGGGCCGTTTTCCTTCAGCCTGTGTGTTGCGGCCCGTCGGCACCGAGCTATTGGCGCCGGAACAGCCGTGCCATGCGGCTGCCCCGGGCAGGCTCGGGCGCCGGGGCGGGGGTTGCGGGCCGGCGGGCCGCGGCCCGGGCCCGCCATGCGCCGAGTTCCGCCTCGATGTCCCGCAGCCGGGTGGTCACGGGCGGCCCGCCCATCAGTTGTCGGCGGGCCTCGATGATCCGGTGGTTGAAGTCGGCCAGGATGGCACGCACCTGCGCCTCGGAGAATTCGGCGTCCAGGGTTTGCTCAAGTTCGGCGTCTTCCTTGCGGAGCATGAGGGCCGGGGGACCGAGCCCGCTGACATGCTCACGTTGCAGCAGGCCCTTGATCCACCAGTCCGGATCGTCGGTGCCGCCCAGGCCTGGAATGGGCTTGCCGGCGTAGGCCAGGTTGTCAAAGTCACCGCGGGCCATGGCCGCCTCAACGGCGTTGTTGGCAACCTCCCACACCTGGTCTGATTCGTGGAAACGCGGCGGTGCGGTGTCCTGCACGGCACCCTCCGCATCCAACGTGCGGCCCGCCGCCTGGGAATATTCGTCGACCGGGATGGGCGTGGCCGCGGCGTCCCGGACGTCGCGGTACCTGGCCACTTCGAGGGCATGGTCGCGCGCACTCGGCCGCCTGTTGCGGTTTGCCATCGGGCCGCTCCAATCCCGTGCCGCGAATTGCCTGTAATCAAGCCTAGGCAGCGGCGCGGGCAGCGGTCAACGGCCCCGGAACGCCGGCCCGTTATTGGCCGAGCGCAGCCCTGACATCGGCCGAGACGGCCGCCAACGCACGGGAGGCCTCACGCCGCGCCGCCGCCAGCTCCGCGCGCCCGGCCACGGGCACGATGACCTCCAGGTAGCACTTGAGCTTGGGCTCGGTGCCGCTGGGCCGCACGATCACCCGGCTGCCCTTCCCCGTCAGGTACAGCAGGGCATCGGTGGCGGGCAGTTCCGCCGTCGCCACGGACATGTCGGTGAACCCGGACACGGGGGAACCGTCAAAGGATGCGGGAGGCTCGGCGCGCAGCCGGGCCATCATGGCCGTGATTTCGCCAAGGTCCTCCACACGGATGCTGATTTGGTCGCTGGCGTGCAGCCCGTGCTCCAGGGCGAGGTCGTCCAGCACGTCAAACAGCGTCCGGCCCTCCGCCTTGAGCGCAGCGGCCATCTCGGCGATGAGCAGCCCGGCGGACATGCCGTCCTTGTCCCGCACCACCTCGGGAGCCACGCAGTAGCCCAGCGCCTCCTCATAGCCGTACGCCAGGCCGGGCACCCGCGAGATCCACTTGAAGCCCGTGAGGGTCTGCACGTGCAGGTAGCCCGCGGCGGACGCAATCCGGGCCAGCAGCCTGCTGGAGACAATCGAGTTGGCGAACACGGGCACCCGGGAGGCATCCGGCGTCGCACCTTTTTCGGCACGGCCGCCGCGGGAGGCCAGGTGGGCGCCGAGCAGCGCACCCACCTCGTCGCCGTGGAACTTGCGCCACTGGCCGGTGGCCGGGTCCAGGGCGCCGACGGCGGCGCGGTCGGCGTCGGGGTCGTTGGCCAGCACGACGTCGGCCCCCACCTCGTGTGCCAGGGCGAATGCCAGGTCCAGTGCCCCGGGCTCCTCCGGGTTGGGGAAGGCGACGGTGGGGAAGTCCGGGTCCGGGGCGGACTGCCGGGGGACGGGGTGGATGTCCGTGAAGCCGGCCCCCGCCAGCACGGCCAGGGCGGTCTCGTGGCCCACGCCGTGCATGGACGTGTGGGCAATGCGCAGGTCACGGGCGGGGAACTTTTCCGGGTCGGCGAGGGCCGTGACGGCAGCCTTGTAGCTGTCCACAAGGTCCGCGCCGGGCACTGTCCAGCCCTTGTCCGCCTGCGCGATGGCGGAGGTGTCGCCGGCCTCCGCGGTGTGCGACACGGCGGCGATGTGGGCGGCTATTTGGGCGTCGTGCGGGGCCACGATCTGCACGCCGCGGGCCTCCGGCGCCACGGCGCGGCCGCCGAGGTAGACCTTGTAGCCGTTGTCCTTGGCCGGGTTGTGGCTGGCCGTGACCATGACGCCGGCCTCGCAGTCCAGGTGGCGGACGGCAAACGCGAGCACCGGCGTGGGCAGGGGAGCCGGCAGCAGGAACGTCTCGATGCCGGCGGCCGTGAAGATGGCGGCCGTGTCCCGGGCGAAGTCCCGCGAGTTGTGCCGGGCGTCGTAGCCCACCACGGCGCGCGGGGTGTAATCCGGCGCGGCCTGCCGGGCCAGGTCCAGCAGGTGGGCGGCCACCCCCGCGGCGGCGCGGCGCACCACTGTCCGGTTCATCCGGTTCGGGCCCGGCCCCATGACGGCGCGGAGCCCGGCCGTGCCAAACTGCAGGTTGCCGTCAAAGCTGTCCGCGAGCTCGGCGGCCGCCTCCGGGGTGTGGGCCGCGCGGCGCGCGAGTGTTGTTAATTGCGCCGCCGTTCCGGGGTCGGCATCGTGGGCGGCCCACTGGGAGGCCGCGGCAGTCAGGGCGGCAGTTTCGAGTGCGGCCGTGGACTCGGAACGGGTCTGCGAAGAATGGGTCACGCAACCAATCTAGCGGCTGCGTGCCGTTCTGCCCTGCGGCCGGGGTGGCGGGCCCGTGCCGTTATGCGCCGGACCCGTTGCCGGTTTGGCGCCAGTGGACAAGTTGCGCCAAACCCGGGCCGGGTCCGGCGCATAAACAAATAAGAGTGTCGTTATGCGCAAAACCCGCGGATGGATTCGGCGCATAAGGTCGCGACGGCGCCCTGCCGGCCCACCACGGCCCGTTCCCCACGGCCGGCACCCAACGAAACCGGCCCTACAGCCGGGCGATGATGTCCGCGAGGAGCCGGGAGATGCGCGGGCCGGCGGCCTGGCCGGCGTCGAGCACTTCGGCGTGGCTGAGCGGGACGGGGCTGATGCCGGCGGCAAGGTTCGTTACCAGGGAGATGCCGAAGACCTCCATTCCGGCGGCGCGGGCGGCAATGGCCTCCAGCGCGGTGGACATGCCCACCAGGTCGGCCCCGATCCGCTTCGCGTACTGCACCTCGGCGGGGGTTTCATAGTGCGGCCCCGTGAACTGGGCGTAGACGCCTTCGTCCAGCGACGGGTCAACCTCGCGGGCCACGGCGCGCAGGCGGGCGGAATAGAGGTCCGTCAGGTCAACGAAGGAGGCGCCTTCAAGCGGCGAGGTGGCGGTGAGGTTGATGTGGTCGCTGATCAGCACCGGCGTGCCCGGCGCCCAGGCCTCGTTCAGGCCGCCGCAGCCGTTGGTCAGCACCACCGTCTTGGCGCCCGCGGCCGCTGCCGTGCGCACCCCGTGCACCACTGCGCGCACGCCCTTGCCCTCGTAAAAGTGCGTCCGCGCGCCCAGGACCAGCACGTTCCGGCCGTCGGGGGTGCGGATCGAGGTGAGGGTGCCCACATGGCCCACGACGGCGGGGGCGGAAAAGCCGGGCACCTCGGCGGCGTTGAGCGTGGCCGTGGTCTCGCCGATGAGACCTGCCGCCTCGCCCCAGCCGGAGCCCAGCACCAGGGCCAGGTCATGCTGTTCGACGCCGGTGGCCTGGGCAATGTGGGCGGCAGCCTGGCGGGCCAGCTCCGCGGGGTCGGTTTCGGGGAAAGTTTCTTGGGTGTTCACCAGACCAACCTACCGGCAACTGCGCGGGCCACGCCAAGGGACGGCCGGCCGCAAAATTCGCCGCCTCGTAGAACTTGGTGCCTGTGCCCGAATAGGCGAGAATGTTCAATTGTGACCAGCGATCAAGATGTAAACCAGCCCTTTGCCGTCCCCAGCCTGGCGATCCTCGGAGGCGGGCCCGGAGGCTACGAAGCCGCCATGGTCGCAGCCTCGATGGGCGCCAAGGTGACCATCGTGGAGCGGGCCGGCCTGGGCGGCTCCGCCGTGCTGACCGACGTGGTCCCGTCCAAGACGCTCATTGCCACGGCCGAGTCCATGAACCGCAGCATTGACTCCGCCGAACTGGGTGTGAGCTTCAATGCCGACGACGTGAAGGATGCCCTGCGCGCCGATCTCCAGCAGGTCAACCAGCGCGTGATGAAGCTGGCCAAGGAGCAGTCCACGGACATCCGCGGCGGCCTCGAGGCGCTGGGCGTGACCATCATCATCGGCACCGGCCGCATGCTCGATCCCCACACCATCGAGGTGGACCGCGGGGAAACCAAGGAAATCCTCAAGGCCGACGCCGTGCTGGTATCCGTCGGCGCCCACCCCCGCGAGCTCCCCTCGGCCCGGCCGGACGGCAAACGCATCCTCAACTGGACCCAGATCTACGACCTCGACGAACTGCCCGAGGAACTCATCGTGGTGGGCTCGGGCGTCACGGGCGCCGAATTCGCCTCCGCGTTCAACGGCCTCGGCTCCAAGGTCACGTTGATTTCCAGCCGCGACCAGGTGCTCCCGGGCGAAGACTCGGACGCCGCCGCCGTGCTGGAGCAGGTGTTTGAGCGCCGCGGCCTGCGTGTGCTGTCGCGCTCCCGCGCCCAGTCCGTGGAGCGCACGGACGACGGCGTCACGGTCACCCTGGGCGACGGCAGCCAGGTCACCGGCACGCACTGCCTGGTGTGCGTCGGCTCCATCCCCAACACCTCCGGCATGGGCCTGGAAGCGGCCGGCGTGGAGCTGACGCCCAGCGGCCACATCAAGGTCGACGGCGTCTCCCGCACCAGTGCGCCGAACGTCTACGCCGCCGGTGACTGTACCGGCGTGCTGGCGCTTGCCTCCGTGGCCGCCATGCAGGGCCGCATCGCCGTGGCGCACCTGCTGGGCGACGGCGTCAGCCCGCTCAAGCTGACCCAGGTCTCCTCGAACATCTTCACCTCCCCGGAAATCGCCTCCGTGGGCGTCTCCGAGGCCGACCTCGAATCCGGCCGCTACCAGGGCGACGTGGTGAAGCTGCCGCTGCAGACGAACGCGCGGGCCAAGATGCGCAACGTCAACGACGGCTTCGTCAAGATCATTGCCCGCAAGGGCTCCGGCACCGTGATCGGCGGCGTGGTGGTGGGTGCGGGAGCCTGTGAGCTGATCTTCCCGATCTCGCTGGCCGTGGCACAAAAACTGCACGTGGACGACGTCGCCAACACCTTCACCGTCTACCCCTCGCTGTCCGGCTCCATTGCAGAGGCGGCCCGCCGCCTCCACGTCCACATGTAGGAAGGGCAAGCGGCAACCTCCTGGCCGCCCGGTGGACATCTAGGTCGCAGTTATTGCAGAAAAAGGGGCCTTCCGGGGCCGAATTCTGTAATAACTGCGACCTAGTTGAGGTTGATGGGGTTACGCCGGGGCGGCTTGGAAATGCTGCTCGATCAGGGCCCGCACGTCGCCGTGGCAGCCGCCACAGCCCGTGCCCGCCCTGGTCGTGGCGGAAACCTCGGCCACCGTGGCGCAGCCCCCGGCGACGGCGGCCGCTATGGCCTGCTGGTCGACGCCGGCACAGCGGCACACCGTCCGCGCGGGATCATTGCGCGCCGGCAGCCCTGCACCATCCAGGACCAGCAGGGCCGACCTGTCGGCGGGAAGCTCGGCCCGTCGTTCAAACAGCAGCACCAGCTCGGCCGCAGCCCGGGGCATGCCCACGCTGACGAACCCCTCCAACACGCCGTCCCGGGTGGCCATCTTCACGTACTTGCCGTGTTCCGGGTCCGCCCACACGCTGACGCGCAACGGCGCCCCGGCGCTCCCACCCACGGCAGCGGAACTGTCCGGGGAGGCGGCGGGAAAATCGTCAAACGGCCCGGCTGCCACATTTCCGGCGGCCGCCACGTCCACGCCGCGGGCCTTGAGCAGCATGACCGGCGCGTGCTCGGCGGGCGGCGGCGGTGCCGGCTCCCCAAGTCCGGCCGGCTCCCCAAGTCCGGCCGGCTCCCCAAGTCCGGCCGGCTCCGCGGGTCCGGCCAGGAACCCGGCCAGCCAGTCCGCCTGCCGCCAGCCGGGGCCGATCAGGCCCAACGGCCCGGCGCTGCCAGCGCACTCGCGGCAGCCGGCGTCGGGGCAGCGGACCTCGGCGCAGTCGCCGATCGCAAACACGTGGGGATCGTGGTGTGCCTGCAACGAGTGGTCCACCAGGATGCCGCGGCCCGTCCGGAGCCCGGACCCCGCCGCCACCTCCGTACGCGGCCGGACCCCGCAGGAAAGGACCAGCAGGTCCCCGGGAACGGTGCCGCCGCCGTCGAGCTCCAGGGCCGAAAACGACGGCTTCGGGGCAACAGGCCGGCCGCCCGTCCCACCGTCCCCGGCAGTCCCACTATCCCCCGCAGAAGCACCGCCGCCGGCAGTCCCGGCCAGGACCACCGCCGTCGACCGGGCATTGGCCGCCACCTCGATTCCGCGGGCCCGCAACGCGGCGGCCAGGACCTTTCCGGCGTCGGCGTCGATGCTGCGGCCCAGCGTGTGGGCGCCGTGGTGGACCACCGTGACGCGGGCGCCCTCCTCCGCCGCGGCCAGCGCTGCCTCCAGGCCCAGGATCCCGCCGCCGAGGACCACCACGCGACGCCCGCCCAGCACGGCCCGGTGCAGGGCTGCGGCGTCCTTGAGGTCACGCAGGGCCGTGACCCCGGCCGGCAGCCGCACCGGCAGCTCCGGGTCCGGGTTGAGCCCGCGAAGGTTCGGCACCACGGGCCGGGCGCCGGTGGCGAAGACCAGGCGGTCGTAGTGGACGGCGGGGCCGTCGGAAAGGTGCACGAGCCGGCGGGCGCGGTCGACCCGCCGCACGCAGCGGCCCAGGTGGAGCACGACGCCGGCCGCCTCGAGTTCCGCTGTATCCGCCAGCGTGATGGCATCCACCGTGGTCCGGCCCACGCCAAGGTCCGCCACCAGCACGCGGTTGTAGGCGGCGTGCTGCTCATCGCCCACCACCGTCACGGCCAGCGCGCCGGTCCGGACCGCGGCGAGCAGCCCGTCGACGAGCCGGGCGGCGACCGGGCCAAAACCGATGATGACCACCTGCGGCGTGCCTGTGGCCGCTTCCCGTGCAGCCGGCGCGGCTGAATCGATCCGTGTCATGCCTGGCCCCTTCCGGCCGGCGCCACCACGACCGCGCTGGTCTTGAACTCCGGCATCCCCGAGATGGGGTCGGTGGCCTGGGACGTGAGCAGGTTGGCGCTTTGCCGGCCCGAAAAGTGGAACGGCAGGAACACCGTGTCCAGGCGCTGGGCCGTGCTGTATTCGGCCGTGCAGTGCACCGCGCCGCGGGCGTTGGACACCGTCACGGGCCCGCCGTCGGCGATGCCGCGGGCCGTGGCCGTGGCCGGGTGGATGAGCAGCCGCGCCTCCGGGCGGGCCGCCGCGAGTTCGGGCACGCGGCGGGTCTGCGCGCCGGACTGGTAGTGCTCCAGCAGCCGCCCTGTGGCCAGTGCCAGCGTGCCGGGGCCGGCGTCGGCGCCGAACGGCGCGTCCCGGGTT
>NZ_JAAMFN010000031.1 GCF_013376095.1 Arthrobacter sp. SDTb3-6 | reverse complement strand
GGGATCAAGGACGCCGGGATCATGCTCGCACCCCAACGCCGGTACATGGACCGCCTCTACACCAACCTGGACCTGGCCGGGCTGACCCGCCGGATCAACGAGATCCAACAGCAACTCATCCGGATGGCCGCGGCCAAGACCTACTCCCACCCCCCCACGCAGCATGATGATTTGACGAGCACTTTAGCTGAGGCACGCGGGAAGCATTTCGCGAGCATCTTGACATGAGGCACCACGTAGGCAAGTTGCATTCGAACACTCGAGTCATTCGAACAAGGAGCCCATGCCGACAGAAACACAAAGGACCGCCAGCCACCAAGGCCGACGGTCCCACGCGGAGCCGGGACTAGGGAATCAGACGCATCAGAGCGTCGTCCATATGCTCAGACATGAGTTTCTCGGCGAGATCCGCGTCCCCCTGGGAGATCGCTTCGGCTATGCCTCGGTGCTCGGCAATGCGATTGTCAGCAGTTACGTAGGTGCTTTTGAGCGCGTTGAGGCACATCTGCGTTTCAGTCAGAAGCGTGTCGTGCATCTTTTTGAGACGCGGGCTGCCGGACAACTGGACCAGGAGGGCATGAAAACGCATGTCCGCCTCCGTGATGGCCGCGCCACCAGGAGTGGCTGCGGCATGCTCCATCTCTCGGACGGCCTCCATCAGCTTGGCGGCATTCCCCTCCGGATCCGCTCGAGTGATCAGCGTGATGGCGGCCGATTCCACAGCGGATCTGGCCAGATATATATCCCTGAAATCATCCTGATCCATCGACACCACGAAGAGGCCACGATTGCGGTGGCTCACCAATAGGCCCTCCTGCGTAAGGCGCTGCATCGCTTCCCGCAAAGGGCCGCGACTGACACCTAACTCCTGGGCCAGCTCGGCCTCAGCAAGCTGCGCACCGGGGACAAAGTCCCCCTGGGCGATCGCGTCACGGATCTTCCGCGCAATGATGGCCGGAGTGGACTCCTGCACAACAGGGTCCAGAATTCCCTTTTTCATGCCTTCCGTCCTCACCCCAGATGGAGTATCGTCTCATGGTTGACAATTCAATAATAGACTACTCATTCTACTCTGGAGTAGGTTAGAGTCTCACCTCGGGCGCCCCCCATCCAGATATCGTGACACGCAGCTGCAAGTTCTTCGAGGCCCTCTTCGATGGTCGCGAACACATTGCCAGGCACCCAGCCGGCGTCACCGTTGAGCAGGATATTGTTGCGCCCGTAAAACACAGCAAGGTCAACGATAATTTTGAGATCGTTCGGCCCCTCTTCGCCTCGTCCGTAACCATGGGAGGGCGTCTGCAGATCATTGGCGCTGAAGGTGAAGTAACAGACATCACCCGGAATGGGAGTGACCGTAGTGTTCTCGGCGCCTGGCTCCTGCGGAGCAAAGGCCGGGACCAGGTTGTAAATCTCATTGCGGGCGTATTTGCCGTGGAAAACCTGGCCACTCAGCGGGAGGGAGTCCCAGACTGCCGCAGCCGTTCGGGGCGCCTCGTCGTCGAGTAGACGTGCCCGGCAGGTGACTCCGCGGCTCTCAAGGGTGATGTTGATGTAACGGGGCATTTTTTCCTCTCACAAAAGTTTCTCCAACAGTCTTCGATTGTAGACAATCAAACTGTAAGCTATTTTTGCAGAAGTGAAAACCCGTGCCGCCCACATTGCGGCTCATGTCTCAGGAGCACTATGACAACCATTGGAATGCTTTACCCCGGACACAGCGCCGAAGATGAATACCCTTACCTGGAGTCGATCCTCAGTGAGGACGTCTACCTTCCAGTCGTCCACACCTCAGTCGGCGGGCCCGATGAAATCACCACGCACGAGGTCCAGGCGCTGCTGGACCTCGGCAAAACAGAGCGTCTCCTCAGCGGAGCCACTGAAATTGCCGTTAAGCACAATCCCGACGCCGTCATGTGGGCCTGCACCTCAGGCAGCTTCGTGTTCGGCTGGGACGGCGCTCAACAGCAGGCTCGTGAAATCCAGGAAGCCATCCACGTCCCGGCGTCATCCACGTCACTGGCCTTCGCAGCCGCCTTGAAGCACCTCGGGATCTCGAAGGTATCCGTCTCAGCGACCTACCCCGACGAAGTGTCCCGCCACTTTGTGGAACTGCTAGGCCACCAAGGCGTTGAGGTCCTCGACCTCGCATCCCATGACATCGCCTCCGGTGAAGATGCCGGCGAGCTGGACCACGACAGCGTGATCAACCTGGCACGCAGCGCGGACGCCCCGAATGCCCAGGCTGTCCTGATTCCTGACACAGCGCTACACACGGTCCGCTGGATCAATGAGCTCGAATCAGTACTCGGGAAGACTGTCCTGACCGCGAATCAGGTCACCGCATGGTATGGTCTCCAGCTCGCCGGCCGAACTGTATATTCGGATCAGCTGGGCTCACTTTTCCGGTCCCCACCCAAAGCCTAGCCTTGGCGCCCGTCAGATAACCTCCTGGCCGAGGCCGCATGCGCTCATCGGCCAGGAGGTTACGATTGCTAACTCCTAACGGTTTGGAGCAGAGCCTGTTCCGACCCCACAGCACCGCGGCCAATAAGGCGTAAGGCGCTCCAGGCAGTGACCTGGTTCGCCGTGATCACAGGCTTTCCCAGCTCCCGTTCCATGTGGACGATCAGGTCGTAGGTGGGCAGGTTAGTACAGCTGACAAAGACGGCCTCGGCGTCGGTCCGGTCCGCCTGTCGGATCAGGTCACAGGTCACAGAGTAGGGGACCTTCCAGATATCCCGGTCCAGTCCCAGGCCCTCATGCGAAACCACGGACTTCCCGCCCTGCCCCAGAAACAAGGTCAGCCGGTCAGTCAACTCGGCGAGGTACGGAGTGGCCACGGCCACCCTGGTCACGCCGAGGGCGTCGAGTGCCAGCAGCAGACCCTCCGAAGTCGTCACGGCGATTGGTGCCCCAGCCGCGAGCATGGCCGTCGAAAGATTCCGCGCGCCCGCCACCCCATGGACAAAGCTGCCCGAGGTGCAGGCATATGTCACCACAGCCGGACGAATCGACGCCATGCTCCGGACCGCATCCTGGATTTCTCCATGATCACTGATCTCCTCAGCCATGCCCAGACCCACAGCCTGGTCATAGTAAGGTGTTCGCGTGAAGATGAGGTTCACTCCCTCCGGCATCCATCGCCAGAGTTCGTGATCAAGAGCCATGTCAAAGGGGCAGACGACGCCGATGTCTTGCCATACCTGTGGCCCTGGCGGGTCGGCGAGCGTGTTGGCAGCGAGGTTTGATTCAGATGTCATACGCTACTTTCTCACATTTGTTCAAATGTCTACAATAGGGTTCCATGGACAACAAGAATGAGCAATGGCCCCTTCCGCCCATCCCGGTCCCGGCCGGCAATTATGTACCAGTCCAGGAGACACATGGACTGCTCCTCACCTCCGGGCACACGTCGGCCGTGCAGGGAGTCCTCGTACATCGCGGCCGGGTGGGCGAAGACCTGACTGTGGAGGAGGGGCGCTCGGCGGCGGCCACCGCAGTCCTGAACTGCCTTGCGTCCCTTAGTGCTCACGTCGGAGGATTGGACCGGATCCGTGAGATTGTGTCAATGACAGGTTATGTTTGCGCCGGAAGCGACTTCGCGGACCACCCGCTGGTTATGGACGGTGCGTCGGAGGTCCTGGCTTCCTATTTTGGCGAGCGGGGCCATCCCGTACGCGCCGCCATCGGTGTCTCCAGCCTGCCCGGCGGTGCACCAGTTGAAATTTCTCTGGTTGCAACCGTTCGAAGTGAATAGCGATTAGCAGGCGTCCTGCCGGAAGTCTAAACCCGAACCATGCACGAAGGCCATCGGCCGTTAAACGCCGAGTCTCGACATCCATACACGTGAGAAGGAGATCCTGCGCCGCTACGAAAGTTAGGATTTGATCGCTAATTGCGTTGTTCTGTGATCGCTTGATGTCCTATGCGTAATAGTTGCCGCGCATGCTGATGGCTACAACGATGCCGGATCCTGCGGTGAGCGCTGCGACAGCTGCGGGGACCCCGGTGAGGAGCGCGCCGACGGCGAATCCGCCGTCGGGCGACACCCGATAAACCCCAAGGATCGCGCCCGCCGGCATCGCGGGCCACGTCGCCTTTGGCGGTGTCGACCCACGACCCGAACCCGTACGCTGATGCGACGCTTCCCTAGACTACCGTCCGGACAGCGAGCAGTTGACGACCTTCCGTTTACGGACCCATTTGTCGGACGTAGCGCCGGTGACGAGCTGCACGGCTCCCCAGACGATTGAGGACACTGCGGGAAGTTTCCTGATTTTTTCGATCGTGAGCTCGCCAGCGGCAAAAGCTGCGGGAACAGACCTAAGGTGAGACCCTTGTTGAGATTGTTGGCCATGCAGGTCTGGCTGACCAAGAACAATTATTTATCCGCCAATGTGAAGTTTGCCGCTATCTGGCGGCCCTTTTTTGGTTGGTAAACGTCGCTACGCGCTAACGACGGGTATGCGCTCGACACATATCGACCACAGGACAGCGCCCAGTAGCCACAAAGCTCAAAGCTCTGGCACAAGCTCAAACCCCGCGTGCCCGACCGGCTCACCCGCATGCAAGGCGACAACATACATGACTACCAACCTGCCCGGGGGCATGTGGGAACTGGTCCAGGAAGCCGATGCCGTCCCGGCCCGCCTGCTCTGGGACAACGAGACCGGGATCGGGCGAGGGAAGCTCACCGAACCCGCCAGCGCATTCGCTGGGGTGCTGGGCACCGAGATCAAGCTCCTGCCACCGAGGGATCCTGAATCCAAGGGAATGGTGGAGCGGATGAACGGGTTCTTCCGGCGCGGGTTCATGCCCGGGGGGAACTTCAGAGACCCGCATGGCCTCAACGGCCAGCTCTACGCCTGGCTGCCACGGCCACCGCCCGCTAACATACACCCGTTCCCGCCACGGCACCCCGGAAAATTTGGTCGTTGGGGACCGGGCAACGATGCGCCCGCTAGGCCCGATCGCCCCGGACGCCGAGTTCCGCAAGGAGGTGCGCCTGTCGAGGGATTACTACGTGCGGGTGTATTCGAACGACTACCCGCGTGGATCCGTCCGCGATCGGGCGGCTGGTGCAGGTCACCTCGGACCTGGATACGGTCACTCGGGGCCACGGTGCTGGGCACTGCACGAACCCCGGTGGGCGCGGCACCAGATTTTCACCGACCCGGCCCATGTCAGCCGGGCCGTAGTTTTGGAGAAGGGGCGCGGCACCTACCGTCAGGGGCACCCCAAAACCAAGGCCGGCTTCAGGACGGTCAAGCTGCCATCATTCGCGTTCAAAAGACTTGCCAGGAGGCAAGCCACCGAGCATCCTAAACCGGAGGACATGTTGTTCCCTTCCTCGAGTGGAACCGTACGCAGCCCCACAACTTTCGCAGGCAGTGGCGGGACGCCCGCGCAGGTTCAGGCTTTGAATGGGTAACGCCGCACGTCTTCAGAAAATCCGTCGCAACACTGATTGACCACGAGTACAGCTCCAAGCAAGCCGCCGCCCAACTTGGCCATTACCGAAAAGCACTACATCGCCAAAGCAGCAGAGCCGCCCGACGTCACCGATGCCCTCGAGCAATTTGGGGAGTAGCCTGCCCCAGCCTAAAGTGCAGCAAATCGAGAAGTACATATGGCTGGTCATCTCCATCCCCACAGACGCCTCATTACCCGCTTTGCCCACGGAAAGTAGGTTAAAGCATGTAAAAAGGGATCGACGGCGCCGGCTCAAGTTTTACGCCAAAGCGCGTGGTTTCCGTGTGGTGAGCGCCAGCCTTGGCGACAAACACAAAGCCCTCAGACCCGGCGTCTCCGCAAGGTAAACGCGGGATGAGTTTCCACCACCGCGGAGGCCACTGCAGCGAGCCAATGGCGTAGCCCCGCACGTGATTGAAGACCCTCTCCCCACGGCAGCAATTACATCCTGCCCCGTATCCTGCACTTTACTTTACCGCGGAGAATAGCCATGGCCCCCTGCCTTCCCGGCGCCATCGCTCCTTGGCAGCGTACTGTTCATGCCGTCAGTCGGTGGACCAGGCGGCCATGCCTGCCATGGCACCGGCTGCCCGCAATTCCGCAGCACGCTGCGGTGTGGCCAACAGGGTTTCCCCATGTGCGGAGACAATTTCGCGTTCGCCCAAAAACGACACGTCCACGAGTATTTGGTCCCAGTGCCGGTACTGAACATCGTGCCCCTCGCCTTCATAAACACGTTCGCACGCCACGTTTGGCAACCACGAGCGCCACCGGTCCATGTGTGCTTGCGGAACGAGCGCGTCGTCCGCGCCCCAGTAGAGGAACGACGGCGTCGGCATGGTCGAGAGGTCGGGCAGGACCACTTCCTGGTACAGGTCGAAGGCGTGCTGCAGCCCGTCGGGCGGTGTGTCCCGACCGCGCGCAAACATGCCCCGCACCGCCTCCTCGATCACGGAGTCTGCAAACCCGGGAATCCGGTGGACGGAGCTCTCGGGCGGAAACGTCCACCACGTGACAGGGTTCGCCGCGATCTGCCCCACATTGAACGTCACCTGGGCCCCGGCCAGCTTGTCTGAATAGGCGCAGGCCAAGTGCAGGGAGCGGACCCGGTCAGGGCGCGCCGCGGCCAGCCAGGCAGCGTAGGGGCCACCGCCGGAGATCGCCACGACGGAGACGTTTTCCACAGCCAAGGAGTCCAGGACACTCCACACGTCGTCTGCGTATTCCTCATGGCCGACGGCAGGGTCAAAGGCCGTCCCACCCAGTCCGTTACGTTCCACCGAGATGATCCGCACCCCGAGTTCCTCACGCAGTGTGCGGGCGAATTCAAGCAGTCTGAAGGCCCGCACCGTGGTTCCGGCACCGCCCAGGAATACCAGTGGTTGCCATTCCGGCTCTCCCTCGTCGATGTAGTTGACGGTGCGGCCGGAAGCTGTTTGCAGCGTTCGCACCTCCGGGCCCAGGGCATCAAAGCTTGTTTGTGACAAGGTCGTGCAGTCAGTCGATTCCATTGTTGGTCTCCCTGTTTGAAGTCAGCTGTAGTCGTAGAAGCCGCAACCGCTCTTTCGCCCCAGCCGCCCGCTTTCGACCATGCGCATCAGCAGGGCCGGCGGCGCCAGCTGCGCCTCCTTGAATTCTTCGTAGAGCGATGTCGCAACGTGCAAGGTGGTGTCCAAGCCCACCAGGTCGGTCAGCCGAAGCGGCCCAATGGGGTGCGCACAGCCATGTTCCATTCCGGTGTCGATGTCCTCGGCCGTGGCGAAGCCCGCTTCAAGCATCCGGATGGCGCTGAGCATGTACGGAATCAAGAGGGCGTTGACCACGAAGCCCGCCCGGTCCGGTGCCGCGATGACCTTTTTCCCCAGCACGAAGGAAGCATAGTCGCGGGTGCGGGCCATGGTTTCCGATGTTGTGCGAAGGGACGGCACCAGCTCAACCAGGTTCAGCATGGGGACGGGGTTGAAGAAATGCATGCCGACCACTTGCCCGGGCCGCGTCGTCACGGCCGCGATCCTGCTGATGGGTATCGACGAAGTGTTTGAGGCCAGGATGGCCTCAAGATCGGCCACCGCCGCATCGAGGCGGCGAAAGGCGTCCAGCTTGAGTTCGGGAAGTTCCGGAATCGCCTCGATCACCAGCTGGCGGTCGGCAAACGCGTCGAAGCCCGTCCCGAACCGCAATCTGGCCGCGGCGGCGTCGCGCTCTGCCGGACCGAGCTTTCCGGCAACCACGGCACGGTCCAGGGATTTCATGAGACGTGCCTGCCCGGCGGCAGCACTTCGTTCGTCGGTTTCGACCACGACGACGTCGCTGCCGGCACGTGCGCAGACCTCCGCGATGCCGGCACCCATCAGGCCGCAGCCGAGGACCCCAACCCTTTGGATAGCGCCCATTTATGCCTCCACCGTCGACTTGTTCAATGCCGCGTAGGCCAGTTGTTCCATGAGCAGCGACGAGGCAGTCGACGATTCTGCCGCAGCGTCAATGGCCGCCTTCGTCCAGGCCACCGCCAATGGAGGCTGGGAGGACAGGAAAGCGGCCCTTTCCAAGGCGACGGCCAGCACGTCGGCTGCCGGCACAACCTCGCGCACCAGACCGAGCCGGTAAGCCTCGGTGGCCGGAAACCGCTCGCCGAACAGGATGATCTCCCTGGCCAAGGCCGGACCAACGGCGCGGACCAGTCTGGTCAGTCCCCCGGAGCTGGGCAGGATGCCCAACCCCACCTCGGGCAGCCCGAACCGGGCCGTGTCTGCTGCGACCCGCACATCACAGGCGAGTGCGAGCTCAAACCCGGCCCCGAGGCAGTAGCCCGAGATGGCGGCGAGGGTCGGCTGCGGCAGGCGGGAGACGACGTCGTACACGGAACCGCTGCCGCGATAATAGGCCGCGATCCGGTCGGGGGTCATCGCGGGCAGTTCGGAGGTGTCTGCGCCGGCGGAGAACGCCCGTTCGGAGCCGGCGAACACGATGGCGCGCGCTGCCCGGACCGGAGGCGTGTGGAGTGTGTCCAGCAGGGCCTGTTCAAGCCCCGTGGAGAGCGCGTTCATCTTGGCCGGGCGGTTGAGCTGCAGGACCACGATGCGGCCGTGCTCCTGCAGCTCAACCAGCGGCTCCGTGTCGGAGGATGTCACTGCGGCACGGCCCCGGCGTACCCGAGCAGGCCGTCTGCACCGCGCTTGTTGATTTCGTTGCCGATGATGATGGTCTGGATCTCCGAGGTGCCTTCCCAGATCCGGTCAACACGAAGCTCGCGCCAGAGGCGCTCCACGGGGTTTTCGCGCATGTAGCCCTTGCCGCCAAAGATCTGGAGGGCGTTGTCGACGCAGCGGTTGGACGCTTCGGAGGCGCCGAGTTTAATGACGGCGGCCTTGGCATTGAGCAGCTTGCGGTCCATGCCCTGGTCCGCCTCCCACGCCACCTGGTAGGTCAGGACGCGGTTGGTCATGATGTCCACGGTGTTTTGCGCCAACATACGCTGGATGAGCTGAAAGTCCAGGATCGGCTTGCCGAACTGCACGCGCTCCTTGGCGTAGTCCGCGGCAAGCAGGGTTGCCCGCTCCGCGGCCCCGATGGTCCTGGCGGCAATCATGAGACGCTCCTCCACGAACCAGTCGCGGGTGAGCTCGTACCCCTGGCCGATTGCTCCGAGGATCTTGTCGGCCCCGACACGGACGTCCTCAAACAGGAATTCGGGGTGTTCATAAACAAAGGTGTGCGTGTAGCGCGGGGTGCGCTCGACGGAAATGCCGGGCAGGTCCTTGTCGACGATGAACATGGTGGGTGCGCCGTCCACACTGGCGAGCACCAGGATGAAGTCGGCAGCGTCGCCGACCGTGACGAAAAGCTTCTTGCCGTTGATCAAGTAGGAGTCGCCGTCCTTGACCGCCGTCGTTTGGATGTTTTGGGGGTCGGAACCGGCCTCGGGCTCAGTAATGGCAACGGCGTCGCGGCGTTCACCGTTGATTTCCGGGATCAGGTACTCCTCGCGCTGGGCCGGCGTGCAGGCCTTCAGGGCATTGGCCGGGCGCCATAGGGTGTCCCACAAGGCACCGGTGAGCTTGCCGACCTCTTCCGAGACGATCGCGTGCTCCAGCACGTTTAGTCCGGCGCCGCCCCATTCGGCGGGCATGTTGATGGCAGCCAGGCCGTAGTTCTTGACGAGCTGGCGGACCTTGTCGTGTTGTTCGGAGGTGAGCCCGTTATTCATTTCGCAGTCGAGCTCGTACTGCTTCATTTCCTCGGTCCAAGCTATGGCGCGCTGCTTGAGGTCGATCTGCCGCGGGGTCATCTGGAAGTCCATGATGGTCTGCTTTCTTCGTTAAGGGTGGGTAAAAATAATTCAAATGTGCTGGTTGAGGACGATCCGCGCGTCCAGGGCGATCGCCCGGTCTGGCAGTGCGGCAACGGGGTTACATTCAATTTCGCTGATCTCCGGGTGCGCCGCCGCCAGCTCTGACAACTTCGCGACGACGTCGGCCGCCGCGTCCAGGTCCACCGGCGCCCGGCCGCGGGCCCCTGTCAGCAACGCTGCGCCTCGTAGCGAGAGCAACAGCCCGCGTGCCTGCTCGCAGGTCACCGGGCCCAGCGCACAGCGCACGTCGTTCAGGACCTCGGCGAACACGCCGCCCAGGCCGACCAGGATGATGGGGCCGAACCGGGGGTCGCGACGGACACCGACCAGCAGTTCGACGGCGCCGGAAAGCTCCGCCATCTCCTCCAGCGAGCACGACGGCGGCGACAGGCGTGCCTGCACGTCGTCCCATGCATCGGCCAGGGCAGCCGCGTCGGGAATGCCGAGTACGACGCCGCCGCGGTCACTTTTATGCTCATCCCCGAGCGCCTTCAGCACAAGGGGGTAGGCCAGGCCGCGCGCCGCGGACAGCAGCTCGTCCTTGGTGGTGACTTCGGCTGCCGGGACGAACGGGATGCCGGCTTCCGCGAGCAGCCTGCGGGAAGGATAATAGCCGGTGTCGACGACCGCGACGGCCGGATCGGGGAGATCAGGGACCCCGGTGGCCGGCTCGGAGTGGCGCCTGGCCAGGCGGCCCAGCGCCCATGCGGCCTCCTCGATGCCGCGATAGACCGGCACCCCTCCTTCGCGCAGCACCGTCGCCGCAGCGGATTCCCAGTTCATGGTCTGCACCACCACGGTGCCACCCCGTGCTGCCGTGGACGCAGCCATCTCGCGTGCAGCGGCGATTTCCTTCGCCGCCAGTTCGGGTCCGTAGGCACCGTAACCACCGAAGTAGCCGCTCATCAGTGTGGCGTCGACGGCGGTGGAGGCGGTGAGGTGGTCAAGAACCCGGGCGAAGCACATGATGTCCTGCTCGCCGCCGCCGGCCACGTCCACCGGGTTGCTGACAGCGGCGGTGGGCGGCAGCTCCGCGGCCACGGCCGCCTGCAGCTGCGTGGGAAATTCGATGACGTCGAGGCCCTGCGCGGCGGCACTGTCGCTGGCGACGGAGGCTTGGCCGCCGCCGTCGGCAAACACTGCGGTCCGGGAGCCGGCGGGGACCTTGCTGCGAACGAGGGCTTGGAGCAGGTGCGCCATTTGGGCCGGGGAGGTGACCTGTTCGATTCCGGCGGCACGGCAGGCGGCCTGGACCACGATCCCGGAGGACACCATGGCGCCCGTATGGGACTTGGCGTTGCGCACGGAGGCCTCGGTGGCGCCCACCGTGAGCAGCACCACGGGCTTGCCGGCGGCGGCAGCCTTGGCTGCAGCGCGGGCGAACCGGCGCCCGTCCCTGAAGTCCTCGCAATAGACGGCTATGGCGGCGGTGCCCTCGTGCCTGGCATAGGCCTCGATCAGGTCGGCCGCGTCCAGGTCCGCCTGGTTGCCGAGGCTGGCGAAGCGCGAGACGCCGAGTCCGTGGTCCACGAGGAGGGTGCACAGTTCCAGCGCCAGGTTCCCGCTCTGGGAGATGACGCCGATGTTGCCCACCGGGAACTCGTTGGAGGCCAGCGTCAGTCCGCTGGTGTGGTCAAGCACGCCCAGGCAGTTCGGGCCCAGCATGCGCCCGCCGGCGGCGTGGACTTTTGCCGTGATGCGCCGCTCCAGCGCAAGTCCTTCTTCGCCGGCTTCGCCGAGACCGGCACTGATGCCCACAATGGCCTTGGCACCGGCGGCCAAGGCGTCGTCGACGGCTTCCTCAAACCCGGCGGCCGGGACGGCGATGACGGCCAGATCCACAGGGCTGCCGACGGCTACCACGCTGGGCACGGTGGGCAGTCCCAACACGGTGTCCCGGGTCCGGTTGACCAGGTGGACCGGGCGGTCGCCCTTGAGCGCCTGCACGGCGATCCAGTTGCCGTATTTGCGCGTGTCGTCGCTGGCGCCCACGATCGCCACCGCATTGGGTGCGAACAGTGCCTCAAGGCTGTCTGGACCGCGGCTGCCGAAGTCCGGGCCGGCTGCGCCGCGGTGGGCCGGGTGGTCGTGCTCGATGATGCTTGTCATCATGGCTCCTTCGTGGGGACGGGACGGCCGGAACCCCAAGCGTTGGCTCCGCCGTCAATGTCAATGGTGGTTCCGGTGATGTAGCGGGCCGCGTCGGTGGCCAGGAACGCGATGACCTCGGAGACGTCCTCCGGGCGGCCCAGGCGGCCCAGCGGGACGCCTTGTTCCCATTCGCGCCGGGCCTGGTCCGTGTACTGCTCCAGACCTTCGCTGACGATGCTCCCTGGGGCCACGGCGACGGATCGGATGCCGTAGCGGCTCCATTCCAGGGCCAGCCCCGAGGCCAGGTTTTCGATGGCGGCGCGCGCCGCCGTGGCGTGGACCATGCCGGGGATGCCACGGTGTGGGGAAAAGACCATGAAGACCAGAAGGCCGGAGCGGTTGGGGATCATGCTGCGCACGGCCACCTCGTGTGTGAGGTTCCAGACGGCTTCGACGGAGAGCCGGTGCACGGCGCGCCAGCCGTTGAGGCTGATGTCCTCCGCGCGCGCCTGGAACTGGCCGCCTGCATTGTTGACCAGCACGTCAATGCCCCCGTAGGCCTCCAGGGCCTTGTCCACCAGTTCCGTCACCTGCCCAGGTTCGCGAATGTCGCCTGGCACGACGGCTGCCTCGGAACCTGCCGCCCTGACCAGCTCGGCCGTCCCTTCCAGGAGTTCCACCCGCCGGCCGGCGAGCACCACCTTGGTCCCGGACCGCGCCATTGCCACGGCCGTTGCCCGCCCGATCCCGGTGCCGCCGCCGGTGATGAGTGCGGTCTTTCCGGCAAGGGCCTCCGGGTGCAGGCTCGGCATGGACTGTTGCAGGTCCGCGCTCACAGTTGCACCGGGTCTGGTGCACCGAGCAGCGAAGCGCCGGCGGCGGGGTCGCTGTAGGCCTGCCGTGGCAGCTGGAAGTTCGGCGTTGCCGACATCAGCGAGCGCGTGTAAGCGTGCTGCGGGTCCTTGAAGATATCCGCAACGTCACCGAACTCTACGATCCTGCCGCGTTCCAGCACCGCCACCTGCTGGGCCATGTTGCGCACCAGGGCGATGTTGTGGGTGATGAACAGCAGTGTCAGGCCCATTTCGGCCTGCAGTCCGCGCAGCAGGTCCACGAGGGATGATTGGACCGACACGTCCAGCGCCGAGGTGATCTCGTCGCAGATCAGTACTTCAGGTTCAGTGGCAAGCGCCCGGGCGATGGCCACGCGCTGACGCTCGCCACCGCTGAGCTGGTCCGGGTATCTACGGGCGTGGTCGGGGCGCAGCGAGGCGCGTTCCAGGGCGGTCGCCACGAGGTCCCGTGCGTTCCGCACGCGCCCGCGCACGGCTTGGACGGGCTGGAGGATGAGTTCCTCCACTGTGCGGCGCGGATTCAACGACTCGTACGGGTTCTGGAAAATGTATTGGACGCGGCGGCGCTGTTCGGGGCTCCGCTTGAAACTGCTGGTGGCCAGCGGCTCGCCGTCAAGGGTGAGCCCGCCGGTGAAGTTGTGGTGCAGGCCCGCGATGCACCTGCTCAGCGTCGTTTTGCCGGAGCCGGACTCCCCGAGCAGCGCCACGCAGTCGCCGGGGTAGACGGAGAGGCTGATGTCCTCCAGGACGGTGAACTTGCCATAGCCGGCCTTGAGCCCGCTGATGTCGATCACGGGCCGGTCCTCCGGGGCGCGCACGGAGCGCTCCCGCTGCGGCCGCGCCGGTGTCGGGGGCAGCGCCCGGCCGGCCTTGAAGCAGCGCACGCTGTGCCGCTCCCCCATGGTCACGGCTTTCGGCGCTTCCACGCTGCAGCCACTGTCCGCCAAGGGGCATCTGGGTGCGAAGGCACAGCCCTGCGGGCGGCCCATGGGCGACGGCGCGTTCCCGGGGATGCCGACCATCGGGCGGATGGCTTCAAGGTCGGGGACGGCCAGCAGCAGCCTGCTGGTGTAGGGGTGGGCGGGGTGGTCCAGGACATCGGCTGTCCTGCCGATCTCCACGATCCGGCCGGAGTACATGACGGCGATCCGGTCGGCCAGTTCAGCGACGACGGCCATGTCATGGCTGATGTACACGGCGGCACAGTCATAGGTCTTGCACATCTCGCGCACTGTGAGCAGGACATGCTCCTGCGTGCTGACATCCAGGCCTGTGGTGGGCTCGTCCATGACAATCAGCGCGGGCCGGGCCATAAACGCCATGGCGATGGCCACGCGCTGCTGCTGCCCCCCGGAAAGCTGGTGAGGGTAGCGGGCCAGGAAGTCGTCGTCGTCCGGCAATGCCACTTCGCGCAGGACCTCCCGCACACGGGAGAGGACCGTGGAGGAATCGCCGGAGATGCACTCGCGTAGCTGGGTGCTTATACGCAGCGCCGGATTCAGTGCCGAAGCCGGCGACTGGGGGATGTAGGCGACCGTGCGGCCGCGAAGCGATCTGACCTGGCGCCAGTTCAGGGCGGCAAGGTTATTATCCCGGATGCTGACGGTGCCCCCTTCGACCTTGGTGCCTTCCTTGCAGTAGTTCAGCAGGGACAGCCCAAGTGTGGTTTTGCCGGAGCCGGATTCGCCCACAACGCCGAGGATCTCTCCGGGGTTCACCTCCAGGGTCAGCTCGTCAATGATGCTCGCCATTGACGGGACCCCGACGATGCGCAGGTCATCCACCACCAGGGTGGGTGCGGAGTTGCTCATGCTTCGACTCCTTCGTTGCTGCCAATGGCTGCCTTGGACAGTCCGTCGGTGACCAGGTTGGTGCCGACCGTCAGCAGCGCTATGGCGGCTACTGGCAGTACCACCGACCATGGCGAGACGGTCAGGGCAACACGGTTTTCGTTGATCATCAGGCCCCAGTCAGGGCTCGGCGGCTGCATGCCCAGGCCCAGGAAGCTCAGTCCGGCTACCAAGCCAATCGAGTACGTCAGGCGCAGGCCAAATTCGACGGCCAGGGTACTGCTCAAGTTGGGGACGATTTCCCCGACCATGATTTTCCAGCGCGGGATACCGACGGACTCGGCGGCCTTGACGAAGTCGCGTTCGACGACGGACATTGCCGCGCCGCGGACTACGCGGGCCACGCGGGGCAGGTGCCCCAATGCCACCATGAGCACCAGCAGCCACAGCTTGGGACCGATGATGGACAGGAACAGCAGGGCAAGCACAATCTGGGGGAACGCGAGTGCGACGTCGCCGGTGCGCATGAGGGCCTCGTCCACCCAGCCGCGGCTGTACGCGGCAAACACACCCACCAGGGCGCCCAACCCCACCCCGATCCCGGTGGCCAGCACCGAAAGGATCATGAGGGTTTGGCCGCCGGCCAGGAACCGGGAAAGGACATCGCGGCCCAGGTTGTCGGTGCCAAAGGCGCCGCCGACGCCTGCCGGTGAAAAGGGCGCCCCGACGAACTCGGTTGGTGAATGTGGAGCGATGTACGGACCCAGGAAGGCTATCGCGAAGATGAGCAGGCTCAGGACCAGCCCAACGATGGTCCGCTTGGACCTGAGGGCCCGGCGCAGCAGGCCCTTCTTGCGCGGTGCCTTGACGGTGATGCCCGCGCCGGGTCCGGCGGGCTTGCGTGCAATGACTGTCATTGTGCGGTCCTTACTTTCGGGTTTACCGCCAGGGTGACAACGTCCGCCAACAGGTTCACGATGACGTAGAACAGGGCGATGATGATGACCAGAGCCTGGATGACTGGCAGGTCGCGGTTCGTCACGGAGTCGATAAGTTCAAAGCCGATTCCGGGGAAGCGGAACAGGTACTCCACAATCACAACGCCACCAATCAGCCACGCCAGCTGCAAGGCTATGACTTGGGCCACCGGACCGATGGCGTTGGGAATGGCATGCCGCCAGATCACCTCCCGCTCGGGCAGGCCCTTCAGCCGGGCCTGCTGGACATATTGGCTGTCCAGCACCTCCAGCATGGTGGCGCGCATTATGCGGATGATGTAGGGGGACACTGCCAGGACCAGGGTCAGGACGGGCAGGACCAGCTGGTCCGGGTGGGTCCAGACATGCTCGCCTGGAATCTGCACAAAGACGGCCGGAAACAGGTGCAGCAGGCCGGTGGAGAGCAGCAGGACCAGCAGCACGCCGACGACAAACTCGGGCAGGGAGGCCAGCACCAAGGTGACGACGCCCGTCACATGGTCCACCCCGGTGTCCTTCTTCAACGCGCTCCAGGTGCCGATGACGACGGCCAGCGGGATGGCGATCACGGCGGAGGCGAACATCAGGACCGTGGAGTTGAGGACCATCGGTCCAATGGTGTCCACAACCGGGTTACCGCTGGCGAGCGAGGATCCCATGTTGAAGGTGACCACATGGCCAAGCCAGCTGAAGTATTGTTCCGGCAGTGAACCGCCCAGGTGGAGTTGCGCACGGAGTGCGGCCAGCCGCTCCGGGGTGGCCTCGCGGCCCAGGATGGCCTGGGCCGCATCGCCGGGAAGGGCCTGCGTGGCCAGGAAGACCACGATCGAGACAATCCACAGGGTAAAGAGGCCAAACAGTGAGCGCCTGAAAAGCATCCGGCTCATGCCACCGCCTCTGCGGGTCATTTGTTCATCCAAACGCTCCGGAAACCGAATGACGTGAGCGGAATGCCGCTCTTATCCGGGCTGAAACCCTGCACTGCGGCGGAATATGCGTCAACGCTGTTGGGGAAACCCCAGATGATGTAGCCGCCGTCGTTGAACTCGATCTGTTGGGCCTGCTGGATGAGCGCGCAGCGCGCCGTCATGTCCACGGTGGCATTGGCCTTGTTGACCAGATCGGACCAGGCCTTGTTGTCCCAGTGTGTCTCGTTGTACGGGGAGTTGCTGAAGCCTGAGGCGGCCGTCTGGGGCAGGAAGTCCCGAGTGAACCAGAAGTCTTGGGAGAAGTTCCACTGCAGGTACTTGTCGCCGTAAAATTCGCCAGGGTCCACCTTCTTGACGTTGACGGTGACGCCGGCGGCCTTGGCCTGCTGGGCAAAGACCTGGGCCGCTTCCACCATTCCGGCGGCTGCGGAGGAGGTCACCAAGTCCACGCTCAGGTTGGTCTTGCCTGCCTCCGCGAGCAATTGCCTTGCCTTGGCGATGTTTTGGCTGCGCTGTGGGATGCCCTTGGCATAGCACGCATCAAAGGGTGCATACAGGTCGTTGCCGATGGTGCCATGGCCTCCGAGGACCTGTTCCACCATCTGCTTGCGGTCCACTATCAGCCGGAACGCCTGGCGGACCTTGGGGTCGTTGAACGGTGGCTGGTCAACACGCATGGTGAACGGCACCCATGAGCCGGTGGCTGATTCAAGCACCTTAAGCGCCGGGTTGGCCTTGACGATATTGATCTGGCCCAGCGGCAGCTGGTCGATGGCGTCCACCTGGCCGCCCAGCAGGGCATTGACGCGCGCAGTGTCGTCGGGGAAATCGATGATGGTCACGGCAGCCAAATGGGGTTCGCCCTTGCGCCAGTAGTACGGATTCTTCACAAACGTGCTCTGCTGGCCCGCGGTGAAGTCCTTCATCATAAAGGGGCCGGAACCGACGGGGTTCTTGGGGTCATAGCCCACCGGCACGATGCCGGTGCTGTACTGGGCCACCGTGTCCGGGAACGTGGCGAAGGGAGTTTTAAAAGGGAAAATGATCGTCTGGGCATCCACCGCCTTCAAGCCGTCCCGGTTCAGTGCGGAAAAGGCATTGGCCCCGGCCATGGGAGCCTTCGGGTCTGTGATGCGCTTGAACGTAAAGATGACGTCGTTGGCCGTGATCGGCTTGCCGTTGCTAAATTTCAATCCGTCGCGCAGGTGGACCGTCCAGATCTTGGCGTCGGCAGAGGGCGTGATCTTGTCCGCCAGCGCCATCTCCACTTTGTGGTTGACGTCATAGGTGGCAAGCGTTTCGTAAAGTTGAATGACGCGGGCCTCGTCCGGGTGGGTCACGGGCGAGTGGGCGTCGAGACTGTCCTTGGCTGATCCCCCCACGATGCCCACCCGCAGGGTCCCGCCGTCCTTCGGCGTGGAATTGACGGCGGCGGTGGAAGTTCCGGGGGCGGACGAACAGCCGGCAAGGCCTATCATCGCGGCCGCCAATAGCGTGGCTGTAAGGGTGCGTAAAGTCTTGGGGCGCCGGGGAGCGTTCATAGCATTTGACTCCTGCAACAGTGAAGGAAAACTGGATATCGTCACGCCTGACTGACGCGTCGATCATTTAGATAGCATTGTGGCTGCCATCACAGATGTCAAGGGTTCGCTGAAATATGGCGAACTACGAGTCAACTTCTCTTAAAAATGAAGGACCCAAGTCGAAAAAATTATTAACTGATGCGTCAGTCTTGAGATTAAGCTAAAGTCATCACAACGAGCATCCGATGCGGGGAAGGATCAGCCATGAATGAAGCGACTGAGGCACGGGGAAAACCGGACCGCCGCAATGCGATCCTCGAAGCGGCCTGGCCCCTGATTGCCGAACGCGGCTATCACCACGTCAGGGTGCAGGACATTGCCGCGATCTGCGGCACCAGCACCGGGACCATCCACTACTACTTCCCGGGCAAGGACGACGTCCTGCGCGAAGCCCTAAGGTTCTGCGTCGATCAGGCATTCATCCGCCAGGGCGAAGCGATCCGGCAGATTGACAACGCACGCAAGCGGCTGCTGGCCTTGATTGAGATGCAGTTGCCGGCAGGTGTCCAGGTTCGCAACGAGTGGTCGATCTGGCTGCAGTTTTGGACCGAGACATGCCTGAACCCTGAGCTCAGATCGATACACAATGACTTCTACGACCGATGGCTGGACGCGGTGGAGCGCACGGTGCGGCGCGGCCAACGGCAGGGCATCTTCCGGGACACTGATCCCACATTGTTTGCGCGGCTCCTCACATCCGCCACGGACGGCGCTGCCATTAAAATCCTGACCGGAGCCCCGAACATGACCGTCGACTCAATGCGACAGATGCTCATCAACATTATTGACGCCCACCTCGGCCTGCAGCCTGGCGCCAAGAGTCTGGCAGCCTCAGGAGCAGCATGACCGAATCTCCGCCCTCTCGCCCGGCATCGTTGGAACAACTACGCGGCAGCATCGCCGCACGGCTGGCAGCCTGGCCCAGGAAGCCCGCACCGAATTTTCAAGGCATCCGACGCGCTGCCGTGGCGATCACCCTCTACGAAAAGGCAGGGCAGGCGCACTTCCTGATGATCAAGCGCGCCTCCCGCGGATCAAACCCCGGACAGTGGGCATTACCCGGAGGGAAGGCAGATCCCGGAGAAACCTTGGTGGAAACGGCGCTTCGCGAACTTCGGGAGGAGACAGGACTGCAAGCCCCACCCGGCAATGTGCTGGGGCTTTTGGACGATTTCGCCGCCTCCCGCGGCATAGTCATCACCCCTGTCGTAGTCGTCCTGGGCGGACCGCAAAGTCCGCGTCGAACCCCTGCCGAAGTGGCATCCCTTCACCCGATCCCCGTGGCAAGGCTGATGGCCCCCGGCGCACCCCGATGGAAACAATCCGCGTCCGGCCCGTTGCTGCAAATGCCGCTGCGCCACGACATGGTGGTCCATGCCCCTACAGGCGCCATATTGTGGCAGTTCGCTGCTATCGGGCTGAAAGGCCAGGCGCTCCGCGTCAACGCTACGCACGAGCCCGAATTCACGGCAAATTAGTGACCGGGCAAAGAGGCGTCGCAAAATGCGGTGCGCATGCCACCAGCCAGGGTTGCACTTTGAACCGTATGGTGTTGTGCGACAGGTTGTTAGGAGTTTCCTCGCCGTTCCTGCGGCTGGATCCGGTCGCTGATGCACTCGGTTGCGGCAGCAACTGGCCGCCGGTATTACAAGAAAAGGCCCAAGTTCGCAGCTTGCCTGGATTTCAATTCAGGCATGAGTGAAGAACCGGCTCCAGCCGTGTGCACCCCGAACGCCCCATTTGGATCATCGAGGTGTACGGATGGCACCGGCCGCCAGTATCAACCGTTGCTGAAGGCCATTTGGCTTTGTCTGGCACTGCTCAAAGGTAAATGTGGCAATGCTGGACCGGCGTCACCGTCGAACATCTTGACGCCGGACAGCCAGGTTTGAGCAATGCGGATATCGCCAACGCGACTTGGTTCAACTTCAAGCGGGTTCTCGTCCAAGATCACCAGGTCCGCGAACTTGCCCGGCTCCAGCGAGCCGACTTCATGCTCGGAGAAGAGCTGCCAGGCTGCATGAATTGTCTGGGCCCGAATGGCGTCCTCGATGCCGATCGCGTGGCGGGCGCCAAGGATTTGTCCGCTGGCGGTGGCCCGGGTCATGGCCGTTTGCATGTTTAGCAAGGGCGACTCGGGGGTGACGGGCGGATCATTGTGCAGGGAAAACTTCATGCCGGCAGCCACGGCGGCCCCTGCGGGCGTCCAGTCTTCGGCGCGCTCCCCGAACAACTCCACCAGGACGTTGCCGTAGTAGTGGATGTGGGCGACGAAGAATGAAATGCACACGCCCAGGTTGGCAGCCCGCTGGACCTGCTCCGGAGTGATGGTTCCGCAATGTTCCATCCGCAGCCGTCCGTCGGGCCGGGGGAATTCCGCCTGGACTTGGGCAAAAACATCCAGGACCATGTCGACGGCGACGTCACCGTGGACGTGGCAGGCCATCTGCCACCCCTTGGCATAGTCACGTCGACAAATTGCCAGCAATTGTTCGCGGCTGTAATTCGAGCATCCGCGGTGGCCGCCTTCGAGTCCGATTCGGCGCGTGGCATTGCTGTCCTTGTACCCGAAGCTGGTTTCAATGTTCCCAATCCATGGTGAGCCGTCGGTCCAGACCTTCACCCCGACGGGTCGTAGCATGTCCGTTCCGGCGCCCACGACGGGATCCTGCCCAGGCGGGGGAACCTCCTCCCGGACCCCGGACATTTCGTAGCTGCGAATCCGCACGGGTGCGGCGCAGCTGGCCATGAAGGCGGCTACACGGGCGTAGTCATCCGGGTGAAAAGCCAGATCACCGGTGGTGGTTATGCCCGCGGCTGAGGTCCGCTGCAACTCATGGGCCAGAAACGCGTCAAAGTCTGCAGGACCGGCAGAAGCATTGGGCCCCATGAGCGTCATGCATGCGGGTATCTCCTTCCCCTCTCCGGTGGGCCGGCCCTGGGCATCGCGCAGGTACTGCGAGGCTCCGGGATCCGGAGTGGACCTGTCGATACCCAAACGATCCATGGCTTCAGCATTGGCCCAGGAAGAATGCGCGGAATAGTGCATGACAGAGACGGGAACCACCGGGGAAATCTGCGTGAGGAAGTCTCCGCTAATCTGGGGCAGTTCCGGCAGCAGGAGCGGATCCCAGCCAAAGGCAGCCACCCACGCATCGCCACCGGCGCGTTCGGCTGCATCGATGGCATCGTGAAGGCGCTTGAGCACGGCCGCAGCGCTACCGCATACGCTTGCACGGATATCCACCATGTCGGGGCCGATGAAATTCATCTCTGCCGTCGGGTGTCCGTGGGCCTCAATGAAGCCCGGCAAAATGGTTTTGCCCCCCAATCCGCAAATTTGTGTCTCGGGGCCCGCTGTGGCCAGAACTGCGGCTTCGCTGCCGACGGCGGACACGCACCCGCCCGTGACAGACAAGGCCTCGGCGATGGTGAAGTCTGTGTCCACTGCGAGAACCGTGGCATCGATGAAGATTATGTCTGGATACATGGTGGTTCCCTATACAGTTCGGCGGGACTTGAGCATGGCGGCAATGGCGATGGCGGCTGCGACGAAGAACAGCGCTTGAACACCCAGGCCTTGGCCATAGGCTTGCGGTGTAAGTGGTCCGCCACCGGTGAAGATGCTTGAGATTGGGGCCGCGAGGGCAAATCCCAGTCCGAAGCCGAGCTGGCCCACAGCGGGCTTGACTGCCCCGACAGCGCCGTAGTTGCCGCCGGGCGCGGACCCCATGATGACGGCCGTTTCGGGATTTTGCATCCACATGACGGCAAAGCCGATGACGAACAGTCCCGCGGCCGGCAACATGATGTCGTGGGCGTCGCGGAGGAACAGCTGGGTGACCAGTCCAGCAGAGCACAGCAGCAGCCCCGAGACGAACATGCATCGATTGCTGAGTCTCAGCCGTATCTGGGCAACTCCGACGAGGGCGGCACCGCAAACCATCCCGACGTACATGAGGGCCACGATGACGGAGACAACGGAAGCAGGGACGCCAGCCGGAAGGGCCATTGCCGGATACTGGCCGAGCATGGAGGCGTCGGCCCAATTGAACAACACACCGGCAAGGCATGCCGCGGTGAAGGCCGGAATCTTGAATAACTGCACCGGAAAGCCGGGATCGGAACAGTGCCGTTCCCACCTGACGAACGCGGCGAGGACGACGGCGGCCAGCACCATGCCGCCCAGAACCACCGGGTCACCCCAGCCCCGAACTGCGGCCTGGCCAATGGAGTAGACCAGGGAGACCAGCCCGGCGCCGGCGAGCAACACGCCGAACGCATCAAACTTACGCACTGTTGCAGAACGGTTTTCCGGCAGCACGAGGGCTGCGGCAAAGCAGAGCAAAACGCATAGTCCCGCAGTGATCATGTAGGTGGCGCGCCAGCCGAAATGGCCCTGAACGGAACCGGACACCGCAGTGGTCGCGACAATCAGTGCCGCACCCACGCCAAAAAAGAGGCCAAAGGCCTTGGGTAGCTTAGATTTCTCGTAAAGCGTGGGGGTGATTGCCAGGCACATGGAAAACGTCATGGCCGTCCCCGCTCCCATCAGCACACGTCCGCAACCAAAAATGATCGGATTGGTTGCCAAGGCGCTCATCAACGCTGCCACGGCCATCAAAAAGATGCCGAGCACCAACAGCCTCTTCCGGCCATGCCTGTCACCAATGATGCCGGCACCGAGCAGGCTGGCCGCCAGGACGATCGTGCCCAGGCTCTTGAGGAACCCTGTCGCCGACGTACTGAGGTGCATCGTTTTGGCCACGGCGGGCATGGCGACAGCCTGCAGTGCCGGGTCCACGCCCTGCATGCCCCCCACGAGCGCGATACAAATCATGGCCAAAAGCACCGCCCGTCGCGACCGGAGCTGGCGGCTGCTCCACTGCTGCGCCACCGGCGTGTCGATAAGGCGAAGGGCGCCGCGTCCCGGCACGCCCGTCCGCGTCCCCTTTGATTTGGTTTCCATACATTGATCCTTCCGGCTGTCCGTCTCGTCTTGAAACGGCTGACAAAGATGAGAGCTGACCCTGGATAAGCCGCGTGGGCCACCTCACATACTTTATTCCACGCCGTGGATTATGTCACGCGATTTTGCCGACAAATGTTTGAATTCACGATTCACCGATCCTGGCCGGGCCGCCGCTCAATTGCCGAAGCGACTGCGGGGCGCCGGATCACCGTGTCCCGCGCTGCGAGCACGGCGCCCTGCAGGGAGCCGTCCTCCGCTCCAACCCCGTAGGTAATTCGCAGTTTCGACAACGACGGGAGCGGCCCCAACGTCTCAAGTTGGCTGCGCGTGCCGGGTTCCAAATAGGGCCGCAACCGGGCCAAGTAGCCGTCAACAACTATTTCATCGGGATTGACAACAGCGGCGATCGTGTCAATGGCGATGCCAAGCCATCGGCCCGCGTCGGCCAACGTTTGAAGATGCCGCGGGTTGCCTCCCGCCACCCCCGCCAGGATGTCGTTGAGCATAGTTTTGTGGCTGTCTGCCAGCAGATGGAAAGATTCCGCTTCCGGCAGTCCCGTGCACACGCTGTAGAGGTGGGCCAAGCCGAGACGGGTTTCGACGCAGCCCTGCCGGCCACACCAGCATCGCGCACCTTCCGGATCAACGACTAGGTGGCCGAATTCCCCGGCAAGTCCGGATGCGCCATGCTCGATGGAGGAACGGCTGTAAAGTCCCCCGCTCAACGCGTTGCGGCCACCGATATAAGCCAAATTGCGCGCAGTTGCGCCACGATAAACGTGCGTCAGCATCGAATAGTTCGTTTCCCGATCCACCCCGACCAATACGTGGCCGGTGCCCGGGCCATGCGCTGCCACGTCACGAGGGACGGTCGCAAGAATTCCCTGGATTTCATCGCGCAACGCGACGCGGGACCAGCCGTTTAGGACGGAGCGGACAACGTCACCGGACTCACGGTTGACGGCGCCGGGAACGGCCACTTCCACGGCGGCAAGAACCCTGCCGTTTGCGCGGCATCGGAGCAGTGCTGCGGTGAGGGCTTGGGCCAGAAATGGGCGGTAGGTTTCAAAGCCCCCCTCACCGTCTCGCGCCACAGGGAATCGGGCAATGTCGGTGACGGCACCGTCGAGCCCGCCGGTCGCCACGGCCAGCGTCCGGCGGTCACATAGGATGCCCAGCACAGCCCAGTGGCCCGTGTCCATTTCCAGCAAGCTTGTTGGGCGGCCGATCGTCGGCCGTACCAGCTCGGTTGATTCAACGACCAGCCTTCGCAACAGCAACTCATTGACGAGTGATGTCAATGCCGTTACGCCAAGTCCACATTGCTTGGCTATTTCCGCCCGCGACAATGCGCCACCGGACGACAGGGCCTGGAGGACCAGGGACAAATTGCTTTCACGCAAATCGGCCACGGATCCGCCCTTGCGCAGGGCTGGAATGGAAACTGAAGTCACAAGACAGACCTTAGGCGCGGAATCCACGTCAAACAACTCACGGGGTGGTTACTGGCGGATGCAGCCTTCCGTCGTCAGTAGTCAGCCTTCGCGCAGGGCCAAGACGAAATCGAGCCCGTCCTTGCGTGCGTCCGGCAGTCATGGGTCCCGTCTTGCAGATGGGTGCCCCAGACGTCCTGAAGTTGGGAACTCTTTACCAGGGAATCCGTCATGCCAAAGTCCGTTTCATCGATCTCTAGCTGCGAGTCCCCTGCGACGTAGTTGTTGATGGCCGGCATGCGGTGTTGCTGGACTTTGACCATGAAATGCAGGACGGAGGCACCGCCGGGTGGGCAGTGCACGACGGTGGGCACTTCGCCCACGCAACCGCCACGTGGAATCCGGTACCGAGTCAGCGTCAGGCCTCAGAACGCGAAGCGTCCGTCGTCGGTTTCCCAAACTTCGACACCTCTACGGCGAACATGAACGCGCCGTCGCCCAGGATACAAAGCGCTCGCCGGTCCGGGGAAGCAATCTTGGCCCCGTTCCACCCCGGGAGACCGCAACCTTGCGCGGCGTAGGCAGGGGTATACATGAATGAATATAGGGATTCCTGTGCTCTGAAGGACACCGCGTCCAGGTATGTGATCTGGGAAGAGTCCCCTCCCATGATGGTGTTCGGCCGCAATACCCCGGGCGACAGGGACTTGGCCTGCGCTCCCAAGGTGTCCTGCAGGGTGTCCAGATCGGCAGTCTGGCGTTCCTGGGGTCCGACGGCAGCGCCGCAATTGGCATTATCAGCCAATGCGAATGCAGCCAGCTGTATTGAGCCATCAGACGTGGATTTTTGTCACACTCTTTTGCGTCGGTTGAACATGGCCTCCCATTAATTATCAGTCAGTAATAACTGGATGTTGCAGTGCCCAATAACGTGACTAGCGTTACATGCACCAACTAGGAGGCCGCAACGGTGATTGAAATTGGAAAAGCACGCTTGACGATTGAGGACTTTCTCGCGGTGGTGCGCCACGGGGAATCCGTGGGCATCGCCGCGGAGGCAATCGAGGCAATGGAAGCCAGCGAACAATGGGTCGCTGCCATCATGGACGACATGCGGGACGGCAAGGACGTCGCCGCGATTTACAGTATCAACACCGGGTTCGGCTCACTGGCCGGGCGCCAGGCGTTCGATTCGGTGGAGGATGCCTCTGAACTCTCCCGCCGGCTCATCATCTCCAACGCCAGCGGCGTGGGCAAGCACTTGGACGAGGAAGTGGTCCGCGGCTCCATGCTGGTGCGTGCCGCCAGTCTGACGCGCGGCCACTCGGCCGTGCGCAGCGTGGTCCCGGAAACCCTGCTGCAAATGCTTGACAAGCGTGTCTTCCCTGCGGTCCCCGAGTTCGGCTCCCTCGGCGCCAGCGGAGACTTGATCCCGCTGGCCCACTTGGCGATCGTCATGACCCGCCCGGCCGGCCACGACGAGCCCCTTGACAGCGGCGAGGCCTATGTTGACGGCAAGCTCGTGGACGGCATCACCGCCATGGAGGCTGCCGGAATCGAGCGCATCGTCCTTGGCCCAAAGGAAGGCCTGGCCCTGGCCAACGGCACTTCCTTCTCCGCAGCCCAGGCCGCGCTGGCATTGGCCGATGCGGAAAACCTGCTTGAAACGGCCCAGATTACGGCGGCCATGTCCATTGAGGCGCTAATGGGTTTTGGCGACGCGTTCATCCCGCAAATCCATGAGGCCCGCGGCCATGCCGGCCAGATCGAGGTGGCGGCGCGCATCCGCGGGCTGCTGGCCGGCAGCGAATTCATTGACGGCAGCGAGGACACCGACCCCGTCCGCCAACCCCCGCAGGACGCCTATTCGCTGCGGTGCACCCCGCAGGTGCTCGGCCCCGTCAAGGACACGCTGAAGTTTGTCCGCGGAATCGTCGAGACCGAAATCAATGCGGCCACAGACAACCCGCTCATCTTCCCGGACCTGCCGGACTCGCGTGCCCTGAAGGCCGTCTCAGGCGGCAACTTCCATGCCGAGTACGTGGGCTTCGCCTCCGACTTCCTCTCAATTGCCGTCACCGAGATCGGCAGCATCGCCGAGCGCCGGCTTTTCAGGCTCGACGACGGCACGCTCAACCGCGGCCTGCCGGACATGCTTATCGCGAGCGAGAAGGTCGGCCTGGACTGCGGCTACATGCTCCCGCAATATCTTGCCGCCGCACTGGTTTCCGACTGCAAGACGCTGGCCCACCCGGACAGTGTGGATTCGATCCCGACCTGTGCAAACCAGGAAGACCACGTCTCAATGGCCAACAATGCCGGCCGGCACGCCAGGACCATAGTGGCGAACATTGAGAACGTCATCGGCATCGAGCTCCTCATGGCCGCCCAGGCCCTGGAGCTGCGGCTCCAGGCTTCGGGCAAGGACCAGTCTGCCCTCTCCCCCGCCAGCCGGGCGGTCCTCGAGCTGGTGCGCAGCCACAAGTCGGCTGACGGCCGCACCATCAACCACATTACCCAGGACACCGTCCTCTACCCCCGTGTGCGCGCCGCCGTCGACCTTGTCCACAGTGGCGCGGTCGTCGCGGCTGTCAACGTCATTTCGAACTAGCCCTCCCTCGATACCTTCAAGGAGCCATCCATGTCCCAAAGCACCGAAACCACAGAAGCTGCGGCAACCATCACCACTGTGCACTCGGGCGGCAACGCCACAGGGGTTGAGTTCGGCGAACTGCCCGCGGAAAAACCAGAAATCCTGTACCAGGTCAAGGCCCAGCGCGGGGACACCCTGCGGTGCAAAGGCTGGAAGCAGGAAACCATCCTGCGCCAACTCGAGAACAACATGGAACTCTCCGAGCACGTGGAAAACCTGGTGGTTTACGGCGGGATCGGCAAGGCCGCCCGCAATTGGGAGTCCTACTACGCCATCGTGGAGTCCTTGAAGAACCTGGAGGACGACCAGACACTGGTGGTGCAATCCGGCATGCCCGTTGCCGTGTTTGACACCCACGAGCTGGCCCCCCGGGTGGTCATGGCCACCACCAACTTTGTCCGCCCGGACTGGAAGACCTTCTACGATCTTCAGGACAAGAACCTGACCATCTTCGCCCAGTACACCGCATCACCGTGGGAGTACATCGGCACACAGGGCGTCATCCAGGGCACCTTCGAGACCCTGCGCTCTGTCGCCGACATCCACCTCGACGGCAGTTGGGAGGGCAAGATCCTGCTCTGCGCCGGAATGGGCGGCATGGGCGGAAACCAGCCCCGTGCCATGACCATGCTGGGCGGCGTGGCCATCTGCGCCGACGTGGACGAACGCATCATCAAAAACCGGCTGCGTGTGGGTTACGCGGACGTGCTGGCGGATTCGATCCCGCACGCCATTGCGCTGGCGCAGGAGGCGGCCGCGGCCAAGAAGCCGTTGGGCATTGCAGTCGTGGCCAATGCCACCGAATTGTTCGAGTACGCCCTGGAGAACAACTTCCGGCCGGATGTGGTCACCGAGATGACTCCGGCCCACGACCCTCTCGCCTATGTGCCCGTGGGCCACACAGTCTACGAAGCCGAGGAATTCCGCAGGAAGGACCGGGACGCGTACTTCGCCGAATCCCAACAGGCCATGGTCCGCCAGTTATCTGCCATGAATCGGTTCTTCGACAACGGCGTCCCCACTTTTGAATATGGCAACCAGATTCGCCGCGAATGCCAAAAGGCCGGTTTCGAGGACGCCATGAAGATCCCTGGCTTCGTTTCCGCATACCTCCGACCGCTGTTCCTGGAGGGCCGCGGCCCATTCCGCTGGACCTGCACGTCCGGCGACCCAAAGGACCTGGCCCGCCTCGACGACCTGGCCCTGGAACTTTTTGCCGACGACGAGATCGTCACCCGCTGGATCACCCTGGCCCGCCAACACATCCCCGTCGAGGGCCTGCCAGCCCGCATCTGCTACCTCGGTTTCGGCCAGCGCAAAAAGTTCGGCCTGGCCGTGAACGAGCTGATCAAGCGTGGCGAAGTCAAGGGCACAGTGGCGTTCTCCCGCGACAACCTGGATTCCGGCTCCATCATCAACCCCACCTTTGAGTCGGAGAACATGCCCGACGGCTCAGACCTGATCTCCGACTGGCCGTACCTGAACGGGCTGCTCAACGCCTCCGGAATGTGCGACCTGATCGCCATCCAGGCCAATTACGCCATGGGCGATTCAGTGCACACGGGCGTCACCATGATCGCCGACGGCACGGATACGGCCGCGTACCGGCTCAAGGCGTGCCTCACGGTGGACAGCGGCATCGGCGTCGTCCGCCATGCACAGTCCGGCTACGCCCGGGCCAAGCAGGTGGCCAATACGGTAGGACCGGGCGAGGGCGTCACCGTCCCGCTGTGGTGGACGCCCACTGCAACATTCGGTCCGGAGTCGGCCTGAGATGACGCCCCTTAGTGGAACGCCAACCGTTGACCTTCTCGTCACCGGCGCCGCTGAGCTGCTCACCTGCGCCGGGGATGCGGCCGATCTGATCGGCCGCATCCCCGGCGGTGGGGTGGCAGTCGACGCCGGACGGATCGTCGCCGTCGGGGACGTCACCGGTTACATCGGCCGCCAAACCCTGGACGCCACCGGCATGGTGGTCATGCCCGGCTTCGTCGACTGCCATACGCATGTTGTCTTCGGCGGGGACCGCGCCAGCGAATACGTAGCCAATGCCGCCGGGCAGCAGCCCCCGGCGGACGCCTCGGTGGGCATCGTCGGCACCATGGCTGACACCCGCTCAAAGACCGTGGACCAGCTGGTGGACGACGCCGCCGCACGCATTCACGAAATGATCGATGCGGGAACCACCACTTTGGAAAGCAAGACCGGCTACGGCCTTGACTCCGCAGCGGAGGCCAGGCTGCTGGAGGTCAACGCCCGGCTGGCAGAGCTGCTGCCGGCCCGCATCATCTCCACCTACCTGGGCGCGCACGCAACTGCCCCGGGCCGGGACCCGAAGGACTGGACAGCGGACATCCTCAACCAGCTTCCCGGCGTCGCACGCCAAGGTGCCGTGTTCAACGACGTCTATTGCGACGACGGATACTTCAGCCTGGCTCAATCACGGAGCATTCTTGAGGAGGGTGCAAGGCAGGGGGTGCGGGCCAAGATCCACCTCGACGCCTACAGCCACACCGGCGCAGCCTCGCTCGCCGCCGACTTGGGCGCCGTCAGCGCCGACCACCTGAACTTCACCACCGATGCGGAGCTGCGGGAACTGGCAGCAGCAGGAGTCACGGGCGTGTACATGCCGTGCCTGGAATTCGCCGTCAACCACCCCGCACCGCTGGACCCGCACAGACTCTACAAGGCAGGCATGGACGTCGCACTGGCCACCGACGTCTGCCCCGGCGCCTGGACCACGAGCATGCAGCTGGCCATCGCCATGGGCTGCCGCACCGGAGGCATGAGCATCGCCCAGGCCGTGCGCGCCGCCACATATGGAGGGGCCTGCGCCCTGGACCTGCAAGCCGAGACCGGTTCGCTGGTCCCCGGCCTGGCCGCGGACCTGCAGGTTCTCGACGTTCCGTCACACAAACACCTTGCCTACCGGCTCGGACGCAATTCAACGCAAACAGTTGTGATCGGCGGCGCCGTCATCAAAGCCCCCGCCATGAAATCAGCCATAGGAGCCGGTGTTGAGTAATTCATTCTTCTGCGAGCATGCATGGCTGGGCGGGGACGCCGTCACCTCCAACGTCCTCATCACGGTCGCTGGCGGCAGGATCACCGCTGTCATGCCCGGCGCCGAATCCCCCGCCGGGGCACGGCGCCTGACCGGGTTGGTCATGCCCGGTTTCAGCAATGCCCACTCCCACGTGTTCCACCGCGCCATCCGGGGCCGGGGCCAGGAAGGCGTGGACAGCTTCTGGTCGTGGCGGGATCTCATGTATTCGGTGGCCGGTGCACTGACACCCGAGTCCCTGTACGAGCTGGCCCTGGCCACCTATTCGGAGATGACCCTGGCCGGGGTGACCAACGTGGGCGAGTTCTTTTACGTCCACCACGGCAAGGATGGGCGCCCCTACGCCAACCCCAACGAGATGGGCCATGCCGTGGTCCGCGCCGCCGCAGACGCCGGCCTGCGCATCACCTTGCTGGACACCGTCTACCTTCAGGGCGGCGTGGACGGCCGCGAACTGACCGGGGTGCAAAAACGCTTCAGCGACATAAGTTGGGAGCAGTGGGCCGGGCGAGTTTCCCTCCTCAGCGGAACTGACATCTTCCGGCCCGGCGCAGCGATCCACAGCGTCCGGGCCGTGCCAAGGGATGCCCTCGGGCCGGTGGCGGAATTTGCCCGCTCCCATGGCATGCCGTTGCACGCCCACGTTTCGGAACAGCCGGCGGAAAACAAGGAAAGCCTGGACGTGTATGGCATCACCCCCACCGAGCTGCTCGCCCGGGCCGGGGTGCTGGGCCCCGACATGACATCCGTCCACGCCACCCACCTGACCGACGACGACATCGCCGCCTATGGAGCAAGCACCGCCAACATCTGCATGTGCACCACCACCGAGCGCGACCTGGCAGACGGCGTGGGCCCGGCCGGGCGACTGCTTGACGCCGGTGCCAGCTTGTGCGTGGGCAGTGATGCCCACATGGTGATAGACCTTCTGGAGGACGCACGGGCCATTGAGACCGACCTGCGGCTCGTCACTGGACGGCGCGGCCACCTCGGTGCCGCCGCCATTGCGGGGGCGCTCACCTGGGGCGGCGCACGGTCGCTAGGTTGGGACGCCGGCGTGATCGCCCCCGGCAAACTGGCGGATTTCACTGTCCTCGACCTGCTCTCACCCCGTACGGCCGGTGCCACGAGTGGCGAACTGCTGCCACACACCATGTTCGCTGCAACGTCCGCCGATGTGCGCACCGTGATCCGCGGCGGCGACGTGGTGGTCGAGGACGGCCGCAACCTGCACGTGCCCGACACCGGCCGAGCGCTGGAATCAGCCATAAACACGATCATGGCAGCACTGTAGAAAACATGCATTGTAGAAAACACCTGGCCCGCCGCACGCCGGGGGCCGCCGAAAAGGAATCGAGGAACCGTGGAAGCGCCGATGACTCTGCTGGGAACAATTGCCGATGTCGGCCGGGATGCCAAGCGCGGCGGCTACAGCCGGCCCGTGCATTCAGCGGCCGAGAACGAGCTGCGTGAATGGTTCGTCGCCGCGGCTGAGCAACGCGGACTACTGGTGGAAAAGGACCGCAACGGCATCTTGTGGGCGTGGTGGGGCCAGCCCGGTCCCGACGCCGTCGTCACCGGCAGCCATCTGGACTCCGTGCCCGGCGGCGGCGCCTTTGACGGCCCGCTCGGCGTGGCCAGCGCGCTGGCCGCCATCGACATCATGGGTGATCGCGGCCAAGCGCCCGCCCGGCCCCTCGCCGTCGCGGTTTTCCCCGAGGAGGAAGGATCCCGCTTTGGCGTGGCGTGCCTGGGGTCGAGGCTGCTGGCCGGCGCCATCAGCCCCGACAAGGCCCGAACCCTCACTGACGCGGACGGCAACACGCTGGCCGACGTCTACCGGGCCAACGGCACGGACCCCGAACACCTCGGCGAGGACCCTGGCCGGCTGGCAGCGATCCGCCAGTTTGTGGAGCTCCACATCGAGCAGGGGCGTGGCCAGGTGGACCTGGACGCACCCGTGGCCGTTGGCGGCTCCGTCCTGGGCCACGGCCGCTGGCGGCTCTCCTTCCACGGCCAAGGCAATCACGCCGGCACCACGCTCATGGCCGACCGTGCCGACCCCATGGTGGCCGCCGCCTCCGCTGTCGTCACCCTGCGCAAAATCGCTGCCGCCCACCCCGGCGCCCGCGGGACGGTGGGCCGGCTGGTGCCCGTCCCCGGCGGCACCAATGTCATCGCCTCCCAGGTCGACGTCTGGCTTGACGTGCGCCACCGGCAGGACTCCGTCACGGCCGCCATAGTAGAGGAACTGCACGACGCCGCAACCGCGATTGCGGCCGCCGAGGGGTGCACCGCCACACTGGCGGAGGAGTCCTTGAGCCCCACGGTACAGTTCGACGCCGGCCTGGCCGCCGAGCTGAAATCAGTGCTGGGGGACATTCCGGTCATGGAAACCGGCGCCGGGCACGACGCCGGCGTTCTGGCCGCCCGGATCCCCACCGCCATGCTGTTCGTCAGGAACCCGACTGGTGTCTCGCACGCGCCGGAGGAAGTCCTGGAGGGCGCGGACGCCGACGCCGGCGCGGCGGCACTGGCCGATGTGCTGGCACACCTGACCGGCGCCTGACCGAACCTACAACTGAGGGGTCATTGCCCAACGGGCCTGGTCGCGTTGTCTTGCCTGAGAAAGTCATCCACGGCAGCCAGCACGGCATCCTCGGCGGCGCGCTCCCCGACGGTGACGCGGACGCCCTCGCCGTCGAAGGCCCGGACGGAGACACCGCGGGCAAGACAGCATTCCGCCAGTTCCCGGGCACCGGTCGGGAGTGGAATCCAGACGAAATTGGCGCCACTGGGCAGGGTCCCCAAGCCTCGTTCGTGCAGGCCCGCGCTCAGGCGCTTGCGGCCTTCGGTGACGAGTTCCACCAGCCGGTGCACATGCCCTGCATCCGCCCACGCAGCGCGCGCAGCGGCCTCTGCCACGGCATTGAGACCAAACGGCAGGGCGGACTTTCTCAGCGTGTCGGCTATGTTCGTGGACGCCACGAGGTATCCCGCCCGCAGCCCCGCCAGTCCGTATGCCTTGGAAAAGGTTCCGAGAAGGGCCAGGTTGGGGTAAACGCCCAACAGCCGCAGCGAGTCGAGGTGGCCCACCGCGAATTCCTTGTAGGCCTCGTCCAGGAGCACCAGCACGGTGGGCGGCACCCGCGAGAGGAACCGTTCCAGCTTCCGGGCGTCCACTTCCGTGCCGGTCGGATTATTGGGGTTGCACACTATCACGGCAGCCGTATTCTCCGTGATGGCGCCCAGCATGGCCTCGAGGTCGTGTATGCTGCCGGCTCCCAGTGGCACGGGCACGGCGTCGGCGCCCGCCATGCCCACGAGGATCGGGTAGGCTTCGTAGCTGCGCCAGGCAAAAACCACCTCCCTGCCCGGTCCTGTATAAGCCAGCAATGCCTGTTGCAGCAAGGCAAGCGACCCTCCGCCCACCACCACCTGCGTGACGTCAACGCCAAGACGTGCGGCAATGTCGTCCGCGAGGCCGTCGCCGAAGACTGTAGGGTACAGCTGCGCGTCGGCGCCTGCGGCGGCAATCGCAGCCAGCACCGGCGGCGGGGGCGGGAGCACAGACTCGTTCGACGACGCCCGCCACTTCACGGTGGCGGCACCGGCAGCGCGGGAGTAAGCCGGAAGGGATGCGATTTCGGGTCGCGGGGCGGGCCCGGCAGGTAATTTCACAGCACCTTCCCGGGGTTGAGTAGCATCCGGGGATCCAGGGCGGCCTTGATGCTTTTCATGATGGGCAGGCTGTCGGCGTGCTCGATCCGAAGGGCCTCGCGCTTACCCGCACCGATGCCGTGCTCGCCCGTGCAAGTGCCGCCCATGCGTAGGGCACGATTCACCAACCGCTCGTTGACGGCCGCGGCCTCGGCATGTTCGGCAGCGGAGTCCGGGTCCAGCACAAATGCGAGGTGGAAGTTGCCGTCGCCCACGTGCCCGGCAATCGGTGCCAGAATGTTGCTGGCCGCAATGTCCGCCTGGGTCTGCTCGATGCACTCGGCCAGGCGGGAGATGGGCACGCACACATCCGTTGACCACGTCACGGCACCTTGGCGCAGGGCAGCACAGGCAGGCAGGACGTCGGTCCGGGCCCGCCACAAGGTATCCCGGCGCTCTGGGTCTGGGGAGAATTCGTAGCCAAGGGCACCGTGGACGGCCGCGATCCTGCCAAACCGGCGAACGCTTTCCTGTACTGCTGCCGGACCGCCCTCAAACTCGACCATCAGCGTTGGCGCCACCGTCAAGGCCACACCGGAGTAGCTGTTCATGGCGCCAACCATGACGTCGTCCAGCAGCTCGACTCGGGCGAACGCGATCCCGGCCGCAATGGCCGCCGAGACGGACTGTACGGCGGAGCCCAGCGTGGGATAGGGTACCAGGGCCATTTCCGTACTTTCGGGGATGCCATACAGACGGACGCAGACCTCGGTGATAATCCCCAGCGTGCCCTCGGCACCAACGAACAGGCCCGTGAGGTCGTAGCCGGCGGCGGACTTGCGGGCCAGCCCGCCGGTGTTGGCCACCGTGCCGTCGGCCAACACAACGCGCAAGCCCAGCACATTCTCCCGCATTGTTCCGTAGGCGACGGCGTTGGTGCCACTGGCGCGGGTCGAGGCCATGCCGCCCATGCTGGCATCCACACCCGGTCCTGCCGGGAAGCACAGTCCGTGCGGGAGGGCCGCGTTGTTCAGGGCACTTTTCAAGACTCCGGCCTGGACCGTGGCATTAAGGTCTTGAACGCCCAAGTGCAGAATCTCCGTCATGGGCGAAAGGTCCAGGCACACGGAACCGGCCCGGCTGTTGGCGCCGCCTTCCAGCCCGGTCCCTGCACCAACAGGCACCACCGGAATGCGGTTGCGGTGACAAATGGCCATCGCCCTGGAGACGTCATGGGTGGAGTTGCAGGCGACCACGGCATCCGGCATCTCCCAAGGGTGGTGGGAGCGGTCGTGCCCGCGTGAGGAACGCGTGGCAGCATCAAGTAGGACCGAATCCCCGAGGGTCTCCTGAAGTTCCCGAACGGCTTTGGCAGCATCAACTGCCACGACCCCGTTCACAGGACCTTCGCCAAGAAGCTCTGGGTCCTGGCGTGCTCGGGCCTGGACAGCACTCGGGCGGGCGGTCCGCTCTCGACCAGGACGCCGTCGGACATGAAATGCACGGTGTCCGCGACCTCCCGGGCAAACCCCATCTCGTGCGTCACCACCACCATGGTCATGCCACTTTTGGCGAGGTCCCTCATGACATCAAGGACCTCTCCGACCAGTTCCGGATCGAGCGCGGAGGTTGGCTCGTCAAAGAGCATGAGCGATGGGTTCATGGCCAGTGCCCGTGCAATTGCAACACGCTGTTGCTGCCCGCCGCTGAGCTGGCTGGGGTAGTTGTGGACCTTCGTCCCCAGCCCTACCCGCTCCAGCAGACGTCGGCCCCGGTCGGCGGCCTCTGCCCGGTTGACGCCCTGAACAATGATGGGCCCTTCCGTCACGTTTTCCAGGGCCGTCCGGTGCGGGAACAGATTGAATTGCTGGAACACCATGCCTATCGAGGCACGCCGCCGCGCTACTTCCCGTTCCCGGAGCTCGTGGAGCTTGTTGCCCACGCGCCGGTAGCCGACTCGTTCACCGCCGACCCACATTTCGCCGCCGTCAATTTTTTCCAAGTGGTTGATACAACGCAGGAATGTGCTCTTGCCCGAGCCGGAGGGGCCGATCAGGCAGGCCACCTCGCCGCTTTCCACGGTCAGGTTCACGTCCCGCAACACCTGGACAGCCCCAAAGGACTTGCCCACCGAAGTTGCCCTGAGCATGGGTTCGGTCATTGCCGCACCTCCTTGCCTTCCGGAGCCGGAAGGGGCTCCACGTTGTCCGTACGGATGGTGCTCAGAGGGCTGAAGCCGCGGCCGTACCGCTTTTCCAGGTAGTACTGGGCCACCGAGAGAATGGCCGTGATGAACAAGTACCAGATGGCTGCCACGATCAGGAGAGGAATGGTCTGGTAGGTGCGCGCGTAAATCAGGGATGCCGAGGTCAGCAGTTCCGAGTAGCCGATCACCAGCACCAGGGACGTCTGCTTGAGCATGCCGATGACCTCATTTCCGGTCGGCGGGATGATGATGCGCATGGCCTGCGGCAGCACAACCCGGCGCATGGTCTGCAGCCGTGTCATGCCGATCGACTTCGCCGCCTCGGTTTGCCCGGGCGTCACCGAGGAGATGCCGGACCGGACAATCTCACTCATGTAGGCCGCCTCGTTAAGCCCCAGGCCCAGCATTGCCGCCATGAAAGGGGTGATGAGGTCGTTGGTGTTGAGTGAGAACAGCTCCGGGCCAAACGGCACTCCCATTGCGATCCGAGGCACCAGGGCCGACAGGAAGAACCAGAAAAGCAGTTGCACCAGCAGCGGCGTGCCCCGGAAAAACCAGGCGTAGAACCAGGCCGCCTTGGAGACAATGACATTGTCCGAGAGCCTTCCCACGGCAATGACGATGCCCAAAAGAATGCCGATGGCCATGGCCAGCACCGTCAGGATCATGGTGTTTAACACGCCCATGAGGATCGGGGCGGCGAATAGGTATTCGGCCACCACACCCCATTCAAAACGTTGGTTCGTGGCCATTGAGTAAAGCAGCCAGGCCACAACGAGGAGCACCGCCACCGCGGCAACCGTCCGTCCGGTGTGCCGGGTGGGGACCACGGTTGCCGGGCGGGCGGGGGCGTCCGTAACGCCGGCGCTCATGAAGTGGCCTTGTTGATGGTGAACTCTTCGACGGCACCCTGCTCCTGCCCGTATTTCTTAAGAATGTCCTTATAGGTGCCGTCTTTGTGAATGTCGGTCATGCCCTGCTGGATTGCCTTCTCCAACTGAGTGTCCCCCTTGGGGAACACGATGCCAAACGGCCCCGCCTGGTAGGGCTTGAGCATTTCGAGCTTGCCACCGGAATCCTTGGCCACGGAGGACCCTGAGGTGGAGTCGAGGAGGACGACGTCGACCCGACCGGTTTGGATGGCCAGGATGGTCTGGTTCTGGCCGGGGAAGATTGTCACATCCAGCGCCGGCTTGCCGGTGGCCTGGCATTTCTTGGACTGGGCGTCGGCGTCCTCCGTCTCCGTCGTCCCCTTCACGATGCCGACCTTCATGCCACACAGGTCATCCAGCGTGGAGACCTTGTGAGGGTTGTCCATGGTTCGCAGGATCCCTGCGCCAGCCATGAAATAGTCCACGAAATCCACCTGCTTTTCCCGTTCAAGGGTGTCCGACATGGCGGACATGGCCATGTCATACCGGCCTGAGCTGAGGCCGGGAATGATGGCATCAAAGGAGATGTTATTGAACTTAATGGTGACGCCGAGCTTTTTCTCCAACGCATCTGCAATCTCACGGTCGATACCGATAACGGTCTTGCCGTCTGTGTCGAAAGTTTCGAACGGCGGGTACTCGACGTTGCTGGCGATGTTGATGGTGCCGCTGTCCTGGATGTTCTTCGGGAGCATGCTGTGAAGGGGCGCGGCGCCATTTGACGTAGGTGCATTCTCCGCGCTGGACGTTCCCCCACAACCGGCAAGCATTACGGCCAAGGGCACCAGCATGAGGAATGTGGGTCGAAAAAACTTCTTCTTGGCTGCAATCTGTGACATGAGATCTCCATTTCATAATTCACGTGTGACGCGGGCGGGCGTTGCCTTGGTTCCTTCCCTGGGACGCTGACAGCACCACAATGTGCCCCGCATCACAGACCTCCAATGCCTCAAGAGCCTATGAACAGCCATGCCCCACGGCAATGACGTTTTTTCATTCCGTGAGAATCATCCCTATGACACTGGGTGAGAATGCTTTCCTCGCCACGACATCGCGTACATCGGCTAACCTGTGGGAATGACGAGTAACCAGCCCGGGGCACAGACGTCCTTTGAACGGGGCCTGGCCATCATGATGTGCATCGCCTCCCGTGGTGAAGTAAGCATTGCCGAAATCGCAGACGAGGTCGGTGTCCCCGCCAGCACCGTTTATCGCTATGCAAAATCGCTGCGCAAATTATCGCTGATCGAGGAACATCACGGTTCTTACACGGCTGGCTGGAGGCTGCTGGAACTCTCCGGCCAGCACCTGACCCATACCAAGCTCGCCGAGCTGGGCGTCACCGTCCTGGAATCAATCGTGGAAGGCACGTCGGAGACCGCTGTCATGACCGTGCGCTCCGGTCTGAACGCCATCTGCCTGCGCCAAGTTGTTTCGCCACACCAGCTGCGATATTCATTCCAGATCAACCAGTTGCTCCCGCTCCACGCGGGTGCAGGGCAGCGCGTCCTGCTGGCGTACGCACCAGAACAGGTCATTGCCAAAGTGATGGGCGACCGGATGGCCCGCTACACCGAGAAGACACTCTCACGCCACGACCTGGCCCAGCAACTTGCCCGGATACGTCAGGACGGGCAGGCCACTTCGCACGGGGAACTGAATCCTGGTGCCATCGCCATGGCGCAGCCGGTGTTTGCCGGTGGCGAGGTTATTTGCTCCCTGACCGTCGCCGGACCGGAAACCCGCTGCAGCTCCAATGCATGGAAGCACCGGGCCACGCTTGCACTGCGAGCAGCCGCGAACGAGCTAACTGACGCCGTGGAGTCACCTGGTCCACGGTGAACCTGTCCCCATCCAGTCGGGCAGTCGTACAGGGAGTCCGGCACCACCACGACGGATCCTTTCCCCAATGGGTTGGGACGCCTGGCTGCCCCAGGCAAGGAGCGAAGCGGCATCTTCGAGGTTTTTGCAGTTTGTCTCCGGAGCCATGAAGAAGCTGACACACCCGCTGAGCAAGGCGATACCGGCGGCGATCCACATGGTGCCGGAAAGCCCGAGGTGCGCCAGTGCGAGACCTGTGGCGAAGGTGCCGATGGCTGCACCGATGCGGCTGGTACCTGTGCACAGCCCGACTGCGGTGGCCCGGACCGGAAGGCCTGGAACAGCAGCCCGACTCCAGGGAGGTCGAAACCCCAGACCAGGACGGGGCGGCGCGCTGTCCTGTCGACGACGAAGAGGGACACGACGTTGCCAACCAGAAAGAAGAGGTTGATCAGCCTGTCAACCGATATTTGCTACGTCCCCGGAATCGAGACGGAACAGGCCCAGCATCTGCGACCCAAAGGCTTAGATCGAAAAAGCGCCGTTATTGTGCAGGTCCAGACGATGGAGATAAAAATGGCACGGTTCAGGTAGCCGCCGGTAAGTACATTCTTGAAGGCCTTGACCGTGCAGAGTTTAGCGACGCTGGGATCGTGGGCGGTGATGCCTTCCACGTTTATGCCCTCTCCAAGGGTTTTCCTCAGGACGGTCAAGGCCTCATCATGGCGACCCTTGCCGACGAGACAATGCGTGGCTTCAGGGATGGTGGCACGGACCATGAGAATCATTACGGCTGGCACTGCCGACGACACGAGCATCCACCGCCAGCCGTCAGGCAGCGACAGTAGCCGGTTTCCGCCCTTCCTCTCATGGGAGGGTACTTTCAGGCAGTCGTGGGTGGTTGGTAAATCATTGGGATTCCGCGGATTTTGAGCATATTGCAAGTCATCCACAGCAATCTACTAGCGGTTGTCGTTGATCGTTTCGGCGAGGTAAACGCGTGGCGAATAATTCCAAGAACAGGCCCAACGAGTGCAGTTTCTCGGATTTAGCTGATGATTGTTTGATGTTTTGGAGTGCGACGCGGCCGCGGGCGACTTTTCTAGGACAAATTCCGCGGTCGCGGTCCAGACCAGGGGCTTGGGTGTTAGCGGCCACGAGAAGATGCCCACCGGCGGCCAATAGGATTTCGGCAAACACGGACTGTATGGCCACGAGCTGTGCCCGCTGGCGGCCAGACGCATTGCTCTTGTATCCACGGTCAAATGACAGGTGGAAGGGTGTTCATTTCGCCCGTGCCGCCAGCGTGGCATCGTCGCTTGGCAGCCGTCACTGTGATGGCTGCCTGCACTTGCTGAACGCCGGGCCAGGGCTATTGGCGTGGGAATGCAGGGAACGGAAGACTGCCGGCGGGAATCTGTACGCTGTTGCGGGGAGATGCCGCGGCTGCATGGGGAAGATGGTCTTTCGTACTGCCTCGCGGGCAATGAAAAGAGAAACTCTTAGCGCCGGAACGACGAGACCCGTGTCCACTGGCGGCCACCGAATAGTGGTCCTCCTGTTGGCCATCAATGGGCACATTCTCATGGCCGCTGACACTTGGGGTGTTCGTTGTTGGGCCGGATGTAGTCCTCGATTGTCTCGATAAAGTCCGGGACTGAGTGGAAAACGCCCGGCGCAAGGGCCAGTCGGTCAGGTCCCTGAACGTGCGCTCGACCAGGTTCAGCCAGGACGAGGACGTTGGGGTGAAATGCAGGTGGAACCGGGGATGTTTGTCGAGCCAGGGCTTCACCTCGGGATGTTTGTGGGTGGCGTAATTGTCCAGAATCAGGTGGATTTCCAGGCGGTTGGGGACTTCTTTCTCGATGGTCTTCAAGAACCCAGGAAATTCCTCGTGGCGGTGCTTGGCAATGCAAGAGCCGATCACTTTCCCCGTCGCGACTTCCAAGGCAGCGAACAAAGTGGTGGTGCCGTTGCGTTTGTAGTCGTGGGTCATGGTTTCCCCGCGGCCCTTCTGCATCAGCAGCGACGGCTGGTTGTGATCCATGGCCTGGATCGAGGTATTCCCTTCCAGGCACAACACGATCGCATTCTCCGGCGGGTCCAGATACAGCCCGCACACATTGATGAGTTTCTCATCGAAATGCGGGTCCTCGGAGAGCTTGAACGTCTCCACCAGGTGGGGCTTCAACCCCCGTGCCGCCCAGATCCGTTGCACCTGAGCCGGAGACACCCCGGACCGTGCCGCCCTCGACCCCACCGACCATTGCGTGGCACCCTCCGGTTTGGAAAACCTTGTCAACTCAACGGTCCCGTTGATCTTCAACTCCGAAATCACCGGCTTCCTGCCCCGCCCCGCCGCCACAGCGCCGAGCTTCTTCAACCGGTAACTGGCAAACCGATTCCGCCAAACACGCACCGTGCCCGGGTTCACCCGACCACCCTGGAGATCCACTCGTTGGCAAAACCATCGGCTGCCATCAGCAACACCTGCGCCCGCTGCACCTCCCGACGGGCGGCAAGCCGGGACTTGGACAAGGCCTCCAACACAGCACGCTCAGTCTCGGACAACGCAGCAGCCGGTCTCGACTTAAGACCAGTTCAAACCACCACTCATAAGCTATTCAGGAGACACACCACTAATTGCTCGGCGCCTCGCCGCGAATCCACGGCCGGCGGCCCCGCGAAGCTCTCCGCGATCAGATGCCGAACAGGCAAACGGGACCGATTTCAAATGCGCAGTTTCGGGGCAAACACAAAGCCCTCCGACCCAACGTTTCCGCAGGTCAGAGGGCTTTCGGGGTGGAGCTAAGGAGATTCGAACTCCTGACCTCCTCTCAGAGGAGGACAGTTTTGAGCAGTCGCGGTTGGTTGTTAAATCCTTGAGATTCCGCGGATTTTGGGGCACTTTCACACCAGCCGCAGATGCTCATATGTGGTCATTTTCGATCGTTTCCGTGGGGTAAACGTGGGGTGGCGCATGAGCCCCAGCACCAAGCAAACAGGACCGGCGCTTTCGTCTCAGTATTCCAACTGCCCGGCGAGTAACTGCCGCCGATTACTGTAACCAGCAAAGCCGGTGAACGGAAATGCGCTCACTATCTCCTCCAAACTGGCTGGTGAACAGGTAAAGGTTGAAGCCAACAATCCAGATACGCGCCGCATGGCAGAAGGACTGCAACCGGATCAATAAGCGTCTTCCTTCCGCCACGTGGCTGCGCGCTCACGTGTTAGCCGATTGGTTCCGCCATGGGCACAACGTCATAGGCCAGCGCAATTGAGCGCTCCAACACCGGATCACGCAGTTCGGCACGCCAGGCGTTAGCAAATTGATTGACGCCCTCCCGCATGTTGACAGTGCCCGAAAGCAAGACCGTGCCGGGCTGCAGCAGGTTCCGTTCCTTGAGGACTACGACCCAATGCGATGGCGGGAGCAGGTCGGCGAGGCTAGCCGTCTGGATTTCTTCTTCGCGGCCGTCGTTTGTCACCCACGCGGTCAGGGTGAGCTGGTCGATGTGGTCTTCGACTTCCGAGAGTCGCCACGCCTCGGATGCGAGGACATCGGGCGACGCGTTCTTGGACCAGGCAATTCCGTGAACCTCCAACTCCCGGTCAGTGTGGTCGCAGGCCAACGTCAAAAGGAGGTCGTTCCGGTCATCGACAATGATGGCCCATTCAACCTCGCCGCTGGTTCGTCCATGCTGCACTGGGACTGTTGTGGCCTGCTGGGCAAGATAGCTGGCCACCGGATACATGGTGGGCACGACAGTCGGCCCAGGGACACCAAGCGCGGCGAGCTCTTCAATGTGGGCCCTGACATGGTCCTGATGGCGGCCGGCATAGCCGCCGTTCAAGAGGTTCTTGACTTCAACCTCGACGACTTCAGCCTCGGGAAGTGAAAAACGCAGCGTCATGATTGTCTCCTTCGACATTTTTTTGGGTTGGTCTTGCCGTGATTACGATCACGGCATAGCCTGAGTATACACAGACCATACATAAGCATCCATGGGCTGTTCGTAAAATCATTGGAAGCCGACAAAGGAGTTACTTCATGGATACAGACCGCACCGCAGCGCCTCCGCGAAAGAAGCAGGGGGCACGCGCATTCATCGTCGCTTTGACCGGAACAAGTCTTGAATGGTACGACTTCGCGGTCTATTCGGCCGCCTCCGCCCTGGTGTTTGGACATGTCTTTTTTCATTCTGCAGATCCGCTAGCGGGAACGTTGGCGGCGTTCGGCACATACGCTGTCGGGTACGTTGCCCGGCCACTCGGCGGCTTCTTTTTTGGCCGGCTCGGCGACCTTGTAGGTCGCAAGAAGGTCCTAGTTTGGACGCTGATCCTGATTGGTGTAGCCACCTTCGGCGTCGGGCTCATTCCGCCCTATGCCTCCATCGGCTTAATGGCACCCCTGCTTTTAGTCTTTCTCCGGCTGTGCCAGGGCGTCGGTGTTGGCGGCGAGTGGGCGGGCGCGGTTCTTATTTCAGCCGAACACGGTGACCCAAAGCGGAAAGGATTCTTCGGATCCGCGGCCCAGATCGGTCCACCACTGGGTAACCTGATGGCCAACGGCGTGTTAGCACTTCTCACCGTGAGCATGAGCCACGACAGCTTCCTGGCCTGGGGCTGGCGCTTGGCGTTTCTGCTCTCGGCCATTCTGGTCGGAGTTGGGCTTGTCATCCGCGTCAAGATTGAGGAAACGCCGGTCTTTGAAGAGATCAAGGCACAGGGACTTGTCGCCCGCTCCCCACTGAAGGACGTTTTTACGAAAGAACTCAGAGGCCTATGCGCTGCCACGATGTCTCGCATCGCCCCAGACGTCATGTACGCGCTCTCGACCGTCTTTGTGCTTGTCTATGCGACTCGGGAACACGGGCTTAATTCCGGCCAGGCTCTTTTGGCCGTCGTTATTGGTTCCGCCTTGCAGACGTTCATGGTCCCGCTCGCCGGATACCTTTCGGACCGCATGAATCGTCGCGTCGTGGTCGGCATCGGTGCCGCGCTTTCCATCGCATGGCCCTTCATTTTCTTCCCCTTGATGGGAATCGGATTCACGGGCGTGGTCGCCGCAGTGATCGCAGGCTTGCTTTGCAACTCGCTGATGTATGGGCCGCAGGCGGCCCTTGTTACGGAACAGTTCAGCCCGCGCTTGCGGTATGCGGGCAGTTCCCTGGCCTACACGCTGGGCGGTGTCTTCGGTGGAGCCATCGCCCCATTGCTGTTCACGTTCTTGCTGGGCACATACGGCAGCTGGGTCCCCATGGCGATCTACATCATCATTGTCTCGGTCATCACTGTCATTGGCGTCTGGATGGCCCGCAACCCTGACCCCGATGAACAAATCACCGATGACTTCGGATCACACGCAATGGCGTCAGGACCGACCGCCGCTATTTCATAAGCACCGCCTCCGTGGAAGTTAAGTGATCCATAAGAGCCTGAGTTGCGAGGGCAACGTCACCCGATTGCATTGCATGAACGATGGCCTCGTGCTCGGACAGGACACCATCCTGTCGCACATGGGTTGCCCCGAGGGCACTCATACCGATACGAACATTGCGGGCTTTGAGATCGGAATATGCCTTTGTAATCAAGGAGTTGTTTTGGGAGCTGACCAAGGCCAGATGGAATTCGGTGTCCAACTCGATGAAGTCCCGTTCAAGACCTTCCGACGCACTTGCAATCTGGCGATCCAGGATGCTTCGCATCTCCACTGTCGGGGCCCTGTCCTCGGACATGACGAAATGCATGGCCTGAATTTCCATTAGCCGGCGAAACTCCAAGACTTCATGGACTTCCTGCCGCGTAATGGGAGGGACAAAAGCACCATGGCGAGGTACCAGTTGGATCAATCCCTCAGCACCTAGCAACAGGAAGGCTTCCCGAACCGGAGTCCGCGAGATTCCCTCGATCATCTCGGCGACGTCCTCCTCGGCCAGGAACTGGCCGTGGAAGGAAGGGACCGGAAGGATATTTTCGCAGATGAACTCATAGGCACGCGCCCGATTAGATTTAGGGTTCTTCCTCATTCCATAAGTATACGAAACGCATACAGAAAGTTTGGCTATCACATGTCGATCAATACGAAAGTCAGCATCTCCGTCCAGCAAATTGCCAGCACGGGCGATCCACAGGTCAACCTGACCATTGCATTGGAAGCCATCAGGTCCGGTGCAGCGACCGGGGCAAGGATTGTCGTGCTTCCCGAAGCCACCCACGTGCGATTTGGCGTCGACTCGACACCCCACGCAGAATCGCTCGACGGCCCCTGGGCGACGGCCATAAGGAAACTTGCCAACGAACTCGATGTTTATGTCCTGGTCGGCATGTTCCAGCCTGCCGATAATGGCCGTGTCATGAACACCATTCTGGTCACCGGCCCCGGACTGCACAGTGGTTACAACAAGATCCACCTCTACGAGGCCTACGGCTTCTCCGAATCCGCCGCTGTCCAGGCCGGCAATGTTCCTTTTACCTTCGAGGTGGACGGCATGAAATTCGGAGTCGCAACCTGTTACGACATCCGTTTTCCGGAACTCTTCCGCGCCTACGCGGACCTCGGGGCGACGGCAGTCCTTGTACCGACCCATTGGGGTGCCGGAGAAGGAAAGCTCGACGCGTGGACTCTGCTTTCCCGCGCCCGCGCGCTGGACTCAACCACCTGGATTGTCAGCTGCGACCAAGCCGACGCGTCAACGGTCGGAATCGACGAACCCGCGGGTCCGCGTTTCGGCATCGGGCACAGCATGGCCATCAATCCCCTAGGGCAAATCATCGAAGAGCTTGACGACAAAGTCGGCGCCTTCGTTGTAACGGTCGATACCGAGACCGTCGAACAGGCCCGACAGATCGTCCCAGTCCTGGCCACGCGAAAGCTTGGCATCGTCGTGCCCGTCTAGCTTGATTGGGTGCCGGTCCGCCTGCCACCCCGGCATGCCGGACCGGCGCCAGGACTTTCAAACAGGACTCGGCCCGGCAGTTGGGAGTGGCGATGGCCTTTCATGCTGGAATTCTTCGGCGCCTTGGCCTCGAACTCTCTAACCGGTAGCGCCCGTACGATTTAGCCGCAGACGACCCAGGATCACTTACGGGCACCGGCGGCTTGCTGTGCGCAGTCGATAAAATGCTCCGCGATGGGTTCCGGCCCGCCCTCCCGGCTGACGAGGGACAGCTCCACGAGGTCCACACGGGCAGAGAGTTCCCGTCCAACGAAGCCGCCATGGGCGGATTCGATGGACGAGTTGGGCGCCAGGGTAACTCCCAACCCGCAGCTCACCATGGCCAATTGTGAATGGATTGAGTTTGCAAAGTGCTGGGCCAGGGGGCTGAAGCCCGCCTGCCGACAAGCCGCGACCATCTCGTCGTGGTAATCGGGAGAAATCGCTCGAGGCAGCCACACCCAACTTTCATCCTTAAACCTGACCAGGTCAACAGGCCCTCCCCCGCGCGCCAACGCATGTGAGGCGGGGAGCGCCAGGACGAATCGGTCCCGGCGCCAAGGTAACGACTTCAATCCTCTAGCGGATCCGGACTGGCGAATAATTGCGACATCCAGCTCTCTCCGCAGTAGCCGGTCTCGGCCGTGGTGTGTGTCGATTTCCGAGACCTCGAGTTCAACGTCCGGCCACTCGCCCCGGAAGCGTTCCAGAACCTCCGGGAGCATCCTGTCGAACGCGGAGGTGACAGAGCCTATCCGCAGCGTTCCCGCCATGCCAGACGTGGCGCGTGCTGCAACTTCCGAGGCACGTTCCGAAGCCTGCACCAGCAGCCGGCATTCATTAAGGAACAATTTCCCCGCGTCCGTCAACAACACGGACCGGCTCGAACGCGTCAGCAGGCTGGTTCCCAGTTGCCTCTCGAGCTGGAGGATTGCCTGGCTCAGCGGAGGCTGGGACATGTTAAGCCGTTCCGCCGCCCGCCCAAAATGCAATTCCTCGGCTACGGAAATGAAATACCGTGCTTGCCGCACTTCGACCATTCGATTGAGTCGCCTTTCCTCTTCCAACTATAGGGAACTAGACCTTCACTATATCGGTTAGGGGCTGTGTACTGGAAGTATGACTTCGCAAACAACACTCCTGGAGCATTACGCAACCCTGGACTCGGCGGCAGTGTCAGACGCCCTCGACGCGCTCGGGCTCCCCCCGGGACAGGCAGGCTTCGTCCCGGTCTGGGGAACCCCCAAAATCGTCGGATTCGCCGTAACCGTCCAACTCGAGCCTTACTCCCCCGGTCCGTCCGGGGCACACATCGCAGCGAGCGCCGTCGACGCGGCCAATGGCACAAACGTCATCGTCGTAGCCAACGACGGCCGCACCGATGTCTCCTGTTGGGGCGGGTTGCTCAGTCTTGGTGCCTCGCTGAACGGCGTTCGCGGCGTTGTGGCCGACGGCGCCTGCCGGGACGTGCACGAAGCACGCGAAATCAACTTTCCCGTCTTCGCCAAGGGGCAGATCCCCGCCACGGCCCGCGGCCGGCTGCAGCAGCGTTCAACCGGCGAACCAGTTCAGCTCGGCGCGGTGACCGTCACCCCGGGCGACCTGGTCCTGGCGGACGAGACCGGCGTCGTGGTTGTGCCAAGGAACCACGTAGACACCGTCTTGGAACGGGCCCAAGGCGTGGCCCGTCGGGAACGGGCCATCGCCGCCGAGCTGAAGGCCGGCGTCGCACTTCACGAAGCCATGCGCGACGCGCGCCTGGCTGGAACCACGGAGGAACACTGATGAACACCACCACCGATACAAGCCCCGCCAAACGCCTTTCAGCCCTGCCCACGGCTTCCATCTCCGACGCGATGGACTCCCTCGGCCTCCACGGCACCCTGCACGGGCTTTCACCCTTGACCTACGGCTTCCGAACTACCGGACCCGCCTTCACCGTGCAGTACGCACCGGCCGGCGAAACACGTGGCAGCGTCGGCGATTTCCTCGACGACGTCCCGGCCGGTGCCGTGATTGTCATCGACAACGAAGGGCGAACCGACGTGACGGTCTGGGGCGGCATCATGACCGAGATTGCTGCCGGGCGCGGCATCGGCGGAACCGTCATCAACGGCGTCTGCCGCGACATTTCCACCTCGCTTGAGCAGAACTACCCGCTCTTCAGCCGCGGGCAGTTCATGCGCACCGGCAAGGACCGCGTCCAGCTCATCGCAGTCCAGACCGAATTGGCCATCAACGGTGTGCGCATCGCCCCCTCGGACATCATCTGCGCTGACGCCGACGGCGCCCTGGCCGTGCCCCAGGCCTACGCAGGGAAGATCGCCGACATTGCCGAAGGGATCGAAGACACCGAAGCCAGGATCGTAGCCTCCGTCAAGGCTGGCACCAGCCTCGTCCAGGCCCGCCGGGACCTCGGCTACCACGACCTTCAGTGGAGGAACAAGTGAACAACGCAGCCCGGGGACACTCCTCAGCCACGCTCTATGAAGCATCCAAATTGCCCTGCGCCTGCGATCCCGGGCTGCGGCCCGCATGGCCCGGGGCCAAGGTCGCCGGCCCGGCCTTCACCGTCCGCGGCGTCGGTGGCGACAACCTGGCCCTCCACCACGCGGTCCTGCAGGCACCGGTGGGAAGCGTGCTCGTGGCCGACATGCAGGGTGCCGAACACGGCCACTGGGGTGAAATCCTTGCCGCCGCCGCACAACACCACGGCATCGCCGGCCTCGTCATCGACGGCGGCGTCCGGGACGTCGACGAAATGAGCCGGATGGACTTTCCCGTCTTCTCCCGCAGCGTCTCCGTCGTCGGAACCGCCAAGGACTACCCCGGCGACTTCACCTCCCCAGTACGCGTAGGCGGGGTAACCGTCCGTACAGGCGATCTCGTGGTCGGAGACTCCGACGGCGTCGTCGTCCTGCCCCATGCCGCCGCCAAAGCAGTCCTGGACAGGGCGGACCAACGAGTGGCCGACGAGCAGCGCATCCTGGGCGAAATCAGTAACGGCAAATCCACCTTGGAAATCTACTCACTCTGACCGGAAGAAGACCTTGAAAAACACAACCACCCGGCTACCGGGGGCCGCCGAGCGCATCGCGGCGTCCAGCCGCCGCCCCGCGAGCCTGGGCACCACGGCTCCGGGCGCCATCTCCCTCGCCATGGGAGAGCCCGACGCCGGCACCCCCAGCGCAATAGTCGACGCCGCCATCCAGTCCCTAACGGCTGGACGAACCCGATACTCCCCCATGACCGGCGTGCCTGAACTGCGGGAGGCCATCGCCCGTAAGATTTCCACCGAACACGCCCGGCCCACCGCGCCATGCGAAGTCGTCCTGACCCATGGCGGCAGCGCAGGACTCGCAGCCTCGATGCTGGCCCTCATTAGGCCGGGTGACCGCGTCCTGATCCCCGAACCCACCTATTCGCTCTACGCGGACCAGGCCGCCCTGGTTGGAGCGGAAGTGGTGTGGATGGCCAACAATCCGGACGGCTCTCTGGACCTTGACGCCGTCCGCAAAGAAGCGCCATCAGCACGCATGATCATGCTCTGCAACCCCGGCAACCCCACCGGCCGCGTCTACCCGGCAGCCGACATCCACCGAGTCGGTACCATCCTGGCAGCCAACCCCGATCTGCTGCTGCTTTCCGACGAAGCCTATGGGGACATCATCTTCGACGGGCTCGAGTTCGTCTCCGCATTGGATTTGGCCGGTGTTTCGTCGCAGGTCATCTACTGTAATACGTTATCCAAAAGCTACGCGATGACGGGGTGGCGGCTAGGCTACGTGGTCGCCGATGGGCCTTTGGCTGAGAAGATCAATCTCATCCACCGAACCATCAACGGCCCACTGAATACCTTCGTCCAGGACGCGGGATTCACCGCCCTGCAAACAACCCAAACCCAGCTCCAGGCTGCAGCCCGGTCATACCGGAAAAGGCGCGACCTCGTTGTGGAACGCCTGGGTGGCCTGCCCGAAATTTCCATGTTTACCCCGCAAGGCGCGTTCTACGCCTTCCCGCGCATCACCTCTCAACTCTCCTCGGACGAAATGGCAGCCCGTTTTGTCCGGGCCGGGGTCCTCGTGAGGTCCGGCAGCGAATTTGGGCCCTCCGGCGAGGGACACATCCGGATATCCTTCGCCACTGATGTCTCGGGCCTCGAAGAAGGACTCCGCCGCTTCGTCGCCACAGTCCGATGCTTTCCCTAAACGGCCAGACACCGGCACCAAACAGAACAGGCCCTCCGAACGAACGCCCACAAGATGGGCGTCATCCTCCACACCAACCGTCACGGCCTGACGGTACGGCGAAAGGCACACATTGCAACCTGAAGACACCATGACCAGGCACGAGATCCCCCTCAGCGTCAACGGAACCGACGTACGCCTGTCCTGCATCAGCCGCAATGGGGAGGGAGTTCCCATCGTCTTCCTCCACGGATTCGGCTCGACCAAGGAAGACTATGCCGACATCACCCAGAACCCGGAGTTCACTGGCCGGCCCTTCTTCGCCTACGACGCACCCGGCTGCGGCGAGTCCTGGTGTAGCGAGCTGACAAAGATTTCTATCCCGTTCCTAGTCAAAACCGCCACGGCTGTCCTGTCACACCAAGGCATCGAACGGCTTCACCTGGTAGGCCACTCCATGGGCGGTCTGACCGCCCTCATTCTCGCCGATCAGGAACCCGGCCGCGTCGCCAGCTTCACCGACATCGAAGGAAACCTTGCCCCTGAGGACTGCTTCCTCAGCCGGCAAATCTTCCGCCACCCCCACGAAGATCCAGATGTATTCCTCGAGGACTTCATCACGCGCAATTGGGCCTCCCCTCACTTTTCAAGTCCGTTGTACGCCACCAGTGTCCGGTACAAGGTCCGCGCCGCAGCAGTCAGGGGCATCTTCGAGTCAATGGTCGAACTCTCTGACAATGCCGCGCTGATGGCGAAGTTTCTGGCGCTGCCACTCCCCCGCATGTTCATGTATGGCGAGCAAAACAGCTCGCTGACCTACCTTCCCCACCTTGCTGCCCGCGGAGTGCAGCTGGCGGAAATTCCACGCAGCGGCCATTTCCCGATGTATTCCAACGCCCCGGAGATGTGGACCCGAATCGCAGCGTTCCACCGCCAAGCAACCACGGCAGCCGCACCTTGGCCACCGCTGCCAGCCACACCATAAGCCACACACCAGCCCACAAAGAAGTGCAGGCCCAACCTTTCGGAGAACCTCTATGCAAAGACCCCAGCGTGACCGCGCCGACGAATTGGAAAACGAACGCGAACTCACCGGTGACGCAGCATCGGCAGTACGCGACTTCGCCAGCGAGGACAAGGGATACCACAAGACGCTCAAGCCGCGCCAAATACAGATGATCGCCATCGGCGGGGCCATAGGCACCGGATTGTTCATGGGTGCCGGAGCCCGCCTGAATAGCAGCGGACCAGCGCTGGTTCTGGTCTACGCAGTGTGCGGGTTCTTCGGATTCCTCATCCTTCGCGCCCTGGGCGAGCTCGTACTCCACCGCCCATCCTCCGGCTCCTTCGTCTCCTATGCACGGGAATTTTATGGCGAGAAGATGGCCTACGCGACTGGTTGGCTATATTTCCTCAACTGGGCCATGACCTCGATAGTGGACGTCACCGCGGCAGCGCTCTATGTCAAGTTTTGGGCCCCGTACTGGCCGTCCCTTCAAGCAGTGCCCCAATGGGCCGTTGCCCTTGCAGCGCTCATCGTGGTGCTTTCCCTGAATCTAGTTTCCGTCAAGCTTTTTGGTGAGATGGAATTTTGGTTTGCGCTGATCAAAATCCTTGCCCTAGTCGCGTTCCTCATCATCGGCATCGCATTTCTGCTCACGCGTGCAAGCACGGATTTGGGCCAGACTGGGTTCAACGTGCTCGCCGACCACGGCGGCTTCCTACCCTCAGGCGGCATAGCCCCGTTGTTGGCCATTAGCGGCGTCATCTTCGCGTACGCGGGCATTGAGCTGGTCGGAACGGCTGCGGGTGAAACCGAGAACCCAGAAAAGATAATGCCTAAAGCCATCAACACAGTCGTATTGCGCATTGCCGTTTTCTACGTTGGGTCCGTCTTACTGCTCTCGCTGCTGCTGCCATTCACTGCCTATAAAGAAGGCGAATCACCTTTTGTGACGTTCTTCTCGCACCTGGAGAATCCCCACGCCGGGATCATGGCAGCTTCAATAATGAACTTCGTCGTCCTGACAGCAGCCCTCTCCAGCCTCAACGCCGGATTGTATTCAACCGGAAGAATTCTGCGCTCACTAGCCATAAACCGCTCGGCGCCCGCGTTCGCCGCCAAAATGAGCCACAGCGGCGTGCCCTATGGCGGCATTCTTTTCACCGCCATCATCGCCTTGCTCGGCGTTGGGCTGAACGCGCTCGTACCTTCACAGGCATTTGAGATTGTCCTTGAAGTTTCTGCCCTTGGCATCATCGGGTGCTGGGCGACCATCGTCTTGTGCCAGATGAAACTGCACCGAATGGCGCGAGCAGGCCAGCTCGCCCGTCCCGCTTTCAGGCTTTTCGGGGCCCCCTTTACCGCCTATCTGACCTTGGCCTTCCTGGTCTTCGTCCTCATCTCCATGGGGTTCTCCGAAACCGGACGGTGGGTCCTCGGCTCCCTGACGATCCTCATTCCCCTGCTGATCGGCGGATGGTATGCAGCCCGAGACAACATCCACGCCGCGGCCTTAAAACGAGAGGGCCATACGGGCGCGTTTCCCGTTATCGCTCGCCGACCCGGAATCGATAGTGCCGAAGCGAATCGCGGAACAATGGAAATAGCTTGGGACCCCACTGAGCCGCACGAGCTTGGACCGCGAAACCACCGGTGATGCCCTCTGCTCATCGCAGGACAAGCCACAGGAATACCGTGCTGGGGCCCAAGGAACCACACGCTGGCCCGCCGCTTCCTCGTGATTCGCCAATGTCCACCGAGGTATCGGCCGCAGCACACATCTTGGCCACTCGACAGGTCTTGCCACTCGATGAGAAATCGGCCGATGTGTCGCCATCGATCACCCGACATGGTGCCCGTGTTGGTCCTCGCCGTTGCTGGAGCGGGCGGTCCTGATTCGCCAGAGCCGGAAACCACATCCGGCCTCTCGTGCGGCGATTTCAACCGCATGGCGCCGCGCTCCTTCGATCGGGTGTTGACTCACCAGCACTCAGACGTCGTCCGGACCTTGTTCAGTAGTCGTCCCGTTTGCACCAACACCTCCGCATCACGACGGATAGAATGGCCAGCCGCCATCTCAACCACGCAATCATTATGTTGCCGGGATCCACGTCAGTCCACTGGACAGCACCATGCCGGCATCGGCATAGTGCTGTCCATATGGCTCCCGAGATGATGTCACCGCCGGAATCCTGGGATTACCCGTGTCCCGACAATGAACCTTATCGGCTCAGGGGCGGGGCAGTCCCAACAGATCCAGGGTCGTCCCACCGGCACGGATGGCATCGCGCATTGCGTCCTCCTTGGCCAGCCGTGCCTCCGAAGAGGCAAGGGCAGTGGCCAGGTCTTCTACATGGATTCGGACCAGTCCATCGGCGTCGCCGACCAATACGTCGCCGGGGTTGATCAGGACGCCGCCGACAGTAACCGGGATGTTGATCCGCCCCTGTTGGACCTTGGTGGTCTTGCGTATGCAGACGCCCCGGGTGAAAACAGGAAATCCGGCAGTGATGATGTCCTGGCTGTCACGGACGGCGCCGTCTATGACCAGCCCTGCGAGTCCGCGTTCCTGGGCGGCCAGGGTCAGCACGTCGCCCCAAGGCCCGGCCTCCGTGTAGCCCTTTGCGTCGACGACGAGAATGTCGCCTTCGCCGGCTTCGAGGAGTGCGAGATGAATGAACCAGTTGTCGCCAGGCTCCAGTTCCACGGTCACGGCGCGACCGGCAATGCGCGAGCGGGGGTCCAACGGCTTGATGGCCGGGTCAACGGCGTCGCGCTGGCCGTTTGCCTCGTAGACCGTGGCGGCGCCAAACTCGGCGAGTCGGTCAAAGATGTTGATGCCGGTGGTGGTGGTGGTGATGATGCTCATGCCGTGGGCTCCTTCTGGGAAGAGGCGGAATTAGTGGTCGGGGAGTATGCCTTCGCGGGCACCATGGGGGGGCGCAATGAAGTCTTCGGAAGTCGGTTCATCAGCAGTGCGATCGCGGCGGCGAGGAACGAGGCAACGGCAAGTAATGTCAGGGGGACGGCGAATCCCCCCGTGGCATCCTTGAGAGCCCCGGTCATCCAAGGGCCAATGAGCCCGCCCATTTGGGCCAAGGTGTTGATGAGGGCGATGGCCTTTGCCCGCGCAGCACCGGCCAGGAATTCTCCCGCCAGGGTCCAGAAGACGCCGAGCCCGCCCCAAATGCCGCCGGCTGCAATGGTCAGGAAAATGAAGGCCACGACCGGGTTGGGGCTGTAGGCGCTGGCCAGCAGGCTGGCTCCGCCCACAGCCAGGGGAACGGCAAGATGCCTGAGGCGTTCCCCCGTCCGGTCGGAGTGCCGGGCAATCAACAACATGGCCGCAGCGCCGCACAGGAACGGGATCGCGGAAAGGAAACCGATTTGAAGGTCAGTGAGCTTGCCCAGCGAGTGAACGATCTGGGGCAGCCAGAGCAAAACACCGTAGAGGGCCGTGAGGAGGCAGGTAAAAAGTGCCGCGAGCACCCACACCCGCGGCAGGCGGGCGACCTTCCAGAGCGAAAGGTGGTCGTCTGCAGGATTGGCGTCATCTTCGGCCTTTAGCGTCGAGACCAGCCATTCGCGCTGGTCAGAGGCAAGCCATCGGGCCCGTGCAGGCGATTCCGGGAGAACGAAAAGGAGCACAATCCCGAGGACGACCGCGGGTGCCGCCTCAAGCAGGAACATCCATTGCCAACCGACGAGCCCGAAGAGCTGCGGCGGCGAGGTGAGGAGGAACCCTGACAACGGGGCACCGACGACTGAGGCCACGGCCGTGGCGGCCACGACGCCGGAGTTGGCCCGTGAACGGTGCGCGAGGGGAAACCAGGCGGAGAGGTAGAAGATGATGCCGGGCATGAATCCGCCCTCGGCCACGCCGAGCAGGAATCGTAGGATGATGAACCACTGCTCACTCTGCACAAATGCCATCGCGCCGGAGATAATGCCCCAACTGATCATGATCCGGGCCAGCCAGATGCGTGCGCCGACACGTTGCAAGATGATGTTGCTGGGGACTTCAAACAGGGCGTAGCCGATGAAGAAGACGCTTGCGCCGAAGCCGAAGGCTGTTGCGCTCAGTCCGAGATCGGCGTTCATGTGCAACGCGGCGAAACCGATGTTGACCCGGTCGAGGTAATTGACTAATAGGAGCAAAAAGAGAAAGGGGACCAGGCGCAAGGTCAGGTGCTTGATCGTAGTTCTCTCAAGAATTGTGTGCTGCACGGATTCCTCCTTGAATCGGTAGTTCAGCGTCCGTTCCCGAGCGGCTCTGCCAGGAATCGGTGGGACAGAAGTCGAATGGCTCAGTTGGTCAGGTAGCCCGCGCGCTGCAGCTGGTGGTAGCCGTTGGCGCGGCGCGCTTCTTCCAGCGATGCGCCGCCACGCACGGCGTCGACGATCCGGTCCTCGGCGGCCTGCAAACGCTGGGCGACCTCGAGAACCTCGGCTTCTCGGGAACGCGGGACCACCACCACGCCGTCGTCGTCGCCGATCAGCAGGTCTCCCGGCAGGACGCGCACGTCCCCCAGCGAGACGGGACCACCCGTTTCCGGCACTTCCACCCGGTCCTTGCCGGTGCGCATAAACCGTCCTCGCGTAAAGAGCGGGTAGTCAAGCTCTCGGCTGGTAGCGACGTCACGGCACACGCCGTTGATGACAGTTCCGGCCAGGGCCCGGCGGGATGCGACTTCGGTCAGGATGCCTCCCCATACCGTGCAATCGGTGCGTGCGGCGTTGTCGATGACGACAACGGCCCCTGCCGGCACCTCGTCAATGTAGTCACCGACACTTCCCGGCTCGAGTGCTGCGGGTACGTAGCGGACCGTAAATGCCCGGCCGATCAGGCGGCGGCAGTCGACGACAGCACCGAGGCCCGCCGCGCTGCCGGGAAGACGCAGGGCATCGAGGGCGTCCGACACGGCGGCGGTGCTTAATTTTCCGTACTCGTCGAAAAGTTCCTGGTCGGTGCGTTCTTGCTGGAGTTCGTGCATTATTTCCGTTCCTATGTGACCGGGGCCATCCCGGGCTTTGTCATAGGAACATCGTGAACTCCGTGACGGGCGCGCGTCCAAGATCCGTTTTCACTGTTTTCATAAGCAAAAACTTATGAGATCCCCGGT
>NZ_JAAMFN010000030.1 GCF_013376095.1 Arthrobacter sp. SDTb3-6 | reverse complement strand
GGGGTCCGGCCCTGAAGGTGCCGCCTACGGGGCCGGTGTGAACAGCCGGCGCACCACCCGGCCGTCGGCGAGCGCGTCCAGGCCCTCGTTGATCTCTGCCAGGGGCCGGGTGTCGGTGTGCAGCAGCTCCACGGGCAGGCGGCCCTCACGCCACATCCGGAGATAGGCCGGGATGTCACGTGCCGGGTTCGCATCGCCCATGTAGGAGCCCAGCAGCCGCTTGCCGGTGCCGGCAAACTGGAGCGCCTGGACGCTGAGGACCTGGTCCGGATGGGGCAGCCCCACGGAAACCAGGGCGCCGCCGCGGGTCAGCAGGGCCAGGCAGGATTCCATGACGCGTGCGCTGCCCACGGCCTCGATGGCGACGTCGACGCCGTCGTCCGCGTGTTGGGCGACGAGCCCTGCGGCGTCGGCCGGGGCACCGGCAAAGTGCGCCCCGCAGCGCAGGGCCAGCTCCTGCTTCGCGGGCAGGGGGTCGATGCCGATGACCGTGGTGCCGGGGATTTGGGCGGCCCCCATGACGGCAGCCAGCCCCACAGCGCCCAGGCCGAACACAATGACCGACTGGCCGGCGGAGACCTGGGCCGTGTGGATCACGGCCCCCATGCCTGTCAGGACGGCGCAGCCAAACATGGCGGCGATGTCAAAGGGGACATCGGGGTCGACCACCACCACGGATTCCCGGGCCACCACGGCGTGGCTGGAAAACGCGGAGACGCCCAGGTGGTGGTTGATCCGTTCCCCTTGTGCGCTGCGCAGCAACGCTTCACCGTGCAGCAGGTCGCCGCTGCCGTTGGCCGCCGCACCGCGGTGGCACAGTGCCGGACGGCCGGCGGCACAGGCCCGGCACTCCCCGCAACCGGGCACAAACACCGTCACGACCCGCTCGCCCACCTCCACCCCGGACAGGCCCGGCCCGACGGCGGCAACCGTCCCGCTGGCCTCATGCCCCAGTGCCATGGGCAGGGGCCGGGGCCGGGAGCCGTCAATGACGGACAGGTCCGAGTGGCACAGGCTCGCCCGCTCCACCTTTACCAGCAGTTCCCCTGCCCGCGGCACGGGCACGGGGATCCGTTCCAGGACCAGCGGCCGGCTGGCGGCATAGGGCCGGTCGGCCCCGAATGAGTGGAGCACGGCGCAGTCCATCAGTTGGTCGTTCATGGCATTCAATCTACCCCGCCCGTCCAGTGGCAGGCAGGGCCCGCAGGCCGTGTGGCGCGGCGGCGCGGAATAGCGCAGGTGGTCCGGCGTGTTGTCACCTGCGGAACCCCTGACCTTTTATGTTTTTGGAGCTGCACGTGAACCTGTTTTCCCCCGTCACCCTTGGCGACCTCCAGCTGGCCAACCGGCTGGTCATGGCCCCGCTCACCCGCTCCCGCTCCGGCCGCGACGGCGTACCGGGGGCCGACGTGGCCGAATACTACCGGCAGCGCGCCTCCATGGGGATGCTGGTCAGCGAGGGCACCTACCCGAGCTTTGCGGGCCAGGCCTTCGTACGCCAGCCCGGCCTGGTGACCGCCGACCACATTGCGGGCTGGAAGCGCGTCACCGACGCCGTCCACGCCGAGGGCGGCCTGATCATTGCCCAGGTGATGCACTCCGGGCGCGTCACGCACCCGGGCACCACGGGCGGGCGCACGGTGGTGGGCCCCAGCGCCATCGCCATCGACGGCGTCACCCGCACCTATGACGGCAAACAGCCGTTCCCGGTCCCGCACGCACTCACCACGGCGGAACTGCCGTCCATCATTGGGGAATTCGTCCAGGGTTCGCGCAACGCCATGGAGGCCGGGTTTGACGGCGTCGAGCTGCACGGCGCCAACGGATACCTTCTCCACGAGTTCCTGGCCCCGTCCTCAAACCACCGCAGCGATGCCTACGGCGGAACCCCCGGGAACCGGGCCCGCTTCGTCGTCGAGACCGTGACGGCCGTGGCCGCCGCCATTGGCGCGGCCCGGACGTGGCTGCGCGTCTCCCCCGGGCACAACGTCCAGGGTGCCCTGGAGACCGACCCGGCCGACACGCTCGCCACCTACCTGGCCCTGGCCGAGGGCCTGGCGCCGCTGGGCCTGGGCGGGTTGAGCATCCTCCACCACGACCCTGCCGGGGCCCTGGTCCAGGAAGTGCGCGCAGCCTTTGGCGGCCCGTTCCTCGTCAACACGGGCTTTGGCACCATCACCACGCTGGCGGACGCGCAGGCCGTCGCGTCCAACGGCTGGGGCGACGCCGTGGTGGTGGGCCGCCCCGCACTGGCAAACCCCGACCTGGTCCGGCGCTGGAGCGAAGGGCTGCCCCTCAACGAGGCCGACCACACCACGTTCTACAGCGAGGGCCCCGCCGGATACACCGACTACCCGTTCTGGGAGAACTAAAAGGGCCGATTTCCATGTTTCCCTGCAGGAAGTTCGAAGGCGGCACCCGCGGTGGTGCCGCCGTCGAACTTATGGAGGCACAACGGTTTCGGCTGTGCAAATCGGGCGCGAAACAATCGGAAATATTCCTTAGCCATTTGGGCCCGGATGGGGGCAGTCTGGGTACATGAGCACAACACGCACTTCCGTCCCTGTCCTGGATCTCTCCACGGCCCGCACCCCCGACGGTGCCTTCAGCCCGGAATTCATCGACGCCCTCCGGGATGCCGCACACAACGTGGGCTTTTTCCAGGTCACCAACTACGGTGCCACGCCCGGCCAGGCGCAGGACCTCCTGGACACCATCGCCGCCTTTTTCCGGCTGCCCCTGGAACAACGCCTGGCGTTGGACAACCGCAATTCCGCCCAGTTCCGCGGCTACACCCGCCTGGGCACCGAAATCACCCGCGGCCGCGCGGATTCCCGTGAGCAAATCGACTTCGGCCCGGACCGCGAGCCGCTGGCCGAGGTCCCCGCGGACAAGCTCTTCCTGCGGCTGCAGGGCCACAACCAATGGCCGGATGGCTACCCGGAACTTGAAAAGGCCGCCGAACGCTGGGCTGCGCTCATGTCCGGCGTTGGCATGGAACTGCTGGCGGGCATCAGTGCCGCCCTGGGCCTGCCGGAGGATTACTTTGCCGAACCGTTCGCTCAGTCACCGGCCTGGATGGGGAAGCTGGTCCACTACGTGGGCGGGCAGGTGCCGGAGGCCGGCACGCAGGGCGTGGGCTCACACGCCGACTACGGCTTTGTGACGCTGCTGCTCCAGGACGGGGTGGGCGGGCTGGAGGTCCAGCCGCACGGCCAGGAGGAATGGATTGCCGTGGAGCCCATCCCCGGGGCGCTGGTGGTGAACCTGGGCGAAATGCTCGAAGTTGCCACCAACGGCTACCTCATGGCCACCATCCACCGCGTCACCGCCCCCGCGCCGGGCGTGGACCGATACTCCGTGCCGTTCTTCTGGTCCCCCCGCCTGGACGCCGTCATCGGGACGGTGCCGCTGCCCGCCGGGCTCGCCGCCGAGGCCCGGGGCGTCAGTGACGACCCCGAGAACCCCATGCTGTCCTCCTACGGAGCCAATGTGCTCAAGGGCTGGGTCCGTGCCCACCCGCAGACGGCGGCCATCCACTACCCGGAACTCGGCGGGTAGCCCGCCGTGGGCGCCGTCGGAACGTCCGCGGGGGCGGCTGCAACCGCCGTCATGGACTGGCGGCTGCGCACCTTCGAGTTGTACGCCGGGGTCCGCAGCACAGCCGCGGCCGACGGCGCCGCCGCCGCCCACGCGCTGTGGGTGCGGGAACGGGATGCCTTGTTCGCCGGGCATCCGGCGTCGGCCCTGGACGCGGAGAAAAAGGCCCGCTTCAAGGGATTGCGCGTGGCCCCCTACGACCCCGCGTTCCGCGTGGAGTCGGTGCTCGACGCCGGGGGCGCCGGCGAGGAGATGCTGGTGCGGACCGGCACCGACGGCACGGTGCCCTTTACGCGACTGGGCACCTTCACTGTCCCCGGCCTCGGCACCCTGGCCGTGTGGCAGCTGCGCAGCTACGGCGGCGGCCTCTTTGTCCCGTTCCGGGATGGCGGCTCCGGGAAGCCCGGCGGCAGCTACGGTGCCGGCCGCTACCTGCTGGACACCATCAAGGGCGCGTTCCTGGGTTGCTCCGGCAACACCTTCACCCTGGACTTCAACTTCGCCTACAACCCGTCGTGCGCCTATGACGAGGCCTGGGCCTGCCCGCTGCCGGGGCCGGCGAACAGGCTTGCCGCCACCATCGCCGTCGGAGAACTGTACCTCCCGGAACTGGGGGGCTGAGCGTCCTCCCGGGAGCTGCACATCAAGGCCGGCGCTCACGCGCCCGTCGGGTGCGGGGGTGCCGTTCCCGCGCCGGCGTCGAGGAACGCCGTGATCCGGCCGAGCCCGGCACGGGAGATCCCGCGCCGCGGATCCGGCGACACGCCCAGGATGCCGCGGCCCATAAAGCCCATCCACGCCACCGCGGCCTCCTCGAAGTCGAGCTGGTCGTCAATCCACACGGCACGGGCCGGGCGGTGCCTTTCAATGTCGCCCTGGATGGCCTCCAGCTTCCACCAGTCGTGTACCCCGCCTTGCCCGCCGCTGCGGAGCACCGGCCAGTGCCGCCCGTCCAGCCCGATGGCCCGGCACAGGTATTTGGGCGCCAGGTCCTCCCAGCTGGTCAACCAGACAAAACGCACGCCGGGACGGCGCGAGAGAACGTTGAGTGCGTCGACCAGCTCCGGCGCATAGTGGACGCCCAACAGGCCAATGTCCGCGTAGTCATAGTCCGTCCCCCAGTCCGAGGCCCCTTCCGGCCCAAACGGACAGAGAACGCCGTCCACGTCCAAATAGACCGAAGTGCTGTCCACGGTTTGCCCATCGCCCTTCTGCCGGGGTGCTGCCGCCCTGCCTTCCAGCCTACGTCGCACCGGACTGGGCTGGCATGGTCCCGTAGGCCCAGTCGCGGGATTCACGCCCCAACCATTTCCAACCGGGCCGCCGTCGGCTAGTCTGCAACAACGGGCCGCCGGTGGGGCGGGCCGCACAATCATCGGCCCTTGGACAACGGGAGCAATCATGGCGGACCAAACATACAGCCTGTCCGAAATCGTCGGCACCTCCTCCGAAAGCGTCGACGCGGCCATCAAGAACGGCATCGCGGCGGCGTCACAGACCCTGCGGAACCTTGACTGGTTCGAGGTCAAGGAAATCCGGGGCCACATCAACGAGGGCACCATCGCCGACTGGCAGGTCACCATCAAGGTGGGCTTCCGGCTGGAACGCTGACCGCGGCGGCGGCCTTCCCACAAGGCGTCGCCCATTATCCGCCGCACAACAGGCCCCGTCAGTCGTCACTGGTGACCTCCCGGCGCCGCGCGCTGAGCAGCTCGACGCCGGGACGGGCGGCGACATGCCTTTCGACGGCATCCAGCACCGCCACCACGTGCGCCCGGTCGGCGGCGACCAGGCACGCCCCAAGGACCGTGCGCCGGTGCAGCTCCTGAAGGTCCACCTCCGCAACGGACACCTCGAAGCGCCTGCGGACCTCCGCACTCAGGGGGCGCAGCACCGAGCGCTTCCCCTTCAGCGAATGGACGTCGCCAAGCAACAGGTCGAATTCAATCCAGCCAATCCACATGCTTCCATCGTCCTCCTGCCCGCCACGGCCGTCCCGCACCCCGCCGATGGCCCTATGCTGGTGCCATGACGAAGACGTCGATCCTTTCCGCCACCGCACTGCAGGACATGCTGGCCGCCACCGGATACCTGGCCGACGACGGCCTGGCCACCATCGGCTACCTCGCCCTGGCCATGGAGCGGCCGCTGCTGCTCGAGGGCGAGCCCGGCACCGGCAAGACCTCCCTGGCCGAGGCGCTGGCCGAGGCGTTTATGCTGCCGCTGATCAGGCTCCAGTGCTACGAAGGCATTGACGCCTCCCAGGCGCTCTACGACTGGGACTTCACGGCGCAGATCCTGCACCTGCGCAGCGTCGAGGCCGGCGGCGGTTCCGGGCTGAGCACGGCCGAGCTGGAAAGCAGCCTCTATGACCGGCGCTTCCTGCTGGCCCGCCCCATCCTCAAGGCGCTCCAGGAAAGCCCGGCCGTGCTGCTCATCGATGAGATCGACCGGGCCGACGACGAATTTGAGGCGTTCCTGCTCGAGGTCCTCTCCACCTACCAGGTCTCGATCCCGGAGTTTGGCACGGTCAAGGCGGACACCGCACCCATCGTGGTGCTGACCTCCAACCGCACGCGCGACCTCCACGACGCGCTGAAGCGGCGCTGCCTCTACCACTGGATCGACCACCCGGGGCTGGCCCGTGAGGTGGAGATTGTGCGTTCGCGGCTCCCCCACGTGCCCGCCCTGCTGGCCGAACAGGTGGTGCGCACCGTGCAGCAGATCCGCGCCACGGACGGGATCCTCAAACCGCCGGGCGTCGCCGAAACCCTGGACTGGGCCCGGGCCCTCCAGCAGCTGGGCCGGGCCGAACTGGACCTGGCCAGCGCTGCCGCGACCATTGGGGCGCTGTGCAAGTACCGTGAGGACACCGAGCGGGTCACCGCCGCCCTGGCCCGGATGCTGGGGTGAGACGTGCCTGCCCAAACCGCCGCGCCGCCCGCCGGCACCCACAGCGCCGAGGAGATCCTGCTGGCCTTCGCCTCCGCCGTCCGCGCTGCCGGTGTCAAGGTGACGGCCGACCGGGCCCGCAGCTTCGTTGAGGCCGCCGCCCGGCTTGACGTGGGCCGCCGGCAGGACGTCTTCTGGGCCGGCCGGGCCACGCTATGCGCCGCGCCGGAGGAACTCGCCGCCTACCAGCGCACCTTTGAGGCCTGGTTTGCCCCGGAACATGCTGCGGCAACGGCCCGGGACACGGCGGCCACAACGGTCACCGAGGCTTCGCTGGAGGACGGTGCCGGATCCTCGGACGGCACCGGGGAGGAGGCACGTGCGCTGGCCAGCCGGCGCGAACTGCTCCGGCACCGGGACGTGGCCACGCTGGATGCGGACGGCACGGCCCTGCTGCGCCAACTGTTTGCCGGGCTGGCGGTGCGCCTGCCCACACGCCCGGGCCGGCGCCGGAAGCTGAACCCGCACGGCCAGGTGGACCGGGTCCGCACCCTGCGCGACCAGCTGCGGCGCGGCGGCGAGCCGGGGCCGCTGCGCCGGGCGCGCGCCCCCCGCCGGCTGCGCAGGGTTGTCTGGCTCGTGGACGTATCCGGATCGATGGCGCCCTATGCCGACAGCCTGCTGCGGCTGGCCCACCGCGTCGTGTCCGCAGCCCCGCACGAGGTCGAGGTGTTCACGCTCGGCACCCGGTTGACCCGCGTGACAGGCGCCCTGCGCCTGCCGGATCCCGACGACGCGCTGGCCGTTGCGGGCAGGACCGTGCCGGACTGGTCCGGCGGCACGCGGCTGGGTGAGGTGCTGCGGGCGTTCAACGACCGGTGGGGGCAGCGCGCCGTGGCGAGGGGCGCCGTCGTCGTCATCGCCAGCGACGGCTGGGAACGCGGGGACCCTGCGCTCCTGGGCCGCCAGGTGGAGCGCCTGCACCATGTGGCGCGCCGCGTCATCTGGTCCAACCCGCACCGCGGCAAGGACGGCTACCGGCCGGTGCAGCAGGGGATCATGGCCGTCCTGCCGCACGTTGACCACTTTGTTGACGGCCATTCACTAAAAAGCTTCGAGGAGTTGTTGGGCGTGGTTTCCAATGCGTGAAGTGTTGAAGGATCTAGGCGCCGCACTGGCGGCAGGCCAGACGGTGGGGCTGGGGACGGTGGTGCGCACCTTCCGCTCCGCCCCGCGCCCTGCCGGGGCGTCCATGATGGTGGACGCCGACGGCCGGGCAGTGGGCTCCGTCTCGGGCGGCTGCGTGGAGGGGGCCCTGTACGAACTGGCCACGAGCGTCGTGGCCGACGGCACCCCCGTGCTCCAGCGCTACGGCATCAGCGACAACGACGCCTTTGAGGTGGGGCTGACCTGCGGGGGCATCCTGGACGTCTTTGTCGAAGCCGTCTCCCAGGAGTCGTTCCCGGAGCTGCAGGGCGTGGCCGACGACGTCGACGCGGGCGTGCCGGTGGCCGTGGTCACCGTGATCGAACACCCCGACCCGGCCTGGCTGGGACGGCACCTGGTGGTGCACGCCGACGGCTTCTCCGGTTCCCTGGGCAGCGACCGCGCCAACCATGCCGTCAGCGATGACGCCCAGGGGCTGCTGGCCGCGGCGCGGAACACCACGCTGATGTACGGCCCCGACGGAGAGCGCCGCGGGGACGGCATGCGCGTGTTTGTCGTCAGCTTCGCCCCGCAGCCGCGCATGCTCGTGTTTGGCGCCATCGACTTTGCCGCGGCCGTGGCAAGGCAGGGCAGCTTCCTGGGCTACCGGGTCACGGTGTGCGACGCCCGCGCGGTGTTTGCCACAAAGGCGCGCTTCCCCTCGGCCGACGAGGTGGTGGTGGAGTGGCCGCACCGGTACCTGCAGGCCCAGCTTGACGCCGGCCAGATCGACCCGCGGACCGTGATCTGCGTCCTGACGCACGACCCCAAGTTTGACGTCCCGCTGCTGGAGGTGGCGCTGCGCCACGACGTCGCCTACATCGGTGCCATGGGTTCGCGGCGCACGCACGTGGACCGGCTGGCGAGGCTGCGCGGGGCGGGGCTGTCGGAGGCGGAGCTGGAACGCCTCTCCAGCCCCATCGGCCTGGACCTGGGCTCGCGCACGCCGGAGGAAACGGCGGTGTCCATTGCGGCGGAAATCATTTCACTGCGGTGGGGCGGCAAGGGCGGGCGGCTGAGCCACATGAACGTGCGGATCCACCACGAACCCCTCACCGACGGCGCCGGCGGGGACCCGGGCGTGAATTCGAACGTGCCCTAACTAAAACTTCGGCCGTGGGGTAACGTGGCTCACACCAGGGCTGGAGCGGGGCAGTCGCGTGCGCCTCTCCACAGTGACACTAAGGAGATCTCAATGGCGAGTTCCAAGACCATCACTGTCGAAGTTGACGGGGTGGAATACACCGACGACGTCGAGCCACGGCTCTTGCTGGTCCAGTACCTTCGCGAACGCCTCGGCAAGACCGGGACGTTGATTGGCTGCGACACCACCAACTGCGGCGCCTGCACCGTCCACCTGGACGGGGTGAGCGTGAAGTCCTGCACCATGTTGGCCGTACAGGCGGCCGGGCACAAGGTCACCACCATCGAGGGCATGTCCCGGGACGGCAAGCTGGCACCGCTGCAGGAAGCCTTCCACCAGTGCCACGCACTCCAATGCGGCTTCTGCACCCCCGGGATGATCATGCAGTCGGCCTCCCTCCTGACGGAAAACCCGCACCCGAGCGAGGCGGAGATCCGCGACGGGCTGGAAGGCAACCTGTGCCGCTGCACCGGCTACCAAAACATTGTGGCCGCCGTGAAGAGTGTGGCCGACGGCACCGTCTACGACGACTCCGGGGTTTCAGCCACGGCGGACGAGACCGAAACGGCAGGTGTGAAATGACCGCCACCGCAGAAATTGGCAAGGCCCGGCTCCGCAAGGAGGACCGCCACCTGGTCACTGGCCGTTCCCGCTTTACCGACAACATGGTGCTGCCGGGCATGCTGCACCTGGCCATGGTGCGCAGCCCCTACGCCCACGCAAAGATCACCGCCATCGACACCGCGGCCGCCAAGTCCTCCCCCGGGGTCATGGCAGTGCTCACCGGCGCGGACGTGGCCGGGGAGCAGGGCAGCCTGCCGAACGCCTGGCCCATCACGCCGGACCAGAAGGCCCCCGCCCACGGCGCCATCGCCGTCGAGGAGGTCGCCTTTGCCGGCGAGGTGGTCGCCGTGATCGTGGCGCGCAGCGCGGCAGCCGCACGGGACGCCGTCGAACTCGTCGACGTCAGCTACGAGGAGCTGCCGGTGGTCATGGACCTGGAGGAGGCCTTCACGGACAAGGTCCTGGCCCACACGGCACTGGAGTCCAACCTGTCCGCCACCTGGGTGTTCGACTCCGCGGAGGCCGGCACCGGCAGCTCCGTGCAGGACGCCATCGACAACGCCGAGGTGCTGATCGAACGCACCCTGTACCAGCAGCGCCTCATCCCCGCGTTCATGGAGCCGCGCTCTACGGTGGTGGACCCCACGGGCGAACAGATCACGATGTGGTCGGCCACGCAGATCCCGCACATCCTGCGCCTCATGCTCGCCCTGACCCTGGGCATCCCGGAAAGCAAGGTCCGCGTGATCGCCCCGGACGTGGGCGGCGGCTTTGGCGGGAAACTGCAGGTCACCCCCGAGGAGGTCATCACCGTCCTGGCGGCCCGGCACACCGGCAAGCCGTGCAAGTACACCGAGACCCGCAGCGAATCCCTGCAGGCCGGCCACCACGGCCGGGCGCAGGTGCAGCGGCTGAAGCTGTCCGCCCGGAAGGACGGCACCGTCACCGGCCTGAGCGTGAACCTGCTGGCGGACATGGGCGCCTACCTGGGCCTGGTCACCTCCGGCATACCCATCCTGGGCGCCTTCATGTACAACTCCATCTACAAGTTCCCGGCGTACCGCTTCGAATGCCACAACATCTTCACCAACAAGACCTGGACCGACGCCTACCGCGGCGCCGGCCGGCCCGAGGCCACCTTCGCCATCGAACGGATGATGGACGAGCTGGCCACCGAGCTGGGCATGGACCCGCTGGCCGTGCGGGAGAAGAACTGGATCCGGCACGAGGAGTTCCCCTTCACCACCGTGGCCGGGCTGGAGTACGACACCGGCAACTACGAGGCCGCCACGGCCAAGGCCGTGGACCTTTTCGACTACCAGGGCCTGCGGGCCGAACAAAAGCGGCGCCGGGACGCCAACGATCCCGTCCAGCTCGGCATCGGCGTTTCCACGTTCACCGAAATGTGCGGCCTGGCCCCCTCGCGGGTGCTTGGTTCGCTCAGCTACGGCGCCGGCGGCTGGGAACATGCCCAGGTGCGGGTGCTGCCTACCGGGAACATCGAGGTCGTCACCGGTTCCTCCGCCCACGGGCAGGGGCATGAGACCGCCTGGAGCCAGCTGGTCGCGGACCGGCTGGGCGTCCCGTTTGAAAACGTCGAGGTATTGCACGGGGACACCCAAATATCCCAGCGCGGCCTGGACACCTACGGCTCGCGCTCACTGACGGTGGGCGGCATGGCCGTGCTGGCTGCCGCCGACAAGGTCATTGAAAAGGCCAAGGTGGTGGCCGCCCATCTGATGGAGGCCAGCGAAGCGGACATTGAATTCGCGGCCGGCAGCTTCACGGTCAAGGGCACCGACCAGTCCACCACGCTGGGCGAGATTGCCCTGGCCACCTTTGCCGCGCACAACCTGCCCGACGGCTTCGAGCCCAACCTGGACTCGGACGCCACCTTCGACCCGGTGAACTTCTCCTACCCGCACGGCACCCACCTGGCCGCCATCGAGGTCGACACCGAGACGGGGCACGTGGGCATCCTCAAATACGTGTGCGTGGACGACGTCGGCGTGGTGGTCAACCCCCTGCTCGTCGAGGGCCAGGTGCATGGCGGCCTGGCGCAGGGCATCGCGCAGGCCCTCTATGAGGAGGCTGCGTACGACGACGCCGGCACGCTGGTCACGGGCTCTTTCGTGGACTACCTGGTCCCCAGCGCCCCCGACCTGCCCCACTACATCACCGGCCGCACCGAGACCCCGGCCACGTCCAACCAGCTCGGTGCCAAGGGCGTCGGCGAGGCCGGCACCATCGCCTCCACCCCGGCCATCGTCAACGGCGTCCTGGACGCCGTGCGACACTTGGGCGTGAGGGATATCAAGATGCCGTGCACGCCCTCGCGTGTGTGGCATGCCCTGCAGGACGCAAAGACCACCGGAGGTGTGCAATGATCCCGAGCGCATTCGACTATGCGGCGCCATCCACCGTCGAGGAGGCCCTGGGCCTGCTCGCGGCCGCCGACGCAGCCGGGGACGACGTCAAGCTGCTCGCCGGCGGGCAAAGCCTGCTCCCGGTCATGAAACTGCGCCTGGCCGACCCCTCCATGGTGGTGGACCTGGGCCGGGTCGCCGGGCTCTCCGGCGTCACCGACGACGGCGACTCCCTCCTGATCGGGGCCATGACACCCCACCATGTGGTCGCCACCGATCCCCTCATTGCCCGGCACGTGCCGCTGCTCGCCCAGGCGGCGGCCACCGTGGCCGACCCCCAGGTGCGCCACCGCGGCACCTTTGGCGGCGCCCTGGTCCACGCGGACCCTGCCGGGGACCTGCCGGCACCCGTGCTCGCCACGGGAGCCACGTTCATGATTGCCGGGCCCGGCGGCCAGCGGACCGTGGACGCGGCGGACTTCTTCGAAGGCTACTTCACCACCGCCGTGGCGGAGGGGGAAATCCTCACCGCCATCCGGGTACCCAAGTACACCGGCTGGGGCTCGCACTATGAAAAGTTCACCCGCGTGGCGCAGCAGTGGTCCATTGTGGCCGTTGCGGCACAGGTCCGGGTGGAGGGCGGCACCATCGCCGAGGCCAGGATCGGACTGACGAACATGGCCAGCACCCCGCTGCGCGCCACCGCCGTGGAGGCCGCGCTCGCCGGCGGGGCTGCCACGGCTGACGCCATTGCCGCAGCCGCCGCCCATGCCGCAGAAGGCACCGATCCGGCGAGCGACCTCAACGGGGACGCCGCCTACCGGGCCCACCTGGCCCAGGTGCTCACGAAGCGCGCGGTGCTGGCCGCCGTCGGACTTTAGGCCCCGGGCACCGGGATACGGACGGAAAGGAAGCAATGGAACTCAAGCACCACTTCAGCGTCCCCAGCCCGCTGGCGGACACGTGGCACTCCTTCAACCAGTTGGAGGAGATAGCGCCCTGCTTTCCCGGCGCCACCTTGACCGCCGTGGAGGGCGACACCTTCACCGGTACTGTCAAGGTCAAGCTGGGGCCGATCGCCATGCTGTACGCCGGCACGGGCGAGTTCACCACCCGTGACGAGGCCACGCATACCGTGGTCATTGAGGCGCAGGGCAAGGACAAGCGCGGCAACGGCACGGCGGGAGCCACCGTCACCGCCGTGTTGGCTGCCGACGGCGACGGCACCACCGTGGATGTCACGACCGACATGAACATCACGGGCAAACCGGCACAGTTTGGCCGCGGCGTCATCCAGGACATCTCGGACAAGCTGCTCGGGCAGTTCGTGCAGTGTGTCATTGGCAAGGTCGGCCAACCGGCGGCGGAAGAGGCTACGCCGGCGGCACCTCCTGCCGCCGGGGCCACCGCGGCCGGTGGCACCGCGGCCGAACCTCCCGCGGCTGGGGCACAGGACGCCGGGTCCGCGCCCGTCGGGCAGGGTGCCGCCCCGCCGGCTCGAAGCGAAGGCCGTCCGCAGGCTGCACCGGTCCAGGCGGCCGCGGAACTAAACCTGGGTTCGGCCATGTGGCCGGTCCTGGCGAAACGCTTTGCGCCGGCCGTCCTGGCCGTGCTCGGCGCCATCGCACTGGGGTTGTGCATGCGCCGGAGAAAGCGTGGCCGCAGGAAGTAGCCGGAGCATGGATGTGGGGCACCGCCGGAGCCGGCGGTGCCCCACTGTTTGACGCCCGTTGTTCGTTCGCGAGACCGTAGTCTTGCGTCCGGTTCAGTTGACGTCGTACTCCCGGTAGGTGTGGCCGTCGAGGGCATGCATCACGATGTGGGACGGACGGTCCCCGCACTCCAGGTGGGCGGCGGCCACGGCATCCTTTTGGCTGTGGAAGTGCTCGTGCTGGGTGGTGCGGAACTTGTGGAGCTCCCACTTCATCCCGTCGGCACCGTCGCAGGGGCGCACATGGTAAACCGCGCGGCGGACGGCCTTCTTCTCAATGGTTGCTGTGGACATGGGTTCCTCCCTGGGTTGTTTTGCGAACTTGCACCGGGCCCGCCGCTCCCAAATCCCTGCAGCAATCGCCCTCACTCCAGTTCACTCCTGTGTGCCGGCATTGACAAGGGTTGATTCGGTGCCGTTGTGGGGTCGGACGGGCCTTTATGTGCCGCGGCGGTTCGCTTATGCTCCGGACCCGGGCCGGGTTTGGCGCAAGCGGACCTGTGGCGACAAACCCGGCATGGGTTTGGCGCATAAACACCACGGACAGGGGCACGCGGCGGACCGGGGCCAGGCTAGGACAGGCGCTTTCGGACCATGTCGGAGACGGCCTTGCCGTCAAAACGGCCGGCGATCCTGGCCGTGATCGGCTTCATGGCCAGCCCCATCTGGCGCATGGCCAGCGGCCCCTCGGACGCTTCAAGCCCCGCAATGACGTCGTCGACGATGGCTTCAGCCTCGGCGGCCGTCAGGGGTTGCGGCAGGTAGGCCTCAATGACTTCGGCCTCGGCAATTTCCGCCGCCGCGCGTCCTGGCTCGCCGGCCTCCGCGTAGATGGCCGAGGTCTCCCGGCGCTTCGCGGCCTCCTTTTGCAGCAGGGACGTCACCTGCAGGTCGTCAAGTTCCACCGGCACCTTGCCCGACTTTTCGCGGGTCTCAATCTCGCCCAGGACGTTGCGCAGCGTGGCCAGGGCAACCTTGTTGCCGTCCTTCATGTGGGTGACGACGTCGGACTTCAACTGCTGTTTCAGCGTGGACATGGCTTCCTTCGGTGGATGTGGGGCGGCACGGCCACCGTCCTGGTGCCATTATCCCCCGGCGGGCAGGCGCCGGGGCGGGTGTAGGCTACTGCCTGTGACTTTGCCTGTTTTACGCTCTTGGCCCGTGGGCCGTTGGGAGGTTGTCGGCGTGCTGTTCGCCGGCACCAGAATCGTGCCGTTTTCCCTTCGGTGATCTCCCCTGCGCAGTGATGCGCCTGGACCGCTGCGGCGTCCGCCAGTGTGGGCCCCGCCGACGCCGGTCCAAACCATCCGATTTTCATCCGCCGGCCCCCTCGTGGTCGTCTTTGGCGACCCCTGCGACCCCTGCGCCCGCTGCAGGACGGGCCGGGACCAGACAGACAAGGCAACGCAGTGCAACCCATGACAGAAAACGATCTTCGGGACTCCTTGATCAACGCCTCCCGCCGCGAGCGGACGGCACTTGCCCTGCCCGCGGACTTTGACACCCTTGACTGGGAGAACCTTGACTTCCTCGGCTGGCGCGACGCCAAACTGCCGGCCGTCGGCTACGTCGTCGGGGCGTGCGAAGGCGGACCGGTGGGCATCATGCTCCGCGAGGTGGACAGCAAGGCACGCTCGCGGCCCCAGTGTTCCTGGTGCGAGGACGTGCTGCTGCCCAACGACGTGGTGTACTTCAACGCCAGGCGCGCCGGCAAGGCAGGGCGCAACGGAAACACCGTGGGCACACTCGCCTGTTCACACTTTGAATGCTCCGCCAACGCACGCCGCCTGCCACCCCTGCCGTACCCCGGGTTTGACCTGGAATCCGGGCGGCAGCGGCGCATTGTAGGGCTGCGCGGCAACTTTGCCAGCTTTGTGCGCAAGGTGCGCGACGACGGCTAGCGCCCGTGCGGCGGCGTCCCGGCCCACACCCCCGGGACGCCGCCTCCCCCTTTCCCGGCAGGGCCCGGCGAGGTAACGTTAAATCGATGCCTAGACCTCGGCAAGCCGCTTTAGGCAGAGCTATCCGAGGACCTGATCATGATGATCACCAACAACGAAACAGCCTCCCCGCGCGGACGCCGCAGGGGATGCAGGCAACCTCCTGCCTTGAAGGGCACGTACCCGCCGGGGGGAGGTGTGAAGGCATGAACCAGTATCGCCATGCGTGGCTTCTATTGACGGGCTTCCTCGCCGTCACGGGGGCACTCGTGGGACTCATCATCTACCCCTTGGCTTCGGTGGCCGCCCTGGCCTGCACAGGTGCCGCGGTGGGGGCCCTGGCCACGTTGGCGGCCCACGCGCCGGCCGATGTCCCGCGGCGCAGGGCGTACAGGCTGCACCGCGCGGGCGTCAACGCCCTGGAGACCGGCGTTGTGGTCCTGGCTGTCGGCGGCTTCGCCGGCGCCCTCCGGGGGTGGGTCTGGGCACTCGTCCCCATGGCCGTTGCCACCTCCCCCTGGGCCGTCCGGAAGGTGCTCAGGCACACGCCGTCGCGCATGCCCCCCGCCCCGTCGGATGACGCCTGCCGGGAACCCCGCCGGTCCGAAGCGGCCGCCCTGCCGGCCATCCCCGTCGATGCGGAAGGCTTCGCACCCTGCGTCCGGGCGCTCGACGACGGCGGCCTCTGCCAGGCGTGGCGCGGCAGTTACCGGTGGCTCGAGGGCGCCCACACGCTGGCCCTGCAGGCCTATGTCGTGGCCCTGCGCCAGGCCTACCTGGACGAACTCGAGCGCAGGGACCCCGACGGGCTGGAGGCCTGGCTGCAGTCCCGCCCGCGCCCCCGCGGCGGGCCGGACAAGTTCATCCACCACGGCCCGGACGGCCAGCCGCACTCCCCATAATGCCCCTCAGGCGGACCCACGCGGCGCGGAGCCCGGCGCCCGGCGGGGAATGCGGCTAGGATCAGGCCAGGGAAACTTCCCCCCATCCCTGCCGCAAAGGACGCCATGACCCAGCGCAACAACGGGGCGGCCGGCCTCGCCGCCGTCGTGATCAACCCTGTCAAGTCCCCGGGTGACGGGTTCCGCGATGAATTCCAGTCGCTGTGCCGTGAGGAAGGCTGGGGCGAACCGCTCTGGCTTGAGACCACGGAGGACGACCCCGGCGCCGGGCAGGCGCGCGAGGCACTTGAGGCCGGGGCCGACGTCGTGATTGCCGCCGGCGGTGACGGCACTGTCCGGTGTGTGGCTGAGGTGTTGGCGGGGACCGGCGTGGCCATGGGCCTGCTGCCGCTGGGCACCGGCAACCTGCTGGCGCGCAACCTGGGCATCGACGTGGCGGACCCGCTGGGTGCCGCCCGTGGCATCCTGGCCGGACGCGACATCACCATTGACGTGGTGCGGGCCCACCTTGACCACTCCGACCAGGGGCAGCTGTTCCTGGTCATGGCCGGGCTGGGCTATGACGCGGCCATCATGGCCAACACGGTGGACGGACTGAAGGACCGCATCGGCTGGCTGGCCTATGTGGAGGCAGGCATGCGCCAGCTGCCCGGCCGGCCGGTGCGTGCACGGATCAGCATTGACGGCGGGCGGGAGGTCCGGCGCCGGATCCGCAGCGTGATGGTGGGCAACTGCGGCCAGCTCATGGGCGGCGTGGAGATGTTCCCCGATGCGAGGATCGACGACGGCGTCCTGGACCTCGTGGCACTCTCGCCGCGCGGGCGGCTGGGCTGGCTGGGCGTGCTGGCGGGCGTGTTCGGCCCCGCCGCCGCCAGGAACCGCTCGGTGGACTACCTGGCCGGGAAGTCCGCCGCGATCACCTTGGCGGAGGCCCAGGAGTTCCAGCTCGACGGCGACCACCTCGGCTCCGCCCGCCACCTGAGGGTGGCCGTGGAGCCGGGCGCGCTCACCATCAGGACCGCGGCCCGGCAGGCAGGGGCCGGGGCGCCGGGCTAGGCTGGCGCCGGCTCACCGGCCGCCTTCGATCTTGCGGCTGCGCTGTTCCCGGGCCCCGGGCCCGTAGGGGTACACGCCGGCGTCCGGCCGGCTGGCGTCCGTGAGCCGCCGGGTTTCGGCATCCGTGAGTTCCAGCCGGGCGGCGGCAAGGTTGTCCGTGAGTTGTTCGATGGTGCGGGCGCCGAGGATCACGGAGGTGACGGCAGGGCGCGCGGCCAGCCATGCCAGCGCCACCTGGGCCGCACTGGCGCCCCGGGCCGCGGCGATGCCTTCCACGGCACCGATCACCTCCCAGGTGCGTGGATTGTCATTGCGTCCCTGCCAGGCCTCCATGCCGCGCGTGGGGTTTTCACCCAGGCGTGTGGCGCCGGCGGGCGGGACGTCACGCCGGTATTTCCCCGACAGCCAGCCCCCGCCCAGCGGCGACCACGGCAGCAGTCCCATCCCCGCATCCAGGGCGGCCGGGACCACCTCAAACTCGATGTCCCGGACCAGCAGGTTGTACTGGGGCTGCAGCGAGACGGGGGTGTTCCAGCCGTGGGCCCGGGCCATGTGCACTGCCTTGGTCAACTGCCACCCCAGGAAGTTGGAGAAGCCGTAGTAGGCGATCTTGCCGCTGCAGACGGAATCGTGCAGGAAGCGCAACGTCTCCTCCAGCGGGGTGATGGGGTCCCAGGCATGCAGCTGGTACAGGTCGATCTGCTCCACGCCGAGGCGGCGCAGGGAGTCATCCAGGGCCCGGGACAAATGCCGGCGCGAGGTGCCGACGTCGTTCGGGGCGGCCCCCATGGGGAAGCGCCCCTTGGTGGCCAGGACCACCGTTTCGCGTGCGTCGGGCCTGCGGGCCAGCCACCTGCCGATGATTTCCTCGGAGGCGCCGGCGCTGTAGACGTCTGCCGTGTCGATGAAGTTGCCGCCGGCAGCCACGTAGCAGTCCAGGATGGTGTGTGAGGCGTCCTCGGCGGCCTCCGCCCCGAAGGTCATGGTGCCCAGCGCGTAGCTGGAGACCACGGCGCCGCTGTTGCCCAATGTGCGGTATTCCATGTTGCTCCCTGATGGTTGGTGAAGGTGCCCAGCCCGCCAACGCCGCCCTTTAGGCGCCGCTGGCGTCCTGACGGGCCGGATTCTTGACGAAGACGGCCGTGAAGACCAGTGCGACGACGGCCGTGGCCACGAGCAGCGAGAGGCCGATCGCGTATTTGTAGTGCGTGGCCTCGGGGTTGTAGGACCAGCCCATGACCAGGGGCGGAAAATATCCGCCCAGTCCCCCGGCGGCACTGACGATGCCGCTGATGGTGCCCATCTTCCCTTCAGGGGACAGCGCGCCCACCCAGGCAAACACGCCGCCGGCCCCCAGCCCCAACGCCGCTGCCATGGCCAGGAACACCGGGCCGGCCTGCACGTCGGCGACCGGCTGCAGGGCGACCAGCCAGCCCAGGACGGCGACGCCGGCCGTTGCCGCCAGGACCACGGGCTTGGCGCCGATCCTGTCCGCCAGGACCCCGCCGACGGGACGGGCGACGACGGCGGCCAGCGCAAAGCCGGCGGTGCGGGCGCCGGCGTCGGTCGGGGAAAAGGCATAGACATCGCGCAGGTAGGTGGGCAGGTACGTGGCAAAGGAGACGAACCCGCCGAACAGCACGGCGTATAGGAAGCAGAGCTTCCACGTGACGGCCAGCCTGGCGGCGTCCAGCAGCTTGGGCACCACGGCCGCCGTGTTCGGCTCCCAGCCGGGGGCGTCCCGCATGAAGAACCACACCAGTACGGCCGTGGCCGCAAGAAAGCAGGCGATCACCAGGTGGGTCGGCACATAGCCCAGCCAGGCCACCAGGCGCGGGTTCAGGAACGCGGCCAGCGCCGTCCCGCCCATGCCGGCACCAAACACCCCTGTGGCGAAGCCGCGGCGATCCGGCGGGTACCACGCGCTGACGAAGGGGATCCCGACAGCGAACACGGTGCCGGCGACGCCCAGGAGGAAGCCCGCCACGAGTACGAAGACATAGGAATCCAGGGCGCCGCCCCATGCCACCAGCAGAATGGGCGCAATGGTGGCGGCGAGCACGAAGGTGAAGAGGGCGCGCCCGCCATACCGGTCCGTGAGGATGCCGACCACGATGCGTCCCAACGAGCCGACAAAGATGGGCATGGCCACCAGGACGCCCATGGACCCCGCAGACAGGTCCATGGCCCTGGCGTAGTGGGTGCTGAGCGTGGCCACCGCGTTCCAGGCCCAAAAGCCCACCACGGAGGCGGCGGTTGCCAGCGCAAGGTTGAGTGCCCGGCCTTTCACATGCAGTTGCGCTGTCCGGACTTCCGGCCTTGTCTGCGGCATGCTGGCTCCTTCACGGCGGTGGCGGTTCTATCGCTTTTTGGTGTCCCGGTCATGCGTGCCCACGTTGGACCAGCCGCTGCGGGCCGGGACGCTGGCACCCCTGTCACGCGAACGGTAGACGATGTAGGGGCGGAACAGGTAGTGGAGGGGGGCGGTAAAGGCATGGACCAGCCGCGTGAACGGCCAGATGGTGAACAGGACCATGCCGACGAGGGTGTGGATGTGGAACGCCAGGGGCGCGGCGGCCATGGCGGCGACGTCGGGCTGGAGGATGAACAGGGAACGGAACCAAGGCGAGACGGTGTCGCGGTAGGTCATCCCGTGGGTGTTGGTGAACACGCTGGCCACCGTGGTCCACAGGCCGAAGACGATCGCGGCCACCAGGACGATGTACATGAGCTTGTCGTTGTTCGTGGTGGCCATGAACACCGGACCGGTCTTGCGGCGTCGGTAGAGCAGGATGATGATCCCGCCCAGTGTGCCGACCCCGGCAATGGTGCCCACCAGCAGGGCGTTGAAGTGGTAGAGCGCCTCGCTCATACCCGCCGCCGCCGTCCAGGTCTGCGGAATGAACAGGCCAAAGACGTGCCCGGCAATGACCGCCAGCAGGCCAAAGTGGAAAACGGGTGAGCCGATGCGCAGCAGCCGGGATTCGTACAGCTGGGAGGACCGGGTGGTCCAGCCAAACTGGTCGTAGCGGTAACGCCAGATGAGTCCCCCCACCAGCACCACGAACATGACGTAGGGCAGGACCCCCCACAGGACGACGTTCATTCTCAGGCCCCTTTCAGCGGCAGCAGCCGCGGGTCATAGGGGTCCAGCCCCACGGATTCGACCGGCGGGCCGTAGCCCGCCATGCGCATGACGGCCTGTTCGTCCGCCGGCGAGGCCCCGGGCAGGGCGTCACAGACGGCCTGGACGATGGATTCGTGCGGCAGGGCGTCGCGCCGGAGCCCAAACTTGATCAGCTCCAGGCTGGGCCGGTAGCGCTGAAGCAGGTCCCGGCCCGCCTGCAGGTCCACGGTGGCCGCGAACTCCAGCACCATGGGCAGGAAGTCCGGCAGTTCCCCGCCCGTGTCCACGAGCATGCCGCTGTCCCGGTACGCCTGCTTGAACGCCCCAAGCACCTCCCCGCGGCGGCGGGTGTCCCCGTCGGTCCAGTACGACAGGTGCAGGGCATGGCGCTTGCCGAGGTCAAATTCCTGGACATAGCGGGCCTGGAGCACCGTCAGCTCCGTGGCCTCCAACTCGGACAGCACGGCGGCGAACGGAGCGGCGGCGTGCGGAAACTCGGCCAGTGCGGCACGCATCAGCGGCACCCTGCCCCGCAGCTCTTCGTCCGGATAGGACAGGCACCAGGCCGCCGCCAAAAACGTCACCTGCACCTTGCGGCTCATGAGCCCCCACCGCTCCCGGATGCCCCGGCCACCGCGTCGTCCGCGTCGGCGGCGGGCGGCTCGGTGGGATGGCGCTGCGGGAACAATCCCGCCGGGGCGCCGTTGCCGTCCCAGTTCAGCAGGTTCACGCGCCCGCGGAGCGTGTCCCCACCGGCCACGGAATCGGAGGTCTGCCGGTCCTGGAGGGCGTGGAAGGTTTCCACGGCCACCGGGGTGGGGCGTCCGCTGGCCTCGCCAAACGGCGAATGGCCCATGGCACCCATGCCGGGGCCGCCGTCGAAGTCCAGGGAACAGCCCATCTCCTCCAGGTCGTGGGCCTGCTCGGCGTGCGCCTTGGGGATAACATAGCGTTCGCTGTACTTGGCGATGGCCATCAGCCGGTACATCTCATACATGGTGGCCCCGTCCATGCCCACCGAGGCCGGGATTGACTCGTCCGCCTCGCCGCCGAGGGAAATGCCCCGCATGTACGAGCGCATGGCCGCCAGCTTGCGCAGCACGCCCGTGACCCGGTCCGTGTCGCCGGCAGTGAACAGCTCGGCCAGGTATTCCACCGGAATGCGCAGGGCGTCGATGGCACCGAAAAGGACGTCCCGGTCCTCGGCGTCGTGACCCTGGTCGCGCAGCAGGTCCACCACGGGGGAGAGCGGGGGGATGTACCACACCATCGGCATGGTGCGGTATTCCGGATGCAGCGGCAGGGCCACGTTGTACACCTTGGCCAGCGCGTAGACGGGCGACTTTTGGGCCGCGTCAATCCAGTCCTCCGCGATGCCCTGCTGCCGGGCGGCGGCCATGACTGCCGGGTCGTTGGGGTCCAGCAGGATGTCCATCTGCGCCTGGTACAGGTCCCGCGGGTCGGTGACGGACGCGGCGGCGGTGACGGCGTCGGCGTCGTACAGGAAAAGGCCCAGGTACCGCAGCCGTCCCACACAGGTTTCCGAGCACACGGTGGGCAGGCCCACCTCGATGCGCGGGTAGCAGAACGTGCACTTCTCGGCCTTGCCGGTCTTGTGGTTGAAGTAGATCTTCTTGTACGGGCAGCCGGTCATGCACTGGCGCCAGCCCCGGCACCGGTCCTGGTCCACCAGCACAATGCCGTCCTCCACGCGCTTGTAAATGGCGCCGGACGGGCAGGAGGCCATGCAGGACGGGTTCAGGCAGTGCTCGCAAATGCGTGGCAGGTAGAACATAAACGTCTGCTCGAACTCAAGCTTGATCGCATCCTCGGACTCGCGGCGCACCTTTTCAACGATCGGGTCCAGGTGGCCCATTTGCGTGGTGCCGCCGAGGTCGTCGTCCCAGTTGGCGCTCCAGGTAATCTTGGTGTCCTGGCCGGTGATCAGGCTCTTGGGCCGGGCCACCGGGAAATCGTCGCCCAGCGGCGCGTCCACCAGCGTCCGGTAGTCATACGTCCAGGGCTCGTAGTAGTCCTTCAGTTCCGGCTGGACCGGGTTGGCAAAGAGGCCGAACAGCTTCTTCACGCGCCCGCCGGCCTTGAGCTGGAGCCGGCCGCGCCGGTTCAGCTCCCAGCCGCCCTTCCATTTTTCCTGGTCCTCATAGCGGCGCGGATAACCCTGGCCGGGACGGGTCTCCACATTGTTGAACCAGACGTATTCCACCCCCGCCCGGTTGGTCCACGCCTGCTTGCACGTGACCGAGCACGTGTGGCAGCCGATGCACTTGTCCAAATTCATGACCATGCCCATTTGGGCCATGACTCTCATCAGTACTGCACCTCCTGGGAACGACGGCGGATGGTGGTGACGTTGTCCCTCTGGTTGCCCGTGGGGCCGAGGTAGTTGAACGCATACGTCAGCTGGCCATAGGCGCCGATCAGGTGCGAGGGCTTGACCAGCAGGCGGGTGATCGAGTTGTGGATGCCTCCGCGGCGGCCGGTGGCCTCCGACTTTGGCACGTCGATGGTGCGCTCCTGCGCGTGGTAAACGTAGACAACCCCTTCCGGCATGCGGTGGCTGACGATGGCGCGGGCCACAAACACGCCGTTCGTGTTCACGCATTCCACCCAGTTGTTGTCCACGACCTTGATGGAAGCGGCGTCCTGCGGGCTCATCCACACCGTCGGGCCGCCGCGGGAGAGCGACAGCATGAGCAGGTTGTCCTGGTATTCGGAGTGGATGGACCACTTCGAGTGCGGCGTCAGGTAGCGGACCACCACTTCCTTTTCCCCGTGGGGGCCGAACTTCGGCTCCCCAAACAGCCGCTGCATGTCCAGCGGCGGCCGGTAGATCGGCAGCGCCTCGCCGATGTCGATCATCCAGTCGTGGTCCAGGAAAAAGTGCATGCGCCCCGTCAGCGTGTGGAAGGGCTTGAGCCGTTCGATGTTCTGCGTGAACGGCGAGTACCTCCGGCCGCCGGTTTCCGAGCCGGACCATTCCGGGGAGGTGATGACGGGCACCGGCCCGGCCTGGGTCATGGCGAAGGTGATGTGCTTCTCCTCGCTCCCCTCGGCCAGGTCCACCAGCTTCATTCCGGTGCGTTTTTCCAGTTCCTTGAACCCGGCGACGGCGAGCTGGCCGTTGCAGGTGCCGGAGAAGGTCAGGATGGCCTGCGCCAGCTTCGCATCCGTGTCGATGGCCGGCCGCCCGTGCGCAAAGCCGCCCATCATGACGCCGTTGGCCTTGGCCAGGTGGCCCAGGGCGGCGTCGAGCTTGTAGTTGACGTCCTTGACGGTGAAGCCGAGCGTGTCCGCCAGGGGCCCGACGGCGGCCAGCTTGTGGGCGATGGCCGTGTAGTCCCGTTCGACGACGGTGAAGTTGGGCATGTTGTACCCGGGGACGCCGTCGACCCCTTCGTCACGCCAGTCCTGGACCGTGCCTCCCGGCTGGGCAATTTGGCCCACCGTGTCGTGGATCATCGGCACCGTGACGAGGTCCCGGCGGGTGCCCAGGTGCGTGGCGGCCTGGCGGGACAGCTCCTCCGCCAGGAGCGTGAACATCTCAAAGTCGGTCTTGGTTTCCCAGGGCGGGTCGATGGCCGGGCTGAAGGCGTGCACGAAGGGGTGCATGTCGGTGGAGGACAGGTCGTGCTTTTCATACCAGGTGGCGGCCGGGAACACGACGTCGGAGAGCAGGGTGGTGCTGGTCATGCGGAAGTCGGCGGACATCAGGAAATCCAGCTTCCCCTCGGGGGCCTTTTCCTGCCATCTCACGTTCCGGGGCTTCAGCGAGGGATCGCTGTCCTTGCCCATCACGTTGTTGTGGGTGCCGAGCAGGTTGCGCAGGAAGTACTCGTTGCCCTTGGCGGAGGAGCCGAACAGGTTCGAGCGCCACAGGATCAGCGTGCGCGGCCAGTTTTGGGGGGCGTCGATGTCCTCGATGGCGGGGGTCAGGGTCCGCTCCTTCAAGGACCGGGCCACCCATGCGGCCTCGTCCGGGGCCTCCCCCGCAGCGACGGCGGCAGCTGCGTCGTCGGCAATGTCCATCGGGTTTTTGTCGAAGAAGGGGTAGAACGGCATCCAGCCGAGCCGGGCCGACTGGGCGATGGCGTCGGCGGTGTGCAGTCCGTCCAGGTGGCCGGTGGACAACGGGGACTTCAGGGCGTCGGCGGAGTAGCCGTCCTGGCGCCACTGGTCGGTGTGCATGTACCAGTAGGCGGTGCCGATCATGGTCCGCGGCGGGCGGGACCAGTCCAGCGCGTTGGCCAGGGACACCCAGCCGGTGAGCGGGCGGGTCTTCTCCTGCCCCACGTAGTGGGCCCAGCCTCCGCCGTTGCGGCCCATGCAGCCCGTGAGCATGACCATGGCCAGCACGGCCCGGTAGGTGGCGTCGCCGTGGAACCACTGGCAGATGCCCGAGCCCATGATGATCATGGACCGGCCCTTGGACGCCTCGGCGTTGCGGGCAAACTCGCGGGCCACGCGGATGCACGCCTCGGCGGGGACGGACGTGATCTCCTCCTGCCAGGCAGGCGTGTAGGGGGTGGCCGCGTCGTTGTAGTCCGTGGCCCAGTCCCCCGGCAGGCCGTCGCGGCCCACGCCGTACTGGGCCAGCATCAGGTCAAAGACCGTGGTGACCAGGTGGCCTTCCACCGTGAGGGTGGGCACGCCGCGCCGCAGCACCGATCCGGCGCCCTGGGGGTCTTCAAAGCAGGGCATCAGGACTTCCGCGGACGCGGTGGAAACCTCGCGCAGGCTCAGCGCCGGGTCGATGCCTTCAAGGTCCAGGTTCCACTTGCCCTCCCCCGAGGTGGAATAGCGGTCGCCCAAGGTGCCGTTGGGCACCACGGGCCGGCCGGCGGCCTTGTCGAACATCATGGTCCGGAAGCCGGCGTCCTCCGTACCTGCCAGGGCCGGAACGTCAGCTGCCGTGAGGAACTTCCCCGCCGTGTAGCTGCCGTCGCTGCGCTTCTCCAGGCGGAGCAGGAAGGGCAGGTCCGTGAACCTGCGCACGTAGTCCTGGAAGAACGGCACCTGCCGGTCCACGAAGAATTCCTTAAGCGTCACGTGCCCCATGCCCATGGCCAGGGCTGCGTCGCTGCCGGCCTGGGCGGGCAGCCATTCGTCCGCGAACTTGGTGTTGTCCGCGTAGTCGGGGCTGATCGCAATGATCTTGGTGCCGCGGTAGCGCACCTCGGTCATCCAGTGGGCGTCGGGGGTGCGGGTGACGGGGACGTTGGAGCCCCACATCATCAGGTAGGTGGCGTCCCACCAGTCACCGGACTCCGGCACATCGGTCTGGTCGCCAAACACCTGCGGGCTGGCCACGGGCAGGTCGGCATACCAGTCGTAGAAGGAGGTCATGACCCCGCCGATGAGCTGGACGAAGCGGGTGCCGATGGTGTGGCTGACCATGGACATGGCCGGGATGGGCGAGAAACCGGAGACCCGGTCCGGGCCGTAGTTCTTGATCGTGTTCACATGGGCGGCGGCTGCGATTTCGAGGGCTTCGGCCCAGGTGGTGCGCACCAGCCCGCCCTTGCCGCGGGCGTTTTGGTAGCGCCGGCGCTTCTCCGGGTCCCCGGCCACGTCGGCGAACGCCAGGACGGGGTCGTGCAGGCGGGCCTTGGCCTCGCGGTACATGTCCACGAGCACGCCGCGGGCGTAGGGGAAGCGCACCCGCGTGGGTGAATACGTGTACCAGGAGAAGGCCGCGCCGCGGGGGCAGCCGCGCGGTTCGTATTCCGGGCTGTCCGCCCCGACGGACGGGTAGTCCGTCTGCTGCGACTCCCAGGTGATGATCCCGTCCTTGACGTAGATCTTCCACGAACACGACCCGGTGCAGTTGACGCCGTGGGTGGACCGCACCACTTTGTCGTGGCTCCACCGGTCGCGGTAGAAGATGTCGCCCTTGCGGCCGCCCTCACGGAACACCGCACGGGAATCGTCCGTCTCATCCCACTTGGTGAAGAACCGTCCCAGCTTCAACATCGCGTCCGAGGCCGGCCCGTCAAGACCGGCAACAAATGGTTCAGCAGTCATGGTCCCACAGTAGGACGGAGCAAAACACATTGCTAGGGTGCGGGAATTAGTCAACAATTCGCTGCGCCAATTCTTGCCTGATTAATACTGCTTTCATCATCCAACGGGTTCCGGGAGCAAGGGAACAATTCCGCCACACGGCCGCTCACCGCGGGCCGCGGGAATCGCCGGGTGCCGCGCCGTCCGGCGGGGCTTCCTGGCTGGTGACCAGGACGGGGCACCGTGCGTGGGCAATACAGGCCTGGCTGACCGAGCCCAGCAGCAGACCGGGAAAGCCGCCGCGCCCGCGCCGACCCACCACCAGCATCTCGGCGCCTTCGCTGGCCTCCAGCAGCACCTGCCGGGGGTGACCCTTGACCAGCAGGGCGGAAACGTTCTCCGGGAGGCGCTCCCCAAACGCCTGCCTCATGGTCTCGTCGAGGACCTTCCGGGCACCGTCCTCCAGCTTCACGGTGCCCAGTGCATAGGCGACCGCGAGTGCGGTGGGCACACTCCAGCAGGCAACCGCGTCAACCCTCGCGCCCGTCGCACCTGCAATGCGGGCAGCGGCCGTGAGGGCCTCAACCGAAGCGGCGGACCCGTCGACACCAACCACTATGCGTCCCATGCCTGTATCGGTGTTCATGCGGCTTTTCCCGTCGTCGTTTTCCCGGTTCATGCCCAATACTGCTGGGGCCGCGCGACGGTGTACAGGGCCAAAGGGCCCTCTTGGGGGCGGGCAGTGGAGCCATGGCCCGGCAGGCCCGGGAGCGTAGCAGCCTCACCCGGGCCTGCATCACCACGGCAGTGACCTTGGCCTCTGGAATTCACGCGGTTCGGGGGCTACGCTGCCCCCATGCCCAACCACTTCGAACGCTACGCCCAAGTTGCCGAGATACTGGCCCGCCACGGGTTGGGGTCAGTGGCTGCCGCATTGGGCCTTGGACGGTTGCGCCTGGGCACCCTGCCGCGCGGGACGGGCGCGCTGGCCAATCCGGACCGCCTGGTACTGGCGCTGGAGGAGCTGGGACCCACGTTCATCAAGCTCGGGCAGGTACTGTCAACCCGCCCTGACATCCTGCCCCGGGACTACATCGTGGCATTGTCAAGGCTGCAGGATGGTGCCCCGCCCGTGCCGACGGCTGTTGTCCGGTCCCTCATTGAACAGGAGCTGGGGGCGCCTCCGGATGAAGTCTTTGGCACGTTCACCGACACGCCTCTGGCCAGCGCGTCAATCGGCCAGGCGCACGCGGCCACACTGCACGATGGCACCGCCGTCGTGGTGAAGGTGCGCCGGCCCGGCGTCGTGTCCCAGGTGCAGGAGGATCTGGAGATCCTGCAAAACCTGGCGCACCGGGCCAGCCGTAATTGGGCGGCGGCCGCCGACTTTAATGTTGAGGGCGTCGCTGCCGCTTTCTCGGAAACCCTGCGGGCCGAGTTGGATTATTTGCACGAAGGACGCAACGCGGAGAGGTTCGCCCGGAATTTTTCGACCCGCACCGGCATCCACATACCGAAAATATACTGGGACACCACCACATCCCGGGTCTTGACGATCGAAAGGATATATGGCCTGAGGATCGACGATCCGCAAGTCGCCGCGATGGCTGCCGTTGACAGGGACAACCTGGCCGCCCTGGCCGCCAACGCGGCTGCCAAGATGATCTTTGAAGACGGGTTCTTCCACGCCGACCCACACCCTGGGAATTTCTTTGTTGAATCGGGCGGACGAATTGGCCTGATTGACTTTGGGATGGTCGGTGAAGTGGACGAACAGCTCAGGGACCGGCTGGGCAGGCTCCTGCTCGCCTTCAGCCGGAACGACGCTGGGCGGATCAGCCGTGCCTTGCTAGACCTCTCTGTCAACGGTGCCGCACCTGACCGCGCCCTCCTGACGCTGGATGTGGCCCATTTTATGGAGCAGTACCAAGGCAGGCGCCTGGGCGAAATTCACCTCGCCCCGTTGATCAACGAATTGGTGGCCATCCTACGCAGCCACCACCTGCAGCTGTCCAGCGAAATTGCCATGCTCGCGAAAATGGTCGTCATGACCGAAGGCATGGGAGTGCGCCTGAACCCGGAGTTCAATCTCGGCGAAGTTCTCAAGCCCTTTGCCACGCGGCTGGCGCTGGAACGGCTCAGCCCAAACAGGTTGCCCGCAATGATCAAGAAACTTGGCCTCGAAGCGGCCGACCTGGGCGCCGAATTCCCAGAGCGGCTGGAACGAATCCTGCAACAGCTTGACCGCGGCGTGGAGGTCCACCTGCGCACGGAGGAAATCGTGCCCCTGGTTGCCCGGGCCGAACGAATCGGCAATCGGTTGCTTGCAGGGCTTCTGCTTGCAGCCTTCATCCGCGGCATCGGCGACTTGACGGCCGCCGACCGTGAACACCTGCGTTCCTGGCAAGACAGGCTGCTGGCTGGCGGAGTGGGGGCGATGGGCGTCATGGGCGGGTATCTGGCCTGGACGGGCCGGCCAGGGTTGCGGGCGCGCCGTTAGTAGCGCTCCGGCTCCGCACCCAGCTGGAACTTACGTCCGCTCACGCTGGATGGGGTGATTTCCACGTACGTCCACTTGCGGGTTTTAAGCCAGGGCTCAAGCGGGAGACGGTCGGCGGCGTCAATTTCCGTTTGGGACTCCAGGATTCTGGCGGTGCCTTTGACCACGACGCTCCAGGCGGCACCGTCGCTGACTTCGTCGGCCTCAAACGCAACCCGGGAATTAATGGTCAGCTCGGCAAGCTTGCTGCCTGGATTGGTCCGGATCCAGACCTTGTCCCCCGAAGCGAAGAAATTCAGCGGAAAAACGTCCGGTTGGTTGGCGACGCTCACGGCCAGCCGGCCAAACCGGCTGCCCTCAAGCAGCCTCCAAGCCTCGTCACAGGTCAAGACAACTCCAGGATCCTCATCACGGTTCATGGACTGATCATGGCGCCGATCCGTGCTGGTGCCTAGGGTCCAAGGTCCACTGTTGCACACTTTATACAACCGCCGGGAACCGGTACCGAACATCCACCCCGCATTGGGGACTTTGGACCGTGGCTTTGGGCCATTGCCGGAGCGACCATGGAAATATCCCGCCACCGGGCGGGCAACCATCAAGGAGGTAGGTTCCCATGAAGAAATGGACCCGTTGGCAGGACTGGGCTGCCGTGGCGGCAGGAGCAGTGGCCGCCCTTTCCACACTCTGGACAACACAGACCACGTCATCGACGTGGCTGATGGTTGCCCTCGGCGTGCTCATCGCAGCCAGCGGTGCAGTCAACCTTGCCGCACCGGACGCGCCATGGATTGAGTGGCTACAGGTCGTCCTGGGCGCAGCCCTGGTCGTTTCACCCTGGGCCGGATCCTACACTGGACACTCCGGAGCGGCCTGGACGTCATGGATCGCCGGGGCCGTTGTGGTGGTTGCCACCGGCCTGGCCATCAGCCCGAGCACTGCCGCCCACCACCACGCGATCCCATCGCACTAAGGGGAACGGGAAGCGCCGGCCGGCCCCGTTAACGGGGCCAGGCCGCTGACGCCTCGCCATTGCTTCGTATTCACAACTGAGGAAAGACCCAAGGAAGGCATCATGGAACTCTCTGAGCATGAATTGCGCATCCTTCACGAACTCGAAGAGGACTTAAAGGATGGAAGCCCCCGACTGGCGCGGGCGTTGGGCGCGCCCGGCAAACCGGGCAGCGCTGTCTGTCGCCTCGTGCTGGGCACAGCAGGCATGGGAATTGGCATCGCCCTGATGGTCCTTGCCCTTGCCTTCAGGTCAGCCCCCATGGGCGCCGTGGCCTTTGCCGCAATGACTGCCGGCGCGTTTGTCGCGTCGCCTCCGCGCACCCCTTTCGGCACGCGGCGTGCACATGTCTGGAATGCGGCCCACGACAGGAAGGCCGCAGACCAGTAACCTGCCAGGACGCCTTGCCCGGCGGACCTGCCTGTTGGAGAATGGGCCTTCGCCAGCGGCATCAAAATTTGCACCTGGTTCAGCGCCACCTTCAGGTGGGGCTGGCACGCTTAAGCGATGGAAGTGAGGGAAACCATGGACACAGCACGGCAGGCCTCCGGCGCTCCGCCGGCCATCCGCGTCTTCGTCCTTGACGACCACGAACTCGTGAGGTTGGGACTCCAGGACCTGCTGGAGGGACATGGCTTCACAGTGGTGGGTTCGTCCGGCTCCGCGGCGGAAGCGGCCAGGCTGATCCCGGCGCTGCGCCCTGACGTCTCCGTGCTCGATGCCCGGCTGCCCGACGGTACCGGCATTGAGGTGTGCCGTGACGTGCGCTCCGTTGACCCCTCCCTCAAGTGCCTGATCCTGACCAGCTACGACGACGAACAAGCCCTCAGGGGGGCCGTGCTGGCCGGCGCGTCCGGGTACGTCCTGAAGGAAATCGGCGGCACTGACCTGGTCACGGCGATCAAGCTCGCTGCCCACGGCGAATCGCTCTTCGACCGGGGCCTTCGGCAGAAGATCATTGAAGGGCTCAGTGAGCCCGCCCAGCTGGATCCCCGCACCGCCACCCTGACAGCCCAGGAGCGCAGGGTCCTGGCACTGATAGGACAAGGCATGACCAACCGCCAAATCGGCCAGGAGCTCTTCCTCGCCGAGAAGACGGTCAAGAACTACGTTTCCTCGCTATTGGCCAAGCTTGGTTTCGAGCGGCGGACGCAGGCAGCCGTCTACATCACCCGGAAATAGTCCCGAGGGGTACGTCTACTCCAACTCGGCCTTCGAGGGGCCCTGCGCACCTTCCGGTTGCAGGGGAACCGACCAAAAGAACCTTGTCCCCCGCTGTCCGGCGCTGCCCACCTGGAACGCCCCGTTGAGGTTCAAGGCACGGGCTTCCATGTTGGCCAGCCCGCTGCCACCGCCGGGGGTGCCGATGCCACGCCCGTCGTCAGTGACGGTGATGCTCATGGCCCCGTCTCCGGCTGTGACGACAATCTCGATTTCTCCAGCCTGTGCGTGCCGTACCGCATTGCTGACACCTTCGGAAACCACGGCAAGCACTTGCCCGGCCACGTCAAGCGGAACACGGGAATCCACGGGTCCGGACAATACGATGCGCGGCGCAAAGGAAAGTGATTTGGAGACCTTGCGGACAGTTGCCAGGATTTGGCTGCTGAGCAGCTCCGTTTTACTGTCATTTTCGCGGAGTGCATAAATGGTGTCCCGCAGTTCCTTGATGGTCGCATCCAGCTCACCGGTGATGGCACGGAGGCGTGCAAGCGCCTCCTGCCCGGGGATGAACCTGGCCAGGCTTTGGACGTTCAGCCCAACGGCGAACAACCGCTGGATGACGACGTCGTGGAGGTCCCGGGCAATGCGGTCACGGTCAGTGAACAAGACCAGTTGTTCTCGGATTCGGCGGGCCTTGGCAAGCTCCAGTGCCAGGGCGGACTGGGCACAGTAGACGGCCGCCATCTCGCAGGTCAGGGAAGAAAATGCAGGACCGCCCCTGGCACGCACCAGCGCCAGCAGGCCGTGTTCGGCTCCGGCCGTGCCAAGCCGTGCCAGCAGTGCCGGGCCGGCCGGGCCCCGGTACGCGCGCCCCATGAGGCCTGATGCCGCAGCAAATGTTGCCGGCCTGCCCGATTCCAGCACACCGCGCATGTGGCGGCCCTCCAGGTCCAAAAGTCGCCCCTCCCACTCCTGCGCGCCCCCGCCAACGCCTGCAAGGATGGCAACCTGGCCGGCCTCGTTGGGCGCACTGGTGATAAACACCACGGCCGACTCCGACGCTTCAAGGGCCATTTGGGCCACAAACAGCAGACCGTCCCCGGCGTCATCCCCGAATGGGCCCATAAGGCGCACAGCCACATCCCGGCCGGCCCCCAGCCAGCGCGTTCGCAGTTGCGCATCATCGAACAGTTGGGCGTTTTCAATGGCAAAGCCCGCGGCGCCGGCAAGCGCCACTGCCAGTTCCTCGTCGTCGGCCGTGAACAGCTGCCCGCCCCTCTTTTCGGTCAGATACAGGTTTCCAAACACGGCGTCCCGAATCCGGATGGGCACGCCCAGAAAGGTCCGCATGGGAGGATGGTGCTCCGGAAACCCGTAGGACGACGGGTGGTCGTGAAGGTTGGGGAGGCGGATGGGGCGTGGATCGCTGATCAACAGCCCCAGCACGCCATGGCCTGTGGGAAGCGGGCCAATCAGCTTCGCCACGTCCGGAGCAATGCCTTCCGTGACAAAGTGGCTCAACCCCCCGGCTTCCCCAATGACGCCCAAGGCGCCGTATTCTGCGTCCAAAAGGTCACAAGCGGAGCGAACAATCCGACGCAGGACTGCCTCCAGGCTCAGCTCTTCGGCAATGGAAATGACAGCATCGAGCAATCCCCGCAGCCGCACCCTGTCATGCTGGTGCCGCAAACCGCCCGTGGCAGACGGCGGTCCGTCGTCGTCACGACCTTCGTCTCCCACCGTGTTGCCTCCTTCCTGCCCCCCGGGCGGCAAGGCCCCAAGCAATGCTGGATGGGCTGCCTGGCCCCTGCGGCGATTTTACGGCAAGGCCGACAGGGGGTCCATGGGCCGGACGGGCCCTATGGCCCTACCGGGACAGGGCAGGATGCCATACGCTCAGCCCATGACGCACAAACCAGCAGCCACACGAACGGAAGACCTGGCCATCCACGAATGCTGGGCCCTGCTTCGCGGCGTATCCGTGGGCCGGCTCGCAGTGTGGGACGGGGACCATCCGGACATCTTCCCCATCAATTACACCGTGGACCACGGCACGCTCATCTTTCGGACCGGCGAAGGCACCAAACTCACAGCCGTCCGTGGCGGCCACCCGGTCGCGTTGGAAGCCGACGGCGTCGACCCGGACACGGGCATTGCCTGGAGTGTGGTGGTCAAGGGCTCAGGCCAACTGCTCACGTCCACCGAAGACCTGCTCGACAGTTTTTCGCTCCGGCTCTTCCCGTGGCATTCGGGCCGGAAGGACAATTTTGTGCGCATCGTGCCAACAGCGGTGACGGGGCGCCGGTTCCAAGTCACCCAGCCTGCGGAATGGTGGACCGCCCAGGCAAATACGCACCGCGCAGCGCCGGAATAGGCCCGCGGCCAAGGGGCCCAAAGACCCTAACCACCGGCGTACGTCCGCCGTAGCGTTTGGGATATCGGCCCCGCAGCCGCCCGAGCCGGCACCCGACGAATGGACCCATCATGAAAGCGCTGATCTACCATGGCCCCGGCAGCATGTCCTGGTCGGAGGCACCCCGTCCTGAGGTCCTCAACCCAGGCGACGCCATAGTCCAAGTTGACACCACCACCATTTGCGGCACCGACCTTCACATCCTCAAGGGCGATGTCCCCGCCGTGCAGCCGGGGCGAATCCTTGGCCACGAAGGAGTGGGCACGGTGGTGGAAACTGGTCCGGGAGTGCACGATTTTGTGGTGGACGACCGGGTGCTGATTTCCTGCATCAAGTCCTGCGGCCACTGCCCGAACTGCCGTTCGGGCCTCTATTCCCACTGCCTGGGCGAAGAGGGCCAGGCAGGCATCGGCTGGGTCTTCGGTCACCTCATCGACGGTACGCAGGCAGAGTATGTCCGGGTTCCCTATGCAGACAACTCCCTGTACAAAGTCCCGGAGGGCGTCAGCAACGTCGAAGCAGTCATGCTCTCCGACATTCTCCCCACCGGCTTTGAGATCGGCGTCCTCGCCGGCAAGGTGAGCCCGGGGGACGTCGTTGCCGTCATCGGGTCCGGCCCCGTGGGGTTGGCCGCCATCACCACGGCCGGATTGTGCGGTGCCGGAACCATCGTCGCGATTGACCGCGACGCCAACAGGCTTCGTCAGGCAATGGAGTTTGGGGCTACGGATGCCGTCGACTCCGGCAGCACCGGGTGGCAGGAAAAGGTAACCGCCATGACTGATGGTGCAGGGGTGGACGTGGCCATTGAGGCCGTAGGCCTGCCTGAAACCTTTTCCATGGCCCTTGCCCTGGTCCGCCCGGGCGGCCACGTTGCCAATGTCGGCGTCCACGGCACCGGCGTCGCGCTTCCCCTCCAGGAACTGTGGATCAGGAACATCAACATCAGCATGGGCCTGGTCAATACCAACACCACCCCGATGCTGCTCAAGCTCGTGGCCCGGCACAAAATCCCGGCGGCCAAGTTCGCCACCCACACCTTCACCTTCGACCAGGCGCTTGAGGCCTACGACACCTTTGCCCGAGCCGCGGAAACGAAGGCCCTGAAGGTCATCATCGAACGCGTTCCCGTCCAGTCCTGAAAGGCGCCACCATGGAACAAGTCACCATCATCGGCAGCGGGCACATGGCCCGGGCCATAGCGGTCCGCATGCTTGCGGGCAGGCATTCAGTGCAAATACTGGGGCGCAACGGTCAAAAGACCCGGGAGCTCGTCGAATTTCTGGGTGCCGGAGCGCAAGGCGGCGGCGAAGGCGCAGCCATCGAAGGAGGAATAGTGTTCCTTGCCGTACCCTTCGAGGAGGGCAAAAACACGGTGCTTGTCTACGGCGAGGCATTGGCCGGAAAGGTCATCGTCGACATCAGCAATCCCGTTGACCTGTCCACCTTCGACCGCCTGCTGGTCCCGGCCGGGACTTCCGCGGTCGAGGAAATCGCACGGCACGCCAGTCCGGACGCCCACATTGTCAAGGCCTTCAACACCTGTCTGGCCAAGCCGTTGGAGGCAGGATCCGTAGCCGGACTCCCCCTGGACGTCTTCATCTCCGGAGACTCCGAACAGGCCAAGGTCAAGGTCAGTGCCGTCGCGGCGGCCTCGGGACTGCGTCCCATCGACGTCGGTCCGCTGCGCAGGGCACGTGAACTCGAGGCCATCATGCTCCTTGTGATGGGCCTGCAGCTCAGCCCTGACCAGGACAACTTCAACTGGGACACGTCCCTGAAAATCCTCCCATAGGACAGCCATGAACCCCGCAACGCACCGTTCACAGCGCATTGTCGTTGGCATTGACGGCTCTGACTACTCCACTGGCACCTTGCAAACCGCAGCAGACTTGTCCGCAGCCCTAAACCTGCCACTGGTGGCCATCAGTTGCTGGAGCCGCTCGGACATCTACTTCGCGGCCCAAATTCCCGTTGGCGGCTTTCCGGAGGCCGACCTGCTCGAACGTGAAGCCACCCGGTTGGTAGACGACGCCGTAGAGCGTGCCTTTGGTCCGGAACGTCCTTCCGGGATGTCCATTGGCATCAGGTACGGCCATCCAGGCCAGATCCTCGTGGAAGAAAGCGCCAACGCCCGTTTTCTGATACTGGGCCGGCGTGGCCGCGGCGGGTTCCTCGGACTGCGGCTGGGATCAGTGTCCGCGGCCTGCGTCGCCCACGCCCACTGTCCCGTGGTCGTCGTCAACGGGCCGGAGTAGACAGCCATCGACAGCCAACGGCGGGGCAGATCACGCGCGGCATCAGGGGGCTTCATCCACCGCCACCCCACGTTCGCAGCCACTCTCCTTGTGGGCGGCGTTGTCCTGATGTTATGGGTTCTGGGCCACCAGGGCCGTGCCCAAGTCCTGGGCAGCGTTTTCGCCGGGGCCGCCGCCGTTCAGCGCGGGGCGGTCATGATCCGTGACATGGTCCACGGCCGCTGGGGAGTTGACATCCTGGCTCTCACCGCCATTGTCAGTACTGTCGCAGTCGGCGAATACATTGCGGCCCTGATCGTGGTGCTGATGCTCTATGGAGGCTCGGCACTGGAAGACTATGCCACGGCGCGGGCCAAGGGCGAGCTCAGTGCGCTGCTGGACCGTGTCCCACAAACAGCGCACCGGGAGCAACCCGGAGGGAAGCTGGAAGATGTCGCTGCAACCCAGATCGTGCCGGGGGATGTCCTGGTGCTCCGCCCGGCCGAGGTGGTGCCGGTCGACGGAAGGCTGCTCTCCGCCGCCGGGTCCTTCGACGAGTCCGCCATTACGGGCGAAAGCCTGCCGGTGGAGTTGGTCCGGGGCGGGAGCGTTCTCAGCGGTTCCGGCAATGGCGCGGCCGCCGTGCGGCTTGCTGCCACCGCGGCCGCAGAACACTCACAATACAGCCGAATTGTGGCCCTGGTCCGGGATGCAGCCGCCAGCGGGGCACCTGTGGTCCGCCTCGCGGACCGCTATGCGGTCCCCTTCACAGTCCTGGGACTGGTCCTTGGCGGCGTGGCCTGGTTGATCAGCGGCCAGGCGCTGCGATTCGCGGAAGTGCTCGTCGTGGCCACCCCCTGCCCGCTGCTGATCGCCGCCCCGTGGCATTTCTCGGCGGCATGAGCAGGGCAGCCAGAAACGGGATCATTGTCAAAGATGGCGGAACCCTTGAACAGCTCACCCAGATCCGGACCGCGGTCTTCGACAAGACGGGAACACTGACGCACGGACGTCTGGCACTGGAGGAAATCAGGCCGGCCCGTGGGCTGGCACCTGCGCTCACTTTCGGAAAGCTGCTGGCCTTCGCCGCCTCGGCGGAACTACATTCCTCGCACGTCCTCGCCTCCTCGGTGGTCGGCGCGGCGTTGGCCCGGGGCCTGGACCTCTCACGGCCCTCTGAAGCAGTGGAACATGCAACCGAGGGCATCTGCGCAATGGTGGACGGGCACCACGTTGCCGTGGGAAAGCGTTCCTTCCTCCAAGTGGACTGCGGGCCCATTGCCGAGGAAGACCTTGCCGGCGGCCAGTTCGCCGTTTATGTCGGGATTGACCACACCTATGCCGGCGCCCTCATCATGAGGGATCCCCTGCGCGAAAACGCCAAGGCAACGCTCTCCTCCTTGGCGGGCTTGGGCGTGCAACGCACGATGGTGGTGACCGGCGATGCACCGTCGACAGCGGGGCATGTCGCCGACCTGGCAGGGATTGCGGAGGTGCGAGCCGGCTGCCGGCCCGAGGAAAAAGTCGCCGTAGTCCGGATGCTGTCGCCACGCCCGGTCATGATGGTCGGGGACGGCATCAACGACGCACCCGTGCTGGCCGCTGCCGACGTTGGCATGGCCATGGGTGCAAAGGGATCCACGGCGGCCAGCGAGTCTGCCGACGTCGTCATCATGGTCGATGACCTGGCCAAGGCTGCCACGTCCGTACGGATCGGCCAGAAAACCATCGGCATTGCCGTCCAAAGCATCTGGATCGGAATCGGGCTGAGCGTAGGCTTGATGGCCGCGGCCGCCGTTGGACTCATACCTGCCGTGCCCGGTGCGCTGAGCCAGGAACTCGTCGATCTCGCCACCATTCTCAATGCGCTGCGGTCACTGAAACCGAGGGAAAAGGCCACCGCGGCAGGTCCGGCCGCCACGCCATCGGCAGCGCCACTGCCAGCCCGCCCCACGGTGCAGGTACACGAGGACCGGACGGGTGCGGACGGGACGATTTCAGACTAGGCATTTCCTGACGTGCCTGGGCCCGTGGTCACGAGCAGGGGGCAGCCAATGCGGGCCAGGACAACCGAGCCGATGGCGCCGGGCCGCATGTGCCTGACGCTCTTGCGGCCCCGGCTGCCCACAACCAGCAATCCCGATCCCCCGGCGGCCGAGGCCAAGGCTTGGGCAGGGGTGTGCCGTGTGTCAAGCACGCGGTGAACCTCCAGCCGTGGATGGCGGGCCGCGATGGCAGCCACGGCGGCTGCGAGGACCTCTTCTCCGGCCTCCAATGCGCCAGGCATTACCTGCCCGTCCCGGGGCTTGCCCGGCGTCCCCGGTCCGGTGTGGGTCAAGGCGTGTACAACGGTCAGTGCCTGCCCGGACATCTCTGCCTCTCCCGAGGCCACCTGGAGTGCCAGGTCCGCTTCCGGGGAGCCGTCAACCCCCACGACCACGCCGGTTCGGGCTGTTTCGAGGACGGGAATGATCGCCACGGTACAGGCACTGCGGATCACTAGTTGCGGGCCGACGGCGCCGAAGCCCTCGCCATGTGCGTCGGCGGGCTTGTCGCTGCCCACCACCACCATGCCGGCCTCATGGGAAAGTCCCCCCAGGACCGCGACGGGTTCACCGTGTTTGATGGTCGTATGGATCGTCAATCCTGGAAACAGTGCCGCCAACCGGGCCCGTTCCTCATCAAGGGTGTGGGCAGCCGCTTCGAAACCGGCCCTGGACCGGGATGCCAAGCCCGGGTCCGTGGCGTCAGGTACGGTGAAGACAAGGCGCATGTCGCTGCAGTACCGGTGCGCTCGCCGGGCAGCCCAGTCCGCTGCGGCCTTGGACGCGGGTGACCCGTCGCTGCCGACGACGATGGTGTTGGACATGTGCACTCCTGTGCTGTGTGGGGCCGGATTTGTGCTCCTTGGTGTGAATCTACCGTGGATGCTGCAGGCTGACCGTTTCCAGGTGTTCCGGGACGCGGGCGGGCCAGCCCAAGTCGTGTTTGATGCGGAGCCTGAGGGCATCGGCCGAGTCGGGTTCCCCGTGGGTGATGTAGGTCATCCGCGGTGCCTTGGGTGCGGATCGCATCCAGTGCACCAGCGCATCCGAATCGGCGTGGGCCGAGAAGCCGTCCATCGCAGCGACCTCCGCCCTGATCGGCACGTCATCGCCGTAGATTCTCAAGGTCGTCCCGCCCCGGGCCAGGGCCGCGCCACGCGTTCCCGCAGCCTGGTAGCCGGCCAGGACAATTGCGTTCCTGGGGTCACTGCCGTAGGCACTGATGTGGTGGAGGATCCTACCGCCAGTCAACATTCCACTGGCGGAGATAATGATCATCGGTCCGCCGCGAAGGTTAAGAAGCTTGGATTCATCTGCTGTCCGGGTCATGGTGGCGAGCTGGTACATGGCCGAAAAGTCCCGCTGGTTCAGATGGTGCTCGTCACGGTGCTGTTGGTAAATGTTGGAGGCGTCAATGGCCATTGGGCTGTTGAGGAAGATCGGCAGGGACGGGATCTTGCCGCGGGCCAGCAGACGGGACAGCGCCAGCAGGATTGTCTCGGCGCGCCCCACGGCAAAGGCCGCGATGAGCACCACTCCTCCGCGCTTGGCCACCCTGCCTACCAGTTGCCCCAGCTCCTCGGTGGGGTCCGTGTGGGCGTGCGTCCGGTTGCCGTAGGTTGACTCGGTCACCAATACGTCAACAGACTCCAGCGCACGGGGAGGATTCATAAGTGGGTCGTCGGCACGCCCAAGGTCCCCTGTGAAGTGGATGGCGGCCCCGTCGAGCTGCAGGTGCACCTGGGCTGCCCCAAGAATATGGCCGGCGGGAACCAAGGTGGCTTCAACTCCTTCCGCCGGTTCGAACGGCGCATCGAAATCATGCACCTGGAAGCTCTTCAGCGCCTTGACCGCATCGGCCGCCGTATAGAGCGGCTTGGGCGGATGATGCATGGAGGATCCGCGCCGGGCTGCAAACTGGGCTTCCTCTTCAAGCAGGTGGCCGCTGTCCGGCAAAATAAGTCCGCTCAGCTGTGCCGTTCCGTCCGTGGCATGGATCGGGCCGCCGTACCCGTCCCGGACCAGGGCTGGCAGGTATCCGGTGTGGTCAAGATGGGCGTGGGTGATGATGACAGCGTCGATGGAGCTTGCGCGCACAGGAAGCGGGGTCCGGTTGCGCTCACGCAACGCCTTGTAGCCCTGAAACAAGCCGCAGTCGACCAGGACTCGGCGATGGCCCGTGTCCAGGAGGTATTTGGAACCCGTAACGGTTCCTGCCGCGCCAAGAAACCGAAGGGTTGGAAACTGGTCCTCTGTCATGGTTTTCCTTTCTGCCGGCAATGGGCGCACATGGGTCCTGGCCGCCCCTGCCAGCCAAAAGGCCGCGTGGCGGTCGTTTCAACTCAACTACAACAGCCGGGTGAAGGTTTCGATAGAGGACAACGTCCCGCCTGATTCATTCAGCGAACTGAACCGGATCCCCGGTCCCTGGCTCCACGTCAGCGGCGCGCAAGTGAATGCGCAACGCTGAACCTGGCCGCACGGCGTTGGATGCGGTGCATATGGCCGCGATGGCGTGCCGTGGCAGGCAGTGGCACGGGGCGGGAAAAGAACCATGTCTTTGTCCCCTCCACCAGGACGAGATATATGACAACCGTTGCCAGCAGCGCAACGAAGAAGACAACGGGCACCGGGTCGAAGCCCAGAACCCTTCCAAGCGGCGACAACGGCAGCACGACTCCAGCGGCGACAACCCCCAGTGACGCCCAGAGCAGCCCCGCAGAGGGGCGGCTGCGCAGGAACGGCACCCTCCGGGTCCGGATGGCAAAGATGATCAGCGTCTGTGTCGCTATGGATTCGATGAACCAGCCCGTGCGAAACTCACCCGGCATCGCGTGAAAAACCATCAACATGAGGGCAAAGGTGGCAAAGTCGAACAACGAGCTGATCGGACCGAAGACAAGCATGAAGCGCCTGATGAAGGCAATGTTCCAGTGCGACGGGGCAAGCAGTTGTTCCTTGTCCACCCGGTCTCCGGGGATGGCCAGCTGCCCGCTGTCGTAGAGCAGGTTGTTGAGCAGGATCTGGCCCGGCAGCATGGGCAGGAAATTCAGGACCACCGATGCTGCAGCGGCACTGAACATATTGCCGAAATTGCTGGAGGTTCCCATGAGGACATATTTGATGGTGTTGGCAAAGATCCTCCTGCCCTCCCGGACGCCCTCGGCCAGGACGCCGAGGTCCTTGTCCATCAGGACGATGTCCGCGGCATCCTTCGCGACGTCGGTGGCGCTGTCAACGGAGATGCCGACGTCGGCATGGTGCAGGGCCAGGGCGTCGTTCACGCCGTCGCCCAAAAAAGCGACTGAACGGCCCTGCCCGCGTAAAAGGCCGATGACGCGGGCCTTCTGTTCCGGCGAAACACGGGCAAAGATTCCTGCCTCCCGCAACACACCAGTAAGTTCCGCATCCTCCAGGGCGTCAATCTGGACGCCGGTCAACGTTCTTCCGGTGCTCAGTCCCAAGTCCCGGCATACCTTTTCGGCGACCCGGCCATTGTCGCCAGTGGCAATCTTGACGGTGATGCCCAGCCTGGCGAGCCCGACCAGGGAGTCCTTCGCATTCGCCTTGGGCCGGTCCAGGAAAACGAGGAAGCCGGCCAAGGCCAGTCCGCGCTCATCCGCCGGTTCGATCGCAGCCAGTCCCGTGGCAGGCCTGGAGGCTACAGCAACCACGCGGGAACCGGCGTCGTACAGGCGCTCGAGCAGGGCCTGGGTTGCCGGCGGAATGTCTTCACACAAGAGCAGGACATCCTCCGGCGAGCCCTTGGTGACCATTGTCCGGTTGCCGGCCGCATCACCCACCAACGTACTGGTCCGGCGGCGCTGGTGGTCAAACGGAATGATGCCGTACCTGCAGTAGGCGGTCGGATCAAAGCCGCGGGCTGCCGGAGCCTCCCACAACGCCGCGTCCAGGGGATTCTGGCCAATGGCGGAGACGGCACCGTGGGAGTAGTCGGCCTCCGTGGCCACGAGCCCCAGCATAAAAAGGGCTGCCGCCGTGAGGTCCGAACGGACGGGCAGTGCGGAGGTGAAGCTGATATGCCCTTCGGTCAGCGTGCCGGTCTTGTCCGTGACGAGCACATCCATGTCTCCCAGGTCCTCGATGCAGACGAGGCGCTTAACGAGCGCCCGTCTGGCCGCCAGCACCCTGGTGCCGGCAGCCAGACAGGTGCTGACCACGGCGGGGAGGAGCTGCGGCGTGATGCCGACGGCGATGGCCAGGGAAAACAACAGCGAATCGAACAGGGGCCGTCCAAGCGGCAGGTTTGCAATGAAGATCAGCGTGGTCAGGACCACTGCAACCTGCAACAGCAGGTACGAGAAGCGCTTCAGGCCCAGCTGGAATTCAGTTTGGGGCTGGCGCTCGCCGAGTCCCATGGCGATCCGGCCAAATTCCGCCCGGCCGCCCGTGCTGACGACCACGCCGGTGCAGCTCCCGGCCTGGACGACCGTCCCCATAAAGATGCAGCTCGTTAGGTCCCCGATGGCCGCATCCCCTGAGACGGCGGCGGGTGCCTTTTCCACCGGAAGCGACTCCCCCGTGAGGATGCTTTCATCACACAACAGGCCCTCACTGGCCAGCAGCCGGATGTCGGCGGGGATGACAGCACCCAGTGTCAGCCGGACAACGTCGCCGGGCACCAAATCCACTACGCCGATCTGGCATTCCTTGCCGTCCCTGAGGACCACAACGGTGTGCGTGACGCGGGAGTGCAATGCCTCGGCGGCCCGCTCGGCCCGGAATTCATTGCTGAATCCCAGGCCAACGCTGGCCACCAAAATGACGCCGATGACTGTCGAATTCGTCGCATCCCCCAGAAACAGGGAAACGCCGGCGGTGACAATCAGCAGGATCAGGATGGGGCTTTTGAGCTGGCGCCACAGCACCGGCCAAGGGCTGGCCCCGTGTGTGCGCAGGGCATTGGGGCCGGATTCGGCCAGCCGCCGGTGCGCCTCGGCAGTGGAAAGCCCGTGGCTGGTGGAGCCCAATGCAAAAAGGGCCTGCCCGGGCTCCTGCCGTGAAGCATCTGCCGCTGTGAGCGCCCGAACCCTTGTCGCGGATGGCTTAGACGCCTCCAGCCGGCTCATCGACATCCCGCCGCTCCGATCGCTGGATGGCGGCTCCCTGTGCCGCATCGGGGTCGTCCGACGCATGGACCACAAGGACGGGGCACTTGGCGTGGGCGACACAGGCCGAACTGACAGATCCCAGCAGCAGGCCCGCGAATCCGCCATGGCCGCGTGAGCCAAGGATGAGCAACTGCGCAGACTTCCCCTGTTCCATCAACACCTGCGCCGGCTGGCCGCGGTGGCATTCGGCAGTCAGGCCGTCCGGTGGTCCGTCCCCGAAGGCGTCAAGCAGCGCCTGGGCCAGCACCTGGTGTGCCACGGCTTCGGCGTCCCAGTCGGAAGCCGTGTAGGGGCCGTACGTCACTTCCAGATGCCACGTCGTGACGGCCTTGATACCGGCACCCAGTGGGACGGCCAGCTTTTTTGCCCACTTCAATGCCAGCAGTGACTGCGGCGAGCCGTCCACTCCCACTACAATCGGCAGGCCGATGCCTTGCGTTGAATCGTCCATGACTTCCTTCGTTCTGTGCCCATCCGCAGCCGGCCCCACTCCCACCGGCACCTGTGGAACCGGCCCCGGACTTGGGGGCTGTGGTCCAGCTGTCCTTGCTGCCATTCCCATGCTGCCTGCAGCCCCGCCAGGCTGCACAGGGTACAAGGACCCTAACGCCGACTCGGAAGCGGTGGAAGGCTGGCACCAACCGGAACGATCGAACACATTGCCACAAGTCCACTTTGCCCGAAGGGGGTGTACCTTGAACAGCATTCGCCAGCCCTTCACGCAGCATGCTCCAAACGCAGCCACGTCCGCCGGTTTGCACGAGGAGTGGGCCCTCTTGGGCCGGTACTGGGATGCGGCCAACTACTTGACGGTGGTGCAAATATACCTACAGGAAAACGCACTGCTCCGTCACAGGCTGGGCGTTGCCGACATCAAGCCGCGGCTGCTTGGACATTGGGGAACCAGCCCGGGGCTGTCGTTGATCTACGCGCACCTCAACCGGCTGATCAACAAGACGGGCGCCCAATTGTTGTTCGTGGCCGGCCCTGGCCACGGCGGACCTGCAGTGGTGGCAAACCTCTACCTCGAGGGGAGCTACTCCGAAACGTACCCGCAGATCGGCCGGGACGCCGACGGGCTCCGCCGCCTCATCCGCCAATTCTCAACCCCCGGGGGCATACCCAGCCACGTCGGCCCGCCCACCCCCGGTTCCATCCACGAAGGAGGGGAACTGGGATACTCGCTCATGCACGCCGCAGGAGCGGTACTGGACAACCCCGGGCTCATCGCGGCCTGCGTCGTGGGCGACGGCGAAGCTGAAACCGGGCCCCTGGAAGCTTCGTGGAAGGCGCCGGCATTCCTGAATCCCAGCCGGGACGGGGCCGTGCTGCCCATCCTGCACCTCAACGGCTGGAAGATTTCCGGACCCACCGTGCTCGGCCGACAGTCCGACGGGCAGGTCCTGGACCTGCTCCGGGCACACGGCTGGGACCCCGTCGTTGTTTCCGGCAGCGACCCCGCCGTGGTCCACCCGCAACTGGCCAAGGCCCTCGAGGACGCCCATGCCGGGATTCTCGCAATACAAAAACAAGCGCGTCGGCATGGCGTGAGCGGCCCGGCACGCTGGCCGGCGATCATCCTGCGCACGCCCAAGGGGTGGACCGGCCCACGTGAAGTGGATGGCATGCAGGTGGAAGGCACCTTCCGCGCCCACCAGGTGCCGCTAACCGGTGTGCGGGAGAATCCCGCCCACTTGGCCCAGCTGGAGTCCTGGCTGCTCTCCTACAAACCGGAAACCCTGTTTGACGACGCCGGGCGGCTGGTCCCAGAACTGGCTGCCCTCGTCCCGCAGGGAAAGCTGCGCATGGGCGCCAACCCCGCGGCGAACGGCATCAGCGGCAGCGCCCCGCTGCCGCTGCGTCCCCTCGATCTTTACGCTCTTGACGTGCCCGCTCCGGGGGCCGTCAAGCACGAAACCACCAGGCCGCTGGGCGAAATGTTCAGGGACATCTACACGGATACCGCCCGAGACCCCCGATTCCGGCTCTTCTGCCCCGATGAGACCAACAGCAACCGGCTCGGCGCTGTTTTCGAAGCCACCGATAGATGCCTCATGGAACCGTCCCGGGAAGGGGATGACCACGTTTCCCCGCACGGTCGGGTCATGGAGGTCCTTTCCGAGCACCTATGCCAGGGATGGCTGGAGGGGTACCTGCTGACGGGGCGGCATGGGTTCTTTGCCAGCTATGAGGCTTTTGCCATGGTGAGTGCGTCGATGACCGTCCAGCATGTCAAGTGGCTCCAGCATGCCCGGGAACTGCCGTGGCGCAGGCCCGTTCCAAGCCTGAACATCCTCCTGACCTCCACCTGTTGGCGCAACGACCATAACGGCTTCAGCCATCAAGGTCCGGGCCTGATTGACACCGTGCTGTCGCTTTCCGGTTCCGTGGTCCGCGTCTACCTGCCACCGGACTCCAACACCTTGCTCGCCACCGCGGCCCGCGTTCTCTCGAGCAAGGACCATGTGAACCTGATCGTCGTGGACAAGCAGGTCCACCCGCAGTACCTGAACCTCGACGACGCCCGGGCACATGCCGCTGCCGGTGCCTCCGTCTGGTCCTGGGCCGGGAACGCTGGAGCAGCCGAGCCGGACATTGTCTTGGCCTGTGTCGGCGACGTTCCCACCGAGGAAACACTGGCGGCCGCCTGGCTGCTCCAACGCCACGTGCCGAAGTTGCGTGTCAGGGTGGTCAACGTCATGGACCTGCTGGTGCTGCCGCCGCGGGACGTCCATCCGCACGGCCTGTCCGACGACGCATTTGACGCGCTTTTCACCGCGGAACGTGACGTGGTCGTGGCCTGGCACGGATACGCCCGGGCGTTCCATCAACTCCTGCACGGCAGGAAAAGTCCAGGCCGGTTCCACGTCCGGGGATACAACGAACAAGGAACCACGACAACCCCGTTTGACATGGTGGTGCTGAACAGGATGAGCCGCTACCACCTGGTGCTTGAGGCCTTGAACCGCATCAACCGCTTCATCCCCGGGGTGGACCGGCTGCGGGCCCACTGCGGGGAAATGCTAACAAGACACGAAGCCTACGTGCACGAACATTTTGAAGACCTCCCCGAGATCCGCGACTGGACATGGACGCCTCCCCCCACGGGTGGCGCCGGCATCAACCGAAATGTCGAAGGTAATGATGAAAATGAATGAACGCAGGGAACCACCGATCATGATGGTCGGCGTTGACGGATCAGCGTCCTCGATCGAGGCGCTGCGCCAGGCCGAACGGTTCGCCATACGCATGGGGGCTCAAGTCCAGGCACTGACCTGCTGGGCCGTCCCCACGATTTACGAAGATCCCTACGGTGTGGGCTTTGTCGACTACGAAAAGAGTGCCCAAAAGGTGCTTGATCAGGCCGTAGAACAAGCCTTCGGGGTCGATTGGCCGGAGAACCTGACAACACGGCTGGTCCGAGGGCCCACGCGCGAGACGCTGATCGAGGAAAGCCGCCACGCCATGATGCTCGTCCTGGGCCGGCGCGGCTTCGGCGGATTCCGGGGACTTCTCATGGGATCCGTCAGCTCGGCCTGCATCGCGCACGCCCACTGCCCGGTGCTGGTAGTCCACGATGGAAACGGCGCAGGCAAGAGAGGAAACCACCATGCATGAGCTGCTGAGGCAGGCCGGACGCGCAATTACGCCTGGTACGTATTTTGGTTGGGGCGAGGTGACAATCCAGTCGGGGAACCTGGTCATCATCATCGCCATGCTGGCATTGTTTGTCCTCGCACTGCTATTGCCCTTTCCCGGGGGAAGGAGCCGAAAGTGAACCGGCACACCGGCCCGGCGCCGGAAACCCCGGACCTCGAAACAGGCCTCTACACGTGGACGGGCAAATCCCGCCGCTGGCTGCTGAAACAGCTCCCACCCGAGAAGCTGCTGCCTGAGGACCAGCCAAGCTACGTCGCCTCATGGGCCTATGTCTTCGGCATGGGCGCCGTAGCAGCATTGATATTCATCATTGGCTCGGGGGTGGTGCTGAGCCTCAATGGACCGCAGTGGTACCACGTCTCTGGGCTGGGGCATTTCCTCAACAGCGCCCACCTGTGGAGCGTGGAACTGTTCTTCATGTTCATGGTGGTCCACCTGTGGCTCAAATTCTGGATGGCCGCATGGCGCGGAGGCCGCGTGCTGACTTGGATCACCGGCATGGTGGCATTTCTCGTTTCCATCGTGACAGCGTTCACCGGTTACTTGTTGCAGACCAACTTTGACTCCCAGTGGATCGCTTTCGAGGCCAAGGACGCACTGAATGCCGTGGGCGTTGGGGCGTGGTTTAACGTGGCCAATCTCGGGCAGGTCTTTATGTGGCACATCATGCTGCTGCCACTGGCCGTCGGCGCCGTTGTCGCCCTGCATGTCGTGCTGGTCCGCGCCCACGGGGTGGTCCCACCACTGGATGCTGCAGAAACTGATGCGCAACTTAAGTATCCCAGCGGTAGCGCACCCGAAAACGAGGCTGATCAGCCATGAACAAGTCCCCCTCACCAATGTCGTGGCGGAAAGGCGACAACATCGCGGGCAGGCCGTGGCGGGGACGCGTCCGCGACTACGACCTGTTTAAGGAACTGACGATCGGAGTCATTGTCGTCGGGCTGCTCGTGGTCGGCCTCTCGGCAATATTCAGTTCACCGGACGAGCCCGGGGTGACGCTGAAATCTTGGGCAGCGGCGGCGCCGTCGGACTTTGTCGCCACGGCCGCCTCTGAACTTGGCGGCACCAGCGGAACCGCGGGATACGGGCCACCTTACAATTCGACGGCGGACGCATCGCAGCACCTGGGGTTCTTCAACCCGCAGGAACTGTCCGGCGTTCGACTCCCCATCGACACGGCCCAGGACTTCGTCATCAACCCGCTCAAGACGCTGCCGACCCCGCCGCCTGCGCTGGCAACATGGACTGCCGCCACGGCCGCCCAGCAAGCGAAGTGGACAGCCGACTACAGTGCAGCACTCGCGGCCGCGCCCGACGGCGATCCTGCCCGGGTCCCCAGCGGCAACTACGGACCCGTTCCGGCCCTGACGGGGGCCCTGCTCGGCATGGCCACCGCCGGCAACTTGGACGGCGCCTTGCAAAACAGCGGGCAGCCCTACAACCTCGACTACACGCCCACCATCCTGTTTCTTGGGGACGGCAACTACTTTCCCAACCTGGCCGCGGCGGCACACCTGACAGGAGACAAATGGGGCGTCATGAACGAAACAGGCAACACACCGGGCCAATCCTGGCTCTGGCTGTTCTCGCTCTTGTACCAAGTGGAACCCTACAAGTCATCACCCAATGCAGACATCCTCGTAGTCGCAACAATGCTGGTGCTCTCGCTCCTGCTTTTGCTGCTGCCCTTCATCCCCGGGCTGCGCTCCCTCCCCCGAAAGATTCCCGTCCACCGGGTGATCTGGAAGGACTACTATGCCAACCGGTAGTCCGGGCGCGCACAGCGGCGAACCTCATGCCTACAACATCGCCGGACGCTTAAACTGGCTGCGGGCCGGGGTTCTGGGCGCAAACGACGGCATCGTCTCGGTCGCCGCCACCGTCGTGGGCGTTGCGGGCGTGACCAACTCGCCCACGCCCATTATGGTGGCCGGCATCGCCGCCGTGGTGGGTGGTGCAATCTCCATGGCCTTGGGCGAATACGTATCGGTCAGCAGCCAACGCGACAGCCAGCGGGCCCTCGTGGAAATTGAGCGGCGCGAGTTGGCCGATGCCCCGGAAGCAGAACTGGCCGAGCTCGCTGGACTCTACATGTCCAAGGGTCTCAGTCTTGAAACGGCCCAGCGCGTGGCCGAGGAACTTACCGAACATGACGCCCTGGCCGCCCACCTGTCCACCGAATTGAACATAGACCAAGACGAGCCGGCCAACCCATGGCAAGCCGCCTACGCCTCGGCGGCCGCCTTCACCGCTGGTGCCATCCTGCCACTGCTGGCCATCCTGCTCCCACCCGGCGCCTTCCGAATCCCGGTGACATTCCTCGCCGTCCTGGTTGCCCTTGCACTGACTGGAACGCTGAGCGCCGGCATCGGGGGCAGCTCCAAGAGCACCTCGGCCACCCGTCTCGTCATCGGCGGTGGCCTGGCACTCGCCGCAACCTACGGCATCGGCACGGTCCTCGGTGCGAGCGGGGTCCTGTAGCCACCATCGCCAACAAAGGATTGGGGAACGGGCGGGTCAACAGTCCGGAGATGGATGGCTTAGGCATTGATGACCCAGTCCCGGCAGACCAATCTAGGTGATCAGTCCGGGCTCCTGAGCGCCGCGCGCCGGGCAAGGAACTCCTGCTCGTCAATTTCCCCGCGGGCGAAACGTTCTGTGAGTATGCGCTCGGCGTCGTGGTGCGGCGTCAGCCCGCCCCGACCGGAGTATGAACCCCTGGCCAGCACCACCATGGCTACCGCCACCGCACCCCCGACAACGAGCATCACCGCCGCCATGACCAACCATGGGCCGATCCCCCAGCCGGCCCCGTCCCATTGATACATCATGATCATTCCTCCTTAAATCAGGCTACGGCCGTCCGCCTTCACGTGACAGGGGACAAGGTCCCTGGCGAAGCCGGCGTGGCAGCGTGTGCCCGCTTGCGACGGAAGGACTTGAACACTTCATCGGCGCCCCACACAAGGAACGGGAACGGCAAGAGCAACAGCAACTGCCACGGTTCCGGAACCGCAGTGCCAAATACCAGCTGCAAAGGCGCGATGCCCACCACGGCGGCGCTGAACACGAGTTCAAACACGATGCCCCCGAGAAGAATGCGGTTGGTGGTCACCCCGATCCTGAGCAGCGAGACGGTCTGGGTGCGGGCCGCCATGGCCGTTCCCACCTGGCAGGCTACGATCCCGAGGAAGGTCATCGTGGTGGCCTGCTGCCAGAGCACGTGCATCTGCCCCGTTGACACGTCCCTGCCCGGAACCCAGCCGCCAGCCAGCAACGTGACCAGGAAGGCCCCGGAAACAAGGAGTGCGGACATGCCGCCGAGCACACCCCAGGCACGGGCCAACATCAAGGCGCTGATCACGTTCTCCGTCCGTGGGCGGGGCTGGCGCTGCATCAGGCCTGGTTCGGCAGCCTCCCTCCCAAGCGCGAGCGCCGGCAGGGTTTCGGTAAAGAGGTCTATGGCCAGGATCTGCATCACGGTCAGGGGTAGCGGCACCTGGCCACCGGATGCCGCGTAGATGAGGAACGGAACGACTTCGGGCGTGGCATGGGCAAATATGTAGACGATGAACTTGCGCACGTTGTCATACACCCGGCGCCCCGCCTCCACAGCGCTGACAATGGAGGCGAAGTCGTCATCCGTGAGGACCATGGTTGCCGCCTCCCGGGCCACATCGGTCCCGGACTTTCCCATCGCCACGCCAATGTCTGCCCGGCGCAGGGCAGGTGCATCGTTGACGCCGTCACCGGTCATGGCCACAACGTGTCCCAAGTCCTGCAGGGCATCAGTGATGCGGAGCTTGGCTTCCGGGGAACTGCGGGCAAAAATAAGCTCACCGCCAGCTTCCAGCAACTTGTCAAGGCCCGCTTCGCTCATCCTGTCCAGCTCGTCGCCGGTGACGGTTTGCAGCCCGTCCCCGCCAATGCCCACCCGCCGGGCGATGCCGGCCGCCGTCAGCCCGTTGTCGCCCGTGATGATGATCAACCGGATGCCGGCCGAATGGCAACGTGCAACGGCCGTGGGAACCTGCGGCCGCGGGGGGTCAAACATGGCGACAAGCCCCAGGAAGGTCAGCTCGCGTTCCACCGCCCCGCGCGGGAGCCCTGGGAGCGCGTCCGGCGTCGGCCTGTCCGCCAAGGCCAGGACCCGCAGGCCCTCGGCCGCCCACCGGTCGACGGCCGCCCCGATCGACACGCGGTCCCCTTCCGTGAGGTCCCGGTCGCCATCCGCGGCGGCAATGCGCGTGCACAGCGGGAGCAGGTCCTCCGGCGCGCCCTTGGCGTGGACGGCGATGGTGGGGCCAATCCTGTCCACGGTGGACATGCGCCTTAGCGTTGGATCGAAGTGGAATTGCGCCAGCCGCTCGGCGTGGAGGCTGCCAGCTGTCACGCCCATGCCGGCGGCCAAGTGCAGGAGCGCCAGTTCGGTTGGGTCCCCAGCCTCGGCTGCTTCTGGCGTGAGTCCAAGACGGGCGTTGTTGCAGGCGACGCAGGCGGCGGTGAAACGAGCCACCCACACGTCGTGGGGCGGCGGCAGCTCATCCGCGCGATGCCCGCCCGTCCCAGTCGGCATCCAGTAGTTGAGGACCCTCATGCGGTTCATGGTCAGCGTGCCTGTCTTGTCCGTGCAGATCACGCTCGTGGAACCCAGCGTCTCCACGGCCGAGATCCGCTTGACAAGGGTCCCGCGCCGCGCCAGAAGCCTGACGCGAACGGCCAGGGCAAGCGTAATGGTCGGCAGCAGCCCTTCGGGCACGTTGGCAACCAGCAGCCCGATGGCAAAGTTCAGGGTGTCCCCCAGCGACAAGCCGGTCAGGAGCATGCCGGCGGGGATGAAGGCGAGTCCCATGGAGACGGCGACGACGGCGATCAGCTGGGCCACCCGTCCCACCTGCTTCTCCAGGGGGCTCAGGTCATGCCCGGCCCGCTGGGTGAGGGCCGCAATCCGGCCCATCTCCGACTGCATCCCGGTGGCAAAGACCACCGCCGCGGCCTCCCCGCCGGTGCACGAGCTGCCGCTGAACACAACGTCGGGCGCCTGCAGTAGCGGTCCTGGCCTGACACTGCCGATGCCGATGTCGACAGTGCGGAATACCGGGAGCGACTCGCCGGTGAGCGTTGAGACATCCATTTCCAGTGAGCCGTTCAGAAGCCGTCCGTCCGCGGAGACCCGGTCACCCTCGCGGACAATCATCACGTCGCCCGGCACAAGCAGTGCGGCGTCGACAAGAACTTCCTCACCCTCCCGCAGCACCCTGGCCTGGGCCGGCAGGTAGGCGCTCAAAGCCTCCACGGCGCGCTCGGCGTGGCGTTCCTGAAAGAAAGCAAACAAGGCGTTGAGGACAATCACGGCGACGATGGCAATGGAAAGCGGGATCGTCCCGGTCACCAACGAGAGAACGGCGGCCATCGACAGCAGGAGGGCAAGCGGATGCACGAACTGCTTTCCAAGCTCCCTTGACCAATGCTTGTCTCCGCGCCTGACCAGTTCATTGCGTCCATGGACCAGCAGGCGCCGCTCGCTTTCGCGTGCTGAGAGCCCCTCGCGGCGCCCCCGAAGGTCACGCAACAGCCGTTCGAGGGGCTCCTGTGGATTCAGGACAGGGTCCCCTGCGTCCCCACCGGGCACGGCGAGGACCCCGTCGGAACTGTCAGTAGCCATTGGCTCCATCCATGGTGGGTAGTGACTGATCTCCACTTCATCGTGCCAGCGGCGGCAGGACGGGCAAAGGGGCTTTGGGCTCTATTCACGTCTCCCGGGCGGGCGTCTACTGGAAGTACGGCTTGCACTTGCGCGGCCGCAACCTTTCAACTGACAGGAGGAAGCACCATGACTGAATTGCTGAGTTGGACCCCCTTTGACGCCGCCCGATGGGCCGCCCCGTTCGATCTGTTCACGAGGTCGCCGTTTAGCGTCTTGGATTCGTTCCAGCGCCTTTTCGACGGGGGCACAGAGAACACCGCCATGCGCGTCGAGGAAGCCATCGAAGACAACATGCTGGTGGTCCGCGCCGAACTGCCCGGGGTTGATCCCGACAAGGATGTCGACGTGTCCATCGCCGACGGAGTCTTGAACATCAGCGCCACGCGTGAGCAGAAGACCGAGAAGCGCACGGACGGCAGCTACCGCACGGAGTTCCACTACGGATCCCTGCAGCGGAGGATCGCGCTCCCGGACGGCGTCAGCGACACCGACATCAAGGCCTCCTACAAGGACGGCATCCTGGAGGTCCGCACACCGCTTCCGGCCAAGGCAGTCCCGGCTGCCCCGGCAAAAGTGGCCATCACCCGTGCCTAGCCACCGCCAGTTACACGGCAGGCACCACTACCGTCGGCGCTAACCCCCAGACTGAAATGAGCGAGACATGAAGCAAGACACGGCAACAGATCGCAAGATCCAGCGCGAAGTTGAATCGGAACTCCAATGGACACCGGACGTGCAAGCGGCCCGAATTGGCGTCAGCGTTGAGAACCACGCTGTCACCTTGACTGGAACCGTCAGCAGCTTTCCTGAAAGGATGGCTGCCCGGCGTGCGGCACAGCGGGTCAAGCGCGTCAGTGCCGTAGCCGATGAACTCACCGTCCACTATGCAGGTGCTGCACTCACGGACAGCGACATCGCCCAATCGATCTCGCACGTGTTGGAGTCCAGCGCCGTCATACCCGCCGGATCCGTCAAGGCCAGCGTGCGCAACCACACCGTCACCCTCACCGGTTCCGTGCCGTGGAATTTTCAGCGGGACGCGGCTGTCCGTGCCGTGGGGGCGATCGCGGGCGTGGGCTATGTTGAGAACCACATCACGCTGCCGGTCCGTCCCTCCCGCGAGGCCTTGGCAGAGAAGATCAAGGACGCCTTGGCACGCAACGCGGCCCTGGCCGCCAAGGAGGTGCACATCGACGTCGATGACGATCAAGTGACGCTCAGCGGGCATCTGCCAACCTGGCTCGAAAAGAAGCAGGCCGGCCTGGTCGCCTGGTCCTCGCCAGGCGTCCGGGCCGTCCGCAACAACATCACTGTCGGATCCGAATGACACCCAGCCTGCCAAGGAATCCGCGGCATGGGAGGCCCCAACCTCACGGTTGGGGCCGCTCGGCGTTGTCGCCGCGGGAAGACCCGGCAGGCCTGTTTCCATGCTGTTCAGGCCTTTGGTCCCTGTTCCCGCTCCCGGCGGCACCGTAGGATTTACCTCATGAGAGACAACGCCGTGGCACCCAAAGCAAGTATCCTCACCACCGAGCAATGCTGGAAGCTCCTTTCCGAAACTTCCGTTGGCCGACTCGCTGTGACGGTTGAGGGCCGCCCTGACGTCTTCCCTGTCAATTACCGGATCGATGAACAGACCCTCCTTTTCCGAACCGGTGGCGGCACCAAGCTCGACGCCATCTCGGCGGACGCCCTCGTGGCGGTCGAGGCGGACGCCGTGAGCGCAGAGTTTGGCCTGGCGTGGAGCGTGGTGGTCAAGGGCCGGGCAGAAGTTTCGAAGGACTCAGGCACTGCTCTCAACAGCACCGCACAAGGGCTTTTTCCGTGGCAGGGCGTCGGAAAGGACCGCCTGGTGCGGATCGTTCCTGAAACTGTGACTGGCAGGCGATTCACCCTCGACGCGTCCATGACCTGGCATGTACCCTTGGACGAAGCCATCCGGGCAGGACTCGAATAGTCCCGGTACGGGTGGCTCCGGTAGGGGGCGCCGCTTGGCTATGAGCTGCCCGGCTGTCCTTTAGTTGGGCACAGCCTGGTGGCGCACAACAGTGCACTCTTGTGTTTCCAGTGACACGTGCAGGCTGTCACCCGGGCCCAGCGTCTGCGCCACTTCCTCAACGCTGAGACGGATGGGCGCGGCGTGGCCGGATGCCAGGAGCACTGAAATGGCATCCGGGGTGAGGCTGACGGATATGGCCTGGCCACGGTACGAAAGTTGGAAGTTCACGTGTGAAACCTCATGCGGCAGCAACGGGTGCAGCCGGAGCGTGTCGTCGCGGGTTTCCACACCGCCATAACACCGCAGCACCATATCCGAGGTTCCGGCCATTGCCCCGAGATGGACGCCTTCGCGTGTTGTGCCACCCTGCGTGTCCTGGACATCGCATTCCAACGCCTGGGTGAATAGCTCCCACGACTGCTCACGGTCGCCGCGGGCGAGCACCCAACTGTGCGCGAGCCTGCTCAAGGTTGAGCCGTGGCTGGTCCGGGCCAGGAAGTATCGAATTGTCCGTGGCACCAAGTCCGGGGGCATCGGATAGCCAAGCCGCTCGAACACGCCGCTAAGTTCCTCTGCGGACAGCAGATAGAACAGCATGAGCACGTCGGCCTGTTTGGACAGCTTGTAGCAGTTGGTCGAATCGCCTTCCGCCTGCAGGATAAGGTCCAGGCGGGCAATGTCACCATACAGGGCCCGGTACCGGTCCCAATCGAATTCCTCCAGATCCTCGTACCCCTCGAATTGACTGATGACGCCGTCTGCATGGAATGGCACCCGCAGCCGCCGGCTGATTGTGTCCCATTCGCCGAGTTCCCTTGGCCCCAGGTTCAGCCGCCGATTCAAAGCACCGCCGTCCTGCTCAGCGACGAGCCCAACCGCTTCTCCTGTCTTCGCCAACACCCAGGCTGTCAGCACGTTCGTGTAGGCGTTGTTACGCAGCCCTTCACCCGGATGGCCCGGATAACCATCGTGGAACTCGTCGGGCCCCATGACCGCCGTGATGTCGTATCGGTCCCCTGCCGGATCGAGCGTGGCCAGGCCGGCGAAGAACCTGGACACCTCAACCAGGATTTCCGCACCATAGCGGGCCAGGAACGTCATGTCGCCGCTGGCCTGGAAGTATTGCCACACATTGTAGGCCACGGCCAGGCCAACGTGGCGCTGAAGATGGGAGTTGTCCGGCATCCACTGTTGGTCGCGCACGTTAAAGAGCGCCGTGGGGGTCTCCTCCCGGCCATCGCTTCCACTCTGCCAGGGATACATGGCCCCGGTGAAACCCGCCGCCAGAGCTGCAGCACGGGCCTCGTCGAGGCGGCGGTACCTGTACAGCAGAAGGCACCGGGTGAGCTCGGGCCGACGCAGGGTCAGCATCGGATAAATGAAGAGTTCGTCCCAAAATATGTGGCCACGGTACCCTTCACCGTGCAAACCGCGCGCCGGGGCGCCAGCGTCAAGGTCCGGGTCGGCCATGGCAATGGATTGCAGGACGTGGAAGGTGTTGAGGTTCAGGGCCTTGCACTGCTGGCGTCCAGCTCCCAGTTCGACCCCGAACCGTTTCCACAACCTGTCCCAAGCGCGCAGATGGGCCGAGAGGAGCGCCTCTGCACGTGGCGCCCGGCGAACGCGGCTGCTGGCGGAGAGCGCTGCCGTCGATACGGCCCGGTCGCGAGAGGTGGACGCCGCGGCCGTTCGTTCGATGGTGACCGGAAAGCCTGGCGCCAGGCAGAACGACACCATACTGCCTGCCCGGCCAGCCTCAGGCAGTGGCCGGCGGGTGCAGGCCATCTGCTCCCCCTGGGCGTCGTAGACGCTGGTGCGCAGGGCCAGTGCAATGCTGATGCCGGACTGGCTGGTCCGCGACTGCCACAACACGCTTTCATCGTCC
>NZ_JAAMFN010000003.1 GCF_013376095.1 Arthrobacter sp. SDTb3-6 | reverse complement strand
CACAACAAACCCCAACCATCGACCCGGCCGGTTCCAATCCGCCGGGCTGACTGCTCCGAAGTACAGGCAGGTGCCGCCAGCCGCTGACGGCAATGTCCACGTCTTGAGGAGCCCGCCATGGGAAACCGCAACAACAGCAACGCACGTGGCCCCAGGCCCGACGGGAGTCGGGGCAGGCTGGCCGGAGGGGTGGGAGGCGTCATGAGCGCCGGGGCCTTGTTTTCCGTGGCGGAACTGTTCGCGGCGTTCTTTGGTCCGCAGGCGTCCCCCCTGACATCCGTGGGGGCCGCGTTCATCGACTTCACGCCCGCCTGGATGAAGAACTTTGCCGTCGCCACCTTCGGCACCCAGGACAAAACGGTGCTGCTGCTCTCCATGGCCGTTGCCGTCATCATCCTCTCGGCCGCAGCCGGGGTGCTCTCACGGATTCGCTTCGCGGCCGGAGGCGCCCTCGTCGCCGTGTTCGCCACCGTCATGGCCGGGAGCATCATCACCCGCGCCGGCGCCACCGTGCCCGATCTGGTTCCGTTGCTGGCCGGCACGGTTGCGGGACTGTGGGCCCTGCGCTACCTGGCCACAGCCCATCCCTTCCGGAAGCAAGCCCCGGCCGGCGGCGGGCCTGCACACGCCGCACCACCACTGGCCGCCCCCGACCCTGCCCTTCCCGCCGCGCCCAGCCGCAGGACCTTTTTGCTGAGGTCGGCCGCAGTGGCGGGTGCCGCCGTCGTCCTCGGACTGGGCGGGGCCGCGCTCTCCGGGGCGCGCAACACCGCACTCAAGGTGCGCCAGGCACTGCGGCTTCCCGGCCCAAAAACGGCGGCGCCGGCCCTGCCCGCGGATGTCCAGGCACCCGTTGCGGGCGTGACGCCATTCATCACCCCGAATGCGGACTTCTACCGGATTGACACCGCGCTGGTGGTTCCCCGCCTGGATCCGGGCCCCTGGCGGCTGCGCGTGCACGGCATGGTGGAAAACGAATTCACCATGGGCTTCGACGAACTCCTTGCCGCCGAGCTGGTGGAAAGCTACGTGACGTTGACCTGTGTGTCCAATGTGGTGGGCGGCAACCTGGCCGGCAACGCCAAATGGCTCGGCTACCCGCTGCGTGAGGTCATGGCCCGTGCCAGGCCTACGGCGGGGGCGGACATGGTGCTCTCCACCAGCGCTGACGGATTCAGTGCCTCCACGCCGCTGCCGGTGCTCCAGGACCACCGGGACGCCATGCTGGCCATCGGCATGAACGGCGAACCGCTGCCGTTGGAACACGGCTTTCCAGTGCGCATGGTGGTTCCCGGCCTGTACGGCTTTGTCTCAGCGACCAAGTGGGTGGTGGATTTGGAAGTGACCACCTTCGCCAGGAAGGCCGGCTACTGGACCTCGCGGGGCTGGTCCTCGCACGGAACCATCAAGACGGCATCCCGCGTCGAGGTGCCACGCGCCTTGGCTCGCGTGCCCGCCGGCACGGTGGGCATCGGCGGCAGCGCCTGGGCACAGCGGCGCGGCATCTCCAAGGTCGAGATCCAGCTGGACAACGGGGCGTGGCGGGCGGCAACCCTGGCGGCCGGGGCCTCGGTGGACACCTGGCGCCAGTGGTCCTACCAATGGCACGGTGCGACGGAGGGCCTCCACAATGTGCGGGTGCGCGCCTACGACATGGACGGCACGCTGCAGACCGAAAAACAGGCGCCGCCGGAACCCGACGGCTCCACCGGCTGGCACTCCATCACCTTTACGGTCGTGTAGCGGCACGGTGTGGGCGGGCCCTGGGGCTGCCCACACCGCGGGCCTACAGGACGTCGGAGAGGAAGCCTTTCAGGCGCTCTGTCTTGGGTGCGCTGAACAGCTCGTCGGGGGAGCCGGTCTCCACCACCACGCCGCCGTCCATGAACGTAACGGTGTCGGAGACGTTGCGGCTGAAGCCCATCTCGTGCGTCACCACCACCATGGTCATGCCGGCCTTGGACAGGTCCGTCATGAGCGCCAGGACGCCCTTGACCAGTTCCGGGTCCAGCGCGGAGGTGGCCTCGTCAAAGAACATCACCTCAGGCTCCATGGCCAATGCACGGGCAATGGCCACGCGCTGCTGCTGGCCGCCGGACAGGTTTCCCGGGCGGGCGTCGGCCTTGTGTTTCAGGCCCACCATGTCCAGCTGCTCCAACGCCTTGGCCCTCGCCTGGTCCTTGGGCATCCGGCGCAGCTTGTTCAATGCCAGTGAAACGTTGTCCGCCACGGTCTTGTGCGGGAACAGGTTGAACTGCTGGAACACCATGCCAATGCGACGCCGGAGTTCATCCGGGCTGTCCGCCAGGACTGAGCGGCCGTCGAGCAGGATGTCCCCCTGGTCCGGTTCGATCAGGCGGTTCATGACGCGCAGCAAGGTGGACTTGCCGGACCCCGAGGGGCCAATCACGGAGGACGTGGTGCCCTGGGGGACATGCAGGTCAATCCCGCGCAGCACCTTGTTGGAGCCAAAGGCCAGGTGGATGTTCCTGGCGGTCAGGGACCCTGACTGGAATTCACTCATGGGCTCAGGCCCCCTTTCCAACTAGTGCTGCGGCTTCGTCGGGTTCGACCTTGGCGGCCTTGCCCTCACGCATCCGCTTGTCCATGAAGTTCACCAGGTGCGTCAGCGGGATGGTCAGGCACAGGTACAGCAGGCCGGCGGCGATCAAGGGTGACATGTTGCCGGAATTGGCGGCATAGTCATTGGCCACACGGTAGATCTCCCGCTGGCCTGTGGTCACGCCGAGCAGGTAGATCAGGGACGAGTCCTTGATCAGGGCGATCAACTGGTTCACCAGGGCCGGCAACACGCGCCGGATGCCCTGCGGAATGACCACCAGGACCATGGACGAGGTGTAGCTGAACCCCAAGGCCCGGGAAGCTTCCAGCTGTCCCTTGTCAACACTCTGGATGCCCGAACGGAAAATCTCGCCGATGTAGGCCGCCGCCATCAGGGTCAGGGCAAAGATCGCCAGGGGGAACGGGCTGGTGATGCCCGTTGTCTGGCGGATGATCGGTCCAAGACCAATGCCGATGACCACGATGACCAGGATGGCCGGCAGGCCGCGGAAAATATCCGTATAGATTCGCGCGATCCACCGTGGTGCAGCGTTGCGGGATATTCCCATGACCGCCAGCACCAGCCCCAGGATGGAACCGAGCACGGCGGAGGCCGCCGCGAGGATCAGCGTGTTGGGCAGGCCGACCGTGAGCATCTGCGGGACAACGTCCCCCATGGCCTGCCAGTCGAAGAATGTTTTAAGGAACTGCTGGAATGCGTCCACTCATGGACTCCTTAGGAGAGCTTGGCGGCCTTTGAACCGGGCGTCCAGTTCTTGGGCGTCGTGCGGTCCGGGTACCACTGCTTGGTCAGCTTGGCCCATGTGCCGTCGTCGATCACGGCATCCAAGGCCGAATTCAAGGCATTGATAAGCGGCTTGTTGCTCGGGCTGACGGCGTAGGCGGTGAAGTTCTGGGTGTTGACCACGGACTCCACGATGGCGATGCCGTCGCCGGCCTTGACCTGGCCGGTGGCCTGCTGTGAGGGGGCCACCCAGGCGTCAACCTGGCCGTTCTTCAGGTTGGCGTAGGCGGTGTTGTAGTCCGAGAAGCGGACCGGGTCCAGCTTGAGCGTGTTGGTGACGTAGTCGTCCTGGACGGTGCCCTGGACCACGGCGATGCGTGTCTTGGAGCTGAGGTCCTTGAAGCCCTTGATGGCCGAGTCCTTCTTGGCGACGACGGCCATGTAGCCAAAGTCGTAGCCGTTCGTGAATCCCACGGTCTTGCGGCGCAGGTCGGTGGTGGAGATCGAGGAGGATCCGACGTCGAACTGCTTGTTGGCAACCTGGGAGAGAAGGGCGGAGAAGTCGGTGGACTTGAACTCGACCTTCAGCTTGAGCTTGGCCGCCATGGCGCGCAGCAGCTCGTTGTCGTAGCCGGTGAACTTGCCGCTCTTGTCAATGAAGATGTTCGGCGGGGCGTCGGAGAGCGTGCCAACGGTGATGGTGCCGGGGGTGATCAGGCCCAGCTTGGACGTGTCAATCTTGTCCAGGGGGGTGACGTCCTTGGTGGTGTACTTGTCCAGGGACTGCTGGTCGCTGCCGGCCAGGGCGTTCGTGGGCTTGCCGGAGCTGGTGGCACCGGTGCCGCCGCCGCACGCGGCCAGCGAGAAGGCCAGTGCTACCGCCACGGGCACGGTGGTGAGCCACTTCAGGGCTGATTTCTTCATCAAGCGTTCACTTTCATTGCAGTTGCCAGCATCGACGAAAGACGGCGGCTGGGTTTCACGGGTCGCGGGGAGCTCCTGCAGGGACTCGCACAAGTGGCATAGCAGAGCTCAACCCGCGAAACTAAATTATGTCATCCGGGGCGCATTTATGGCGTGTGCGAACAAATGCGTCATAAATGCGCCGGCGGCGGAAGAAGTGGCGGACCATCGGCCGTGATGGGCGGCACCGCCCGGTGCTGTCCGTTCCCGTGCCGCAGGATTGCCGTGCAGGCAAGGCGGCGGCGGCCGCCCACTTCCAGTGTGATTTAGGCCATGGTGCTCAGGCGGCACCGCCGGCAACGCCGCCCGACATGTTCCCGGGCAGCACGGGCCAGCCGCCCTCAATGACAGCGGCCGGGTCCTTGACCCGGCGCAGGTATTTCTGGAAGTCGGCGGCCTGATCGCGGGCCCAGACCACCTGCGCGGCGTGCAGCTCGGGCAGTTCCAGCCGCAGGGCACTGTATTTGGCGGCCAGTGCGTCGGCCAGCCGGAGCGTGGCCTCGGCATCGGCTGCGGAAGTGTGGGCGTCGTCGAGCGTGATGCCGTACTCCTCACACAGGGCCACCAGCGTGCGGCTGCCCTTGCGGAACCTGTCCACGTGCTTGTTGCAGATGAAGGGATCGATCACCGGTGCCGGCGTGATGGCCGCCAGGCCGTAGCGGCGTGCCTCGTTGGCCAGCACCGTGAAGTCATAGCTGGCGTTGAAGGCGATGACGGGAATGTTGTTTTGGAACAATGTGGCCAGGACGGCGCCGATCTCTGCCGTGACCTCATCCACGGGCCTGCCGTTGGCACGGGCCTGCTCCGTGCTGACGCCGTGGATGGCCGCGGCCTCCTCGGGGATCTCCACCCCCGGGTCCGCCAGCCACTCGTGGGTGTCCGCCACGGCACCGGATTCGTCCACCACCACGATGGAAGCGGTCACGATCCGGGCCTCGCGGGGGTCCTTGCCGGTTGTCTCCAAGTCAAACGCGGCCCGTGGGTGCATGTTCCAGCTAGTCATGCCCCAACGCTACCGCCTGCCCCCGACATCCAGGCCCACGCAGGCGCCGCGCCGGGCGGGGCTGTGGAGAACTACGCTTGAGCCATGCGAGCTGAGTATGTTGAAGCGGTCCTGGACGTGGTGGAACTGATCCCCGCCGGGCACGTTCTCTCCTATGGCGACATTGCCGCCCTGCTGGAACGCGGCGGCCCCCGGCAGGTGGGGGCCGTCATGTCGACCCACGGCTCGGCCGTGCCCTGGTGGCGGGTGGTCCGGGCCGCCGGGCAGCCGCCGCTGTGCCATGAGGCCACCGCACTGGTCCACTACCGCGAGGAATCAACCCGGCTGCACGGCGAGACCCGTGGCCAACATCCCTCGTGGCGGGTGGACATGGCGGCAGCCCGCTGGAACCCGGGGAACGACGATCTTGACAGGATCGACGCCGTGGCCGCGCGGCTGCACGCCGCGGAAGGGCCGCCGTCGGACCCTGCAGGGGCAATGTCGGAGCCCCGTGATGGACTGGGGGCATGAGTTCACCCGTCCCGTCCCGTGCTCCCCGGCCCCAGCTGCCCCGCCTGACCCTCGTGGCGCCCACGGCGTCGTTGCAGGCGGCACCGGTCCTGAGTCCCGACCAGGAGCCGGTGGTGGGGCTGGGCCGGGGATCCGGACCGGTTCTCATCTGGGGCGCGCCGGGCACGGGCAAGTCCACCGTGCTGGTGGAGGCCGCCGTCAAGCGGATGGAACACGACGGCGTCGACCCCGCCGGCGCCCTCCTGCTGGCCCCGTCGCGGCTGGCTGCCGCGCGGCTGCGCAACGCCTTTAGCGCCCGCCTCACCAGGAGCCTGAGCACCTCCCCGGCACGGACCTGGTCCTCGTACGCCTTTGACCTGCTGCGCCGGGCGAAGGTGGAGGGCCGCATGCCGCACATCGAGGGACCGCCGCGGCTGATGAGCGGCCCAGAGCAGGACCTCATCATCAAGGACCTGCTGACCGGGCACCGGCTGGGGCTCGGCACGGCGCCACACTGGCCCGCCGAGCTGGCCGAGGCCCTGGACACACGCGGCTTCCGCCAGGAAATCCGCCAGCTGTTCGACCGTGTCATTGAATACGACGTCACCCCGGAGGAGCTGGCACGGCTGGGCCGGGACAACGGCAGGCCGGACTGGGTGGCCGCCGCCTCCCTCTATGCCGAATACCGGGACGTGGTGGATTGGGGCAAATCAGGCTCCTTTGACCCGGCCGGGATCATCACGGCCGCTGCCACGTTGCTAAAGAACGACGCCGAATTCCTGGCCCGGGAGCGCGCCCGCCTGCAGCTGGTCCTGGTGGACGACATCCAGGAGGCCAACCGTTCGGTGCACGAGCTCATCGCCCTGGTGGGCTGCGGCAAGGACATCCTGGTCACCGCGTCCCCGGACACCGTGGTGCAGGGCTTTCGCGGCGCCCGCCCGGACCTCGTCGGGACGCTGCGGGAATCCTTGTCCGGCCGGCAGGCGCCCGTCACCGAATTCACGCTGTCCACCTCGCACCGCATGACGCCGGAAGTGGCGGGGGCCTGGCGGTCCGTGGCGGAGCGGATCTCCCAGGCCCGCGGCGGCCAGCGGGCCCGCGTGCTGGCCTGGCCCGTCGGTTCCGGAACCGCGGACAGTTCCGGAACCGCAGACGGGCCGGCAACCGCAGCCGGCACGGCAGGCACCCGGGCCGGCGGTCCGGCGTCGAGCGTCACGGCGCACGTGGTGGCCTCCGAGGTCCACGAACTCCGGCTGGTGGCCGAACGCATCCTGCACCTGCAGCACCTGGCCGGGTTCCGCCTGGGCGAGATCGCCGTCATCGTGCGCACGGGCTCGGCGCTGGCCGGGCTGCAGCGCTACCTGGGCGGGCAGGGGATTCCCGTCAAGGTGCCCGTGGCGGAGAACCCGGTCCGCGACGAGCCGGCGGTGCGTCCGCTGCTGGAGGCATATGGCGCGGCGCTGGACCCCGGGGTGCTGGATGCGGAGCTGGCGGTGTCGCTGCTGACCTCCCGCCTGGGCCGGTCCACCGCGCTGCACCTGCGCCGGCTCCGGCAGGCCCTGCGGCAGCAGGAGTTGGGGGCCGGCGGCGGACGCGCCAGCGATGAACTGCTGGTCGAGGCACTCATGGTCCCGGAAAAGCTGGCCCCGCAGGGCTGGGAGGCACAAAACGCGGGCCGGATCGCGGCCATGCTGGCCGCCGGCAGGGTGGCCGTGGCGGAGCCCGGCGCCAACGCCGAAACGGTGCTGTGGGCGTTGTGGGAGGCCTCGGACTGCTCGGGCACGTGGGAGGCGCAGGCGTTGCGCGGAGGGCCCACCGGCATCCGTGCGGACCGCGACCTGGACGCTGTCATGGCGTTGTTCCAGACCGCCGAGCGGTACGTGGACCAGCTGCCCGGCTCCACCCCGCGCCAGTTCCTGGACTACCTGCTCAGCCAGGAACTTCCCATGGACACCCTCGCGGCCAGGGCCCAGCGTGCCGACGCCGTGGAAATCCTGACCCCGGCCAGCGCGGCCGGCCGGGAGTGGCCGGTGGTGATTGTGGCCGGACTGCAGGAAGGGGTCTGGCCCAACACGCGCCTGCGCGGGGAGGTGCTGGGCAGCCAGTTCCTGGTGGATGTGCTCGAACTCGGCCCCGTGGCGGCACGGCAGGTGGACCCTGCCACGCGGCTGCGCGATGTCCGCTACGACGAACTGCGCAGCTTCGCCGCCGCCATCTCCCGGGCGTCGCGGCTGCTCGTCCTCACCGGGGCCTCCGGCCACGACCTCCAGCCCTCGCAGTTCCTGGATCTCGCGGCGCCCTACGTGCCGGTGACCGATTCCGGCGGCGAGTCCCAATACCCAGTCCGCCCCGTGGAGCAGGTGCCCCGGCCCATGACGCTGCGCTCGCTCGTGGCGGAACTGCGCCAGGAATCGGAAATGCACGCGGACCCCGAAGCGGCCCGGATGCTGGCCGCACTGGCCGCCGAATCCGTCCCCGGAGCCGGCCCGTCGCAGTGGTGGGGGCTGCTGCCGCTGAGCACGGAGGCGCCCATCGTGGCCGACGGCGACGCCGTCACCGTCTCGCCGTCGAAGGTGGAGGCCGTGCTGAAATCGCCGCTGAACTGGTTTGTCAAGGCCGCCGGGGGAGAGGCGGCCACGGACTTTGCCCGCAGCCTGGGCACGCTCATCCACTCCATCGCCGAACACCTCCCCCAAGGCGCCGGGCACGAATACCTCGAGGAACTGGAACTGCGCTGGCCCTCGCTGGGCATGGGCGAAAGCTGGGAGGCGGAGAAGGACTATGAACGCGCCCAGGAGATGCTGGGCAAGCTGGCACAGTACGTGGTCGACGCCCGCCAGCAGGGCCGCACCCTGCTCGGCGTCGAACTGGATTTTGACGTGGAAATCCCCACGGAAGGGCGCACAGTGCGCCTCCGCGGCCAGGTGGACCGGCTGGAAGCGGACGCCGCCGGCCGGCTGGTGGTGGTGGACCTGAAAACCGGACGCAACAAGCCCACGAAGGCCGAACTGGCCACCCACCTGCAGCTGGGTGCGTACCAGGCGGCCGTGCTGGCCGGTGCGTTCCGCGCGGAGGCCGCCGCGGCGGGCCTCCCGGAGCCACGGCCCGGCGGCGCCGCGCTGCTGCCGCTGGGCGACGGCACCAAGGCTGCCAAGACCCAGGACCAGCCTGCCCTTGCCCCGGGGCCGGACGACTGGGCCACCCCCGAGGTCCTGCACGCCGCCCACCTCATGGCGCAGGCGGCGTTCCCGGCCCGGCACGGCGCCGACTGGACCGAACGCAGCGGCTGCCCTCTGCCCACCCTCTGCCCGCTGTGCCGCGAAGGAAAGCAGGTCACCGAATGAGCGTTGACACGGTCCTGGAAACACTCCTGACGCCCTATGAGCTGGCCGGGCTCCTGGGCCAGTCCCCGCCCACGGAGGAACAGGCCGCCATCATCGCCTCGCCGCTGGAACCGCTGCTGGTCATTGCCGGTGCCGGCTCCGGGAAAACCACCACCATGGCGGACCGTGTGGTGTGGCTGGTGGCCAACGGGCTGGTGCGGCCGGAGGAAATCCTCGGCGTCACGTTCACGCGCAAGGCGGCCGGCGAGCTGGCCGCGCGCATCCGGGGCCAGCTCGCCAAGCTGGGCGTCCTGGCCCGTTCCGGCGTCGTGGAACTGGCGCCGGCCGCCACGGCCCGGGATGCGCTGGAACCTAAGGTCTCCACCTACCATTCCTACGCCGGGGGCATTGTCACCGACTACGGGCTGCGCCTGGGCGTGGAGCGTGACGCCATCATCCTCGGCGCCGCCGAGGCCTGGCAGCTGGCCAGCGACGTCGTCGAGGCCCACGACGGCGGCCACCGGCACTTCACGGCCGCCAAGTCCACGCTCATCCGGTCCGTGACGGAGCTGGCCGGCGAATGCGCCGAGCACCTCCGGGAGCCAGCGGACGTGCGTGCCGAACTCGACGCCTGGGTGGCCGGCTTTGAGGCCCTGCCCTACGTCGACGGGACCGCCAAGCCGCGGACCCAGGCAGCTGAACGGCTGTTGGACGTCCTGCGCACGCGCGGCACCGTGGTGGACCTGGTCCAGCGCTACACCGAGGCCAAGCGCCGCCGCAACGCCCTGGACTACGGCGACATGGTGGCCCTCGCAGCCCGCATCGCGCAGGATGTCCCGCACGCCGGCGAGATGGAACGCCAACGCTACAAGGTGGTGCTGCTGGACGAATTCCAGGACACCTCCCACGCCCAGCTCCAGCTCTTCGCCCAGCTCTTCGGCGGCGGGCACCCCGTCACGGCCGTGGGCGACCCCCACCAGTCGATCTACGGCTTCCGCGGCGCCTCCGCCGGGCAGCTGTTCCGCTTTCCGGAAATTTTCCGCAAGCACGACGGCGCCGGGGCTCCGACAGCCGAACTCACCATTGCGTGGCGCAACTCCGCACACATCCTGGCGGCCGCCAACGTCATGTCCGCCGAACTCACGGCGGCGCAGGACCGCAAGGCCAACGCCCGGCTGGCCGCAGGCCTGACCGCCGCGGAGCGCGCCGCCGCCGGGCCGCGCGTGGTGGTGTCGCCGCTGCGGGAAAAACCCAACGCCCCTGATGGGGAAGTGGTGCTGGCACGCTTTGACACGTCACTGGCGGAGGCGGAAGCCGTGGCGGCGGAAATCCTGGACCGCAAGGGCGACTTCAGCAGCCGGCGCGGCGCCCAGGGGTCCATGACGGTGTCCGTGCTGTGCCGCCGGCGGGCCCAGTTCGCCACCTTCCAGTCTGTTTTTGAAGCCCACGGCATCCCGTACGAGATCGTGGGCCTGGGCGGGCTGCTGTCCACGCCGGAAATCGTGGACCTCGTGGCCACCCTGCGCGTCATTGCCGATCCGGGGCGCTCGGATGCCCTGATGCGGCTGCTGGCCGGCGCCCGGTGGCGGATCGGCCCGGCGGACCTCATGGCGTTCGCCGACTGGTCGCGGTACCTGGCCCGGCGCCGTGACTGGGCGGCGAAAAACCGCCTCGACTTTGACGCGGCGGTGATCGAGGGCGGGCAGGCTGCGGACGGGGTGCCCGGGGATGGCGGGCCGGGTGAGCCCCGTGCAGGGGCCGGGGACGCGGCTGCGGCGCCGGAGGAGGCGGTGGTGGCGTCCGACGCAGTCGATTCCGCCTCACTGGTGGAGGCCCTTGACTACCTCAGCGCGGACTTTTGGCCCGAATCCGTCCGGCCGCTTTCGGACGCCGCCCGGGCGCGGCTGCTGGCCCTGCGCGACGAGCTGCGCGTGCTGCGGACCTTTGTGGGCGACGACCTCAGCACGCTGTTGGGGGTGGTGGAGCGGACCATGCTGCTGGACATCGAGCTGGCGGCCAGGCCCGGCTCCAGCATCCACCACGCCCGGCGCAACCTCGATGCGTTTGCCGACGCGGCCGCATCCTTCATGCAGGCTGCCGAACGCGCGGACCTGACAGCGTTTTTGGGGTGGCTGGAAACGGCGGACTCGGAGGAAGGCGGCCTGGAAATGGCTGCCGTGGAGGCCAATCCGGACGCCGTGCAGCTGCTCACCGTGCACGCCTCCAAGGGGCTGGAATGGGACGTGGTGTTTGTGCCCGGCATGAACTCCGGGTCGTTCCCCAGCGCCAAGGCCGACCGGTGGACCACGGGTGCCAAGTCGCTGCCGTGGCCGCTGCGCGGGGACCGGGAGGACCTGCCGGCGTGGGACACGAACGTGCCGGACATGAAGGGCCTGCTGGACAATGAGAAGCTGTTCGCCGACGACGTGAAGCTGCACGCTGAGGAGGAGGAACGCCGGCTGGCCTATGTGGCGTTCACCCGGGCCCGGGACTACCTGATGTGCAGCGCCACGGTGTGGGGCAGTGCCAAGGCGCCCCTGGAACCGTCGCTGTTTTTGGCGGAACTGCTGCCGCTTGCCTCCGGCGCCGTCCAGTCCGCGAGTCTGGGACCGTGGGCCGACGACCCCAAAGAGGGCGCCGGGAACCCTGTCACCGCGGGGGAGGAGACGGCGGGCTGGCCCTACGATCCGCTGAACGGCCCCGTCATCATCGGCCGCACCGGCGTCGCGGCCCGGGCGGGGCGGCGGGAGAACGTCGAGGCATCCGCCCGGGCCGTCCTTGCCGCCGCCGCAGAGGTTCGGGATGCCGACTCCGATGCGCTGCCTGGCGCGCCGGCGTTTTTTGCCGCCAATCCGCGTTGGGGCCGGGAGACCGCCATTTTGCTCGCGCAGGAAAAGGTGGAGTCGGACCAGCTGCGGGTCGAACTGCCGCCGCACATCTCCGCCTCCCGCCTCGTGGCGCTGGGCGAAGACGCCGGGAAGGTCACGCGTGCCATGCGCCGGCCCGTGCCGGCCAAGCCCGGCATGGCCGCCCGGAGGGGCACCGCGTTCCACGCCTGGATCGAGGAGTTTTTCGGCAGCACCGGCCAGCTGGACCTCGACGAGGCCCCGGGCGCGGACGCCCATGTTGACGAGGCCTACGGGCTGGCGGACATGCAGGAGACCTTCAGGAATTCCACCTGGGCCGGCCGGATCCCGGCGGAACTGGAGGTGCCCATCGAAACACGGGTGGCCGACGTCGTGGTCCGCGGACGCATCGACGCCATTTTCCGGGACGACGACGGCAGCTGGGACCTGATCGACTGGAAGACCGGAAAAGTCCCCTCCAAGGCGCAGCTGGCGGTGCGCGGTGTACAGCTGGCGGTGTACCGGCTCGCGTGGTCCCGGCTGAAGGGCGTCCCGCTGGAGCAGGTGCGGGCCGCGTTTTACTACGTGGGGCAGGACAAGCTGGTCCGGCCCGTCGACCTGGCCGGGGAGGAGGAGCTGGAGGCGATCGTCACCAACGCCTACGCGCAGTGAGGGGCCGGCCCCTCCGGTCGGGACCCCGCCGGTCGAGCCTGTCGAGACCTTGATTTCGGCAGGCCAAATCACCGTCCATTGGCCGGAACCGCTGCAGAAAACAGTGAACCCGAGTCGCTTCTGACCTGCTGCAAGGGGCGGAACATGGAGTACGGCCGGACCTTTTCCGCTGTACTGTTTCAGCACTGTGCCAGGGTTTGCCCAGTGTTCCACCATGGATTTCTGGACTTCGAAGACGATGGCCGCATCCGGCGCGGAGGGTAAGGGCTCCGCGACCGCCACCATGCGGTGTGTCATCCCCATGCGCACACCCTACGCAGGCTCCCGGGGGAACCCCGGGATCAGCCCGCCGGGGGAGTCCTGAGCGGAATGACCTTAAGTGCCGTTGTGTCGACGTCCTCGGGGGAACCGGCAGCAGGATCGTCGTCCCCAGGATTGGCCGCTGCGCCGGCCTTCGGTTCGCCGTCGGGCGCCGGTTCGACGGCGGTCTCCGGCTCACCATCTGGCGAATCACCGGCGTCGTCCGTGGCCGCCGGTTTCGTGACGACCGGGATGGTGCCTGTGGCGTCACCGGCGTCGTCCGTGGCCGCCGGAGTGGCGATGACCGGGATGCTTCCCGTGGCGGCCTCGTCGGGCCCGGCCGGGGCGTCGGACGCAGGGGCCTCGCCGGCTTCGGCCGCATCGGCCCCGGCCATCGGGGCCGCCGTCGGGGCCACGGCCCCCGGAGCCGGCTCGGTACTGATGGGCTGGCCGCCATGTTCGTCGATGTCGGCCTTGAGCGTCGCCAGCATTTCCTGGGCATCGGCCACCATGCGGGCCGAATCCGCGGCAACGCCCTTGACCAGCCACTGGGCCAGCGCAAATTCCGCACTCAGGGCCGCCCGGCGCAGCAGGTGCGGGTCCGGGGTCTCGTGGCGCGCGGCCGTGTAGGCCTGCAGGACGGCGTCCACGAACTTGGGGTCGTTGATGGCCACGAGCCAGGCGAAGTCGTCTGCCGGGTCGCCAACCCGCAGGTCGGTCCAGCCCATGACCGCCGTCACCCGCGGGCCATCGAGCAGGATGTTGTCCTCGTGCAGGTCGCCGTGGACCACGGAGGCGTTGAAGCGCCACAGCGCCACATCCTCCATGGCATGTTCCCACCGGCGCAACAGCGACGGTGGGATCTTCCCGGTGGTGGCGGCCTGGTCCAGCTCGTTGAGCTTGCGCTGGCGGAATTCATTGGCCGAGTAGCTGGGGAGGTCGGCCCGGGTCACCAGTTCCTGCGGCAGGTCGTGGATCGCGGCAATGGCGGCGCCGATTTCCAGGGCCAGGGCCGCGCCGCCCGAGGCCAAAGCCTCCACGGATTCCGGCTTGCCGATGATGTGCGAATACACAAAGGTGATCAGCTCGCCCTGCCGGACGGTCCCGGCCACGGTGGGCAGCAGGAACGGCAGCTCGGCACGGATGGCTGGTGAGAATGCGCGTAAAACCTGGCGTTCGGTCTCCAGCCGGGCACTTGCCTCGGCATGCCGGGGGGAGCGCACCCGCCATCGCCGGTTTTCGGCGTCCACCAGCAACGCGGAGCTGAAATCGGCTGCATCGTCGGGTTCGGGCCCAAACGCCGTCACGTTCAGTCCGGGCACGGCGGCGCTGGCAATGGCGGCCAATTCGATTGCAGTCATTCGTCTCACCCCTCCACCGTAGAGCGCCAAGCTGGCAACTCAGTGTGGTTGCGGCGGCGAGTCGTAAGATGTCGTGCCACACGCTGTCCACAGATCTGCGGTGCGGAATGTAAAAACCGTGCCGGACTGCGTACGGTAGAACCATGATTCAAGCCTTGCCGACCCCCGCCGCCGTGCTCGAGAGAAACTGTGAACAGCGCAGCGAAACCGGGTACCTGGACAAGGTGCAGGGCAGCCCCGGGCACCGGATCGTGCTCTTCCGCGGCGGCCGTGCGCTCCTGGACGGCACCGGCCTCGCCTACCTGGACCCCGCGGCGGCCGGCCCCCACCTGCCGTCGGACGCGGTCACCGTCTACCTCGGCCGCACCCTTCCCGGCACCCACCCGCAGGTGCCGGACGGTACGGACCTTGTCCTGAAGGTGTTGGCGGACGACGCCGGGGACCTGCCCTGGGTGCCCCGGGACGCCTCGTTCTCCGGGTACCGGGACGTCGGGGACACGCTGGGCGCAACGGATGCCGCCGTCTTCATCGAGGCGCAGGCCGTGGCGAACTGGCACGTGAGCCACCGCTTCTGCCCGCGCTGTGGCGCGCGCACGGTGCCGGAGCATTCCGGCTGGATGCGCCGCTGCACGGTGGACGGCTCCGAGCACTTCCCGCGGACCGACCCCGCCGCCATCGTGGCCGTGGTGGGCGGCGACGACAGGATCCTGCTGGCCAGCAATTTCGCGTGGGACGCGAACCGCTACTCCACGGTGGCCGGCTTCATTGAGGCCGGGGAAAACGCCGAGCAGGGCGCCATCCGCGAGATCGCCGAGGAGGTCGGCGTCCACCTGCACGCCACCCATTACGTCGGTTCACAGGCCTGGCCGTTCCCCCGGTCCCTCATGCTCGGCTTCCTCGCCTACACCCATGACACGGTGGCCGTGCCGGACGGAACGGAGGTCAGGGAGGCGCGCTGGTTCAGCCGCGGCGAACTGCAGGCCGCGGTGCTCAACGGCGAAGCCGTCATTTCCCGCCGGCTCTCCATTGCCCGGGCACTGATCGAGCACTGGTACGGCAGCGCCATCCTGGAGCCAGGGGAAGCACTGGACCACGAAGAAGCCGCCGGACATGCCACACCGGGCGGGCGGGCTTGAGCTACGATCCACGCCAGGCGGGCCTGCCCGTCATGGACGAACGCACCGCCGAGGAACGCATCCTGGCCGGGCTCGACGACGAACAACGGGCCGTGGCAACCACGCTGACAGGGCCGCTGTGCGTCCTGGCCGGGGCAGGCACCGGCAAGACCCGGGCCATCACGCACCGGATCGCCTACGGCGTGCACACCGGCGTCTACAACCCGAACCGCCTCCTGGCCGTCACCTTCACCGCGCGGGCCGCCGCCGAAATGCGCACCCGCCTGCGCGACCTCGGTGTCGGCACCGTGCAGGCCCGCACCTTCCACGCCGCGGCGCTGCGCCAGCTGCAGTATTTCTGGCCCCACGCCGTCGGCGGCCAGCTCCCGGGGCTGCTCGAGCACAAGGCCCAGATCATTGCCGAGGCCGCACGCAGGCTGCGCCTGCCCACGGACCGGGCCGCCATCCGCGACCTGGCCGCGGAGGTGGAATGGGCCAAGGTCTCCATGCTCACGCCGGAAACCTACATGACCCGGGCCCAGGACAGGGGCGAGCCGGGCGGCTTGGACAAGCTCGCCGTCGGACGCCTCTTCCAGTCCTATGAGGACGTCAAGGCCGACCGGAACCTGATCGACTTTGAGGATGTCCTGCTCATCACGGTGGGGATCCTGCAGGAAGACGCCCGGGTGGCCGCGACAGTCCGTGAACAGTACCGGCACTTTGTGGTCGACGAATACCAGGACGTTTCCCCGCTGCAGCAGCGCATGCTTGACCTGTGGCTGGGCGGACGTGAGGAACTGTGCGTGGTGGGCGACGCCAGCCAGACCATCTATTCCTTCACGGGGGCCACCCCGCGCCACCTGCTGGATTTTCCGGCCCGCTACCCTGCAGCCAACGTGGTGAAGCTGGTCCGCGACTACCGGTCCACCCCGCAGGTGGTGGGGCTGGCCAACGCGCTGCTGGCCAACCGGCGCAGCGGCGGGCTTACCGCCGACGCGTTGTGGTCGGCCCCGCTGGAACTGCTGGCACAGCGCCCCAACGGGCCGTCCCCGGAGTTCCTTGAATGCAGCGACGACGAGGCCGAGGCCGCCGCGGTGGCCGCCCGCATCAAGATCCTCATTGAGCACGGCACCCGGGCCAGCGAAATTGCCGTGCTGTTCCGCACGAACGGCCAGTCCGAAGCCTACGAGCAGGCCCTGTCCGCGGCCGGGGTGGGCTACCAGCTGCGCGGCGGGGAGCGGTTTTTTGCCCGAAAGGAAGTCCGCGACGGCATCCTGCAGCTGCGGGCGGGCTCCCGCGCGGCCGAAGACGAGCCGCTGGGGCAGCTGGTCCGGGACATCCTGGGCAACCTGGGCTGGCAGGCGGAAGCGCCCACCAGCGGGGGAGCAGTGCGCGAGCGGTGGGAATCGCTGTCTGCGCTGGTGGCACTGGCGGACGAGCTGGCGGTTTCCCGCAGCACGCCCGAGCATGCGTTCTCGCTCGTGGACTTCGTGGCAGAACTGACGGAGCGGGCCTCGGCCCAGCACGCCCCCACGGTGCAGGGCGTGACCCTGGCGTCGCTGCACTCGGCCAAGGGGCTGGAGTGGGATGCGGTGTTCCTGGTCGGCCTGAGCGAAGGGCTGATGCCGATCTCCTTCGCCGACACCCCGGAAACCGTGGATGAGGAACGCCGGCTGCTGTACGTGGGAATCACGAGGGCCCGGGAATTTTTGAACTTCTCCTGGTCCACCGCCCGCACCCCGGGCGGGCGCGCCAACCGCCGGCCGTCGCGCTTCCTGGACGGGCTGCGGCCCAGTTCCGTCGGGGGCGCCCCCACTGGCCCGCGCCAAACCGCGGCACGCAAGCCCCGCAAGACGGCGGCCCCGTCCACCTGCCGGGTGTGCGGGAAGGTGCTGACCACCGGCGCCGAGCGCAAGATCGGCCGCTGTTCCACCTGCCCGGCGGGCTATGACGAGGCAGTTTTTGAAGAGTTGAGGGCCTGGCGGCTGAAGGAGGCCACCTCGACCGAGGTGCCGGCGTTCGTGGTGTTCACCGATGCCACGCTCATGGCCATTGCCGAGGCCGCGCCCCGGGACCTGGAGGGGCTGGCCGCCCTGCCCGGGGTGGGCCCGTCCAAGCTGGAACGCTATGGCGAGGCGGTGTTGGAAATCGTTTCCAGCGCCTGACGCTGCAGCTGGCAGCTGCACTCCGGGTGGACCGCGAATTCCTCCCTGCTCCAGCGTCCGTTGTCATGGTGGAACGTCAGGACGGCGGACCATGTGCTCGGCCTGTTGACGGCGTCGAGGAAAAGCAGCGCCTGGGCGGCAGCGGTGCCGGCGAGGGCCGTGGACAGGGCCGCGTCCTCGAGGCCCGGAGGAGGCTCCTGCCCCGGTCGTGCGGCTTCGGGACCGCTGCCCGCCGCAAGCTGCTCGCGCACCTGGAGCCATTGCGGGTCACCGGCACCGCGGTGCCGTTCAACGCACTCCGCGCAGGCCGTCTCGCCCGGCAGGACCAGCGGACCCACCGTGCCGTCCTGTTCGCGGACCAGCACCAACAGGTGCGGCCTGTCGGTGGACATGAAACGGGCGGCCGTCTCCGAGCCAACGGCGTCGTGGGCCACCACCACGGCAAGGTCCAGGCAGCGCATGTCCGGGGAGCCCAGGCCGCCCGTGTGCAGGACATGCGCATGGCAGCGGGGGTCCAGTGACAGCAGGTGCCTGCGGACTGCGGCCGACCTGGGCAGCCCGATGTCGGCCAGCCTGAACGACCCCGGGCTGACATCGGCGGCGGTGACCGTCCTGTCATCTTCCAGCAGCAAGGTCCCCACGCCTGCGCTCGCCAGCACCAGCGCCAATGCCGCCCCTGTCCGGCCGAGCCCCATGACGTGCACGAGGCCGTGTTCGCGACGGTCCATGTAGTCCCGGGACTGTCCGTGGTGGAGGCCCAGCAGCGCGGAGTGCTCGGGCCGCAACCGTTCAGCCCGGAACCCCTGCATGCGCAGTTCGCCGTCACTGACCAGGATTCCGCGCAGGCTGGCACAAATTTCCGCGGCCCGTGCCGCCTCGAGCGCACAGGCCTTGGCTGCGGCCATGGCCTGGCCGTCGGGGATCCCCCTGCGCAATTCCTGGATGAAGAGCAGGTCTGCCGGTTGGAGGCCGTCGATGATGGTGCCGCCAGGCCCAACGCCGATCTGGATGCTGCCCGGGCCTCTGGCAACCATGCGCAGCCCGGGGTTGATGATGGTCATGGCCGACTCCCAACGGGTACGGGGCCGGGGACCTTTCCGCCCGGGCCGTTCCTTTCGATCTTGGCACGGCCCGGCGAGGTGCGCCCGAAGTTATCCACAGGCCGGGGTTGTCCACATCCGGGTCCGGCCAAGTCGATTTCGTTCCCCGCCCCGATGTACCGTCGAACCATGTCAAAGCAGCTATCCCCGCCAGCCAAGGACCCCCGCCGGACGCCCATCGGCAGCGGCACGCCCGGGCCCCTGGGCGACTCCGTCTCGGGGCACCGCGCCGCCAACGGTGCGCCGGTGGTGGTGCGCCGCACGCGGCGGCGGAAAAACGGCATCTCCGCGTTTTGGGAGGCGGGGCGCGCCGTGGTTGCCGTGCCCTCGCGCCTGACCCTGGAGGACGAACAATATTGGGTCCCGCACATGGTTTCCCGGTTGGAAGGGGACACGCGTGCCAAGGCCGCCGGGGGCCGCCGGACGTTTGAAAGCGATGGCGCCCTCATGCGCCGGTGCCTGGACCTGTCCGCAAGGTATCTGGGGTCGCGGGCGGTGCCGGCATCCGTGCGGTGGGTGACCAACCAAAACGGGCGCTGGGGCTCGTGCACCCACGCCCACAGGACCATCCGGATCTCCCACCACGTCAAGGGCATGCCGGAGTGGGTGCTGGACTATGTGCTGCTGCACGAACTGGCCCACTTGATCCACCCCAACCACAGCGCCCAATTCTGGGCCGAGCTGGACGGCTATGCCCTGCAGGAGCGTGCCAAGGCGTTCCTGGAGGGGGCGTCCTTCGCGTCGGCCCGCAACATCCAGGGCATGGGCAGTGACATGGACGACGACGGTCCCGGCACGGCGGCGCCGGAAACCGCAGGCGGGGCGCCGCCCGGGCAACTGTTCTGACCTGGCGGGCCCCGCCGGGCCAGGTTCAGAAGCCCGAAGGGACCGCCGGCTACTTGTCCGTTGGCGTCCCGTCGGTGCCGGCCGTGCCTCCGTTGGGCGAACCGCCGTCGGACGTGCCGTCTGCCGGACCCGGGGAGGCATCGCCGGAAGGTCCGCCGGGAGCCTTTTCACCGGACTGGCCGGCGGCCGGCGCGTCGTCGAAACCGCCGTCGAGCAGCTTCGCCAGGGCGGCATCCACCTCCGAATCGGAGGCGTCCGCGGCGGAACGGCGCGCACTGAACCCTGCGGCGTCGTCGAGGTCGGCGGAGGTCGGCAACAGGTCCGGGTGGGCCCAGATGGCGTCGCGGCCGGCAATGCCGCGCTGCTCCAACAGGTTCGCCCACAGGGCCGCGGCCTCACGCAGGCGCCGCGGGCGCAGCTCCAGGCCCACGAGGGAACCAAACGCGTGTTCGGCCGGACCGCCCGTGGCGCGGCGGCGGCGGATGGTCTCGCGGATGGCCGCTGCGGAGGGCAGGTTGGCGGCCGCGGAGAACGTCACTTCGTCGACCCATCCCTCCACCAGGGCCAGGGCGGTCTCCAGCTTGGACAGGGCGGCGTCCTGGGCGGGAGTACGGGCCGGCATGAAGACGCCCTCGGACAGGGCTGCCTGCATCGCCTCCGGGTTGCTGGGATCCAGGTTGTGGGCCAGGTCCTCGATGCGGGACATGTCAATGTGGATGCCGCGGGCGTATGACTCGATGGCGCCCAGCAGGTGACCGCGCAGCCAGGGGACCTGGACGAACAGGCGGGCGTGGGCCGCTTCCCGCAGGGCCAGGAACAGGCGGATTTCCTGCTCCGGCACCTCCAGTCCCTCGCCAAACGCCTTGACGTTGGCCGGCAACAGGGCCATCTGCAGGTCTGCCAGGGGGATGCCGATGTCCGTGGAGCCCACCACTTCCTTGGACAGTGCGCCGACGGCCTGTCCCAGCTGCAGCCCGAACAGTGCACCGCCCATGTTCTGCATCATGGAGGCGGCACCGCCCATCATGGACTTCATTTCCTCGGGCAGCTGCTCATTCATGGCCGTGGAGATGGCCAGGGCGATGCTGTTCGCCACCGGCTCGGTGAGCCGCTGCCAGGTGCCCAGGGTTTCCTCAACCCATTCCGCCCGCGACCACGCCTTGCCAATGATCGCCGTGGCGGCCAGGTCCGTGAACGGGTCCAGCCACATCTCGGCCAGGCGCAGCGCCTCGTCGATGTCCCGGGACTGTGCCGGTGACACGGAAGGGTCGTCCCCGGCCGCGGACTTGCGGGCGGCGTCGTGGGCCAGCTCCCAGTTCACCGGGGTGTCCGAGGAGCTGTTCATCATGGACTGCACCTGGGAAAACATTTGCGCCAGCACCTTGGGGTCGTCCGGCAGGCCGGCGGCCTTGGCCAGCTCGGCCGGGTCAAAGCCTTCCATGCCCTTCCCGCCCAGGAGGTTCGCCAGCATTTCAGACAGCGGGTCCTTCGGCGTGTCGTCGTCGTTGTTGTTGGCTGGGGTGGAAGACATGGTGGCCCGATCGTTGCAGGAAGATGTACCGAATATCTTCACGTTACCGCCGCCGCCAACCGTTGTCGCCCCATGGGACACCGCTGTTCGCTACCGGCAAAGGAGCCGGATTTCCGCCGGTTTTGGCGCCCCGGCGCGGGCCCTGCCGATTCACAGCGGGAACCCGGGCACACACAGTAGGGTGGACCTTGGTGCGCAATCCCGGGCAGCCATTGCAGGGTGCGGCGCGGCACCGCGGCACTTGCCGGAAGAACCTTGGAAAGGTCAAGTTATTGAGCCAGGAGTACCAGGCAGCGGCCCCGCAGCCGGCGGCGAAGACGACGGCCCGGGACAGCCGGGTTTCCCTGATGGTGGTCTCCGGCGTCATTGCCGCGGTCCTGGCGGTCGCCGCCATGGCCATCCCCGTGCCCTACGTCATTGAGTCGCCCGGCCCGGCCATCAACACGATCGGCACGGTCAACGGCCAGCCGGTCATCAGTGTCACCGGCCATGACAGCTTCCCCGCCCGTTCAGGCACCCTCGACCTGACCACGGTCCACATGAGCGGCGGCCTGCCGGACAGCGAAGTCAACATTTTCCAGACACTCCAGGCGTGGATGTCGCCGTCGGACTCCATCTACCCGTCCGAGCTCATTTACGCGCCCGGCACCAGCCAGGCAGCCGTCAACAGCGAAAATACCGCGGCCATGACCGGATCCCAGGAAAACGCCACCGCCGCCGCGTTCACGCTCCTGGGCATCCCCTACAAGACCACCCTGGCCATCGCCTCGGTCCCGGCTGACGGCGCGTCTGCCGGAATCCTCAAGCCCGACGACGTCCTGCTCACCATCGGCGGCAAGGCCGTCACCGGGCTGCCCGTGATCCAGGATGTGCTGGCCGCCGGGAAAGGCACGCCAGTGGCTGTCAAGGTGCTGCGCAACGGGGCGGAGAAGACCGTCGCGGTCACCCCGCGCGCCAACAAGGACGGCAAGTACCTGCTGGGGATCGCCCTGCAGAACAGGTTCACCTTCCCCTTTACGGTGAACATCACGCTGAGCAACATTGGCGGGCCGAGCGCGGGCATGATGTTTGCCCTGGGCACCATTGACACGCTCACCAAGGGCGAGATGACCGGCGGGAAGCATTTCGCCGGCACCGGCACCATTGACCCGGAAGGCAATGTGGGTGCCATTGGCGGCATCGCCCAAAAGATGGTCGGGGCCCGCAATGCCGGCGCCGACTACTTCCTGGCGCCGGCAGCGAACTGTTCAGACGTGGTCGGACACGTCCCCAACGGGCTTCACGTCGTCAAAGTCGCTACGCTGAAGGAAGCGTACGCCGCCGTGTCCGCCATTGGGACCGGTACGGAAAGTTCCACCCTGCCCACGTGTAAATAACGATTGGGACTCGGGGGGAACTTCGCCGTGGGGCCGTTCGTGGCAGCAATAGGACCTGGCAGCAGTGCCGGGAGCAGCACCGCACCGGCAACACCCAAAAACCAATAAACAGCAAATAGAGGTACGAGTGACATCCCGCCCAGCCCCTTCGCCGCACAATACCGTCAGGCCAAGACGCCGCAGCGCGCTGCTGCCCACCATCATCATCGTGGTGGTCCTGGTCATTGCGCTGGTGATTTTTGCCGGCCTCTACACCGACATGCTCTGGTTCGGCCAGCTTGGCTTCTCCACGGTCTTTTGGCGTGAAAAGCTTGCCAAGCTGCTGATCTTCGCTGCGGGGTTCGTCATTATGGGCGCCGGCGTGTACTTCTCCATCAGGGCGGCCTACCGGGCCAGGCCCGTCTACGCGCCGGACAACCAGCGCGATGACAACCTCAACCGGTACCAGGCACAGCTGGAGCCTGTCCGCCGCGTGGTGATGGTGGGCGTACCCGTGGTCTTCGGGCTGTTTGCCGGCACCGCGGCCATGGCCCAGTGGGACAAGGTGATGCTGTTCCTGTACCGGTTTCCGTTTGGCGAGAAGGACCCCCAGTTTGGTCTGGACATCAGCTTCTATACCAACACGCTGCCGTTCCTCGGCTTCGTCACGGGCCTGCTGATCAGCGTCACCGTCGTCGCCTTCATCGCCGGCCTGCTGACCCATTACCTGTATGGCGCCGTCCGCCTGGCCGAGCACGGCGTCTTCACCTCCCGGGCCGCACAGATCCACATGGCGGTCCTCGCCGCGGTGTTCCTGGTCCTGCTGGGCATCAACTTCTGGCTCGACACCTACGGCACGCTGCAAAACAACGGCGGCTACCGGGCCGGGGCCATGTACACGGACGTCAACGCCGTCATCCCCACCAAGGCCATCCTGGCCGTGGCCGCCGTGATCGTGGCCGTCCTCTTTGTGGTGGCCGCCTTCATCGGCCGCTGGAAGCTGCCCCTGATCGGCACCGGCATGCTGATCATCACCGCCATCGTCGCGGGCGGCATCTACCCCTGGGCCATCCAGTACACGCAGGTCCGGCCCACCGAAGGCACCGTGGAGGCGCCCTACATTACGCGCAACATTGATTTCACCCGGCAGGCCTACGGGCTCTCCGGCATGGAAGTCACCCCGTACAACGCCACGACGACGGCGACGCCCGGCGCCCTGCGCAAGGACGCTTCCACGGTGGCCAGCATCCGCCTGCTGGACCCGAACCTGATTTCCTCCACGTTCGCCCAGCTGGAACAGTACCGCCCCTATTACGAGTTCCCCAAGACCCTCAACGTTGACCGCTACACGATTGACGGCAAGGTCCAGGACGCCGTGATTGCCGTGCGCGAACTGAACCCGAACGGCATCAATCCGGGTCAGCAGAGCTGGTACAACCAGCACCTCGTCTACACGCACGGCTACGGCGTGGTGGCAGCCTACGGCAACACCGTGACCTCGGACGGCAAGCCCGTGTTCATGCAGTCCGGCGTGCCCTCCACGGGCGTGCTGGGCACCGACACCAGCTACCAGCCGCGCATCTACTTCAGCCCGTCGATGACCGACTATTCCATCGTCGGGGCCCCGAAGGGCGCCACCCCGGTGGAGCTGGACCGGCCGCAAGGGTCCACCCCGACGTCGAAGGATGCCGCCGACACCTCCGGGGAATCCATGACGACGTTCGCCGGAAACGGCGGCCCGTCGCTGGGCAACTGGTTCAACCGGTTGATGTATGCCATGAAGTTCCAGTCCTCGGACCTGCTGCTGACCAACGGCGTCAACAACCAGTCGCAGATCCTGTACAACCGGGACCCGGCCAGCCGCGTGGCCCAGGTGGCACCGTACCTGACCATTGACGGCAACCCCTACCCTGCCATCATCGACGGGCGGGTCAAGTGGATTGTGGACGGCTACACCACCAGCTCGTACTACCCGTACTCGCAGCAGCAGCAGCTGCAGGAGGCCACCACGGACTCCCTCACCAACAACGGCGGGGTGGCGGCGCTGCCCAACGCCTCCATCAACTACATCCGGAATTCGGTCAAGGCGACGGTTGACGCCTATGACGGATCCGTTGACCTGTATGCGTGGGACACGCAGGATCCGATCCTGAAGGCCTGGGAGAAGGTCTTCCCGGCCACGGTCAAGCCGTACACGGAAATGTCCGGGGCCCTGATGTCCCACGTGCGCTACCCGGAGGACCTGTTCAAGGTCCAGCGCGAACTGTTGGGCCGCTACCACGTGACGGACGCCGGAAAGTTCTACGCAAACCAGGAAGCCTGGAGCGTGCCGGATGATCCCACCACCAAGACCGTGGACAAGCAGCCGCCATACTACCTGTCGCTGCAAATGCCGGGCCAGGACAAGACGGCCTTCTCCCTGACCACCGATTTCATCCCGCAGGAGATCCAAGGCACCGAATCACGCAACATCCTCTACGGCTTCATGGCCGCCAACGGCGACGCCGGTGATGTGAAGGGCGTCAAGAGCCCCGACTACGGCAAGCTGCAACTTCTGGAGCTGCCTGTGGACACGCAGGTGCCCGGTCCCGGGCAGGTCCAAAACACCTTCCAGTCCGACCCCACGGTCTCCGAGCAGTTGAACGTGCTGAAGCTGGGCCAGTCCGACGTCATCAACGGCAACCTGTTGACACTTCCCATGGGCGGCGGCCTGCTCTACGTCCAGCCCGTGTACGTGCAGTCGACGGGTTCGACGTCGTACCCCACCCTGCAGCGCGTCCTGGTCGCCTTTGGCAACAAGATCGGCTACGCGGCCACGCTGAACGATGCCCTGGACCAGCTCTTTGGCGGCAACTCCGGCGCCTCGGCCGGTGACGCCAACGTCCAGAAGGAAGCCGGCACGGCGGGCAGCTCCACGGAAGGCGCGGTGGGCAGCACCAACCCGGCGCTGGCCAAGGCACTCAACGATGCCAGCCAGGCCATGAAGGACAGCCAGGCCGCGCTGACCAAGGGCGACTTTGCCGCCTACGGCGTGGCGCAGAAGGCGCTGCAGTCCGCGCTCAACGCCGCCATCGCGGCCGAGGGCGCCGCCCCGAAGGCGGGGGCAACGCCGTCGGCCACTGCGAAGCCGTCACCCACGGCCAAGCCGTAGCGGGGGTCCGGGGCACGCGACGAACGTCACGTGCCCCGGATTTTGCGCCCTGCCGGCCCCGGGGTAATGTTAAGGACACATCGCGGGGTGGAGCAGTTCGGTAGCTCGCCGGGCTCATAACCCGGAGGTCACAGGTTCAAATCCTGTCCCCGCAACTCCAAAGTGAAGTCCCCGGTCCTCGGACCGGGGACTTCACTGCATTAACGCGCATCCGGGTTGAAGAAGTGGCGTCCTGACTCCCGGGGCCCGGCGTCCCCGGCGGAGTACAGTGGGCGGAAACGGCCGTGACGGAAGGACCTGGCACCATGGCATCCGAAGCATCCCCCACGCAGCATCCCGGCAGCCTGGCCGGCAGGACCCTGCTCATGTCCGGTGGTTCCCGCGGAATCGGCCTGGCGATCGCCCTGCGGGCCGCCCGCGACGGTGCCAACGTGGTGCTGATTGCCAAGACGGACAAGCCAAACCCCCGCCTGGAAGGCACCATCCACACGGCGGCAGCTGCCATCGAGGCGGCCGGCGGACGTGTGTTGCCCATCGTCGGGGATGTGCGCAGCGACGAGGCCATCTCGCGCGCCGTCGAAGGTGCCGTGACGGCGTTCGGCGGCATCGACATGGTGCTCAACAACGCCAGCGTGCTCACCTTGGCCGGCACCCTGGAGCTGACACCCAAGCGCTACGACCTGATGCAGGACGTCAACACCCGGGGCACGTACCTGCTCACGCGGGCCGCCCTGCCGCACCTGCTCCACGCGGACAACCCGCACATCCTGACCCTCAGCCCGCCGCTGAACCTGGACCCCAAGTGGCTGGGCAGCCATCCCGCCTACACGTTGTCCAAGTACGGCATGACGCTCTGTGCGCTGTCCTTTGCCGCCGAATTTGCCGAAGCCGGCGTCGCCTCGAACGCGTTGTGGCCTCGCACCACCATTGCCACGGCGGCCGTGGCGAACATCCTGGGCGGGCCTGACATGGAGCGGCGCTCGCGCAGGCCGGAAATCGTGGCCGATGCCGCCCACGCCATTCTCACCACACCCAGCCGCGAACTGACGGGGCAGGTCATCATCGACGAGGACCTGCTGCGGTCCCGCGGCACCACCGACTTTTCCCCCTACGCCGTGGAGGCGTCCGCGGAGCTGATGCCGGACTTCTACCTGGACCGCTGACCACCTGTCCGGGACCGGCTCGCCCGCCGTGCAGGTGCCCGGTCACACCCCGACGGCCGGCACGGCTTCGCGGACCACCACCATCAGCGTCCCGGCCAGCAGCGCATGGACCTGCCCCCGTCCCAGGGATTTGCGCAGCAGCCATTCCCGCGCGCCGCTGCGTGCCAGCTGGGCGTACACGCGCAGCAGTGCACGGGCCTGGTCCTGCCCCGCGCCGCCCCGGTCCAGGCCCATGGCCTCCATGAGCCGTTCCACCGAGTCGTCCTCGGCCTTGACCAGGATGCGCTCCACATCGGCGTCGCGGCCCATGCCCCCGGAACCAAGGGCCAGCCATGTCCCGCCGTTGGCTTGCAGGGTGTCCAGGAACCACGTGACGGACGCGTCGATCCGCTCCTGCAGCGTCCCGGCCGGAAGGGTGGCGACTGCCAGCGCGGGCACGGTCGAGTTCAGCCGGACGACTTCCAGGTACAGCCCGCGCTTGTTGCCAAAATAGTGGTTCACCAGGCCCCGCGCCACGCCGGCTGCGGCAGCGATGTCCGTGGTCGAAACGTCCTCGTACCGGCGCTCACTAAACAGCCGCTGGGCGCAGGCGAAGATTTGCCTGCGGCGCTCGTCCGGGCTGAGCCGCTGCCGCGTCGGCCGGGTCCCGGCAGGGGAGGGGCCGACGCCGGGAACCTCACCGTCCCGGGCGGTCCGGGCCGGCGGCCGGGCCGGGTCGGGGCGGTTCACGGCGCAGGGTCCTTCCCCCGCCAGGCCTCTCGGCAGGTACGGGGGACTGCAATGGTGGCAATGCCGTCCGGCACCGCAGTGCTGATGGCCGTGCAACTGCTCATGGGGACCTCCTCATCCTGAAATCCTGCGGAACTATTGACACGCTGTCAATAGTTCTGAAGCATTGGCCTTATGTCAACCGGTGCGTTTTCCACCGGCCGGCGCCACCAGGGAAGGAAAAAACGTGCACGAACAAGCTGCACCGGAAGCGTACCTCTATGACGCCATCAGGACCCCGCGGGGCCGCGGCAAGAAGGGGTCCTTGCATGGGACCAAGCCGATCGACCTCGTGGTGGGCCTGATCCACGAACTGCGAAAACGCCACCCCGGACTCGATGAGAACCTCATTGACGACCTCATCCTGGGCGTCGTCTCGCCCATCGGGGACCAGGGCGCCGACATTGCCCGCACAGCCGCCCTGGCCGCCGGCATGCCCAACACCGTCGCCGGCCTGCAGCTCAACAGGTTCTGTGCCTCCGGCCTGGAGGCCGTCAACACGGCCGCCCAAAAGGTGCTCTCCGGCTGGGACCAGCTGATCATCGCCGGCGGCGTGGAGTCCATGTCCCGGGTGCCCATCGGCTCGGACGGCGGCGCCTGGGCCATGGACCCGGCCACCAACTACGACACCTACTTTGTGCCGCAGGGCGTGGGCGCGGACCTGATTGCCACGATTGAGGGCTTCAGCCGCACCGACGTGGACAGCTACGCCGTGCGCTCGCAGGAACTGGCCGCCCAGGCGTGGCGGGAGGGCCGCTTTGCCCACTCGGTGATCCCCGTCCGCGACCGCAACGGCCTGGTGGTCCTGGACCGGGACGAGCACATGCGCCCCGATTCCACGGTGGAATCCCTGGCGGCCCTCAAGCCGTCGTTTGCGGCCATGGGCGATGCCGGCGGCTTTGACGCCGTCGCCCTGCAAAAGTTCCACAACGTGGAGCGCATCAACCACGTCCACACAGCCGCCAACTCGTCCGGCATTGTCGACGGCGCGGCCCTGGTGCTGGTGGGCAGCGCGGCGATGGGGGAGCGGCTGGGCCTGGCGCCGCGCGCCAGGATTGTCGCGACGGCCACCTCCGGGGCGGACCCCACCATCATGCTCACCGGACCCACCCCGGCCACCGAAAAGCTCCTCAAAACGGCCGGCCTGGCGGTGGACGACATTGACTTGTTCGAGATCAACGAGGCGTTCGCCGCCGTCGTGCTGAAGTTCCAAAAGGACCTGGGCATACCGGAGGAAAAACTCAACGTGAACGGCGGCGCCATCGCCATGGGCCATCCGCTGGGCGCCACCGGCGCCATGATCCTGGGCACCGTCATGGACGAACTGGAACGCCGCAGTGCCCGGCGCGCGGTCATCACGCTTTGCATTGGCGGCGGCATGGGCGTGGCCACCTTGATCGAGAGGGTTTGACGAAGTGACTGACACCAAGAACACCATCCGCTGGGACCAGGACGCCGACGGCGTCGTCATCCTCACCATCGACGATCCCGGGCAGTCGGCCAACACCATGAACGAGGCCTACAGCGCCTCCATGCAGGCCGCCGTGGCTCGGCTGGCGGCCGAAAGGGAGTCCATCACCGGCGTCATCCTCACCTCCGCCAAAAAGACGTTCTTCGCCGGCGGCGACCTGAACGACCTCGTCAAGGCAGGGCCCGGCGACGCCGAAAGGGTCTTCGCCCTCGGACAGGCCATCAAGGCCCCGCTGCGGCAGCTGGAAACGCTGGGCCGGCCCGTCGTGGCGGCCCTCAACGGAGCAGCGCTGGGCGGCGGGCTGGAAATTGCACTGGCCGCCCACCACCGGATCGCCGCGGACACCCGCGGCTCCGTGATCGGCCTGCCCGAGGTCACCCTGGGACTGCTGCCCGGCGGCGGCGGGATCGTGCGCACCGTGCGCCTCATGGGCGTGGCCGGAGCCCTCACCAAGGTGCTGCTGCAGGGCCGGCGCCACACGCCGCGCGAGGCCCTGGACCTCGGCCTGCTGGACGAGGTGGTGGACACCGTGGACGAGCTCATACCGGCCGCCAAGGCTTGGATCGCCGCCCACCCGGAGGCCGTCCAGCCCTACGACGTGCCCGGCTACCGGATTCCCGGCGGCACCCCGGCCACCCCCGCCTTTGCCGCGAACCTCCCAAGCTTCCCGGCCAACCTGCGCAAGCAGTTGATGGGCGCGAACTACCCGGCCCCGCGCGCCATCCTGGCGGCCGCCGTCGAAAGCACGCAGGTGGACATCGACACGGCCCTGGAGATGGAATCGCGCTACTTCGTGGAAGTCGCGGCCGGGCAGGTCTCCACCAACATGATCAAGGCGTTTTTCTTCGACATGGCCCACATCAACGCCGGCGGCAGCCGCCCGGCGGGTTTTGAAAAACACACCGCCAGGAAGGTGGCCGTGCTCGGTGCCGGCATGATGGGCGCCGGCATCGCCTACGTGTGTGCCCGCGGTGGCATGGACGTGGTGCTCAAGGATGTCACGCTGGAGGCGGCCGAACGCGGCAAGGCCCATTCGCGCACGCTCGCCGGGAAGGCCGTGGCCCGCGGCAAGACCTCCCAGGCGGAGGCGGAGGCCCTGCTGGCCAGGATCACGCCCACGGCAACCGCTGCGGACGTGGCCGGCGCCGACCTGGTCATCGAGGCCGTGTTTGAAGACGTGGGCGTCAAGCAGCAGGCGTTCCAGGAGATTGAAGGCCTGGTGGCGGACGGCGCCGTCCTGGGCACCAACACCTCCTCGCTGCCCATCACCGAGCTGGCCGCGGGGGTGGAGGACCAGGCGAACTTCATTGGCCTGCACTTCTTCTCCCCGGTGGAAAAGATGCCGCTGCTGGAAATCATCGCCGGCAATAGCACCTCCGGCGAGACCCTGGCCCGTGCCTTCGACATCGCCCGGCAGATCGGCAAGACCCCCATCGTGGTCAACGATTCCCGCGGCTTCTTCACCAGCCGCGTCATCGGCACGTTCCTGAACGAGGCCATCGGCATGGTCGGCGAAGGCATCAGTGCGGTCTCCGTGGAGCAGGCCGGTGCCCAGGCGGGCTACCCGGCCCCGCCGCTGCAGCTGGCCGACGAGCTGAACCTGACCCTGCTGTCCAAGATCCACCAGGAGACCAAGGCGGGCCTGGAGCACGACGACGGCCGGCAAAAGTACCAGCCCCACCCCGCCTACGGACTCGTGGACCGGATGGTCGGGGAGTTCGGGCGCACGGGCAAGCTGGGCGGCGCAGGATTCCACAACTACGAAGGCGGCCACCGGACCGGCCTCTGGGAGGGCCTGGCGGCAACCTGGGGCGGCACCAGGGAGATCCCGTTCGTGGACATGATGGAACGCATGCTCTTTGCGGAGTCCCTGGAAACCGTCAAATGCCTGGATGAGGGCGTGCTGCGCAGCGTGGAGGACGCCAACATCGGTTCCATCCTGGGCATCGGCTTCCCCGGCTGGACCGGCGGCGTCATCCAGTACATGAACGGGTACCGCGGCGGCCTGCCGGGTTTTGTGGCCAGGTCCCGTGAGCTGGCGGCCCGGTACGGGGACCGCTTCCTGCCGCCGGCGTCGCTGGTGGCGAAGGCGGAGAAGGGGGAAGCGTACTGATGGCCGGCGCTCCTGCAGGCACGGCCTTCACCACGGCCTGGAAGGCGTTTACGGCGGAGCAGGCCCCCGTGCCGGGGACCGCCGTCGTCCGGCTGGCCGGTCCGGGCCGCGGCAACATGATGGGCCTGGACTTTTGGGAGGAGCTGCCGCGCCTTTTTGCCGCGCTCGACGCCGACGAAGCCGTCCGCGCCGTAGTCCTCACCGGCACGGGGAACCACTTCAGCGTGGGACTGGACGTGCAGGAGGTCCTCGGCCCCTGGCTCGCGGAACTCGGCGCCGCGGGCGGTCCCACCGCAGCAGCCCGCAGCGCGCTGCTGCGGCAGATCGGCCGGCTGCAGGACGGCGTCACGGCCGTCGCGGCGTGCCGCAAGCCGGTCATTGCCGCCGTTTCCGGCTGGTGCATCGGCGGTGGCGTGGACCTCATCAGCGCAGCCGACGTCCGGCTGGCCTCTGCGGAGGCAAAGTTCAGCATCCGGGAGGCCAGGCTGGCCATCGTGGCCGACGTCGGCAGCCTGCAGCGGCTCCGGGGCGTCATCGGCGAGGGCCATCTGCGTGAGCTGGCCCTGACCGGGAAGGACATTGCAGCGGACCGCGCGGAAAAAATCGGCCTCGTCAATGACGTCCACCCGAATGCGGATTCGCTCCTGGCCGCCGCCTTGGACCTCGCCGGGCAGATGGCTGCCAATTCGCCGCTGGCCGTTGCCGGTACCAAGGCCGTTTTGAACGAGGACCGCGAGGAACGCATCGCCCGCGGCCTGCGGCACGTGGCCCTGTGGAACTCCGCCTTCCTGCACAGCGGGGACCTGGTGGAGGCCGTCGCGGCGCTGGGGGAGCGCCGCCCGGCGGAATTCAAGGGCCGTTAGCATCCGGCGGCAGGGGCGCCTACAGGGGGTCCGGGGGCGGCGCGGGATCGGTGAAGTCGCCGGCGGCGCGGCGGAAGCGGGCCAGGATCCCCGTCATGCTGCGCAGTTCCTCCGCCGGGATGCCGGGTTGTTCAAAGACTTGTTCGTTGAGCACCCCGGTGGCCTGCTCCACCAGCATCCGGCCGGCGGGGGTCAGCACCACCAGCGTGGCCCGGCCGTCGGTGGGGTGTGCTTCCCGGCGCACAAAGCCGTCGCGCTCGAGCCGGTCCACCACGTTGGTGATGCTCGTGGGGTGCACCTGCAGGCGCGCGCTGGCACTGGCCATCGGCAGGGCGCCGCCGCGGGTGAAGGACAGCAGCCGCAACAACTCCAGCCGTGCATAGGACAGTCCCAGCGGCTTGAGCACGGCGTCGACCCTGCTGTACATGAGCTGGTGGGCCCGCATCACGGATGAGAACGCTGCCATTCCGTCGGCAGCGTCGGCCCAGCCGTGGGCTATCCATTGCCGCCGGGCCTCCGCGATCGGATCCATGGGCAGCGGGGCTGCGGCTGGCATGGCATGTCCTTCCTCGCGGCGGCACTTCCGGGGCCTTGGCGCCCCAGCAACAATTTACTCGGGGTACCTAGTAAATGCTAGCAGTTCCTAGTAATCTGGCCGCAGAACACTTTCTACGCGAAGGGGCTGTCCATGAAGATCGTCGTCCTGATCAAACAGGTGCCGGACACGGCGGACGAACGCACGCTTGACCCCGCCACCGGGTGGCTCAACCGCGACGCGGGGGACAACATTGTCGATGAAATCAACGAACGGGCCCTGGAAACCGCCCTCCGCGTGAAGGACGGCGACAAGTCCACCGAGGTCGTGGTGCTGGCCATGGGCCCCGAAGAGGCCGCCAAGGCGATCCGCAAGGCGCTGTCCATGGGGGCCGATTCCGGCATCCACATCCTGGACGGCTCCCTGGCCGGGGCCGATGCCGCCCGCACGGCCGCCGTGCTCGCCGCAGCGCTCAAGGGCGCCGGGGCGGATGTCATCGTCGCCGGAAATGAATCCACCGACGGCCGCGGCGGCGTGGTCCCGGCCATGGTGGCCGAGCACCTGGGCCTGCCTCTGGTGGGCTCCCTCGCCTCCCTGGAACTGGCTCCCGGCAAGGTCTCCGGGGAGCGGCAGGGGGAATCGGGCACGCTGAGCGTCAGTGCCGCGCTGCCCGCCGTCGTGACGGTCACCGAACGCAGTGCCGAGGCACGCTTCCCGAACTTCAAGGGCATCCTGACGGCCAAGCGCAAGCCCGTCGCCACGCTCTCGCTGTCGGACCTGGACGTGCCGGCCACCCCGGCGCACACCGTCATCGTCTCCCACAGCGAGCGCCCGGCGCGCACCGCCGGAACCAAGATTGTGGATGAAGGCAATGCCGGCACGCTGCTGGCGGACTACCTCGTTGAAAACCGTTTGGTCTAGGAAAGGCTGGGCATGGCGAACATACTGGCATTGATTGAACTGACCCACCAGGGCGCCGTGGCCGGATCGGCCCGGGGGCTGCTGGCGGCCGCCGCGTCGCTCGGCACGCCCGTGGCCGTGGTGGCGGCCCCCGCCAACCTGGCGGACGACGTCGTCGCCCACCTGGGCGGGCTGGGCGCGGCCGTCGTGTACCAGGCCGTGGGCCCGGACGCGGCCTCCGTGCTTGGCACCCCGGCCGTGGACGCCCTGGGGCAGGCGGTGGCTGCGCTGGCACCCGGCGCCGTGCTGGCCGCCAACTCCGTGGACGGCCGCGAGGCTGCCGCCCGGCTCGCCGTGCGGACCGGCGGGGCGCTGTTGGCCGACGCCGTCTCCGTGCGCCTCGACGGGGACCGCGTCGTGGCCGGACACTCCGTGTTTGGCGGCAGCTACGACGTCGAATCGGCGGTGGAGGGCGGGCTGCCCGTCATCACGCTGCGCCAGGGCGCCATCGAGGGCACCGCACCGGCAGCAACACCGGAAGTTGCCACCGTGGAGCTGGGCCCCGCCGCCGGCGCCCGGGTCGACGCCGTCAACGACGCCCCCGCCGCGGCCGGCCGGCCCGAGCTGCGCGGCGCCAAGACAGTGGTTTCCGGTGGACGCGGACTCGGCTCGAAGGAGAACTTCGTGCTCGTGGAGCAGCTGGCCGACGCCCTCGGCGCGGCGGTCGGCGCCTCGCGGGCCGCCGTCGACGCCGGCTACGTGGAGCAGACGGCCCAGGTGGGGCAGACCGGCGTGAGCGTCTCGCCCCAGCTCTACATTGCGCTGGGCATCTCCGGCGCCATCCAGCACCGGGCCGGCATGCAGACCGCCAAGACCATCGTGGCCATCAACAAGGACGGGGAAAGCCCCATCTTCGATGTGGCCGACTTCGGCATTGTGGGCGACGTGTTCAAGGTGGTGCCGCAGTTGATCGATGCGCTGGCGGCCCGCCCGCAGTAGCACGCAAACGCCTGTTACGGCCGGCTGCCGGGTTCGCCCTCCCGCCTGTTACAAAGGGACGGTGAATGCCACCGGCCGTTTGCGGGTTAGTGTGGCAGCAGGAACGTTCTTGAAAGAGGTATGAGGATCCATGTCGACCCCCACGAAGAAGCTGGCCGGGAACAAGTGGGCCACACCCGCCATAGTTGCCGGCGCCATTGTGATCGGACTGTTGGTCCTGGTGCTGGCCGCCCGCTGGTTCACCGGCCTGGACGCCGTGAAGACGTGGATGACAGCCTACCCGGGGCAGTCGGAACTGCCGGCCACCACCCCGGTCGGTTTCCCGGCGTGGCTGGGCTGGCAGCACTTTTTGAACATGTTCTTCATTGTGCTGATCATCCGCTCCGGCTGGCAGGTGCGCACCTCCAAGCGGCCGCCCGCGCACTGGATCCGCAACAACAAGGGCTTCATCAGGACGAAGAACGCGCCGACGAAGATCAGCCTGGACCTGTGGTTCCACCTGAGCCTGGACGCACTGTGGGTGCTTAACGGCCTGATCTTCATCATCGTCATTTTTGCCACCGGACAGTGGCTGCGCATTGTGCCCACCACCTGGGACGTGTTCCCCAACGCCATTTCCGCCGGACTGCAATACCTCTCGCTGGACTGGCCCATGGAGGACGGCTGGGTGAACTACAACTCCCTGCAGCTGCTGACCTACTTCGCCACCGTGTTCATCGCGGCCCCGCTGGCCATCCTCACCGGCATCCGCATGTCCGGGGCCTGGCCCAAAAACGCCCGCACGCTGAACAAGTTCTACCCCATCGAGCTGGCCCGGAAGGTGCACTTCCCCGTCATGATCTACTTTGTCCTGTTCATCATTGTGCACGTGACGCTGGTGCTGGCCACCGGCGCACTGCGCAACCTCAACCACATGTACGGCTCCAGCGACGTGGTCAACTGGTGGGGCTTTGGCATCTTTGCCCTGTCCCTGCTCGTCACCGCCGGGGCGTGGTTCGCCGCCCGGCCCCTGTTCCTGCGGCCCATCGCCTCACTGACCGGGAAGGTCACCAAGTAAGCTGCCCGCCCGGCCCACCCGCGCCGGGCAGGACACGAGGACGGGCCGGCCTGCCGGCCCGGGAAAGTCAAGGGAGACGCCATGGAAAACCTCACCGAAGACCAGCAGTCCATCGTGGCGATGGTGCGTGACTTCGCCACCACGGCGCTGGCACCGCACGCCGGCGAATGGGACGAGGCCAAGCACTTCCCCGTGGACGTGCTGGCCGAGGCGGGCACGCTGGGCATGGGCGGCATCTACGTGGCGGAGGACTATGGCGGCTCCGGGATGACCCGCACCGACGCCGTGCTGATCTTTGAGGAACTGGCCGCCGCAGACCCGTCCATCGCCGCCTACATCTCCATCCACAACATGGTGGCCTGGATGGTGGACGCCTTCGGCAACGACACCCAGCGGGCCGCCTGGCTGCCCGGGCTGACCGCCATGACCGACCTGGGCAGCTACTGCCTGACCGAGCCCGGGGTCGGCTCCGACGCAGCCGCCCTGTCCACGCGGGCCGTGCGCGACGGCGACCATTACGTCATCAACGGCACCAAGCAGTTCATCTCGGGAGCCGGCTCCTCGGCCCTCTACATTGTCATGGCCCGCACCCAGGACAACGGCAGCCACGGCATTACGGCCATCGTCGTCCCGGACGGCACGCCGGGCCTGTCCTTCGGCGCCGAGGAAAAGAAGATGGGCTGGCGTGCCCAGCCCACCCGTCAGGTGGTCTTCGAAGACGTCAGGGTGCCCGTCACGAACCGGCTGGGCAGGGAAGGCGACGGCTTCACGATTGCCATGAAGGGCCTCAACGGGGGCCGGGTGAACATAGGTGCCTGCTCGCTGGGCGGCGGACGGGCCGCCTTCGACAAGTCGGTGGCGTACCTCAAGGAACGGCAGGCCTTTGGCGGCCCGCTCATCAAGCAGCAGCACCTGCTCTTTGAACTGGCGGACATGGACACGGAACTGGAAACCGCCCGCACCATGCTGCTGCGCGCCGCGGCGGCCTTGGAAACCGGCGACCCGGACACCGTGAAGCTGTGCGCCATGGCCAAACGGGTGGCCACCGACGCCGGATTCCACGTCGCCAACCAGGCCCTGCAACTCCACGGAGGCTACGGCTACCTCTCCGAGTACGGGCTGGAAAAGATTGTCCGCGACCTGCGCGTCCACCAGATCCTGGAGGGCAGCAATGAGATCATGCGGCTGATAGTGGGCCGGCTGGCGGTCGAGGACTAGGTAATGGAGACTGGAACATGGAGGACCCCCAGATGAACGACAACGACGTCCTGGTCCAGCGCACAGGGCACTTGGGCCACCTGGTGCTGAACCGGCCGCAGGCCATGAATGCCCTCAACCACGGCATGGTCCTGGCCGTGGCGGCCGCGCTGGACGCCTGGGAAAAGGACGACGCCGTGGCCACCGTGCTCATCTCGGGTGCCGGCGGGCGGGGCCTGTGTGCCGGCGGCGACATCGTCTCGATCTACCACGACGCGCGCACCGGCGGGCACCAGAGCGAGCAGTTCTGGCGCGATGAATACCACCTCAACGCCCGCATCAAGCGCTATCCCAAACCGGTGGTGGCGTTCATGGACGGCGTGGTGCTTGGCGGCGGTGTGGGCATTTCCGCGCACGCCTCGCACCGGGTGGTCACCGAACGGTCCCGGATCGGCATGCCGGAAACGGGCATCGGCTTTGTCCCGGACGTTGGCGGGACGTACCTGCTCTCCCGCGCCCCGGGGGAACTTGGCACGCACGCCGGGCTCACCGGAAGCATGGTCAGCGGCGCGGACGCCATTGCCATGGGCCTGGCCGACTACTTCCTTGACTCCTCCCTGCTGCCCACGCTGGCGGCCGAGCTGGCCGAGCGCAACGCAAGCTCCGCCGTCGCACGCCATGGGCAGGAACCGCCGGAATCCGCGCTGATCAACGCCCGCGACTGGATTGACGCGGCCTATTCCGCGGCCGACGCCGGCGCCATCGTCAAGCGGTTGGCCGGCTCGGGCGTTCCGGAAGCTGAGAAGGCGGCGGCAACCATCCTCGCCAAGTCGCCCACCGCGGTGACGGTCACGCTGGAGGCACTGCGCCGGGCCCGGGCGCTGGGATCGCTGGAGGAGGTGCTGGACCAGGAACTTCGGGTGTCGCTGCGGGCCCTGCGCTGGCCCGACTTCGCCGAGGGGATCAGGGCACAGCTGGTGGACAAGGACCGCAACCCCGCCTGGCAGCCGGCCGCCCTGGCGGACGTGCCGGCCGCAGTGGTGGAATCGATATTCGAGGACCTGGGCCCGGACGAACTGGGCCTGGCAAACGCACGGAATGGATCGGTGGCAGTGCAATGAGCAGCGAGGCAGCACGCAGGACAATCGGTTTCATCGGCCTGGGCCACATGGGCGGGCCCATGGCGGCCAACCTGGTCAAGGCCGGGTATTCGGTGACGGGCTTCGACGTCGTCCCGGCCGCCCTGGAGGCCGCCCAAGCCGCAGGCGTGGCGGTGGCGGGATCGTCCGCGGAGGCGGCCGCCGGGGCGGATGTCGTCATCACCATGCTGCCCGCCGGCAGGCACGTCTTTGCCGCCTATGAGGGCGACGGCCCCGGCGGCGGCCTGCTGGCGGCCGCCAAACCGGGCTCGCTGTTCCTGGAGTGCTCCACCATCGCGGTCGAGGACGCCCGCACCGCGCACAAGATGGCCCTGGACGCCGGCCACCACAGCCTGGACGCCCCGGTGTCCGGCGGGGTCATGGGCGCCGAGGCGGGCACGCTGACGTTCATGGTGGGCGGAACCGAGGGGGACTTTGCCGATGCCGCGGAGATCTTCGAGGTCATGGGCAAGCGTATTGTGCACTGCGGCGGGGCCGGCGCCGGACAGGCCGCCAAGGTGTGCAACAACATGATCCTGGGCGTATCCATGATCGCCGTCAGTGAGGCGTTTGTCCTGGGCGAAAAGCTGGGGCTCACACACCAGGCGCTGTTCGACGTCGCCGCGAACGCGTCCGGGCAGTGCTGGGCCCTGACCACCAACTGCCCCGTCCCCGGGCCGGTGCCCACCAGCCCCGCCAACCGCGACTACCAGCCCGGATTTGCCGGCGCCCTCATGGCCAAGGACCTGGGACTGGCCGTGGAGGCACTCAACGCCACGGGCACCGCCGCGTCGATGGGCCGCGCCGCCGAGGAAATCTACCGGCACTTCTCGCTCAACGGCGGCGCCGGCACCGACTTCTCCGGCATCATCAACACGATCCGGGAGGCCTCGGAGGGGCTGGCCGCGCTGGACCCCGACGCCTGACCCACCCCCTTTTGGACCCTGACCTGGACGGAAATCTTTAATATGACGGACTACACCCTGATCCTGGCCGAACAACGCGGCCGGGTCGGCCTGATCACGCTCAACCGGCCCGAGGCCCTCAACGCCCTCAGCGACGCCATGGGCCGGGAAATCCTGGCCGCCGCGCAGGCGTTCGACGCCGATCCCGGCGTGGGCGCCATTGTCATCACCGGCTCCTCCCGGGCCTTCGCCGCCGGTGCGGACATCAAGGAAATGGCGGAAAAGTCCTCCGTGGAGATGTACCAGCTGGACTGGTTCTCCGCGTGGGATGCGCTGGCCCGGGTGCGCACGCCGATGGTGGCCGCCGTCGCCGGGCACGCCCTGGGCGGCGGCTGCGAACTGGCCATGATTGCCGATTTCATCATCGCCGCAGACAACGCCAAGTTCGGCCAGCCGGAAATCAAGCTTGGCGTCATCCCGGGCATGGGCGGCTCACAGCGGCTGACCCGTGCCATCGGCAAGGCCAAGGCCATGGAGATGGTGCTGACCGGGCGGGTCATGGGCGCCGTGGAGGCCGAGCAGGCCGGCCTCGTGGCCCGCGTGGTTCCCGTGGACTCCCTGCTCGGGGATGCGCTGGCCACGGCCGCACTGATTGCCTCCATGTCCAAGCCGGTTGCCATGACCGCGAAGGAGGCAGTCAATGCCGCCTATGAGGTGACCCTGGCCGAAGGCGTGCGCCTGGAGCGGCGCCTCATCTTCTCCTGCTTCGCCACCGAGGACCAGAAGGAAGGCATGGCCGCGTTCACCCAGAAGCGTGCCGCCGGGTTCAAGCACCGGTAGTTCCCCGACGGCCGGGACCCCGCTGGTCGAGACCCCCGCTGGTCGAGCCTGCCGGGACCCCGCCGGCCGGCCGGTTTCCGCCCGAGTTGGTGAATCCGCCCGTTCACATGTACTGTTGAGGACGCAACGCGGGGTGGAGCAGTTCGGTAGCTCGCCGGGCTCATAACCCGGAGGTCACAGGTTCAAATCCTGTCCCCGCAACCATGATGAGGAAAGCCCCGGCCGGGAACGGCCGGGGCTTTCCTCCTTGGAGCACCCGTTTCGGGCGGCTGCCGGCCGGTCAGGCCGGGTAGATGGCCACCTCGGCGGCCTTCACCACAAAGAACACCCGCGCGCCCGGCGCCAGCCGCAGCTCTGCGGTCGCGGCGGGGGAGATGTCCGCGGCCAGGCGCCCGGCGCGGACCCGGATGTGGTCCCCGAGCGGTTCCAGCTCCGTCACGGTGACCGGGAAGCAGTTGCGCGGGCTTCCCTGGGGCGGCGCCAGGAACACCGACACGGCCGACGGGGGGAAGGCGGCCATGCCATCGGCCCCGCCCGGCCCCGGGGCGGCGTAGGACGGCCCCAAACCCTGCGCCCGTCCCACCGCTGCCACGCCGCCGCCCGCCGCACCGTCCGCAAAGGCGCCGGCCAGGCGGCCGGCAACCAGTCCGGCGTCGGGCGTCACCACGCCGGTCCCGGAGAGCGAACCGGTGAGGACGTTCAGTCCGGCCAGCGACGCGGCGAATCCACTGCGCGGGTGGGCCAGGATGGCGGCGGTAGGGCCTTCCTCCACGATGCGCCCGCGGTCCATGACGATGATCCGGTCCGCGAGCATCAGCGCGTCCAGCACGTGGTGGGTGACTATGACGGCACTGCGGCCGGCCAGGACTCGCTTGAGCAGGCTGCGCAGGAACGGGGCCGTGTCGATGTCCAGGGCGGCCATGGGCTCATCCAGCAGCAGCAGCTCGGGCTCGGTGGCGAGCGACCTGGCCAGGGCCACGCGCTGGGCCTGGCCGCCGGAAAGCTGCCCGGGCTTGCGGCCGGCGAGCTGGAGGGCGTCGACCGCGCCGAGCCAGTGCCGGGCCGCCGCTGCGGCCGCCGCCCGGCTGCCGCCTTGGCTGCGCGGCCCGAAGGCGACGTTGTCCAGGACGCTCAGGTGCGGGAAGAGAAGCGGCTCCTGGGCCAGCAGCCCCACGCCACGGGCATGCGGCGGCAGCCATTGGCCCGGGCTGCCGGTGCGGAAGAGGGTGCGCCCGCCCAAGGTGGCGTGGCCGGCGTCGGGCCGCAGGAGGCCGGCGAGGAGCTGCACCACGGAGGACTTGCCCGCACCATTGGGGCCCATGACGGCGACGGTCTCGGCCGCACCAACGCGCAGCGAGATGTCCAGGCGGCGCCCGGCGACGGTGGCGTCCACCTCCAGGGTCATGGCGCAGCAGCTTCCGTCGGTTCGGGCACGCGCGCGGGCTGCTGCGGCGCGCGGTACGTGAGGGCCACCACCACCACGGCGACGGCAATGAGCAGGAAGGACAGCGCCACCGCGGCGTCGGGGTCGGTTTCGCGCTGGAGGTAGATCTCCAGCGGCAGGGTGCGGGTGACGCCCTGCAGGCTGCCGGCGAAGGTGAGCGTGGCGCCGAATTCGCCCAGGCTGCGGGCGAAGGAAAGCACAGCGCCGGAGAGCAGGCCCGGAAGCACCAGGGGCACGGTGATCCGGCGCAGCACCGTGGAGGGGCGGGCGCCGAGGGTGGCGGCGACGGCCTCGTACTTCTGTCCGGCGGTGCGCAGCGTCCCCTCCAGGCTCAGCACCAGAAACGGCAGCGCCACAAACGCCTGTGCCATGACCACGGCCGTGGTGGAAAACGCGATGTCAATGCCCAGGACCGTCAGCGACCTGCCCACCAGCCCCTCGCGGCCGAAGGTGTACAGCAGCGCCAGCCCGCCCACCACGGGCGGCACCACCAGGGGCAGCAGGATCAGTGCGCGCAGGATACGCTGCCCGGGAAATTGTGCCCGGGCCAGCACCAGCGCCAGCGGAACGCCGAAGATGATGCACAGGGCCGTGCTGGCCGATGCCGTCTTCAGGCTCAGCAGCAGCGCGTCCAGCGAGGATGGGGAGGTGATGAGTGGGATGAACTTGCCCCAATTGACCTTCGCCACCATGCCCACCAGCGGCACCAGAACGAACAGCGCCCCGGCCGCCGCCACAACGTATACCCACCGCGGCACCGCCTGGTACTGCCAGGGGCGGTTACGGGGTGCCAAAGCCGGCATCCCTGAGGACCTTCCGACCCGCCGGCCCCGTGACCAGGGTCAGGAAGGCCTTGGCGAGGGCCTGCTTCTGCGATGTGGCAACCGCGGCGATCGGGTATTTGTTGACGGTGGGGCGGGCCAGTTTCAAGGGGATGGCCTTGACCTTGTCACCGGCCGTGGCGGCGTCGGTGACGTAGACCAGGCCGGCGTCGGCCTCCCCCGAGGTGACCTTGCCCAGGACGCTGGTCACGTTCAGTTCCTCGCTCACCGGCTTCACGACGACGCCGGCCGCCGCCTCGTCCGTCTTGGCGGCGGCACCGCAGGGGACCTGTGCCGCGCAGACCACCACCTTCACACCCGGCCTGGCGAGGTCGGCAAAGGTCTTGATGTGGGCGGGGTTGTCGGGCGGCACCACCATGGTCAGGATGTTCGTGGCGAAGATGGCCGGCGTGCCTTCGACCAGCCGGGCATCACTGAGCTTGGCCATGTTGGCCTGGTCTGCCGAGGCGAAGACGTCTGCCGGGGCGCCCTGCGTGATTTGGCTGACCAGGGTGGAGGAGCCGTCAAAGCTCAGGGCAACCTTGGCACGGGGGTTGTCCTTTTCGAAGATGGTGGCCAGGTCGGTGAACGTAGACTTCAGCGATGCGGCGGCGAAGACGGTCAGGGTGCCGGAGAGTCCGGGCGTGCTGCCCGGCGCGGCGGTGGTTCCCGTCCCGGCGGCACCCCCGGAACAGGCGGCCAGGGACACCGTCAAAAGGAGGGCGGCCGCGGCGGCAGGCTTGCGGAAAATTCTTGTCATGGCTTGGCCCCTTGCGGAATCTCGATGATCACATTGGTGGACTTGACGACGGCGGTGGCCACGGAGCCCGGTTCCAGGCCGAGGTCGCGGACGGCCTCGCTGCTCATGAGGGACACCACCCGGAAGGGGCCGCATTGCAGTTCCACCTGGGCCATGACCAGGTCCTGGGTCACGTTGGTGACCAGGCCGACGAACCTGTTCCGGGCGGAACTGCCGACGCCGGTGGGGTCATCGGGCAGCTGTGAGGCCGACTTGGCCGCAGCGGCCAGTTCCACCCCGTCGATCACGATGCGGCCCTGCCCGTCCTTTTGGCCATGGAGGGTGCCGTTGTCCAGCCAGCGCCGGACGGTGTCGTCACTGACACCAAGGAACCGGGCGGCCTCGGAAACGCGGATAAGTGCCATCCTGCGAGTCTATATCCTCATTTGCGGAAAATATATGGCATTACGTTCGCATGTGCGTGCCTTTGCGTTCCCTGCCGGGGCGCCCTTACAAGGCGCCGAGCCTGTCCGAAAGTGCCATGTGCACCGGGTCCACCACGCGCGCCTCCGGGTGGCCGATGTGCCAGGCCATGATCTGCCGGGCGCCCTCGGAATATGGGATGCGGGCTCGGAAGCCCGGCACCAGCCCCTTGATTTTCGAATTGTCGAAAATGACCGAATGGGACTTGTCGCCCAGCAGCCCGGGGCCCAGCTCCGGCGCCTGCGCGGCGATGGTGTCGCTGGCCACGTGCACCAGCCGCACGTCGTCGACACCGGCCGCCGCGGCCACGGTCCGGTACACGGCATCCCACGGCAGCACCTCGTCGGAGGTGATCGTGAAGCTCCCGCCCACCGCGGCGTCCAGCGCGAACAGCCCCACGAAGCCGACGGCGAAGTCGGCCGTGTGGGTCAGCGTCCACAGCGACGTCCCGTCCCCGTGGACCACCACCGGCAGCCCCGCCCGCATGCGGTGGACATCGGTCCAGCCAAAGAGCAGCGGCAGCCGCGTGGCGTCGTAGGTGTGCGACGGGCGCACCACGGCCACGGGAAAACCAAGTTCCCGGTACGCCGCCGTGAACACGTCCTCGCACGCAATCTTGTCCCGCGCATACTGCCAGAACGGGTTGCGCAGCGGCGTGGACTCCGTGATGGGCAGACTGGCGGGCGGCTTTTGGTAGGCCGATGCCGAGCTGATGAAAATATACTGCCGGCAACGCCCCGCAAACAGCTCCACGGCCGAGGCGGCCTGCGTGGCCGTGAACGTCAGGAAGTCGGCCACCACGTCAAAGGTCCGCCGGCCCAGGACGTGCCGCACGGCGCCGGGGTCCCGGACATCCGCCACGAGGTGCTCGACGCCGGCCGGAACGGGACGCCGGGCGCTGACCCCGCGATTGAGCACAGTCACGTTAAAACCCAGGGCCGCGGCACGGGCCACGGAGCCGGCGCTGATGACCCCCGAGCCGCCCAGGAACAGCACGCGCAGCCCGGCCGGGGGAGCGGTGCCCGACCCGGCCTTGGATTGGGCCAGCCACCGCAGCTCGTCGTTGAAGCCGCTCACCAGGCGTAGTCTTCCGGTGCCGTCTTCGGGCCGGGGAAGATCTCATCCAGGCGGGCCAGTGCGTCCCCATCCAAGGCGACGTCCAGGGCCCGCAGCCCGGCATCCAGCTGCGCGGACGTTCGCGGGCCGATGATCGGCGCCGTCACGGCCGGCTGGTGCAGCAGCCAGGCCAGCGCCACATCGGCCGGTGCATGGCCCAGCCCGGCGGCAAGGTCCTCAAACGCGCCAATGGCGTCGCGGTGTTCTTCCAGCGCCTTGGCGGCGCGGCCCCCGGTGCGGCGCACGCCGTCGTTCTCCTTGGCCAGGACGCCGCCCAGCAGGCCGCCGTGGAGGGGCGACCACGGGAGGATGCCAAGCCCGTAGTGCTGCGCAGCCGGGATGGCCTCCCGCTCAATGCTGCGCTCCATGAGGTTGTAGATGGACTGTTCGCTGACCAGGCCCATGACGGGGCGCCGGGCCGCCGCCTCCTGGGCGGCGGCGATGTGCCAGCCGGCAAAGTTGGAGCTGCCCGCATAGAGGATCTTGCCCTGCTGCACGGCCGTGTCGACGGCCTGCCAGATCTCGTCCCACGGCGTGTCCCGGTCCACGTGGTGGAACTGGTACAGGTCAACGTGGTCCGTCTGCAGCCGCTTCAGGCTCGCATCCAGGGCCATGCGGATGCTGCGTGCGGACAGCTTCCCGTCATTGGGCCAGTCGCCCATGGCGCCGTAGACCTTCGTGGCCAGTACCGTCCGTTCCCGGCGCCCGCCGCCCCGCGCCATCCAGCGCCCCACAATTTCCTCGGTCCAGCCCCGGTTCGCGGCGCCGCCGTAGACGTTCGCTGTGTCAAGGAAGTTCAGCCCGGCGTCGTGGGCCTGGTCCATGATGAGGTGGGCGTCGGCCTCCGCGGTGTGCGGACCGAAGTTCATGGTGCCCAGGCAGAGGCGGGAAACGGTCAGGCCGCTGCGGCCCAGATGCGTGTATTTCATGCCCATGGCACCATTGTGCCCCGGGGCGCCGGTGCAATCCACTGCCTGGCCGCAATGCAAGGGCCGCGACACAATGCCCGCGACTGCAATGCCCGCGACACAGTGCCCGCGACTGCAATGCCCGCGACGGGCCCGGGCCTGCGTGGTGGGCTGCCTGCCCGCGGGGCGGGGCTTAGGCTGGAGGAAAACGCCGTCCGGGGCGGACGGCACGAAAGGAAAGAGTTGGACATGAGCGATTCGACCCCCAACAGCGCTGCAGTTCCGGTGCTGGCCCTGAACAACGGCGTGGAAATCCCGCAACTGGGCTTCGGCGTCTTCCAGATCCCGCCGGAGGAGACCCGCGTGGCCGTGGGGGAGGCCCTCGCCGCCGGCTACCGCCACATCGACACGGCCGCGGCCTACCGCAACGAGGCCGGCGTCGGGGCGGCGCTCGCCGAGTCCGGCATTCCGCGCGACGAGGTGTTTGTGACCACCAAGCTGCGCAACGGCGAGCAGGGCAGTCCGCGGGCGGCCTTCGAGGCCAGCCGGAAGGCCCTGGGCCTGGACGTCATTGACCTGTACCTCATCCACTGGCCGGTGCCGTCCCTCGGCTTGTACACGCAGGCTTGGAAGGAACTCGAGGCGCTGTATTCGGAAGGCCTGGTCCGTGCCATCGGCGTCTCCAACTTCCTGTCCGGGCACCTGGACACGCTGCTGGCCGGCGCCTCCGTGGTGCCCGCCGTGAACCAGATCGAGGCCCACCCGACGTTCCACCAGGCGGACTTGGCGGAGAAGTCGCGCAGCCATGGCATCGCCGTGGAGGCCTACAGCCCGCTGGGACAGGGCCGGGACCTGGCCAGCCCCGTGGTGACGGAACTGGCCGCGAAATACGCCGCGACGCCGGCCCAGGTGGTGCTCGCCTGGCATTTGGGGACCGGGAACATTGTGATTCCCAAGTCGGCCACGCCGGCGCGCATCCGCGAAAACCTCGCTGCCGCCGCCCTGACGCTCACGCCGGAGGAGCTGGCCCGGATCTCGGCGCTGGAAACCGGCGACCGCATTGGCGCGGACCCGGCCGTGGCGGCGTTCACGCAGATGTAGGACGGCGCCCCGCACCCCGCCACAGCTGTGCAGTGGGTGGTCAGAGCTTGTCGAAGTCTGCCTCGTCGACAGTGTCGGCGCCCGGGGTCCCCGCCGACTGCGAGATGGCCGGCTGCGCTGCCGCCGTGCCGCCGGACTTCAGTGCTGCCAGACGGGCTTCCACCTCGGTCTGCTCGCCCAGGTCCTCGAGGCTGTTGAACTGCGCGTCCAGGCTGGAGGCGGCGAGTTCGTTCTGGCCGCGCACCTTGGCTTCCTCGCGGCGGATCTTCTCCTCGAAGCGGCTGACCTCGCTGGTCGGGTCCATGATGTCGATGCTCTTGAGGGCATCGTGGACCTGGGTCTGTGCCTCCGCGGTCTTGGAACGGGCAATGAGTTCATTGCGCTTGCTGGAGAGCTCGCCGAGCTTGACATGCATCTGCTGCAGGCCCGTCTTGAGCTTCTCCACGACGTCGGTCTGGGCGGCAATGTTCGGCTGGGCGGACTTGGCTTCGTTTTCCGAGGAGATCTGGCGCTGCAGGGCCACCTTGGCCAGGTTGTCGAACTTTTGCGCGTCGGCGGGATTGCCGGCCGCCCGGAACTCGTCGGCCTTGCGGCTGGCGGCCAGTGCCTTTGAGCCCCAGTCCTGGGCCGCCTTGACGTCCTCGTTGTAGTCGTCCTCGAGCATGCGCAGGTTGCCGATGGTCTGTGCCACCGCGCCCTCAGCCTCGGTGATGTTCGCCTTGTAGTCGCGCACCATCTGGTCCAGCATCTTCTCCGGATCCTCGGCCTGGTCCAATAGTGAGTTGATGTTGGCCTTTGCCAACTGCGCAATCCGGCCGAAAATTGACTGCTTTGCCATTCTCTTCCCCTTATTTTTACTGTTGAACATCGTCCGTGCTTGTCTCTTTGTGCCTGATTTGCGGAACTTCCTGGTACCTCGTTTTGAGTCTAGGTGACCGTGGCGCGGCGCGCACGGCGTGGGGCGGGGAACTTGGCGGAGGGCAAAATCGGCGCCCTAGAAGTTGCCGCCGCTGCCGCCAAATCCGCCGCCGCCGCCCCCGCCAAATCCGCCGCCGCCGCCCCCGCCAAATCCGCCGCCGCCCCCGCCAAATCCGCCACCAAAGCCACCTCCGCCGAAGCCTCCTCCGAAGCCGCCGCCGCTGCCGAGCAGGCCGCCGATGATGCCGCCGAGGATGGCACCGCCCATGCCCGAGCCGCCGCGCCCTCCGTAGCCGCCGCCAAAGCCGCCGCCGCCAAACCTGTCCACGTCCTGCTGGGCGTACTGGATGGCCTGCTGGGCCAGGGATTGGGCCTGCTGGGCGTAGGTGAGCGCGTTGGCCGGGTCCTTGTCAGCAATCGCCATGGCGTACTCGAGGTTGCGTTGGGCCTCCGAGAGCCGGGTGCGCGCTTCCGTGCCCACGCCGCCGCGCCGGGCCGCAATGAAGTCCTGGGCCGCGGAGATGTGTGCCTGCGCCGCGGCAATGGTCTGCTGCAGGGATGCCTGCGCCCGCAGGGCCTGCTGCTGCTGGTCCCGGATGCCGGTGAGCAGTTCGTCCAGCTGGATGTGGGCGCCCTGCACGGCGCCCAGGAGTGCAACGGGATCGGTCCGCCCGGCCGCTCCCTGCGCCTTGGCATCCTGCAGGACCGACGCTGCCGCGGCCACGGTGGGCGCGAAGCGGGCAAATTCGGGGGAGTCGACCATGGACTTGGCCCGTTCCAGGTCGGTCAGCGCCTCCGGCAGTGCGGTGCCCAGCGTTGTGGCGGCGTCGTTGATGGCCTTCTCGGTCTTGCCGATGGCCGCCAGCAGGACGTTGCACTGCAGCAGCGCCTCCTCGGCGGCCTTGACGGACAGGGCGGCGTTCGCGGTGTCCGCGGCACCCAGCTTGGCGTCGGCGTCGTCCGCGGCCGTGTCCACGAAGGCCAGCCGCTCCCGCGCCTGCGCGACGTTGTCGCGCACCGTGGCAAGGGCTGAATCAGCGTATTTGCCGGCCAGCGCGGTGAGCGCCTGATCCGAGGAGGCCACGGCCGTGGCTGCCTGGGCCGCGTCGGCCTTGACCTTCGCCAGCACCTGCGGGGCCGTGCGTTCCAGCTCGCGCAGTTCGTCGAACGACGCCTTTTCCGCATCCAGCGCAGCATTTGCGTCTTCGCTGCGCTGGATGATCTCGCCCAGCCACCGGCGTTGTTCGTCAATCGTGTCCGGAATTTCGTCGTCGAGTTGCTGCTGCAGCTTGAAGGACTCGGTCAGGTGCTCCTTCGCCCGGGCCAGGGCGGCCTGGTAGGGCTTGACCGCCCCGTCCCCATACGACGCCTGGGCAAAGCCGATGTCGTGTTCGCTGTTCTTGATGGCGTCGTCCGCGGCAATCAACAGCGAACCGGCCTTGCTGCGCAGTTGCTCCACGGTCATCCCCGCGTTGGCGTCGAGGGGCTTGCCGTCGGGGCCGTAGCCCTGGGCGGTGGCGTCGGCGGCAGCCTTTTTGCGCCGGCTGCGGATGGCCAGCGCAGTTCCCGCACCGCCCAGTACGACGACGGCGCCCACGCCCAGCGCCACGTACCCGCCCGTGGGGTTGGGCACGTTGCCCGCGCCGCCGCCGGCGGCGTCGCCAAGGGCCGCGGCGGCGTCGATCGCGGCCTGTGCCCAGTTCCCGGCGGCCAGCTGGGGCTTGATGGCCTTGACCTGGATGTTCTGGTTCTTGGCGGCCGGAATCACGCCGGTGTCGGCCAGGAGTGCGTATTTCCTGTCCTTGACTGCGACGACCAGCAGGGCGTCGTTGGCGCCCAGCTGCTTGCTGTTTGCCACCTCGGTGCCCCAGGCATCGCCCGTCATGCCGTCGAATGAATTGACGTAGACCACAAAGAAGGTCAGGCCATGGTCCTTGGCCAGCTTGTCAATGGCGGAGCTGACGTCCGCCTTCCGGCCGCCCAGGACATGGGCGTCGTCCACAATGTAGCTGCCTGCCGGAATGGTCACGGGAGGCTCGGCCCTTAAGGTGCCGGCCTGCACGGCGCGGGCCGGCAGTCCATGGGACGGGGACGTGAGGGATGCCGCAGTGCCTGGCTGTAGCGCACCCTGGGTTCCGGCCTGGGCGATGGCTGCGGGGCACAGCATGAGGGCTGCGAATCCCAGCACCGCGAGGAGTCGGGAAAATGGCCTGGACCTTGAGAACATCGCTCACCTTCATGTGCGCTGGACGGGCAGGAGCATTGCTGGTGCTTCCTCAATGATTCTAGGCAGGAATTATCCACGGCGCCCGTGTCCGCACTGTGTGGACCCCGCGTCCAGGAGTCCCAACGGTGACCGGGCACGGACTCCACGACATAATGGAAGCTGGGAGCTCTTCACAGCTACCTTCCAGCGAACGTTCCCAAAGGCATCAGCCCTGCCGACCATGATGGATATCAATCAAGGGTTCATCACGAGATTTGTTGAATGAAGGGAAAGCTCATGAGCGAGAACATTGGCGGGGAAAGCAACCGAAACAGCGACGGCCCGGAGGCAGCCCGCCGGGAGCAGCCGGCCGTGGCGCCTTCGCTCGACACATCGGCACAGCAGGAACCGGCACAGCAGGAACCGGCACAGCAGGAAAACAACAGCCCGACCGCGCCGATCCAGCGGCCCGTGCCGGAGACCACCCAACAGTGGCAGGCGCCCCAATCCGGCACGCCGCAGCAGCAGGAACCCCAGGCGGCCGCTGACGACGCCCGGCCGTACGGCGGGGCCGGCCACTCCTACCCGCAGCCCCCGGCGGCCGCGCCGTCGACGGGGCCCCAGTCCGGCCCCGACGTCCATGCCGCCCCCGCGTACGGCCGGCATGCCCCGCAGGATGCACAGCAGGGCCAACCGGCCTACGGACAGATGGCAGGCACCCCGGAACAACAGGCCGGTGCCGGCACGCATGCAGGTGCCGGATACCCGGCGTCGAACGCCTATCCGCACACGCTCGCCCCGGCGGTGAATGCGCCCTCCAAGCAGCGCCGGAAGGTGGGCATGGGGCTGTTCGCGGCGAGCGTGGTGGCCGCGGCACTCATTGGCGGCGGCGTGGCGGCCGGGACGTCGTTCCTGGTGGCGGGCCAGAACTCGGGCGTCGTGGCGGCGTCCAACCAGCCGGCCGCGCCCCTGGTGGTCAACAACCCCACTTCGGTCAACGCCGTGTCGGCGGCCGCAGCCAAGGCCATGCCGTCCGTGGTGACCATTTCCGCCACCAGCGGCAACTCCGGCGGCACGGGATCCGGGATCGTCCTGGACACGGCGGGGCACATCCTGACCAACACCCACGTCGTGACGCTGGACGGCCAGGCGGCCCACGCCACGATCCAGGTGCAGACCAGCGACGGCAAGGTGTACGCGGCCAAGGTGGTCGGCACCGACCCGCTCTCCGACCTCGCCGTCGTGAAGATTGATGCCCCGAACCTGGTGCCGGCCACGCTGGGGGATTCAAACAAGATCAATGTCGGCGACACGGTCATCGCGATCGGTTCGCCGCTGGGCCTGGACGGCACAGTCACCGACGGCATCGTCTCGACGCTGAACCGGACCATCCAGGTGGCCTCCTCGGCCGTTCCGTCCACGCCCGGCGACGGATCCCCGCAGGGCCAGGACGGCGGGGGCAACGGCGGCTTCCAGTTCTCCCCTCCCGGGGGCGGGCAGAACAATGCGGCGGCCACCGGCTCCGTGAACCTGAATGTGATCCAGACCGACGCCGCCATCAACCCCGGCAACTCCGGTGGCGCGCTGGTCAACACCAACGGCCAGATCATTGGCGTCAACGTCGCCATTGCCTCCACCGGCAGTTCCTCGAGTTCCACCAGCCAGAGCGGGAACATCGGCGTGGGCTTCTCCATCCCGATCGACCACGCCAAGCGCGTCGCGCAGGAGATCATCGCGACGGGCAAGGCCACACACGGCCAGCTGGGCGTCGAAGTCAGCGGCACTTCCGCCCTCGGACAGAACAGCCAGTTCTCCTCCGGGGCCACGGTGGCCCGGGTGTCCTCCGGCAGCGCGGCGGCGAAGGCGGGCCTGCAAAAGGGCGATGTGATCACCCAGTTCGGCAACCGCACCATCTCCGACGCGTCGGGCCTGACGGCCGCGGTCCGTGAGCAGGCCGGAGGGGCCACCGTCAAGGTCACCTTCATCCGCAACGGCAAGACCATGCAGGCCGATGTCACCCTGGACACGCTGCAGGCCAGCAGCTGACCGGATCCGGGACCGCACACGCGGAAGGCGCCGGGACGCAATGTCCCGGCGCCTTCCGCGTGTGCGGGGTGCGGCAGCCGCGGCCGACGGACAATTTCGCCGTTGGTAAAGAAGCGACCCGGGAAATTCCGGCTCCGGACCGGTACGAACTAAGCTGTTGGGGACAGGCTTCAGGACACTCCGCCGCTTCCGGCCCAGCACTGGGAACGGGGCGGGAACGATGCGTCCCTGACACAAAGGACAGTAGTGGAAAACTCAGCACTGAACATTGTGGTACTGGTCAAATACGTGCCAGACACGCAATTTGACCGGCACCTCACAGGCGATGGCCACCGCATGGACCGCAACGAAAGCATCCTGAGCGAACTGGATGAATACGCGCTGGAGGCCGCCCTGGCGCTCACCGACGCCCGCGGCGGCGCGAAGGCAGGCAACAGGGTCACAGCCCTGACATTGGGCCCGGCCGCCGCAGCGGCAGCGGTCAAGAAATCCCTGCAGATCGGTGCCACCGAGGGCCTTCACGTCAGCGATGACGCCCTGGCCGGCTCCGACGCCTCCGCCACCTCGCTGGCGCTGGCCGCCGCCATCAAGTCCCTGGGCGCCGTGGACCTGGTCATCACCGGCATGGCCTCCACCGACGGCGAAACCTCGCTCGTCCCCGCGCAGCTGTCCGCCCGGCTGGGCCTGCCGCAGCTGACCTTCGCCTCATCGCTTCAGGTGGAGGGCAGCACCGTGACGGCCCGGCGGGACAGCGACGACTTCAGCGAGGAAATCCAGGCCGCCCTGCCCGTGCTGGTGTCCGTCACGGACCAGGCCAACGAGCCCCGCTACCCGAACTTCAAGGGCATCCTCGCGGCCAAGAAAAAGAAGGTCACCACCGTCACCCTCGCCGAGCTGGGGCTGGCCGCGGACGCCGTCGGGCCCGCAGGGTCGCTGACCCGCGTGGATGCCGCCGCCGAACGCCCGGCCCGCACGGCCGGCACCATCATCACCGACTCGGGCGAGGCAGGCATTGCCCTGGCCGACTTCCTGGCCGCGCAGAAACTCATCTAAGGATTCGCACATGGGAACCATTGTTGTTTTTATCGACCAGGTCGACACTCCCGGCCGGCTGCACCCCACCGCCCTCCAGCTGCTGACGCTGGCCCGTGCCGCGGGCGAGCCCGTAGCCGTGGTGGCCGGGCCCGTCGGCGCCGAACTGGCCGCGGAGCTCGGTGCCTACGGTGTTGCCCGCATCCTCCACTCCACGCAGGCCGAGCTCGCCGACTACCTTGTGGCGCCCAAGGCGGACCTGGTGGCGCAGGCCGCTGCCTCGGTGTCCGCCACGGCGGTGCTGCTGGACAACGGTCCCCAGGGCAAGGAAATCGCCGCGCGTGTGGGTGTGGCCCTCAACGCCGGCGTCGTCACCGACGCCGTGGCCGTCGAGGCAGTTGACGGCGCGCTCGTGGCGCAAAAGTCCGTCCTGGCGGGGTCCTACACCGTGGTGGCGCGGGCCACCTCCGCCGTTGCCGTCATCACGGTCAAGTCCCACAGCGTGGAGGCCGCCCCGGCTGCGGCAGCCGCTGCGCCCGCCGTCGAGAGCGTTGAGGTGGCCTTCGCCCCGGCCAGCCTGGGTGCCAGGGTTGTCCAGCGCACCCCCCGGGCCGCTTCGGGCCGGCCGGAGCTGGAGGACGCGCGGATCGTGGTGGCGGGCGGTCGCGGCGTGGACGGCGATTTTGGCCCGGTGGAGGAACTGGCAGACGTGCTCGGTGCGGCCGTGGGCGCGTCCCGCGCTGCAACGGACGCCGGCTGGATTGCGCACACCGCGCAGGTGGGCCAGACCGGCAAAAAGGTCTCCCCGCAGCTCTATGTTTCCGTGGGCATCTCCGGCGCCATCCAGCAAAAGGCCGGCATGCAGACGTCCAAGGTCATCGTGGCCGTGAACAAGGACCCGGAATCGCCGATCTTTGAAATCGCCGACTTTGGCATTGTGGGCGACTTGTTCAAGGTGCTGCCGCAGGCGGTGGAGGAGATCAAGCGCCGCCGGGCGTAGCCAGAGAGGTCCCGGCAGGCCCGAACAGCGGGCCTGCCGGGAGCTTTCGCCGGCCGCTTCCGCTAGAAGCCGGCCACACCGTTCGGGGTGCCCAGACCGGTGGGACCGTCCCAGGCCGTCCCCGCGGTGCACCACTGCGCCGTCGGGCACGTGCCGTTTGAGCCGGACGTGACGTCGAACAGGCTGCCGGCGTGGCCATACGGGATGGCGTTGGCGTAGCTGCCGGTCGCGGCGGAGCCGGTGTTGCCGCTCAGGGCGTACACCGAGGCGATAATCGGCGAGGCCTCGCTGGTCCCGCCGAACTGGCCCCAGGTCGAGGACGAGCTTGAGGTCGGGTAGTAGACGGCGAGCCCGCCGACGTTGGGGTCGGAGGCGGCGGAGACGTCGTTCATGGCCCGTCCTGCGCAGCCCGTGTTCGACGACGATGCCGCGGGCAGGGCCGCGTTGAGGCCGGAACAGCCCGAGCCGGTCCCGCTCCACACCGACTCGCTCCAGCCGCGCGTGTTGGACGCGGGCGCGAGGGACGTGCCGCCCACGGCGACCACGTAGCGTGAGGACGCCGGATAGGACGCGCCTTGGTAGCCGTTGTCGCCGGCACTGGCCGTGACCGCGATGCCCGGGAAGTTGTAGTACTGCCCGTAGCTTGAGTCGGACGCGTCGGAGCCGCCGTAACTGTTGGAGATGGCGACGACGCCGGGCATCTTCGCCGCCGTCTGGACGGCCGTGCCGAGGTTGGCAAAGGAGGCGGTGCTGGCCTGCAGGACCGTGATCCTGCAGTCGGGGCAGGCGGCCGAGACGGCGTCGACGTCGAGTGCCTGTTCCTGCGCCCAGCCGGTGTTCATGCGTGGCAGTTTGCTCCCGCCCGTCTGGTTGACGATGCGCAGGCACCCATTGGCCGTGGTGCACGGGGGCAGGCCGAACTGTGAGCGGTAGACGCCAAGGTCACGCTCAAGGTTCGGGTAGCCGTAGGCGTCCACGATGGCCACGGTGCGCCCGCCGGAAGCGAGGCCCGTGAGGTTGTACGCGCTCTTGAGCTGGGTCGGGGTGAGGGCCGTGGACGGCGGGGCGCCGGCGTTGGTGACGGGCCGGCCGGCGGGATCTGCCGCCTGGCGGGCGGTGCACGCGGCGTCGCCATGCCGGGGCGTCGCGCAAACCTGGATGGAGCGGTGCGACGGCGCGGCCTGTGCCGGCGCGGACCCTGCAACGAGGGCTGCCAGCACGAGCAGGCCGGAGCCTGCCAGGGCGAGGATTCTTTTCATCGATGAAAACTCCTTCGGGAACGATCGCCGCCCGCTTGACAGGTCTTGTCAAGCAGACCGTCATTTACGGTCAATGCGATCTCGTCGGAGACTTTCAGAACGGCGCCGCCCCGGCAAGGGGCAGTGGGAAATTGCCAGGATATTCCCAGCTTCCAGCTGGCTACGCCGGGACCGAGCCGATTCCGATCAGCGCGTCGGAATTCATCTCAACCCGCGGACCCACGGACTGGATGAAGTCCTTGCGCACGCGTGCGATGGCCTCGGGGTCGCGGGGGAGCAGGGTGCGCCAGCCGCTGCCCATGACCAGGTTCCACGCCATGTCGTCGTCCACGGACAGGGTGAGCGGGTGGGTGGACACGGCAACGTCCTGGAGTCCGCGGGCCGTGAGCCAGTCGGCCAGCGACCGGGCCGAAGCGATCTTCGCCATGTTCTGGTTCGCCACCGGCACCACCCCGGCCAGCCGGGGGCGTTCCTTGATGGCAGCGTCCAGGATGCGGCCGGCGAAGGGTTCCAGTGCCCCCTCCACCCAGGTGCTGGTGACGAAACGTCCGCCCGGGCGCAGCATGGAGGCGAGGTGTTCCACGCCGGCTTCCATGTCGGCGAAGAAAAACATGCTGTAGGAGCACAGCACGGCGTCAAAGGTGCGGTGGCCGCGCCATTGGGTGACATCGGCCTCGGTCAGCGTCGTGTTCAGGATGCCCCGCTCGGCGAGGTTGGCCGCGGCGATCCGCAACAGCCCGGTGGAGAGGTCGACGCCGTCGACCGTCCCCTGGGGGCCCACGGCCAGGGCGGCCGGCAGCGTGGCGGCACCGGTGCCGCAGCAGGCGTCGAGCACCTTTTCGCCGGGCTGGAGCACGGCGGCCGCGGCCACGTCGCGGCCCATGGGATCCCAGAGCTTGTCCGCCCACAGTTCAAATTGCAGGGCGCCGTCGGTGAAAGCCAGGCCGGGATCGCGAGCGGACATGCATGCCTCCAGTGGGGGTGGTGGGTTGTAAACGGTGGGCGGGCGGTGGCGGTTAGAGCCGGGCCCCGGAAAAGCCGTTTTGGCGCCAGGCCTCGTAGACGGCGATTGAGGCCGAGTTGGCCAGGTTGAGCGACCTCAGGGACGGGAGCATGGGCAGCCGGACACGGCTGGTCACGTGGGCATCATGCTTGACGTCCTCCGGCAGGCCCACGGATTCGCGGCCGAACATGAGCACGTCCCCGGGCCGGTAGGCAATGTCCGTGTAGCTGGTCTCCCCGTCCGAGGTGAAGGCAAAGACGCGTTCCGGTGCGAGGGCCTCCCATGCCGCCTCGAGCGTGGCGTGGACGGTGACCACGGCAAGGTCGTGGTAGTCCAGCCCGGCACGGCGCAGCTTTGCGTCCCCGAAGTCAAAGCCGAGCGGCTCCACGAGGTGCAGTTCGGCCCCGGTGATGGCGGCCAGGCGGATGGCGTTGCCGGTGTTGCCGGGGATTTCGGGGGTGACAAAGAGGATTCGAAACACCGTTTCAGCTTACCGTGTCAATACATGCCGCCCAGCAGGCGCCCCAGCACCTGCAGGTCCACCACGTTGGGCAGGGGGCCCGAGGCCAGGAAGTGCTTGACTTCCCGGACAAAGCGGGCGGCGTTGGCCACGTTGAGCGTGCTGGAGCCGTCCGGTTCGGTGCCGCGGGCGTAGTCGATGACCGGCTCGAAGAGGTTGCCGGTGCTGCTGTGGACGCAGACCCATGCCGTCACGTTGCATTCGGGAAAGAGCTCCTGCAGCCGGCGGGAGGCCGGCACCAGCAGCGGCGGGGCGGCCGCCTTGCTGCCGTGCACCAGCATGCTGCCGTCCCAGCGGAACGCGCCGTTGGGCACCAGCATGGAACCGATCACGGCGATCCGGTAGCCGGAGACCAGGATGTGGTCGATGTAGCCGCTGTTGGCGGGGGCTGCCAGGCCGTTGATGAGGCGGGCTGCGGGAATGCCCGGCAGTACCTGCTGCATGATGAGCTGGGCGGTGCGGGCCTCGCGCGCCAGGCGCGAGGCAGCACCGAAAACGCCACGCTTCCGGGGCGCGCCATGGACGGGCTGGGCGGCCGTGGCCCGCGGCAGGATGGGCACTTCCCCGGCGTCGGGCGATTCATAGGCGGGTACATAGGCGGCCGGATCGCCGGCGGTGTTCCGGGCGGGCTGCGGCCGCCGGGTGGAAAACGTGCCGTTGAAGCCTGTGCCAGGGAAGCCGCCGGGCCGCCCCGTACCGGAGGCCTGCCCGGCCGCGCGCCCTGCCGTGCCGTAGCCCGTGCCGTATCCGGGAGCGGAGCCGTTGCGGGCCGTTGGCGCGTAGGACCTGTCGTAACGCAACCGCTGCTCCGGGTTGCCAAGCACCTCGTACGCGGCCGTGACCTTACGGAACAGGGCCGGATCGCCGCCGTGGTCGGGGTGTGAAAGCCGCGCCGCCTTGCGGTAGGCGATCTTGATTTCCCGATCCGTCGCGGTGCTGGGCACACCAAGGACTTGGTAGTGCGTGAGGAACTTTTCGCTCACTGGGGGCCTTTCGCCTGCAGGGTCGAATCAGCTCCCAGTCTAGTGGGGCACCCTGACAGCAAGCCCGGTGCCCGGGCAGGGTGCCGCAGCCGGAACCGTCGGCGGGTCGGTAAGGTGGTGTCCGTGAAAATTGTGGGGGTGGCCGCTCCGGCCCGGGTCCGGTTCCTGGCTGCCGTGGCGTCCGCAGCAGGGGCCCTGGCGCTGGGCGGGTGCACCATTGCGGTTCCGGTCCCGGGGCCCACAGCCACCGTGGCGCCGCCGTCGACCTTTGCCGCGCCCACCATCCAGGCCGGCCACGATGCCGCGGCCGTGGCGGCCAAAAACATGACCTTCCCGGCCGGCACCACGCTCTCGCGCAACGTCCCCGTCGGCTACAACGACATCCTGGGCCAGGGCGGCTACTCCGGATCCGGCGCCCCGGCGCCGCCGGAATGGAAGCTGCTGAAGAACAATGTGGCCGGGCAGACGCTGTACTCCAACACGGCAGGGTGCCAGCTGGCGTACTGGGCCACGTCGAACCAGGGGCCCCTCATCACCCCGGGCGACGATCTTGCCTCCACCCGGAAATTGATGGCGTACCTGATCCCGTCCGTCGTGCCCGAATCCCTCAAACCGGCCGAGCTGCCGTGGTCCGCGGAGGCCGGAAAGGGAAATCGGACCATTTCCTTCCTGTCGTACGGCACGAAGGCGTCCAAGGGTGTGCCCGCCAGCACCGTCTGGGGGCGCCTGCTGGGTACGGCCGGCACGGGCCTGGTGGTCTCGCTGGCCTGCCCCACCGATGCGCTGCTGGCCTCGACCACGCCGCGGGTCATGGACAAGCTCTCAGTGGCCCCGCCCGCCAACTGACCCCACCCGCAACTGTCCAACTGGGTCGCAGTTGTTGCGATGGCAACCGGTTGTTTCGGGCCGGAAGCTGCAACAACTGCGACCTAGTTGAGGGGGCGGAGGTAGCGCAGGAACAGCATGGAGCCGGACTTGAGGATGTGTGCCAGCTCCAGCCCCTGCGGCGACACGGCCGGGGTGCCTGGCAGCACGTCCGCGATGCGCTTGGCCAGGCCGCCCACCAGCAGCGGCGACACCGTGACGGAGAGTTCGTCCACCTGCCCTGCAGCGTGGAACGTGCCCAGCAGGGTCGGTCCGCCCTCGGAATGAATGCGGTGCAGCCCCCTGCGGCCCAGCTCCGCAACCAGGGTGCCAACGTCCAGCGTCCGCTCGCCGGCCAGCACGACGTCGGCCATCCGGCCAAGTGCCTCCCTGCGGTCCGCGGGGGCCGAGGCCAGGGTGACCACCAACGGACGGACGGGCGCGTTGGTGAACACCTCCAGGGCGGGGTCCAGGTTCAGGCTGCCGGAGACGACCGCCAGCGGCGGGCGTTCGGGCAGGCCGTGGCCCAGGCGCCACTGCCGGGCCTCCGCGCTGAGCAGTTCACCGCCGTAGCCTTCGGTCCGGACGGTCTGGGCGCCCACCAGGATCACGTCCGCCGTGCGGCGCATCAACTGGAACAAGTGCTGGTCGTCGGGATTGCCGAGCTTGCCGGAGCGGCCCTCCACCGTGGCTGCGCCGTCAACGCTGGCCACGAAGTTGAAGCTGACCCGGCTGCGCCCGGATGGAACGGCGGACGCCTCCCGCAGCAGTTCCGCATCGAGTGCCCCGCCGGAAAGGGCGGGCGAGGCAGGGAAGATCCGCTCAATCATGGGGATCCTTCGGGTGGGCGGGCCGGTTGACGTCGCCCATGTTGTGCAACAGGTAGGCGGGCTGTCGCCAGCCAAGCACGGCCTCGGCCATGCGGATGGCGGAGGCCGCCGATCCGACATTGTGCATGCGCAGGATGCGGGCGCCGCCCAGGATGGCGATGACGCCCGAGGCCAGCGAGCCTTCCAGCCGGTCGGCCTTGTCCTGGTTGAGGGTCTCGCCGATGAAGTCCTTGTTGGAGACGGCCGCAAGTGCCGGGAACCCCAGCTCCGCGATCTCGTTGAAGCGGCGCGTGAGCTCCAAGGTGTGGAGCGTGTTCTTGTTGAGGTCGTGCCCGGGGTCGATGATGATCTTCTCGGCCGGGACGCCGAGGGAGAGTGCCAGCTCCACCTTTGAGCGCAGGAATGCCGCCACCTCGGTGACCACGTCATCATAGCTGGGGCGGGGGTGAACCGTGCGCGGCCGGGCCAGTGAATGCGTGATGACCAGGTGGGCGCCCGCCTCCGCAACCACGGAGGCCAGCTCCGGATTGGCCAGGCCGGTGGTGTCGTTGATGACGTGGGCCCCGGCGGCAATGCTGCGGGCGGCCACCTCCGGCAGGAAGGTGTCCACGGAGATGATCACGTCGCTGGCCGCGGAGACGGCCTCCACCACCGGAACCACCCGGTCGCCCTCTTCCCGGGCGCCCAGCGCCGGCCCCGGCGCAAAGGGGACACCGCCGATGTCAACCCAGTCGGCGCCGTCGTCCACGGCCTTCAGGGATGCCGCCACGGCCGCATCCAGGGCGAAGGTGGCCCCGCCGTCGTAAAAGGAATCCGGGGTCCGGTTCACGATGGCCATGAGGGCCACGTGCCGGCTGAAGTCCAGGGTGCGGGAGCCGAAGCGGCGCACGGGGTGGCGCAGCGGCGGGGTGTAAAACGGCGCCGCCGTCCCGGAGCCCGGGGCGGTGGCGGTGGTTTCGGCAGGCGGCCTGAGAGTTGTCATCCCCTCCATCAAATATCCCCCAGCGGCGTTTGCGGGTCAGCCAGCTTCGCCGTGTCGACCGTGCGCTGCGAGCTGATGAGGTCCTTGATGGCGTCCTGGACGTCCCAGATGTTCACGTTCATGCCCGCCACGACGCGGCCCTCCAGCACCCAGAAGGCGATGAATTCACGCTTTTCCAGGCTGCCGCGGACCACCAGTTCGGCGTCCTTGGTGAGCGCGCCGAAGCCGGAGTACTCCATGCCGAGGTCGAACTGGTCGGTGTAGAAGTAGGGGATGTCATCGAGCACGTCGTCCTTGCCCAGCATGGTCCTGGCGGCCACCTTGCCGCTGGCAATGGCGTTGGCCCAGTGTTCGGAGCGGGCGTAGGCTCCGGTCACGGGGTGCAGGGCGTTGGCGACGTCCCCGGCGGCAAGGATGTCCGGGTCGGAGGTCTGCAGGCTGGCCGAGACCTGGATGCCGTTGCTGATGGTGAGCCCGGCATCCTTGGCCAGGCCGGTGTTGGGAACCACGCCGACGGCGACAATGACCAGGTCGGCCGGCAGCACCTCCCCGGTGGTGGTCAGCACGGAGGTGACCTTCCCGCCGGTGCCCTGGATTTCCTTGGCACTGGAGGGCAGCACAAACTTCACTCCCGCCTCCTCATGCCGGGAGGCGAACACCCGACCCAGTTCGTTGCCGATGGCCACGGACAGCGGTACGTCCTCCAGGCCCAGCAGGGTCACCTTGTTGCCCAGTTCCGTGGCGGTGGCGGCGATTTCCATGCCGATCCAGCCGGAACCAATCATGACCAGGTTGTGCCCGCCGGCGGAGAGCAGTGCCTTCATGGCCACGCTGTCGGCCTTGGTGCGGAAGTAGTGCACGCCGTCGAGGTCGACGCCGGGGAAGGGGATGACGCGCGGCGTGGCGCCGGTGGCGAGCAGGAGCTTGGCGTAGGGCAGCACGGTGCCGTCGGCCAGGGTGGCGGTGTGTCCGGCGGGGTCGACGGCGGTGGCTGCGGTCCCTTCCAGGACCGTCACATTGTTTTCGGGGTACCAGTTGGCGGGGTAGGGCAGGAGGGCGTCCTCACCTTCCTTGCCGGCCAAAAATCCTTTTGACAGCGGCGGGCGCTGGTACGGGGTTTCCTGCTCGTCGGCCACAATGGTGACCGGTCCCGTCCAGCCTTCCTCACGCAGGGTGTGGGCGGCGGTGGCGCCGGTGAGGCCGCCGCCGATGATGACCATGCCGGCGTCCTGGGCTGCGGGACTGCTTGATTCACTCATGGGACAAAACTCTTTTCCGTGGAAGTGGATTTGTGTGAAGCAAAAAGGTGCGGGGCGGCCCTACTGGGGGAACTGGCTGCGCAGGGGACCGGCGTCGGCCAGCCCGCCCGTAAAGACGGAGGTGCGGGTCAGGGTGCCGGCCGTATGGACGCCGCGCAGGGACATGCACATGTGCTCGGCCTCCAAAACGACTCCGACGCCCCGCGGGGACAGCGTCTCTTCCAACCAGTCTGCCACTTGTTGGGTCAGGCGTTCCTGGACCTGGAGGTCCCGGGCAAACAATTCCACGCCGCGGGCCAGCTTGGAGAGGCCAAACAGGCGCTCGCCGGGCAGGTAGCCCACGTGGGCCACGCCGCGGAAGGGCAGCAGGTGGTGCTGGCACAGCGAATGGAACGGAATGTCCTTCACGATCACCAGGCCCGCATAGCCCTCGTCGTTGGGGAAGGTGGTCCAGTTCGTTTCGCGCGGCGTGAGCATTTCCGCATAGGCGGCCGCCACCCGGCGCGGGGTGTCCAGCAGGTGGGGGTCGCTGGCGTCCCGGCCCAGCGCGCGCAGGAAGTCGGCAATGGCCGCCTGCGCCGCCGGCAGGTCCACCGGTCCCGGGCGGCCCAGCGCGGCATCGTCCAGCGCCGGGTCATCGAAGGCGAGGAGGTCCGGGAGGGCGGCACTTGAGATCGACATGTGCTCTTCCTTTCTAAAGCTTGTATTCTTGACTTTAGAAGCGCAGACTCAAAGCGTCAAGCAGGAATGAAACAAAGCAACTTTCCCGTCCCTCCAACACTGAAGGCAAGCAGTCATGAACCCAACCCGGCAGCACGCGTCCCTGAGTGAGGCGGAGCGGCTCAACGCCGTGGCGTCCCTGGGCGATCCCGTCCGCAAAAGGCTGTTCGAGCTGCTCCGCGAAAGCCCGCACGCCCTCAGCCGGGACGACTGTGCGCAGGCGCTGGGACTGCCCAAGAGCACCATCAGGGCCCAGCTGGACCGGCTGGCGGCGGACGGCCTGCTGCTGGTGGAGTTCCGCAAGGTGGGGGAGCGCACGGGGCCCGGCTCCGGGCGCCCCACCAAGCTCTACACCGTGGCCGTGGGGGAGGTGGCGGCCTCCGTCCCCGCCCGCCACTACGACCTCGCCGCCGAACTGCTCGCAGCGGCGATCCAGCGCTCCATCGACTCCTCCGAGGATGTGGGGGACGCGCTGGCCCAGGTGGCGTTCGAGGCCGGGAAGCGGCTGGGCGCCGGGGCCGGCACCATCCACAACCTGCTGGCCGACACCGGCTACGATCCCCGGCCCGACGGCCAGGGTGGCACCATCATGGCGAACTGCCCGTTCCACAGGCTGTCCCGGGAGCACACCGGCGTGGTGTGCCAGCTCAACGGCTCGCTGCTCAACGGCGTCCTGGAGGGGTGTGCCGACGCGACCCACAGCATAGAACCGGACGCAGAGCTGTCCCACTGCTGCGCCAGGATCGTGCCCCGGGGCGCTTAAGGCCCGCGGGGTGGTTGTTGCCGAAGGCGGTCCAGGACGGTCCTAGAGGACGGCCTGCAGGGCGTCGATGATGCCTTCGCCGTAGTAGCTGTTGTTGCGCAGCGTGCCCGTGCAGGCGGATCCGGCCGGTGTCGCTGAGGGCATGCAGAGGTGGTCCTGCGCCTGCTTGCGCAGTTGCGAAACCAGCTGGTTCGGTTTCCAGCCGGGGTGTTCGGACTTCATCAGCGCGAGCACGCCCGCGACGTGGGGCGAGGCCATGGAGGTGCCGCTGAGCAGGCCGTAGCTGTTGTTCGGCAGGGTGGAGAGGATCCGTGATCCGGGTGCCGCCACGTCAATGACGTTCAGCCCGCGGTTGGAGAAGGATGAGAGCTTGCCGGCCTGGTCGGTGGAGGCCACGGTGACCACCCCGTCCAGCTCGGTGGGCATGTCCTTGCACCCGTTGTTGATCTGGCGCTGGATGCCGGCGGCGTCGTTCGGGCTGACGTTGTCGGTGGTCTTGTTGGCCAGGTCGTAGGAGGCATTGCCGGCGGCTGCCGCATGCACCGTGCCCTGGTCCGTGGACCAGTCCACAGCGCGTTCCACGGCTACGCGCACGGCCAGTTGGTCGGGCTGGTCGCCACACCAGAACTGCACCGGGTCAATGTAGTAGCTGTTGTTGGTGACGTCCATGCCCTTCAGGCCGGCCCACATGAAGCCGCAGATGGCGTATTCGGGATAGATGGAGCCGGCGTCGTTGACCACCTTGACGGAGGCCATGCGCACGTTGGGTGCCACGCCCACGATGCCCACGCCGTTGCGGGCGGCGCCGATGATGCCCGCCACATGGGTCCCGTGGTAGGAGGTGGTGGGGTTCCAGCCCGTCGGCGAAGTGTCCGGACGCCCGGCATTGGTGCAGTTCACGGAGTTGGCCACGTCGATGTTGGCCTTGAGGTCCGGGTGGTCCGGGTCGATCCCGCTGTCCAGGACCCCGACCAGGACGTCGCGTGAACCGTCGGTGAGCTGGTGGGCCTGGTCCGCCTTCACCTGCGCCAGGTTCCACTGCTCGCCTTCCCTCGGGTCCAGGGCCGCGCCGTCGAACGTTGCGTCGCCGTACAGCAGGCCGGCGTTGGCCAGCTGCCTGCTGCGCAGCTGAGGCGCTGGCTGCGGGGCCTGCTGCCAGGGGGTGGCAATGCCCTCCGGTGTGCCCTCCGCGACCGTGATGGTGCGGGTTGCGCCGACGGATTCCACCGAGGAATTCCCGTACTTGAGGACGTCGGTGCGGAAGCCGGCGAGCTCGGACTGGGCAACCACGACGCCGATCTCCGGCCACTCCTGGACCGCGACGCCGCCGGCGGCCTCCACCGCCTGCACGGCCTCCCTGGCCTTGTTGGCGTTCGCAGCCTTGGCATTGACCACATAGCTCATGAGCTGGCCGTCGGCCGCAGGAAAGGCAATGGGCGTGGACTGCGGATTCGCCGGCGCCGCCAGGGCGCTGCCGCTGAGCAGGGTGGAAGCGGACACCGCAACGGCGCATGCGGCGGCCGCCGTCGTTCGACGGAAAAGTGCTGTCTTCATGGATTTAATCCCCCAAGGATTGTTGTGTGATGCGAGACACCAGCGATCCTGCCATCAGTCGCACGGATTGACAAGATTGACAAAAGCCGCCTGCTGTTGACGTCGTGCGGAGGGTTCCGATCAGTGCATGGCTGCCGGATGCCGTAGAATTGAGCGGTGCCCGTGTATCTAGACCACGCGGCGACCACGCCCATTTCGGCCCCGGCCCTCGCCGCACTCACCAACACCATCAGCCGCAGCGGCAACCCGTCCTCGCTGCACGGCGCAGGCCGCCGCGCCCGCGCCACGGTGGAGGCGTCCCGCGAAACCATAGCCCGGGCCGCCGGAGCCCACCCCACCGAAGTCATCTTCACCTCCGGCGGCACCGAGGCGGACAACCTGGCTGTCAAGGGGCTGTTCTGGTCCCGCCGCGACGCCGACCCCCGCCGCACGCGGATCCTGGTCTCCACGGTTGAACACGCCGCTGTCCAGGACACCGTCGAGTGGCTGGAAAGGAGCGAGGGCGCGGAAGCGGTGTGGCTGCCCGTTGACGAGACCGGGACCCTGGACCTGGCCGCGCTAAAAAGGGAACTGGACGACGGCGGCGCCGACTCCGTGGCGCTGGTCACCTGCATGTGGGCCAACAACGAGGTGGGCACCATCCAGCCCATTGCCGGCGTCGTTGCGCTCGCCGCAGCACACGGCATCCCCGTCCACTCGGACGCCGTGCAGGCCTTCGGCGCCGTGCCGCTGAACTTCAAGGACTCCGGGCTGGCCGCGGTGTCCATCAGCGGGCACAAGATCGGCGGGCCGGTGGGCGTCGGCGCGCTGCTGCTGGGCCGCGACGTGACGCTGACGCCCGTCCAGCACGGCGGCGGCCAGGAGCGCAGCGTCCGCTCCGGCACGCTGGACTCCGCGGGCATCGCGGCCTTTGCCGCCGCCGCACAGGACGTCACCGCGAACCTGGCCGCGGAAAGCGCCCGGATCGCGGGGCTGCGGGATGCGCTCATTGCCGCCGTCCGCGAGCTGGTCCCGGAGGCGGTGCTGCGCGGCACGGACCCGGCCGCCAGGCCGGCCGGCCGGCTGCCAGGCAACGCCCACTTCACCTTCCCGGGCTGCGAGGGCGATTCGCTGCTGTTCCTGCTGGACGTGGCGGGCATCGAATCCTCCACCGGTTCGGCCTGCACGGCCGGCGTGCCCCGCCCGTCCCATGTATTGCTGGCCATGGGCCTGGACGAGGACACCGCACGTGGCGCACAACGCTTCAGCCTGGGGCATACATCGACCCCCGCGGACGTTGACGCCTTTGTGGCGGCCCTGCCGCAGGCCTACGCGCGCGCAAAACAGGCGGGCATGGCCGGCCACCAGTCGTCCATCCAAACGGCGAGCACGCACCGCTGACCGGGGAAAACCGCTGATGGAGCTTGTCGAGATCAAGGCTGCCGAGACCAAGGTCAGCGCACCATAGAGCAACAACCTGCAAGTGAAAGGCACGTAATGCGAGTATTGGCCGCCATGAGCGGCGGGGTGGATTCCGCCGTCGCCGCCGCCCGCGCCGTTGAGGCGGGGCACGACGTCGTCGGCGTCCACCTGGCACTCTCCCGGATGCCGGGCACCCTGCGCACCGGCAGCCGCGGCTGCTGCACCGTGGAGGACTCCAACGACGCCTGGCGCGCCTGCGACCTGCTCGGCATCCCGTACTACGTGTGGGACTTCTCCGAGCGGTTCAAGGAGGATGTGGTCCAGGACTTCATTGACGAATACGCCGCCGGACGCACACCCAACCCGTGCATGCGCTGCAACGAGCGCATCAAGTTCGCCGCCCTGCTGGAAAAGGCCATCGCGCTGGGCTTCGACGCGGTCTGCACCGGCCACTACGCCAAGGTCATCACCGACGCCGACGGCAACCCGGAACTGCACCGCGCCGCAGACTGGGCCAAGGACCAGAGCTACGTGCTCGGCGTGCTGACCCACGAGCAGCTGCGACACTCCATGTTCCCGCTTGCGGACACCCCGTCCAAGGCCGAGGTCCGTGCCGAGGCCGAACGCCGCGGCCTGTCCGTGGCCAAGAAGCCGGACAGCCACGACATCTGCTTCATTTCCGACGGCGACACCGCCGGCTGGCTGGCCGAGAAGATCCAGATGACCCCGGGGGACATCGTCGACGAAACCGGCACCAAGGTGGGCGGCCACGACGGCGCCAACCGGTTCACGGTGGGCCAGCGCCGCGGCCTGAAGCTGGGTACGCCTGCTGCCGACGGCAAGCCGCGCTTTGTGCTGGAGATCCGGCCCAAGGAAAACAAGGTCGTGGTGGGCCCCCACGCGCTGCTGGCCATCGACGAACTCAAGGGCATCAAGGTCTCCTGGGCCGGGCTGCCCATCGCCGAGGTTGCCACCGGCGGGGAGTTCGACTGCCACGCCCAGGTGCGCGCGCACGGGGACCCCGTGCCGGCCCGCGCCTTCGTCACCGAGGTGGCGGACGACGCCGGCACCCGCCAGGCGCTGACCGTCACCCTGCGCGAGCCGCTGCGCGGCGTGGCGCCCGGCCAGACCGTGGTCCTGTATCAGGGCACCCGCGTTTTGGGCCAGGCCACCATCGACTCGGCCCGCTCGCTGGCGCGCCCCGAGCTGCCGTAGCCGCACGGCAAACTGCAAGCTGGCGTAAACTTCCGTACAAGGTGACTTTGATCACGGAAGGTAGCCATCATGCCCCCGCATTTAATACCGAACCCGCTCCAACTGCTCGAACGGGCCCTGGACCAGTGCGGCGAGGTGATCCAGGCGATTTCCGCCGGCCAGGCGGTCTGGCCAACCCCATGCACCGAATGGACCGTGCAGGACCTCCTGCACCACCTGGTGGTCCAGGACCTGCACAACTACACCGTGATGGCCCGGGGCAACAACATTGACCCGCTGGCCGCCACTGCCACCGTCGGTGCCGACTGGTCCACCCGCTTTGCGGACGGCGCCGCGATGCTCATGCGTGCCTGGGCGGTGGCCGACCTCAGCACCCAGGTGGCCCTGCCCGGTGGCGGAGAGGCGCCGCTGCGCAGCCGGATCGGCCTGCAGATTGCCGAGTTCACGGTGCATTCCTGGGACCTTGCCAAGGCCACCGGCGTGCACGTCACGCTGGATCCGGCGCTGGCCGACCAGTCGCTGGCCTGGTCGCAGCGGGTGATGAAAACCGACTACCGCGGCCCGGACAAGGCGTTTGGCCACGAGGTGCGCGTGCCGCTGAATGCCGACAAATATGCGCGCCTGGCCGGCTGGTTTGGCCGGGACCCGCAGTTCGTGCCGGGGCCCCGGGCCGAGTCGCTTAAGTAACCGTCTGGTTGCAACTTCCTGCTCCATGCAAGGTCCGCGGCATAAGTCTGGTAGAAAGTAAACATAAGGCGCGTGGGCCAGGTCACACTTCGTAGTGTGGCCTGTTTCATGTGCAGGCACTACAGAAAGTTTGCTGATGGCTAAGACTAAGTTTGGACTGCGGTCGGTGGTCGCCGTAGCCGGCGTCTCACTGCTTGCGTTGACAGCATGCACCGGCCCCGCCGGCGGGGGCGGCAGCTCCCAGGGTGGCGGCACCGCGGGCGGTCCGATCGTGGTGGGAACCACGGACAAGGTCACCTTCCTTGACCCGGCCGGTTCCTACGACAACGGCTCGTTCATGGTCATGAACCAGATCTACCCGTTCCTCCTCAATTCGGCCCCGGGCAGTGCGGATCCCAAGCCGGACATCGCCGTCTCGGCGTCCTTCACCTCCCCCACCGAATACACGGTCAAGCTCAAGCCCGGTCTGAAGTGGGCCAACGGCACGGCCCTTGACTCCAAGGACGTGAAGTTCTCCTTCGACCGGATGCTGAAGATCAATGACGCCAACGGGCCGGCAACGCTGCTGGGCAACCTGGCCAGCGTCAGCGCCCCTGACCCCACCACCGTGGTGTTCAAGCTCAAGCTCGGCAACGACCAGACCTTCCCGCAGGTGCTGACCAGCCCGGCCGGGCCGATCGTCGACGACACCGTGTTCAGCCCCACCAAGGTCACCGACGACGACACCATCATCAAGGGCAAGTCCTTCGCGGGCCAGTACTCCATTGACACGTACAAGAAGAACGAGCTCATCGCCTTCAAGAAAAACCCCAACTACCAGGGCCTGCTGGGCCCCGCCAAGTCGGACGCGGTGACCCTGAAGTACTACGCGGACTCCACCAACATGAAGCTCGACGTGCAAAAGGGCAACATCGACGTGGCCTGGCGCAGCCTGACGGCCACCGACATCGACAGCCTCAAGACGGACAAGAACGTCCGGGTGGACATCGGGCCCGGCGGCGAAATCCGCTACATCGTCTTCAACTTCGACACCATGCCGTTCGGTGCCAAGACGGCGACGCCGGATGCCGCGAAGGCGCTGGCCGTCCGCCAGGCGATGGCGGACACGATTGACCGCAAGGCCATCGCCGACCAGGTCTACAAGGGCACCTACCTGCCCCTGTACTCCTTCGTTCCGCAGGGCTTCACCGGTGCCACCGAACCGCTGAAGAAGGACTACGGCGACGGCAACGGCGCCCCGGACGTGGCGAAGGCGAAGAAGGTGCTGGCGGACGCCGGCGTGACCGGCCCCGTGACCCTGGACCTGCAGTACAACCCCGACCACTACGGTTCCTCCTCCGGCGACGAATACGCGGCCATCAAGTCGCAGCTGGAGGCCACCGGCCTGTTCAAGGTCAACCTGCAGTCCACCGAGTGGGTCTCCTACTCGAAGCAGCGCACGGCAAATGGCGGAGCGTACCCGCTGTACCAGTTGGGCTGGTTCCCGGACTACTCGGACGCGGACAACTACCTGACGCCGTTCTTCAGCAAGGACAACTTCCTGCAGAACCACTACAGCAACGACGCCATCCAGAAGCTGATCAGCGAACAGCTGGTCACCAACGACAAGGCCAAGCGCACCTCGATCATTGAGCAGATCCAGGCGGACGAGGCCAAGGACCTCTCCACGCTGCCGCTGCTTCAGGGCGCGCAGGTGGCGGTTTCCAACGTCAAGGTCAAGGGCACCAAGGACACCCTTGACGCATCGTTCAAGTTCCGTTTGGGCGTTCTTTCCAAGTAGGCCTGTGGCCTGCAAAACGAGAGATAGACAGAAGGCGGGGCCTCCCTGGGACGCCCCGCCTTCCGCACGGCACTTTCCCGTGCGGCACCATGCCGCACCCTTTTTGGCACCACAGAAATAGGCACCCATGACCGCAATGATCGACCTGCCAGCGGTGGAACCCGCCGCGCAGGCACCCCAACGGAAAAGGAAGGCCGGCGGCAGCCTGGGCAAATATCTGCTCATCCGCTTCCTGCTGATCTTTCCCACCATCCTCATCCTCGTCACCATGGTCTTCTTCCTGATGCGCCTGACCGGCGACCCCATCACGGCAGCCCTGGGCGGGCGGCTCGCACCGGACCAGCTGGCGCTGCGCGTCCACGAGGCAGGCTACGACCGCCCCATCTTCATCCAATACTTTGACTACCTGGGCCAAATGGCCACCGGAAACTTTGGCCGGACCATCTCGGACAACCTGGCCATCTCGGACATGCTCGCCACCTATGGGACGGCCACCCTGGAACTGGCCATCAATTCCCTCATCGTGGCCCTGGCCATCGGCATCCCCTTCGGCATGCTCGCCGCGTACAAGCGCGACAAATACCACGACGCCATCTTGCGCGTCCTCGCCATTTCCTTCTACGCCACCCCGGTGTTTTTCGCCGGGCTGCTGCTGAAGCTGGTCTTCTCGATCTGGCTGGGCTGGTTCCCGGTGGCCGGCCGTGCCGGCACCTCCACCGAAATTGCCATGGCATCACTGGCCGCTCCGACCGGCATCTACTGGCTCGATGCCCTGCGCAGCGGCAACCTCGACGCCTTCTGGGACGTCGTCCAGCACTCCGTGCTCCCCGCCGTCGCACTGGGCCTGCTCACGGCCGGCATCTTCCTGCGCCTGGTGCGCACCAATGTGATCGGCACGCTCGGCAAGGACTATGTCGAGGCCGGGCGTTCCCGCGGAGTCAGCGAATACCGCCTCCTCACCAAGCACGCCTACAAGCCGGCACTGATCCCGATCATCACCGTCATGGGCCTGCAGATCGCCCTGCTCCTGGGCGGCGCGGTCCTGACGGAGACCACCTTCGAGTGGAAGGGCCTGGGCTTCCAGCTGGCCCACTACCTCACGGCCCGCGACTTCGTGGCCGTCCAGGGCATCGTGGCGCTGCTCGCCGTGATTGTGGCCATCACCAACTTCATCGTGGACGTGGTTGCCGCGCTGATCGACCCGAGGGTGAGGTATTAGGCCATGGAGACCAAGAAATCCCTGTTCAGCCGCCTTCCCATCGTGTCCCAGCTGAAGAAGAGCGTTGGACTGCAGCGCGGCATGCTCATCGCCGGCATCGTCCTGACCGCCGCCTTCCTGCTGACGGCTGCGCTGGCGCCATTGATTTCCCCCTACGGCGCAACCCAGCGCTTCAACGAAACCCAGGCGCCGCCGTCGTCCGCCCACATTTGGGGTACGACGGCGGGCGGTTACGACGTCTTTGCCCGCACCATCTGGGGCACCCAGACCGCCGTGCTGGTGATTGTGGTGGCCGTGGCGTTGTCCATCTTCATTGGCGTGATCCTGGGCCTGCTCTCCGGATACATTGGCGGCTGGCTGGACCGGATCCTGGTGGTGGTGGCGGACGCGATCTATGCGTTCCCCACACTGCTGCTGGCCATGGTCATGTCCATCGCCATCAGCAAGGGCCAGTCCAACCTGTGGTCGGGCATTTTCTCGGCGGCGATTTCCATCACAGTGGTGTTCATTCCCCAGTATTTCCGGGTGATCCGGGCCGAGACCATCCGGCTGAAGGCCGAGCCGTTTGTGGAGTCCGCGATTGTGGTGGGCGCCTCGAGCGTGCGCATCATGGCCCGGCACATCTACAAGAACGCCACCCGGACGTTGCCGCTGATCTTCACGCTCAACGCCTCCGAGGCGATCCTGACGCTGGCGGGCCTGGGCTTCCTGGGGTTCGGCATTGAACCCTCCTCGGCGGCGGAATGGGGCTACGACCTCAACCACGCCCAGACCGACGCCGCCTCCGGCATTTGGTGGACCGGCGTGTTCCCGGGTGCCGCGATCGTCATCACCGTGCTGGGGCTGACCCTGCTCGGAGAGTCCATGAACGACCTCAACGACCCCCGGCTCCGCGGCCGCAAACGGGCCGGAAAGATTAAGAACGCGCCCGTCAAACCGGGGGAGATGGTAGACGCATGAGCCGCACTGACAAGCAAACACCCGTTGAACCGTCGGGGCTGCGGCCCGTGCTGGACATAGAAGACCTCAAGGTCACCTTTGCCACGGACTCCGGGGACGTCCATGCCGTGAAGGATGTCTCCTTCACGGTGGCGCCGGGGGAGATCGTGGCCATTGTGGGCGAGTCGGGCTCCGGCAAGACCGTCACGGCCAAGGCCATCCTGGGGCTGCTGCCGGAAACGGCCCAGGGAAGCGGGGCTGTGGTGGTCAGCGGCAACGATGTCATCAGTGTCAGCCCGCACCAGCTGCGCCAGATCCGCGGACGGGACGTGGCCATGGTGTTCCAGGAGCCGTCCACGGCCCTGAACCCGGTCTACACGGTGGGCTGGCAGATCGCCGAGGGCCTGCGCGCCCACCGGCCCGAAGGCAGGCGGGTGGGCCGCAAGGAAGCCCGCCGGCTGGCCATTGACGCGTTGCGCAAGGTGGGCATCCCCGATCCGGAAAAGCGCGTTGACTACTACCCCCACCAGTTCTCCGGCGGGCAAAAGCAGCGCGTGGTCATTGCCGCGGCGCTGGCGCTGAACCCTGGCCTGATTGTGGCAGATGAACCCACCACCGCCCTGGACGTGACCGTCCAGGCGGAGATCCTGGAACTGCTCCGGGACCTGCGCGACCAGTACGGCACCTCCATAGTGCTCATCACGCACAACATGGGCGTCGTGGCGGACCTGGCCGACCGGGTGGTGGTCATGTTCCAGGGTGACGTGGTGGAACAGGCCGATTCGGCGGTGCTCTTTGCCCAACCCCGGGAGGAGTACACGCAAAAGCTGCTGGCCGCCGTGCCTCACCTGGGCCGCAACTCCGCTTCGGCGGGCTTCACGGAGCGGGCGTTCCAGGACAAGGAAGTGCTGGTGCGGGCCACGGACCTGGAAATTGAATATCCCGGCCGCCTCGGCAGCCCGGCCTTCCGGGCGGTGGACCAGGTGTCCTTCACGATCAGTGCCGGGGAGGTGTTTGGCCTGGTGGGGGAGTCCGGCTCCGGCAAGACCACCATTGGCCGGGCCATTGCCGGCCTCAACCGGACCACGGGAGGCTCGCTGGAGGTGCTCGGCTACGAGATGCGCAACTACAAGGAGCGCACCTTCCGGCCGTACCGCAAGGACATCGGCTTTGTGTTCCAGGACCCGGCCGCGTCCTTCAACCCGCACCTGACCATCGGCGAGTGCGTGGCCGAGCCGCTGTTGATCCACACCGACCTGTCCAACGGGGCCGTGACGAAGAAGGTGGAGGAACTGCTGGAATCCGTGCAGCTGCCCCGTGCCTACGCCAAGCGCTTCCCGCATGAGCTCTCCGGCGGGCAGCGCCAGCGTGCCTCCCTCGCCAGGGGATTGGCGCTGAAGCCGAAGCTGCTGATTGCCGATGAGCCGACGTCGGCCCTGGATGTCTCCGTCCAGGCCAAGGTCCTTGAGCTGTTCCGGGACATCCAGGTGGAGATGGGCTTTGCCGCCCTGTTCATCAGCCACGACCTGGCCGTGGTGGACATCCTTGCCGAGTGGGTGGGCGTGCTGCTCAAGGGCAGGATGGTGGAGCAGGGCATCGGAAACCGGATCATGGGCGACCCGCAGGAGGACTACACCAAGCGGCTGCTGGCCTCGCTGCCGGTGCCGGACCCGGCGGAGCAGGCCAGGCGGCGCGCCGCCCACCAGGCCTTGCTGGCCCGGCGGTAGGACCTTCGCAGCCTTGGGTGGTGCACCGGCGTGGACACAGCTTTTGTCGCCCCCGGTGCACCACCTAAACTGTTTTCATGACCGACCCGAGCCACGCCCACCTGTCCGTTGAAGACTTTGACCCGGCCGCCAGTTCCCTCACAGGCACCGTGGACCCGGCCGTCATGGCGGAGCTGCTTTCCATCCGCTCCAGCATCGACAACTTTGACGCGACCCTGGTGTACCTGCTGGCCGAACGGTTCAAGGCCACCCAGCGCGTGGGCATCCTGAAGGCCGCACACAGTCTTCCCGCGGCCGATCCCACCCGTGAAAAGGAGCAGATCCACCGGCTGCGTGCCCTGGCCGAGTCCGCCCACCTGGACCCGGCATTTGCGGAGAAGTTCCTGAACTTCATCATCAGCGAGGTCATCCACCACCACCAGGCGATCTCCGAAAGCCACTCCGCGGTGGCCGCGACCGGCGTCGTGCCCGTGGTCAGCGAGGACGGCCGCGGCTTTGTGGGCGGGCCGGACGCCGCCGCACAGCCCGCCGAAGGGCATCCGGGCGACGGCGGCGCGAACCTTTAGTGGGCACCCCCACGAACCGGCGTGACCAGGCCCCGGTGGCCGGGCGTGGGCCGTCGGTGGAGCCTTTCGGGACCCGTCCGGCCGTCGGGAGCCGGGGGAGCGGGACCCATGTCACGGCCACCATGCCGGGGCCCTGGCCCGGCACGGACCCGGTGGAGGCCGCCAAGGTTTCCCTGGGCCTGTTCACGCCGCCGCAGCTGCCCTCCCTGCCGCAGCTCCCGTCCCGCGGCATCGGGTCCGACGCCGTGGGCCGCACCGCCAGCCTGCTCGTGGAACTGCCCGTGGACGTCCAACCATACGGCTGGCGGTTGGTGGACCGGCCCGGGAACGACCACCGGCGCGCCGTTTCCGCCTTGTCCACGGACATCAACGTGCTGGCCGACGTCGCGGGCGCATCGGAGCTTGCACTGCCGGAACTGAAGGTGCAGGCGGTGGGGCCCCTGTCACTGGCGGCGGCCGTTCACCTGCACTACGGCGAACGTGCGCTGCGTGACTACGGTGCCCGCCGGGACATAGCCCAGTCGCTGTCCGCAGGGCTCGCCGTGCATGCTGAAAAAGTGGCCGCCGCCGTTCCGGGCGCCGGATTGACCCTGCAGATTGACGAACCCGCTGTTGCCGCCGCGCTGGCCGGCACCATCGCCACGGCGTCCGGCTACCGGACCCTGCGTGCCATTTCGGCATCCGAGCTGCGGCAAACATGGACCACGTTTGTTTCCGCCGCCCGCGACGCGGGATTTGCCCAGGTGGCACTCAACCTGGCCCCGGCGCTCGACGAGGGTGGGCCGGAGGCCGCGCCTGCCTGGACCCGGCGGGCAGAATCCGATGCCTGGCGGAAGGCCTTGGAACTCGCCCTGGAATCGGGCGTTGACGCCGTTGCCGTTCCCTTGGACCGGCTGGACACCGGCCATTGGGAACAGCTGGCCGGCGCCGTCGAGTCCGGTTTTGGCGTGTGGGCAGGCACCGTACCCGCCCGCCCGGGCCAGGTGCCGCCGTCGTACTCGGTCCTGGTGGAGCGCATCATGAGGCCGTGGCGCGGGCTTGGCCTGGCCGAATCCTCGCTCGGGCTGTTGCGGGTGACCCCTGAATCCGGCCTGGCGGGCGTTTCCCCGGCTGAGGCGCGCGCCGTCGTGGACAGGACGCTGGAAGTGGCGCGGGCACTCACCGAACTCCGCCACGCCTAATCCGACGCTCGCTCCCGATTGGGGCGTTTCTCCCCGACGCTCGCTCCCAATTGGGGCGTTTCTCCCCGACGCTCGCTCCCGATTGGGGCCTTTCTCCCCGACGCTCGCTCCCGATTGGGGCGTTTCTCCCAAACGCTCGCTCCCGATTGGGGCGTTTCTCCCCGACGCTCGCTCCCGCAGGCCTGCGCCCAAGCGGGGCCTGCGGGAGGATCGACGATGGATGCCCGGATTGCGCGTGAGCGTTGACGTAAACACCCCCGGTTGCAACCGACGGTCGGTGGAAAACGCCCCGGTTGCAACCGAGGGTTGGGGGTGGTCAGAGGCGGCCGGCGGCCTTTAGCCGGATGTAGGTGTCGGCCAGTTCAGGGGGAAGGCCGTGCGGCGGGGCATCGACCACCTCGGCGCCCAGCTGCTTCAGGACGGCCGTGATGGCCGCGCGCCGGTTCAGGGCGTGCTCGGCGGCGGCTGCACGGTAGGCGAGGGCCGCCGTCGAACGTTCCAACCGGTCCTCATCCAGGGCCGGGTCCCGGACGGAAGCCACGACCACCACATGCTTTTGGGCCAGCCGGGCCACGAGCGGTATCAACCCCTCCTCGGGGGCGCCGGCGTCGAGCGAGGTCACCAGCACCACCAGCGCCCGGTGCGCTGTCACGGCCCGGACCTGGCCCGGCACCCCGGCCGTGTCCAGCTCAATGAGTTCCGGCTGCAGCGGTGCGAGCCCCTGCACCATGGCGCCAAGCATGTTGCCCTTCCCCGCGGACGACACCCGCGCCCGCACCCGGCGGTCATAGGCGATGAGGCTGACGCGGTCGCCGCCGCGTTCGGCGAGCACCGCCAGCAGCAGCGAAGCCTCAATGCCAGTGTCCAGCCGTGGTTCGTCCCCGATCCGGGCCGCGGAGGTCCGGGACGTGTCCAGGACAATGACCACGCGGCGGTCGCGCTCCGGCCGCCAGGTGCGCACCACCACTTCGCGCCGCCGGGCCGTGGCCCGCCAGTCGATGGAGCGGACGTCGTCACCGCGGACGTAGTCGCGCAGCGAGTCAAATTCGGTGCCGGCCCCGCGGATCTGCACGGCCGCCCGACCGTCCAGTTCCCGGAGCTTGCGCAGCTTGGAGGGCAGGTGGCGCTTGGCATGGAACGGCGGCAGCACCCGCAGCGTGCCCGGCGCCGTGATGGTTTTTTGCCGCGCGGCCATGCCCAGCGGCCCGAACGACCGGATGGTCACGTGCTCCGTGCGCAAATCCCCGCGGCGCACCGGCTCCAGCGCCACCCGGACGACGGCGCGTTCCCCGGCCGGGATGCGCAGCGCCTGCAACGCGTTGACCGCCCCGGCGGAGGGCTGCCAGCCGTCGCGCACCTGGCCGCGCAACGGGCGGGACGACTCGTTCGCGAGCCGGAGCACCGCCGTCGTGCTTTCCGTCAGGCGCACGCCTGTGGGAACTGTGCGGCGGACGGCAACACGGCGTGGGGACGCCGCCAGCGCAAGGTCCACGGCCAGCACCGCGAGCAGTACGGCCAACGCAACCAGCCACGTGGCGGCGTTGGGCGCGGCAATGACCGGCACCACCGCCAGCAGTGCCAGGAGGAAGAACCTGCCCGAAATGGCCATCCCGGCGGCGCGCTAGCGGGGGACCGGGACGGTGCCCAGGATGGAAAGCAGGACCCCGTCCGCCGAGACCCCGTCCATCTCCGCCTCGGGGCGCAGTGAAACGCGGTGGCGAAGGGCCGGGAGGGCGAGGGCCTTGACGTCGTCGGGGGTGACGAAACTGCGCCCGCACAGCCAGGCGTACGCGCGGGCGCACTTGAGCAGGGCCGTGGCGCCGCGGGGCGAAACGCCCAGCTGGAACGACGGCGCCGTGCGGGTGGCGCGGGCCAGGTCCACCACGTAGGCGAGGACTTCGGCGGCCACGCTGACCCGGGCGGCGGCTTCACGAGCCTGGGCGAGGTCCGCGGCGCCGGCCACGGCACGCACGCCGGCGGCGTGCAGGTCCTGCGGGTCAAAGCCGAGGCTGTGGCGGCGGATCACCTCAATTTCCTCCTCGCGCTCCGGCAGCTCCATGGTCAGCTTGAGCAGGAAGCGGTCAAGCTGGGCCTCCGGCAGTGGATAGGTCCCCTCGTACTCCACCGGGTTCTGGGTGGCGGCCACCAGGAACGGGGCGGGCAGTTTCCGGGACACGCCGTCCACCGAGACCTGGTGTTCCTCCATGGCCTCCAGCAGTGCCGCCTGCGTCTTGGGCGGGGTGCGGTTGATTTCATCGGCCAGCAGGATGTTGGTGAAAACGGGCCCCTCGCGGAAGGTGAACCCGGCCGTGTGGGCGTCATACACGAGCGATCCGGTGATGTCGCCGGGCATCAGGTCCGGCGTGAACTGCACACGTTTCATATCCAGGTCCAGGGCGGTGGAGAGGGCCCGGACCAGCAGCGTCTTCGCCACGCCGGGAACTCCTTCCAGCAGCACGTGCCCGCCGGCCAGCAGTGCCACGAGCAGCCCTGTCACGGTGGCGTCCTGGCCCACCACCGCCTTGGCCACCTCAGCGCGGACCTGCAGCAGGGCCGCGGCCGGACCCGCAGGACTGGCCGGACCCGCGGCCCCGTCAAGGCCGGCCGGGCTGGCGGCGGCCGGCTGGCCGGGAAGCCGGCCCGGCTGCAGCTGGGGTGCCGGCTGCAGGTGCGGTTGCTGGGTTTCGGGGTGTTGTGCCGTCATCGTGGGGCGACTTCTTCCTCTAGGGCAGCCAATTGTGCGGCCATGGTTAGCAGCTGTTTGTCGTTGAACGGGATGTCCGTGAGCAGCAGCGCCTCGAGCTGCTGCTCGGGGCGTCCGGTGTGGGCGGCAGCAGCCTCCACCACGGCGGAGGGATCTGCGTTCGATCCCAGCCGCAGCCGCTGCGCCAGCCTGGTCAGCGTGGCACGTTGCAGGGCCGCGGCGGCCGTGTCCTGGGCATGGGCGTCCTGGTACATGCGGGCGCGCCCGGCCACGGTCTCCGAGGCCTTGACGACCACCGGCAGCGGTTCCGCGACCAGCGGCCCGTGCCGCCGCCCCCGCCACAGCATGCCGATGACGGCCACCAGCAGCAGCCAGGCCGACGCCGGGAAAATCCACCTCGGCGTCAGTTCGGCCAGGGTGGGCGGATGGCTTGCCGCAGGCACATCCTTCAGCGACGCCGTGTACCAGAGCAGGTGCGGCCGGCTGCCGAGCAGGCGGAAGGCCAGTGCCGCGTTGCCCTGGCTTGCCAGCCGTTCATTGCTGACGACGGCGGGGGTCCCCACCACTGTCACCCCGCCGCTGCTGTCGGCCGCCATGAAACCGGCGGTCCCCCCTGCGGGGGCGAAGCAGGTCACGGCGCCGCGGTACAGCAACGGCGACGGGTTGCCGGCCGCGCCGATCCCGTCCACCCTGCGCACGTCGAGGGCACCGGCCGCCACGGCGTCGGGGTTGGAGCAGCCGGCCGCCACTGGGCTGCCGGCGGCGGCAGCGGGCGCGGTTCCGGCAGCGGAGATTTCGGGGCTGAGCTTTTGCACGGCCAGCGGGCCCGGGGCCAGTGCAACGAGTGCGGCCCCTGACTTCTGCGCCGACCCGGCCAGCCGGGCGGCCTGGCCTGGCTGCAGCAGGGACATCGGGTCGTAGACCAACACCGTGGTGGCGCCGGTCCCGTTCGCCGAGAGGGCCTTCAGGGTGGACTCGAGCGAGTCCGTGGCCGTGACCGTGACGCCCTGGCCGCGCAGGACGCTGGCCGCGGCCTGCGCGCCGTCGGGCGCGGGATTGGTGATGGACAGCGGTTGCGTGCTTCGCCCGCCCAGGGAGGCGGCCAGCAGCCCGGCCACCGTCACGGCCGCCAGCGCGGCGCCGGCAACGACCCACAGGCCGTGCTTCCGCCACCACGCACCGGCGCGTTCCGGACCGGTGCCCCCGCCGGCCCTGAAGACGCCGGCTTCGGCGGCAGCCGCACCGCCAGACGTGCGGACAGGCGCGTTCATGGTACCCCCACCTTGCCGGCCGGCCCGCCGGCGGCACCGCCGAAAGTGTCGAAGGTGTCGCCGGCATGGACGGGCCGGGCCGACGACACCGCGAGATCGGTGGCGACGAGTTCGTCATACATGCCGCGGTCCGGGACTGCGTGGCCGTATCGCACGGCATTGAAAAGCTCCGCGGCATGCCGCAGCGCAGTTCCGTGGGCGGGGAACGCCTGCCCGAGCCCGCCGGCGATCTCGGCCGCCGTCCGGCCGGGCCCCGCCGAGGTGGCGTCGCGCTCCTCGCCGGAGCGCACCATCGCCCTGAATTGTTCGCTGACCGCCGTGGCCAGGTCACCGCGTTCGACGGCGGAGCGGGCCAAGCTGCGGTGTTGGCCGGAACTGAGGGCGGCCGTGCCGTCGAAGACTGCCATTTTTCCGGCAGCCCTGCGGTTGAGCCGGGGGCGGACCACGATGGCCGCCGCGACAATGGCCAGGACCACCACGCCCAGGGCCACCAGCATGCCGGTGTTGCCGCCCAGCGAGCCCATTCCTTGGAGGAAATCGGCGAAGGCCTTCCGCAGCCAGGCAAGAATTTGGGCGCCCAGTCCCGGCCTGGCGTCCTGGTAGACCTTTTTGGCCAGTTCCTCCGCCGCCCAGCGGCGCGCCTCACCGGCCCCGGGAACAACGGGGACGTCAAACTGCGCGGCTCCGGCCAAGGTCAAGGGGTTCATGGGCAGCAGGGGCGCCTACTGGCCGGGTTGCTGGTTGGGCGGGTACCCGTTGGGTGGGTATGCGGAAGGGGGCTGCTGGCCGGGCGGGATCTGGCCCGGGTGGGGCGAAGGCCCGTCCTGCCCCGGATACCAGGCAGGCGGGTAGGCGGGTGGGGGCTGGTGCGGATACGGGGCGGCCTGCGTGGATCCTGCCGCGGCCGGGACCGGGGCACCCCGGCCGGGGATGCCGCCGTCGTCCTTCCCCGATTCGGACTCCTTTAGGAGGGTGACGTCGAATCCGTCGCGGCGCATGCGCAGGTCAACATAGAGCAGCGCCATGACGCCGGTTTGGAAGGCGACTGTCACGGCACCGACCAGGGCGCCGATGAGGGAGGTGGCGATGGAGGCGATCGCCGTGGTGCCGGCCAGCTGGTCGGGGCCCGGCGCCATCACCGGCAGCAGGAGGCCCATGAACAGGCTCACGGGGGTGCTGATGATGGCGCCGATGGCGCTGGCAATGATGGCGGCCAGCGCAGCAATGCCGAAGGTGCGCCACCAATTTTGCCGCGTGAGCTGCCAGGACCGTTTGATCCCGGCAAACACGCCGGTGTTCTCCACCACGATCGCGGCGGGGGCCAGCATGACCTTGACGCCGGCCCACACGCCCGCCGCCAGGAACGGCAGGACCAGCAGCAGGCCAAAGCCCACGGCGGCAAGGCCGCCGGAGCTTGAGCCGATGCTGCCTGTGGCAAACAGAATCCCGATGAGGACGGCCATGTAGACGGGGACGGCAAGAATGGTGGCCACGCCGTAGACCAGTGCCAGCAACAGCAGCGTTCCGATGCGGGGCCTGACCAGCCGCCACATCTGCCCAAAGCCGGTTTTATGGTTCAGGGTGGCGCGCAGGACCGGGACCACCAAGGCTCCCTGCAACACCATCTCGAGCAGGCCGGTAATGATGGCGATGCCGACAGTGCCGATGGAGAACTGGAGCACGGACCCGGCCAAATTGTTCAGCTGCGCCTCGGTGGGCGCCGTCTGCGAGAGCGAGTCGGCAAAAATACTGGTGGACATGCCGTTGAGGAACGGCAGGCTCACGGCGAGCGTGAGGACGGCCGTGAGGACCTGGAAGATCAAGGTGGAGCCAAAGACGGCCTTGCCGTTGCGCCGGGCCGCCTGGAACGCGCCGTCGAGCACCTCGCCCAGGCGCAGCGGGCGCAGCGGGATGACGCCGGGCTTGGGCGGGGCGGCGTACTGGTTGTAGCCGTAGGGATTCGGTCCGGGCTGCTGCGGCCGTCCCCACTGCGGCGGCTGCGGCGCGTATTGCCCCCACTGGGGCTGCGCAGGCTGCTGCGGCGGCGTCCACTGGGAAGGTTCGTAATGCGGCGGCACCCACTGCGGTTGCGCGGGCTGCTGGGCAGGCGGCGGTCCCGGCGGCGGAACGGAACCGCCCTGGCCCGGGCCGGCCGGCGGTTGTTGTGGTTCCTGCGTCATGATGCTCCCGTGTCTTGGTCCCCCGTCAAAATGTCCGCTGCGCCCGCCCCGGCGGGTCCTGGTGAGGGCCCGTTGGCGGGGCGCTCGGGAGCATCCGGAAGAAGATGCAGCTTCCAGGTTCTACCCTATCCGCAAGAGCTGAAATTGCCCCGTGACCTGCCGGAAAATACCGGCGCGGGCCCTCCGGAAAGGCCAGGCGTGCAGCTGCGGACCGCCCCGGGCACGCGAAACGTCGCGGTTTCCGCCCCGCCGTGGAGGGGCGATGGGGACTTTGGGCCCCGAATAGGCAAATATAGAACCATGAAGGCACGCATTTTAGTGGTAGACGACGACGAAGCACTGGCCGAGATGATCGGGATCGTGCTGCGCAATGATGGATTCGACCCCGTCTTTTGTGCCGACGGTGCCAAGGCGCTGGAGACTTTCCGTTCGAACAAGCCGGACCTGGTGCTGCTGGACCTCATGCTGCCCGGGATCGACGGCATTGAAGTGTGCCGGCTCATCCGCGGCGAATCCGACGTGCCCATCGTCATGCTGACGGCGAAGTCGGACACCTCCGATGTGGTCCGCGGCCTCGAATCAGGTGCCGACGACTACGTGGCCAAGCCGTTCAAGCCCGCGGAGCTGGTGGCCCGCGTCCGTGCCCGCCTACGCCCGGGCGACGTGAAGGCCCCGGAAACCCTGTCGATCGGCGAGATCACCATCGACGTGGCCGGCCATGCCGTTCGCCGCGCCGGCGAGCGGGTTTTGCTGACCCCGCTGGAATTTGACCTGCTCGTGGCGCTGGCACGCAAGCCGTGGCAGGTCTTCACCCGCGAACTGCTGCTGGAACAGGTGTGGGGCTACCGTCACGCAGCCGACACCAGGCTCGTCAACGTCCACGTCCAGCGCCTGCGTTCTAAAATTGAACGTGACCCTGAGGCCCCCGAAGTGGTCCTGACTGTGCGCGGCGTGGGCTACAAGGCCGGGCAGTAAGGGCATCGACGGCATCGGACACAGCGGCGGAAGCACCATGAAAACCAGTCAGGAAGGGACGGGACACCCGGTGGACAGCGGTTCCGGCGGCGCCGTCGCAGGCGGGCCCGACGCCGGCACATCCTTTGCGCCCCCGTCGCCGGCGGCCGCTGCGGCCCCGCCGCTTGGCACGGACGAGCCCGGCCCCGACGAGCCCGGCCCCGACGTGCCCGGCCCCGACGAGCCCGGCGGTGCCATGGCGCGCGCGTGGTCGCAGCTGTGCCATGGCCTGGCGGCGGCCGGCCGGGGCATTTGGCGAGCCTTGAAGGCCGGCGAGGCGGCCCTTGGACGCAGCTGGCGCACTTCGCTGCAGTTCCGCACGGTGCTGACCACGCTGGTCATTGCCTCCATCGCCGTCATTGGGGTCGGCGGCTACCTTGCCGGACAGATCTCCAGCGGACTGTTCAAGGAAAGGCTGGCCCAGGCCCAGGTGGAATCCAGCCGTGGTGCCACCCAGGTCCAGGAAAGCTTCTCCGGGGCCAGCCTCAGCGACCAGCAACGGGTTTCCACCTTTGTCCGCGACGAGCTGCAGTTGCTGGAAGTGGGCGGCTCAGACGACAACCGCAAGTACCTGATGGTGAAGATCCCGCACCAGGACAGCACCTTGGCCGTCAGCTCCGTCGGGTCCATCGGCGTTACCTCCGCCATCATCCCCGATGAACTGCGCCAAGTGGTGCAGGCGAACAAGACGGGGCAGTTCTGGCAGTCGATGGAACTGCCCACCGGATCCTCCGGCGGCCACCCGGCGGTGGCGATCGGCTCCCAGGTGGAACTGTTGAACACCGGCTACGAGTTGTACATGTTTTATGACCTCAACAGCGCCCAGCTGACCTTAGAACTACATCCAGTCGGTGCTGTGGCTTGCCGGTGGCATCCTGCTGCTGCTCATCGGCGCCATCACCTGGTACGTGACGCGCATGGTGGTCCGGCCGGTCAGCCTGGCCGCTGCGGTGTCCGAGAAACTTGCCGCCGGCCGGCTCGAAGAGCGCATTCCGGTGGTGGGCGAGGATGAGATGGCGCGGCTGGCCACGTCGTTCAACAAAATGGCGACGTCCCTGCAGGACCAGATCAACGCCCTGGCCGCGCTTTCCGAGATGCAACAGCGCTTCGTCTCCGATGTCTCCCATGAGCTGCGGACACCCTTGACCACCGTGCGCATGGCCGCTGAGGTGTTGTTCGACGCCCGCGACGACTTTGACCCGATCAACAAGCGTTCCTCGGAGCTGCTGTTCCACCAGGTGGAGCGCTTTGAACTGCTGCTCGCCGATCTGCTGGAGATTTCCCGGTTTGACGCCGGCGTGGCTGACCTCGATGTTGAATCCCTGGACATTTTCTCCGTCATCGACTCCGTGATCGACGCCGCACAGCCCGTCGCCGAGGCCAACCACAGCCAGCTTTCCGTGGTCACGAGGCTGCGCAACCACAAATGCATCGTGGAAATGGATGCCCGCCGCATCGACCGGATCCTGCGCAACCTGGTCCTGAACGCCCTGGAACACAGTGAAGGCCGGCCGGTGAAGATTTTCGTCTCTGCCGACGAAAGTGCCTTGGCCGTGGCCGTGCGCGATTACGGCATCGGCATGTCCCCGGACGCCCTGGAACACGTCTTTGACCGGTTTTGGCGGGCCGATCCGGCCCGTGCACGCACCACCGGCGGCAGCGGCCTGGGCCTGTCGATCGCCACCGAGGACGCGCGGCTGCACGGCGGCTGGCTTGATGCCTGGGGCACCCCTGGCGAGGGCGCCTGCTTCAGGCTCACGCTCCCGCGCAAGCGCGGCGGCGAGCTGGAGCACTCCCCGGTACCGCTTCCCCCCGACGGCGGTGCCGCGGCCGCGTCGCTGCACCTGAACACCGGCCCTATCATGACCAACACCGGCTCCTTTGGCGTGGTCGGCGCGTTGGGCGCCGTCGGCCCTGCCGGTTCCACAACACACAACGGTGCCGCCGGCCCCGGCGTGGCCAAGACCGGCACGCCGTCCCACGGTGACCAGGGAAAGGCGGAATCATGAGGGATACCCTGCCGGCCAGGGCCTTGGACACGCGCCACCGCCAGCCACGGCGCAAGGGGTTTCCGGCGCTGCTGGCGATGGCCGCCGTCGTGCTCTTCATGGCGGGATGCGCGGCCATCCCCACCGACGGGCCGGTCGGCACCAGCGACCCGGTGAGCACGCGCAGCAACTCCAACAAGGTCGACTACCAGCAGTACAACCCGGTGGCCGGGGCGTCGCCGGAAAGCATCATCCGCGGATTCATTGACTCGGGGACCGGCATTGGTGACGACTTCCAGACCGCCAGGCAGTACCTGACTGCCCCGCTGGCCCAGTCGTGGGCTGCGGACAAGCGCACGCTGGTTTACACCAATACCGTCTCAGTCACGCCTGGCAAGGCCAAGGACTCCTACCTGGTCAAGTTCGACACCGTTTCCTCCGTGGATTCGACCGGCGTGATGACACCCGCACCGGCAGGGTCGACGGACACCATCGAAATGGACCTGGTCCAGGTCGACGGGGAATGGCGGATTGCGAAGACGCCCGACGGCGTGGTGCTCAGCCAGGACACCTTCAACGTGCTCTTCAAGCCGGTCACGCTCTACTTCTACGATTCCACCTACACCTACGGCGTGCCCGATGTCCGTTGGCTGGCCGGAACGGGCTCCCGCACCGCCACGTCCATTGTCCGGGACATGCTGGCCGGGCCGGCCCCCTACCTCAAGGGCGCCGTTTTCAGCGCCTTTCCGGCGGGCATGTCGCTGGCCCGGGATTCCGTGTCCGTCAACAACGGCCTGGCCAAGGTGGGCCTGACCGCCCAGCCGCTGCTGGAATCGAGCGTGCAACAGCGCCAGCGCATGCATGCGCAGCTGCTCGTCTCCCTGCGCGGGGCCGTGAACGACGTGACGGAGGTGCAGTTCCTGGCCGACGACCGGGAGGTGGACATGGGCGGATCCGGCGACGCCGTGCCCGCCATGGTCATCGACAACCCCGTCCCGTCCGCCCAGGTGGGCATCTCGAAAAACGAGCTTGCCATGTACGACGGCGGCACCGTCGCCCGCGTGGCAGGGCTGGGCTCCGTGGCGGCGCTGGGCCCCAACGAGCCGGCCATGTCCTACAACGAGAAGAACTTTGCCTTCCTCTCCGCCGACGGCAACCACGCCTTCACCGTTTCGGCGGGCCACCCGCCGGACAACGTCGCCTCCGGTGTGGCCCTGACCGCGCCGTCCTTCGCCCCGAACGGATGGCTGTGGACCGCCGCCGGGGATGGCTCCGGCATGGTCTTCGCCGCCAACGCCGACCCCGGGGCCAAGGCAGCGGCGCCGGTGGTGCTCACCGTCCCGTGGCTGACCGGCCGGGAGGTCACCACCTTCCGAATTTCCCGTGACGGCACGCGCGCCCTCGTCATCTCCAACGCCCACGGGGAAAGCCAGGTCTCCATCACCGGCATCTCCGTTTCCGGCCAGGTCCCCAAGGCACTGACAGAGCCCATCAACCTGGCCCACGAGGGCGCGCCGACCATCGGCGTGTGGACCGGCGAGACCAGCGTCGCCGCCATGGCACCGTCCACGACGTCCGAGGTGGCCATCCAGGTCCTGGACTTCGCCAGGCCGACCTCAACGCTGGCGCCGCTCAAGGGCGCCACCTGGCTCAGTGCCGGGGCAGGACTGCACGATGTGCACGCCCAGACACCGTCGCAAATGTACTCGCAGGCGGGAAACTCCTGGCAGCCCGCCGTCAAGGGACTGGGCCAGGCATCGTACGCGGGCTGACGGATGCCGCCCTCCCCAAGGCACATGGCAGGCGTGTTGTCCACAGTTTCGCACCGGGCACTGGCGGCCGGGACAGCCGGGCGCAAGGCTGGGGGGATGGACGTCCCCCGAACTGCAAGCGGCAGGCCTGCCGCCAGGCACCGGGACAAGCCGCGGCACTGGTGGGCCCGGACCCTGTCCTGGTGGGGTGCGGCGTGGCACGACTTCCACTATCTGGTGATGCCCGCCGAATGCGTCGCCTGTGGCCGTGACGACGCGGCACTGTGCCCGGACTGCGCCGTGGCCCTGCGCCGGCAGGCACGCGACCCGTTTCGGGCGGAGGAGGCGGCCGATGCCTTGATGAGTGTTTTTGGCCAGACGACGCTGCCGGTGGTTGCCGTGGGTGACTACCGGGACATCCTCTCGGCCGCCATCCTGGCCTTCAAGAACCACGGCCGCACTGAACTGGCCACCGAACTGGGCCGCGCCCTGGGGCGCGGCGTGGAGGCCCTGCCGCGGCTGCTGCCCGGAACGGGCGGCCGGGAGCTGATGCTGGTTCCGGTGCCCAGCACCGGCAGCGGTTGGCGGCGCCGCGGCTACGACCCCGTGGCCCTCCTGCTGCACACACTCGCCCGGGAACGCCGGCTGCCGCCGGGAATGTCAGTTGCGCCACTGCTGGCCATCCGGCCCAGGCTGCCCTGGCACCGCAGGAAGCAGAAAGCACTGGGCCGCGCCGCCCGCCGCGCCAATGTCCGCAACTCCATGCGCATCCGCCGCAGGCTCCACCGCGGCGCCAGGCCTGCCGCGCTTCTGGCCGGGGCCGACGTCGTGGTGGTTGACGACGTCCTGACCACCGGCTCAACGGTGGGCGAGGCAGCCCGGACCCTGGCGGGAACGGGCGCCACTGTATGCGGTGCGCTGGTGCTGGCGGCAGCCCGTTCGCCCGGCCAAGGGGGCGGCGGAACCACCCTGGGACGGCGCGCCTGAAAATAGTTTTGGGCAAAAGATGAATAAAAGGTATCCGTGAACTAACGTGAGTAAACGGGTACCTTTCACGAGGGGAAACCACCCGTCGGCGGCCAGGAGCGAAGCTTGGATTGCTTGCCGGCCGCCGTGTCACCGAAGTTATTTGGAGGGCACCATGGAGTTCATGATCAGCGGTCGCAACCTGAGTGTTTCAGACCGTTTCCGCGAATACGCCGGCGAAAAGCTCACGAAGATCGAGCAGCTGGCCAACAAGGTCCAGCGTGTCGATGTGAAGATTTCCAAGGAGTCCAAGTCCAGGTCGGCGGAGACGCCGCTGACAGTCGAGCTGACCGTCCTCGGCCGCGGCCCGGTGATCCGCGCCGAGGCAGCCGCATCGGACAAGTTCGCGGCGTTTGACCTGGCCTACGGCAAGCTGTTGGAGCGGCTGCGCCGGGCCAAGGACAGGAAGAAGGTCCACCACGGCCGCCACGCCCCCGTGGCCGTCAACGAGGCGACCGGGGCCCTCACCCCCGTCAGCAGCTCGGAACCGATCTACGCACAGTCGGAGCCGGAAGCCGCCACGGAACGTTCGCCCTATGAAATCGAAAACGACATCCCCGCAGGGGACTCTCCGGTGTTGATCCGCCGGAAGGTCTTCCCGGCTGCGTCGCTGAGTGTTGACGACGCCGTCGACAACATGGAACTGGTGGGACACGACTTCTACCTGTTCATGGACTCGGCCACCGGCATCCCGTCCGTGGTCTACCGCCGCAGCGGCTGGACCTACGGTGTCATCTCCCTGGACCCCAACGCGGATGAAGGGACGGGCGCGGAGGAAATTTCCGCCTACCGCTCCCCGGACGTACCGGCCAAGGTCTAGCAGGCCGGTCCGGCGCCGCCGCCGATACAACGAACATCAGCCAACCAGGAAAGGGAGCCAAGGTACGGATGGGTGCACGCCTGAGCCTGCCACAGGCGCGGCGAATTGCACTCAGCGCCCAGGGCCTCGCCGGAGTCCGGCCCGTCCAACCCGTGAACGCACGGGCGGTGGGCCGGGCTTTTGCCCAGCTGCAACTGGTGCAAATTGATTCCGTCAACATCATTGCCCGCAGCCATTTCCTGCCCTTCTTCTCCCGCTTGGGCAACTACGACCGGACCATTCTTGCCACGCTCTCCGGCCGGGCCCCGCGGAAGATGATGGAGTACTGGGCGCACGAGGCCAGTTACATCCGGCCCGAACACTTCCACGACCTCACCCTCTGGCAGAACCGGACGTGGGCCGGTTCCGCCAGCCTTGACCCGCAGCTGCGCGACGGGCTGGAACGGGAAATCCTGGCACTGCTGGCCAGCAGCCGGCCGCTGACTGCCCGCGAGGTGAAGACGCGGATCGGCCACGAGGAGGAAAAGTCCCGCGACGAGTGGGGCTGGAACTGGAGCTCCGTCAAGAGGACCCTGGAAGGGCTGTTTGAGCGCGGGGTGGTGGGGGCCGCATCACGCAATGAGCAGTTTGAACGCCGCTACACCCTTGTTGGCAATGTGCTGCCCCCGGCACTGCGGCAGGATCCGGGGGACGGCAGCGCAGCCCCGGACGGCAGCGGCGAGGGGCAAGGCGGGCGACAGGCAGCCATGGACCGGCTCATGGCGGCTGGTGCCCGTGCCCATGGGATCGGCACCCTGCGGTGTTTTGCCGACTACTTCCGCCTCCCGGCCAAGGAGGCGGCCGGCTCGGTGGCGCGCCTGCTGGCCAATGGCACCCTGGAACGGGTCGAGGTTGACGGCTGGAGCGCACCGACGTACCTGCACACGTCAGCGACCATCCCCCGCAAGGCACAGGGCAGGGCGCTCCTGAGTCCTTTTGACTCACTGGTCTTCGAACGGCGCAGGCTGCTGGACCTGTTCAACTTCCATTACCGGCTGGAAATCTATACGCCTGCTGCCAAGCGAAAATACGGCTACTACGTGCTGCCGTTCCTTGTGGGCGAAACCATGGCGGCCCGCGTTGACCTCAAGGCCGACCGGCAGGAGGGCAGGCTGCTGGTCCGGGGGGCCTTCGCCGAACCGGACGCCCCGGCCGAAACGGCGTCCGCGCTGGCTGTCGAACTGGCCCTCATGGCCCACTGGCTGGGACTGGACTGCGTCGTCGTTGAACCCCGGGGGAACCTGGCCCGCCAACTGGCCATGGAAACCCGGCACGGCTAAGTCCGGGGCGGCAAACCGCGGCAGCGTTCAGGGATTTCCCTGCCGGACATGGCAGACTGGTCGGAGGCTGTGCCCGTTCACGTAGACTGGTTACGCCACTTTTAGGCAGCCATAGATTGGGAGCAATTTCGTGCCATCACTTCTTGAGCGGGTTCTTCGAACAGGCGATCGCAAGACGCTCAAACGACTTAACGTGCTCGCTGACGCCATCGATTCGCTGGAGGATTCCTTCCAGACGTTCACCGATGCCGAGCTGCGTGAAGAAACGGACAAGCTGAAGCTCCGCCACCAGGACGGGGAGTCCCTCGACGACCTTCTGCCCGAGGCGTTTGCAGCGGTCCGCGAGGCATCCTCACGCACCCTGGGGCTGCGCCACTTCCGCGTCCAGCTCATGGGCGGGGCCGCACTGCACCTGGGCAACATTGCCGAAATGAAGACCGGTGAAGGAAAAACCCTGGTGGCCACGGCCCCGGCCTACCTGAATTCGCTGACGGGCAAGGGCGTCCACGTGGTCACCGTGAACGACTACCTGGCCGAATACCAGTCCGATCTCATGGGCCGCGTGTTCCGCTTCCTGGGCCAGAGCAGCGGCTGCATCATCTCCAACCAGGATCCTGCGGTGCGGCGCGCCCAGTACGCGGCGGACATCACCTACGGCACGAACAACGAATTCGGCTTCGACTACCTGCGTGACAACATGGCGTGGAGCAAGGATGAGCTGGTCCAGCGTGGCCACAACTTTGCCATTGTTGACGAGGTCGACTCCATTCTCATTGACGAGGCGCGTACGCCGCTGATCATCTCCGGGCCGGCGTCCGGCGACGCCAACCGCTGGTACAGCGAATTCGCCAAGGTGGTGCTGCGCCTGGACAACGAGGACGACTACGAGGTCGACGAGAAAAAACGCACCGTCGGCGTCCTGGAGAGCGGGATTGAAAAGGTCGAGGACTACCTCGGCATCACCAACCTCTACGAATCTGCCAACACCCCGCTGATCGGCTTCCTCAACAACGCCATCAAGGCCAAGGAACTGTTCAAGCGGGACAAGGACTACGTCATCATGGACGGCGAGGTCCTCATCGTTGACGAACACACCGGGCGCATCCTCGCCGGCCGGCGCTACAACGAAGGCATGCACCAGGCCATCGAGGCCAAGGAAGGGGTGGAGATCAAGGCCGAAAACCAGACCCTGGCCACCGTGACCTTGCAAAATTACTTCCGCCTCTATGACAAGCTTTCCGGCATGACCGGCACCGCCGAGACCGAGGCGGCCGAGTTCATGGGGACCTACTCGTTGGGGGTTGTCCCGATCCCCACCAACATGCCCATGCAGCGTGTGGACCAGCCCGACCTGGTGTACAAGAACGAGATCGTCAAGTTCGACGCCGTCGTGGAGGACATTGCCAAGCGGCACGAAACCGGACAGCCGGTCCTCGTGGGCACCACCAGCGTGGAGAAGAGTGAATACCTCTCCAAGAAACTGGGCGAAAGGGGCATCAAGCACGAGGTCCTCAACGCCAAGAACCATGCCCGAGAGGCCGCGATCGTGGCCCAGGCAGGGCGCCGCGGTGCCGTTACGGTGGCCACCAACATGGCCGGCCGTGGCACCGACATCATGCTCGGCGGCAACGCCGAGTTCAACGCAGTCGCTGCGCTGGCCGCGAAGGGACTGGACCCGGAAGAGACGCCGGAAGAGTACGAGGCCGCCTGGCATGACGCCTTCGAGGCCGCGAAACTGGCTGTCAAGGACGAACACCAGGCCGTGCTCGACGCCGGCGGCCTGTATGTGCTGGGCACCGAGCGCCACGAGTCGCGGCGCATCGACAACCAGCTGCGCGGCCGTTCCGGACGCCAGGGGGACCCCGGCGAGTCCCGCTTCTACCTCTCACTCACGGACGACCTGATGCGGCTGTTTAATTCCGGTGCGGCAGAGCGCCTCATGTCCCGCTCGTCCATGCCGGACGACGTCGCCCTGGAATCGAAACTGGTGTCCAAGGCCATTGCCTCCGCGCAGGGCCAGGTTGAGGGGCGCAACGCCGAACAGCGCAAGAACGTCCTGAAATACGACGACGTGCTGAACCGGCAGCGCGAGGCAATCTACGGGGACCGCCGCCGGATCCTTGAGGGCGACGACCTGCACGAAAAGGTGCAGTTCTTCCTTGAAGACACTGTCAACGAGATCATTGACGCCACCATCAACGAGGGCCACCCGGGCGACTGGGACTTCCACTCGCTGTGGACCAACCTGCGCACCATCTACCCCGTCTCGGTCTCCGTTGACGAGATCGCCGAGGAAGCCGGCGGCGAGGGACGCATCACGGCAGAAATGCTCAAGACCGAGCTGCTCTCCGATGCCCAGGTTGCCTACCGCGAACGCGAGGCAGCCCTGGGCTCGGAAACCATGCGCGAACTCGAACGCCGCGTGGTGCTCTCCGTCGTGGGCCGCAAATGGCAGGAACACCTGTATGAGATGGACTACCTCAAGGAAGGCATCGGCCTGCGGGCCATGGCCCAGCGCGATCCGCTCGTCGAATACCAGCGCGAAGGCTTCGAGATGTTCCAGGCCATGATGGCAGCCATCCGCGAAGAGAGTGTCGGCTTCCTGTTCAACCTCGAGGTCCAGGTTGAGAACGCGCCGGAAACGGCTGTTGGTGCCGTCGCTGAAGCTCCGGCCGGACTCATGGGCCGGGTGGCAGGTGCCGCCGCCGGCGGCGAGGCTGCCGAGGGCGTGGCGGCGCACGCCGCGGGAGGGCACGAGTCCGGTGACCACGTGCACGGCGCGGTCCGGGTCTTGGCTCCGGGGCTCGAGGCCCCGGAACGCCCCGCCCAACTCCAGTTCACTTCCCCCGACGCGCAAGGCGACGCAGAGACGCACGTGGAGCGGCGCTCCAACGGCAGCGGCCTCCCGCCGTCGGCCAAGCGTGCCGGGAACAAGAACGCAAAGTCTGCCAAGAAGAAGAAAAAGCGCTAGCCGATCTGCAGCGCCGTTACCTTCCAGGTGCCATGCGTCTCCTCGAAACGCATGGCGATGGCCCGGAACCGCGACTTGTCCGCCACCACCACGGATGATTCGTAGATCCCGGGCGCCACGGCACAGCAGTGGGTTGAATGAACCAGCGGCTGGTGGTGGAGCAGGCTGACGTTGCCGTTGCCTCCCGGCTGGCTTTGACGGCGGTTTTCGGCCTGGCAGGCCGCGGCATGCAGCCTGGCCCGGGTAGTCAGCGCACTGAAGCACCGGGCGTCCAGCCAGCGGGACAGCTGTTGGACCGAGCGGACCCCGCTGAGCACCTCCAATGCCGCCTGGGCTATCCGGCGCGACATCTCCGCCACGAGGGCACGTTCCGGGGCGCCGGGATCAAGCACGGTGGTGCCGGACCCGGAGGCGACGCGTGGCGTCCCTGTCCCTCCCGGTCCCATGGCCCGGGCGGGGCGCGGGGTCATTTTCACGACTTCCCCCGGCATGCCCTGGGTGTTGCCGCAGTCCTGGCCCTGTGCCGCCGGAGCGGGACGGGTCACCAGCTTTGGGACCGTGGGGGTGGGTTCCTCGATGGCCATGGTGTTCATCATGTTCTCCTTTGAACGGTTTTGCCTGTCATGCCGCAAGACGGCCTGTGATGTTGAAAGGTGCTTTCCCGGCCTTAGCCGGCCGGGGCGTGCAGCACCTGGCCGGGCAGGATGACGTTGGGGTCGTTGCCGATGACGCTGCGGTTGGCCCGGTACCAGTCCGGCCAGGCCTGCGCCACTTCGAGATCGGTGGCATAGGGGCCCAAGGCCCCGGCGACAATGCTCCACAGGGTGTCACCGCCACGCACCACCACCTTCCCGCCTGCTCCCGCAACCGGGGACTCGCGCCGCTGGGAAGGCCGTGTCTCGGCACGGGCCAGGGGTCCGGGATCCATAACAGGCGCCTGCGGTGTCCAGGCGGGGTTGACCGGCGGGCCCTTGCCAGCCGCAACAGCCGGGGCGCGGTTGGCCGGCGGTTTCCCTGCGGCCGCAACACGGGTGGCGGGGCCTGCGGGTGCAACGTGAAGGGGCGCTGCCGCCACCGGCCCCGGCTGCCACCGGGGGTCGACGGGATAGGTGCCCGGAGCGGCCGTGGCCATGGGTGCCGCCAGGAGGTTCAGGCCCAGGACCACTGCCACCAGGCGCCGCATGAAGGCCGGCGACCACGCATCTGCCACCTGGGCCAGGCGGGAACGGCCGCGCAACCTGGCCAGGCCGGCCAGAAACGCGCAGGCCAGGGCGGCCAGCCACCACGTTGTGACGGCAATGCCGATCCCTGCGGCCGCGGCGCCCACCACCTCGTCGAGCGCCAAGGGCGCAGCAGGGAATTGACCGCGGATCCGGCGGCGGAGCAGGGCCTCTCCGGCGAAGACCAGTGATGCACCGAGGAGCAGAACGGCCGCAGTCATGGCGGCATCCGCCGCAGCCTGTCTCTTCATGGTCCAACCTCCCTTTCGAACGTCTTTAATGTAGTTTGATGTAGTTTGATGGTTTTTATTATCTTTTAGTACATCTTGTGCCTGGATGGACGCAATGTCCACCCCCTGTCAAAGGCTGTGGAAAAGGGCAACGGCGGTAGGGCTTGCGGCGGCGCGGACCCTGCCTGTGCGGCGGTGGCCTGACCGCATGCCCTGGCGGGCCGTGGTTGACGCGGCCGTGGGGAGGGCCTAGCGTGGCGGCATGCGATGGGACGCACTGTTTGGTGACCTTGATGCCCAGTGGCATGCAGCCACCCAGCAGGAGCTGGAGCGGGAAGTCGATGAACTTTCCCGCATCGAGGCGTCCCAGGCCACGCTGGCCGATGCCCTGCGCGGATCGCTGGGAGGCGGGATAGCCGCGGTTTTGCGCGACGGCGTCGTCCATCACGGCACGCTCCAGCGCGTGGAAGAGCAATGGCTGCTGCTCGGCACGGGCCGGCTGTCAGTGGTGCTGCCCCTGGCCAAGCTGATGCAGGTACGCGGCCTCGGCCCGGCCAGGGTGGCCCGGCAGGGACGGGTCGGCTACACGCTCGCCTCGGCCCTGCGGATTCTGGCCCGCAACAGGGCCGCCGTGGTCCTGGGGCTGGAGGCGGCGCAGCCGGCCGGCGTGCACGGCGTGCTGGAACAGGTGGGTGCCGACTTTGTGGTGGTCACGCCACTGGCCGACGGCGTGGCGAGGGGCGGCGGCCGGCGGAAGGATGCCGTGGTGGTCGCGCTGGACGCGCTGATGTCCGTCACGTCCTCCGGTGAAAACGAGTTTTAGCCGGCACTGCCGGTTGGTTCCGTCTCGGGCACGTTGCCTGCAGCCAGCATGGCGCGGGCGGCGGCATGGCGGTCCTCGATGAACTGGTCAAACTTGGCGGCATCGACGCGCCACTGCCCGCGGCCGCCGATCTGGAAGGCCGGAAGCTCACCGCTGCGGACCAGTGAATAGCACGCGGCCGCGGAGATTTGGAGTTCTTCGGCTACGTCGGCCAGCGTCAGGAATCTAGGCATGGTTCCATTATCCTCCGATTTGGTTCTCTTTGTTCCGGTTATCCACCGTTTGTCGTCTTTGGTGGTGGTTGGGCCCCGGTAACTTATCCACAACTTTCCCGGAAGGGCTTTCACCGCGGGCCGAACGACGGTAGAAATGACAACAATGCAGTCCACGCGGCGGGGGAGCCACGGCGTGGCGGTGTCGGGGGAGGAGCCATGGGGATGGACTCACAGGGCAGGGCGCCAAGGCTGGCCAAGCCGTCATGGAAGGACCCGCGGCTATTCGTTGGCATCCTGCTGGTCCTGGCCTCCGTGGCCGGTGTGGTGGCGCTGGTGGGCGGCGCGGACAGGACGGTGCCGGCATTCGTCGCCAAGGACGGGCTGGTGGTGGGCCAGGGCATCACTGAGGACTCCTTTGCGGTGGTGCGGGTGCGCCTGGGTGATCTCGAAGGCAAGTACCTGGACCCGGGGGCAGAGCTGCCCGGCCACCCCGTGGCCGTACGCATGGTGCCCAAGGGCGAGCTCGTGCCGGCCAGCAGCATCGGCGGAACCGATGCACTGGATCGCAAGACCGCATCGGTGACAGTTTCTGAACCGCTGCCGAAACAAGTCGTGGCAGGCTCGCACGTTGACGTGTGGGTTGCCCTGCCCGATGACCGCAACGGCTACCGTGAGCCGGTGCTGATGCTGCCGGGTGCCGAGGTGGCGGCGCTGACCGACGCCTCGACCACGCTGGGATCGGCGAAAACCACCCAGCTGATGGTGCTGGTGACCGACGTCCAGATGCCCAAATTCCTCGGTGCCGTCGCCAACAAGGCCAAGGTGTCGGTGGTCTGGAACCCGGGAGGGTCCCGGTGAGCCCGGTGACCGTGGTGACGGTGGGGGACACTGCCGGCAACGCCATTGACGCCCTCGAACACCGTCGCGGCCCCGTATCCGTGGTCCGCCGCTGCCCCGAGCTTGCCGGCCTGCTGGCCGCCTGCCAAAGCGGACTGGCGCAGGTCGCCGTGGTGGCCTCGGAAACCGACGGCCTGACCGCCACCCTGGTCGACCGGCTCACTGCCGTCGGCGTCAGTGTCGTCTCCGTGGCGGATTCGCCGGCGGAGGCGTCACGGCTGCGCAGCATCGGCGCGTGGCCCGTCACCGGAAGGGTCACGGCGGAACAAATTACCGAATCCATCCTGGCCGTGGTCAGCGCACGCAGGCACCCGCAGTCCGTATCCCTCGGGTTCGCGCTCTCGGCACAGCACGAATCCTGCCCCCGCCCCGATGGGCTTCACCCGGACCCGTCCCGGAACGACGCCGGACGGACCCCTCCCGATGAATCCCCGCCCGCCGCCGGGGGACTGGGGCGCAGCGGTGCCGCCGTCCGGGGGCGCAAGTCCGCCCGCAGACAAAAGTCCGGCGCGCCGGCGCCCATCGATGGGGTGGCACCAGGCCTTCCCGGCAGCCCGGTGCCGGGCGGGCCGGGCGGACCGGCGGACGCCAACATCGGTGTTGAATTCGGTTCCGGACAGGCCCCGTTTCACGGGATGTTGCCGGACGCCGCCGAAGGTGGAGCCTCCGGGGGCGGCTCCGGCGGCCCCCAGGGAGACGGTGCGGGCCGTGGCCCGCACGGAGTCAGAGCGAACCGTGGCCTGGCCGACGGCGTCCGGCCAGTCGGCCGCCCGGCCAGGGACGCGGGCGGCCTCCGTCAGGTGACGGCACGGATGGCTTCAGGGGTCGCCGGCAGCACCCTGTTCCGGAACCGGGACGGCAGGAGCAGGGTGGGACCGGGCGCAGCCCGCATTCCGGGCGGCCCCGCGGATGGGCCGGACCACGGCGGCGGCCCGCCCAGGACACTGGCCGTCTGGGGTCCCATCGGATCCCCGGGACGGACCCTCGTCGCCATAAACATGGCGGCTGAACTGGCTGAGCAGGGGCGCCGCGTCATGCTGATTGATGCGGACAGCTATGGGGCCAGCGTGGCCGCCAGCCTGGGACTGCTGGATGAGGCGGCTTCCTTTGCCCAGGCCTGCCGGGTGGCCGACCAGGGACTCCTGACCGTGGGTGAACTGGCACGGATCAGCTCCGAGGTGGTGTGCGCCGGCGGCACGTTTTCACTCCTGACGGGCCTCACTCGGTCCGACAGGTGGCCGGAACTGCGTGCGGCCGCCGTTGAACGCGTGCTCCAGGCGGCGCTGTCCCTGGTGGACACCGTCGTGGTCGATTGCGGGTTTTGCCTGGAAACCGATGAGGAACTGAGCTATGACACGGTGGCGCCCCGGCGCAACGCGGCAACGCTCGCCGTGCTGGGCCAGGCAGACACCGTCTTCGCAGTGGGCAGCGCGGACGCCGTCGGCGTGCCCCGGCTTGTCCGGGCACTCGCTGCCCTGCCCGAGGCCTGTGCCGGTGCGGAGGTTCAGGTGGTGCTGAACAAGGTCCGGAAAAGGTCGGCAGGGGGATCGCCGCTCAAGGAACTTGAGGACGCCTGGGCGCGGTTCGGCCCTGCGCTGGCCATCAGCCATGCGCTGCCGTGGGATGCAGACCTCCCGGCACGGGCGCTGACGGAAGGCCGGCTGCTGATGGAAATTGCACCGGAGTCGCCCCTGCGCCGGGCCATCCTCGGCATCTGTTGTGCACCTGCCCAACAGACTCCTGAAACTGCTGTAGTAAGCGCCACAGCAGGGCCCGGGAATCCGGGCTAGGCTCGGGGTGAGGCCGCAAAGAAGCGGTCTTTTACTATTTCGCGGAGGCGTTTGTTTTTATGTCGTCCAACTCACCCAAGACCGGGTCCGTGCAGGATCCCGCCCGCCAGGGCGCCGATGACCAACAATTCATCACCGACTACTATGCGCAGCTGTCCGCCGAGGACACCGCGGCCTACGACCCGGCAACCCTCACCGCCCGGGCGCTGACCCACCGCGAACTCGCCGCGGACCGGGCACCCGGCACGGTCAAGGTCGAGGTGCTCGATGAACGTGATGCCGGCGTGGTGTACATCGTGACGGACGACATGCCGTTCCTGGTCGACTCCGTCAGTGCTGAGCTGGTCCATCAAAAGCTGGCCATCCGCCTGGTGACCCACCCGATGTTTGTCGTCGCCCGTGCCAGGGGAAGCCATGTGCTGACCGGCATCCACAAGGTGCCCTCGCATGCCGGGGTGGCCAGCGGGGACACCGCGACCATGCCCAGCATCGCCCACCTCGTCACCGACGGAGACAGTTCCTCGCACCTTGAGTCCTGGATCGCCGTTGAAATCGACAAGACGGACGACGCCGCCAAGGCCCGGCTGGTCGAAGGCCTCACCAAGGTCCTGGGCAACGTCCGCGCCGCAGTCGAGGACTGGCCCGCCATGCGTGAAAAGGCTTTGAGCCGGGCCGAAGTCCTTGCCACCGAGCTGGCCGGTGAGCACCTCGCCGACATCCGCGAGGCCGAGGACCTGCTGCACTGGATGGACGCAGGAAACTTCACCTTCCTGGGCTACCGCGAGTATGACCTCGTCAAGCAGGACGGCGAGGACGTGCTGGTCAACCGTGAGGGCAGCGGGCTCGGACTGCTCCGCGACGGTTCCAGCCACCCCACCGTGCAGCACCTGACCACCACCGGGCGCCGGAAGGCCCGCGAGAAGCGGGTGCTGGTCATCACCAAGGCCAATTCCCGCTCCACGGTGCACAGGGCCTCGTACCTGGACTACATCGGCATCAAGTCCTTTGACTCGCAGGGCAACGTCAATGGCGAGCAGCGCTTTATCGGCCTGTTCGCCTCGGCCGTGTACACCGGCTCGGTCCGCAACATCCCCGTGGTGCGTGAAAAGGTCGACGCCGTGCTGCGGCACTTTGGTTTCCCGCCCGATTCCCACTCGGGCAAGGACCTGTTCGCCCTCCTGGAAACGTACCCGCGCGATGAACTGTTCCAGATTGAAACCTCCCAGCTCATTGAAACCGCAGAGGGCATCCTGCGCCTGCAGGAGCGCCGCCGCACGCGGCTTTTCCTCCGTCCGGACATTTACGGGCGCTTCATGTCGGCGCTGATCTTCATCCCCCGTGACCGCTACACCACCGCCGTGCGACGCCGCATTGAGGACGAGCTCACCCGCACCTTCGAGGCCGTGTCGATCGACTTTGAGGCCAGGATGAGCGAGTCGGCCCTGGCCCGCCTGTTCTTCCGCATCCGCCTTTCCAAGGATTACCGCATTCCCGCCGATCTCCAGTCCGCCGAGCTGGAACAGCGGCTGGTCATGGCGGCCCGTTCCTGGCCCGAGGGCATCACCGAAGTGCTTCGGAACACCCAGCCCCTCGAAACGGCAGAACATCTGGCCGCCAAGTGGTCCGAAGCATTCCCGGCAAGCTACCGGGTGGACTTTGAAGTTGAGGACGCACTGGCGGACATCAAGCGGTTCGAGGACTTTGACACCCGGTACAAGCAGGTCATCGACGCCGGAGGGGCGCCGGAAGCCTGCGCCCCCGGGATGAACGTCTACCTGCCCGGCGGGGCCCTCGACGGCCAGCAGGGTGATGCCCGGGTCAAGCTGTACATGGCGCACCCCCAAAGCCTCAGCAAGATCCTGCCGTTCTTCCACAACCTCGGCATTGAGGTCATTGACGAACGTCCCTTCGAGATTGAAACGGCTGACAAGCGCGACTTCTTCCTTTACGACCTCGGCCTGAAGTACCCCGCCGGCGTGGACCCGCTGGAAACCGCCGCACTCCTGACGGACGCGTTCGGTGCCGCCACAACGGGTGCCAGCGAATCCGACTTCTTTGACCGCCTGGTACTGACTGAAGGCATGCAATGGCGCCAGATCGTCATCCTGCGTGCCTACGCCAAATACCTGCGCCAGATGGGGAACACGAACTCCTTTGGCTTCATTGCGGACACGCTGCTGCACAACGTGACCGTGACCCGGTCGCTGGTGGAGCTTTTTGAGACCCGTTTTGACCCCAGCGGTGATGAGGCAGGCCGGGCCGGACGTGTCGCTGAAGTCCATGGCCGCCTCGACAAGGCGCTGGACGGCGTCCCCACACTGGACGCCGACAGGGTGCTGCGCACCATTGCCAACCTGATCGACGCCACCCTGCGCACCAACTACTACCGGGGCCGGGAATTCCTGAGCCTGAAACTGGACCCTTCGCAGATCGCCGGCCTGCCGTTCCCCCGCCCCATGTTTGAAATCTGGGTCTATTCGCCCCGGGTTGAAGGCGTGCACCTGCGCTTTGGCAAGGTGGCCCGCGGCGGCCTGCGTTGGTCGGACCGCCGGGAAGACTTCCGCACCGAGGTCCTGGGACTGGTGAAGGCCCAAACCGTCAAGAACGCCGTAATTGTCCCCACCGGGGCCAAGGGCGGCTTCTTCCCCAAGGCCCTGCCAAACCCCGCCGTCGACCGCGGCGCCTGGATTGCCGAGGGCCGCGAAAGCTACAAGACCTTCATCCGGGGCCTGCTGGACGTCACCGACAACCTGGTGGCGACGGCGGACGGCGAGGTGGTGGTCCCGCCGGAAAACGTGGTTCGGCACGACGCCGACGACACCTACCTGGTGGTGGCCGCGGACAAGGGCACGGCGTCGTTCTCCGACACGGCCAACGCCATCTCCGCCGAGTACGGCTTCTGGCTCGGCGACGCCTTCGCCTCCGGCGGCTCCGTCGGTTACGACCACAAGGCCATGGGCATCACCGCCCGTGGTGCCTGGGAGTCCGTCAAGCGGCACTTTAGCGAGTTCGACGTCGACACCCAGAGCGAGGAGTTCACGGCAGTTGGCATTGGGGACATGTCCGGGGACGTCTTCGGCAACGGCCTTCTGCGCACGCGCCACGTCAAGCTGGTGGCCGCCTTTGACCACCGGGACATTTTCCTGGACCCCAACCCCGACCCCGGGGCCGCCTTTGACGAACGCCAGCGGCTGTATGACCTGCCCCGTTCATCCTGGCAGGACTACAACAAGGAGCTGATCAGCGAGGGCGGCGGGATCTACCCGCGGACGCGGAAGTCGATCCCCATCAGTGACGCGGTCCGCACCGCACTGGGCCTGCCGGAAGGCACCGTCAAGCTCAGCCCGCCGGAGCTGCTGCGTGCCATCCTCCTGGCTCCGGCCGACCTCCTCTACAACGGCGGGATCGGCACCTACATCAAGGCCAGCACAGAGAGCCACGTCGAGGTGGGGGACAAAACCAACGACGCCATCCGCGTTGACGGCAAGGACCTGCGGGTCAAGGTCATCGGCGAAGGCGGAAACCTGGGCATGACCCAGCACGGGCGCGTCGAGGCCGCCCTGCACGGGGTCATCCTGAACACCGATGCCATCGACAACTCCGCCGGCGTGGACTGCTCCGACCACGAGGTGAACATCAAGATCTTCGTGGACCGCATGGTGGCGGCCGGCAACATCGACCCAACCGAGCGGGCCGGCTTCCTGATGTCGATGACGGACGAGATCGGCCACCTGGTCCTCGAGGACAACATCGACCAAAACGTCCTGCTGCTCAACGACCGGCAGCGCGTGGTGGAGTGGAGCCCGAGCTATGAGCGGTTCATGGACTGGATGGAAGAACACGGAGACCTTGACCGTGCCATCGAGGCGCTGCCCACCAATGACGAACTGCACGAACGGCTGCAGGGCGGGCAGGGCCTGACCTCCCCGGAACTCGCAGTGCTTGCCGCCTACGCCAAGATGGAGCTGGCTACCGCGCTGTCCGCCAGCACCCTGGCGGACGACCCCTGGTTCCAGCGCACCCTGCGCCGATACTTCCCCCAGGAAGTGGCCGCCCGTTTTGACGGGGAACTCGATTCGCACCCCCTGCGCCGCGAGATCATCGCCACCGTCGTCGCCAACGACATGGTCAACCTGGGCGGCATCACCTTCGCCTTCCGGGCCATGGAGGAGTCCAATGCGGATGAGCTGGCCATCGCCAAGGCCTTTGTGGCCCTGCACGAGATCTTCGACTTCGCATCCATGACGGCGGCACTGCGCGAGCTGCCGCCGTCGTTCCCCACCGTGCAGTGGTGCGCCGTGCAGCTGGACATGCGCCGGCTCCTGGACCGCGCACTGCGCTGGCTGGTCAACGAAGGCACGGGCCAGCGCAGCATCGAGGAGGTCATTGGCCAGTTCAAGCCCGTGGTCGCATCGGTGGGCGGCCGGCTCTCCAGCTTTGTCCAGGGGGTTGATGCCGAACGCGTCCGGTCCTGGTATGACCGGGCGAAGGCGTGCAACATGCCTGACCGGCTGGGGCGGCAGTGGGCCGAACTGTTCGAGACCTTTCCGCTGCTGGACGTGGCGAAGGTCAGCCGGGACATTGACGAGCCCGTGGAAGACGTGGCCCGCATCTACTACAGCCTGTATAACCGCTACGGCATTGACGCGCTCCTGGAACGGATTACGGCGCTGCCGCGCAACGACCGCTGGCAGGCGCTGGCCCGCGCCGCACTGCGTGACGACCTGTACGCCACCACCGCCGACATGACGCGCAATGTCATGCACAGCACCGACGAGGGCCTGCCGACCGAAGACCGCATCGCCGGCTGGGAGGCCCAGAACAAGGAACAACTGGGCCGGGCCACCAAGATGTTCGCGGAGGTCAACGGGCTGGAACAAGACGACATGGCGTCGTTGTCTGTAGCATTAAGGCTCTTGCGTTCGATCGTCCGGCGCTAGCCGAACCGGGCGGCGGTCGGTTCCCCAGCGGGACCGGCCGCCGCCCACACTATTTGTAAGGAGCCGTGCATGGCCATCTTCGCCGACATGATCAAGGAAGGCGCAGACTTTGGGCCCGGGGATGCGGAATGGCTGCACCTGCTGGTGGGGGACTGGCAGCTGATTGCCGACCTCTCCTTCGCCGACCTGGCGCTGTGGTTCCCGCACCAGGACAAGGGTTATGTTGCCCTGGCACATGTCCGGCCCTCCACCAGCCACACCATGTTCCACACGGACTTCGTGGGCGAGGGCATCCGCCCGGAACTCGAACCACTTGTCGCCGCGGCCTGGCGGAGCCAAAACATTGAGCGGTCCAGTGAAACCGGCATCTGGAACGCCGACCTGGCCATGCGCGTGGAGGCGATTCCGATGGTGCGCAACGGCCGCACGCTGGCCGTCATCACCACCCACATGGACCTCTCCAGCTCCCGGATGCCCTCGCGGCTGGAACTGACCTACCGCCAGTGCGCCTACGACCTGCTGAAAATGGGGACCCTGGGACTGTGGCCCGACTTCGCCTCGCCCACCGGCTCCCGGCGCGGCGCCCCACGTGTGGGTGACGGCGTCCTGCGCCTGGATGTGGACGGGATCGTCCAGTACGCCAGCCCCAACGGCGTATCCGCGTTCCGGCGCCTGGGCGACGGCGAGTCCCTGGAGGGCCGCTCCCTGGCCGAGGTGACCACCGGCCTGCTCAAGGACCGGCGCATGGTGGATGAAACGCTTCCCCTGGTGGTCACCGGGCGCATGCCGTGGCGCACCGAAATCGAGTCCCGCGGGGTGAGCCTTTCCCTGCGGGCCATACCGCTGCGCGACGCCACGGAACGCTTTGGTGCGCTGGTGTTGTGCCGTGACGTGTCCGAGCTGCGCCGGCGCGAGCAGGAACTTGTCACCAAGGATGCCACCATCCGCGAGATTCACCACCGGGTGAAGAACAACCTGCAGACCGTGGCGGCGCTGCTGCGCATGCAGTCCCGGCGCATGCACAGCGAAGAGGGGCGGCAGGGCCTGGAGCAGGCCATGCGCCGGGTCTCCACCATCGCCCTGGTGCATGAAACGCTCTCTCAGGGGCTGGCCCAAAGCGTTGACTTTGACGAACTGATCGACCGCCAGTTCCGGCTGTCCGCCGAGGTCGCCTCACCCTCCCAGCGGGTCCACACCGAGCGGGAGGGCGTCTTCGGCGAACTGCCGAGCGACTTTGCCACGCCGCTGGCCCTGGTCATCAATGAACTGGTCACCAACGCGGTGGAGCACGGACTCCAGGACCGTGAAGGCACAGTGTCCCTGGCCGCCCGCCGCTACAAGAACGACGCCGGCGACGACGCCCTTGCCGTGACCATCGCCGACGACGGGGTCGGGCTCCCCGAGGGCCAGATCGGCGAGGGGCTGGGGCTGCAGATTGTGCGCACCCTGGTCACCAGCGAGTTGGGTGGCACCATAGAATGGATTCCCCGCGAAGGCGGCGGCACCGCCGTGGTGCTGGACATGGCGCTGATCCGCCGCCATTGAATGCTCCGGCACAGCCCGCCGGAAGGTGCCGGGCACCATGATCACGGCCGGACCGGCGCCGAAGTGTCCACGATGTAAACCAATCCCGGGCACAGGGCATCTTGGGCCGCGACCAGGGGGCGCCCTCGCCGGACGCTTAAAGAGCAAACCCGCACGGTCGGACGGCATGTGCGTAGAAAACGCAATGCGCATCCATCCCTGCGGGTTGGTTGCCTGACGGGTGCTAGCTGGCGCGGCGGGCCCTGGCTGCGCGGCGCTTCATGGCCCGCCGCTCGTCTTCGCTCAGACCACCCCAGACACCGGCATCCTGGCCGGACTCGATGGCCCACTTCAGGCAAGTGTCGATCACGGGGCAACGACGGCACACGCTCTTTGCTTCCTCGATCTGCAACAAGGCCGGTCCCGTGTTTCCCACCGGGAAAAACAATTCCGGGTCCTTGTCGAGGCAGGCTGCGCGACTACGCCAGTCCATGCTGATCACTCACTCCTTTAGAACGGGAGGCTGTTTGTGAAAAATTTCACGTTAGGCCACATAAGAAAAGGGCCGCTATCGGCCCTTGTCGGTCATTGAGTTAAGCGTGTCATGTTAACTCTTTGTAAACAAGGGGTTGTGAGGCTTTAATTGGCACCGGACCATGAGCGATGCATCACAATGGTTGCGGCCAAACGGCAGTCGTGCGTGGTTGTTACCCGACTATCTCCGGTAAGGTGCAGTTGTGTCAAGACCTCCAGTGAACCCCGCAGAACAGCCGGATCCAGGGCAGCGGGACCATGCCGCGCACGGACCCAACGACGTTTCGGCGCACCGGCCCGCCGGCGTCTACGTGATCTCCGTGGTGGTCGGCCTCCAGGCCGTTGCCCTCGCCGTGCTCGGCGTCGTCGCCACCATTGGTGCGTTCAGCCAGCCGTCACTTTCCGTTGCCGGCACCGTCTTTTTGATTGTGCTGGTCTTTGCACTGGCAGCGGCTTTGGCGGCCGTGGCGGTCAACGCCTTCAAGGGCTTCCGATGGACCAGGTCTGCTGCGTTTGTCTGGCAGCTGCTGATGGTCGCCCTCGCCGTGCCGGCCCTCCTCAACGGCCCTGCCGTGACCGGCATGGTGATGCTGCTGCCGGCGCTCGCCGTGATTTTCTACCTGTTCACACCCAAGGTGGTTGAGTTCTCCCTGCGTCCGCGTGGCGGGCAGCCGGTCCTTTAGACGGTTTGTCACGGCGCGCCCTGCCTTGGCGCGGGGAACTGGAACCAAGTAGTCCGACCGCGATCCACCAACACTGCGCGGCCCGCCGGCTCCGAACCCATCGTGTCGAGTCGGAGCCCGAACAGTTCCCCGTCCTGCTGCCGGCGCGGTCTGAGGACCACCCCCTGTTCGGCAGTGCGCACACCCCATTCCGGGGGAAGCCTGGACAACGAGGGCAGATGGTTGGGAACGGCGACCAGCGCTGAACCTCCGTCCGCCACCTGGCGGGATATGGCGTGGCACTGTTCCGGCGTCAGCCGCGTGGCGTCGTCCACCCAAAGAAGCCTGCCCCGACCGGCGTTCAGCTCCCGTACCGCAGCCAGGAAGCTGGAGCGGCCCGATCCCGGTGCCCCCAGCACAGGAATGACCGTCCCGGGGGCAACCGACAGCCAGATGGGGGTCCCGCAATCCCCTCCAAGGCCCACCATCACGTCCCAGACCGCGGTTGGGCCGGGAGCCGTGGTTGGTGGGACACCCGTGAACGTGTCCCTGGCTGTTCCTGCGCCGGCGCCTGTGTTGCCGACACCGGCAGTGGCGCCGGGGCCGGCCGCGGCCGATGCTCCGGCCAAGGCCGCGCTGGCCACCGCCAGTGTGAGGGTTGACGGCAGGTCACGCACAACCAGCGGCGGGTGCCCGCCTTCCCGTTCCGCCACCATGGACAGGCCCCGTCCGGGTGGGGCGGCTGCGCCGAGCTGGGCCACATGGGGTTCCTCGGGGGCACCCCGTGAGGCGGCGGCGTTGATGGGACCGAAGACTGCGGCGCGGCCGGGCACAGGCGTGAATCGCGGCAGGCCCGGCCACGCCAGCCGGGATTCCGTGCTGGTACCGAAGGGCAGGAACAGGCGGTTGGGCATGCCTGCCATGAACGGAGCCGTGAGCAGTTCGCGCTCCCCGCCCACCACCACGGCCACGGTTGGGCGGCTGTGGCCGACCAGGGCCGCGGCACAATCCTCGGCCCAGGGCCAGGCTCCGGACCGGAAGGCGGCCACCCAGCGCCCCCAATCAGTGGCAAACAGCACCATCCGGGACTCTGTGCGCTCGGCGACCTCCTGCAGCCGCAGCAGCAGGCGGGCCGCGGTGCGCAGGCTGGCGGGCGTCACATAACCACCCACCCGGGGATGGCGCCTGAGGTGCTGCAGGGACCCGTCGCCGTCCAGCAGGTAGGCATAATGCGGCAAGCTCCCATCCCGCCGGGTGTTGGGGGCGAGCAGCCTGGAGGCCAACAGCTGCACGCCGGCCGAGGACTCGTCCCGGGCGCCGAGGCACGCCACGTGGGAATGTCGCAAAGGAGACCACACCAGCGGCTCCAACGACTGCCGTTCGGGCACATCCACCAGCCCGAGCAGGACGGCACCCCCGTCCGTGCCGGAGCCGGCCGCAACATGCCGGCTGGTGGCGGCCGTGACGGCGCCATTGTCGGATGTCAGCGCGTCCAGATCGATCCCGGATGGCAGCTCCGGCGCCACGATGGCGGGGGCCGGCCGCCACGGCGACTGCCGAACCGGAACTGACCGACCGGGCGTGGTTGCCGCCCCATTTTCCAGGCCGCGCTGCCATGCCGTTTCGTTGGCAGGCGGGGCTGAAGTGCCGGGGGAGGACAGCATCTGCCAGGCGGCTATGAGCAGGCCCGCCACGGAGTCGACGTCGCTGTCCGCGGCGGACTCGTTGGCCGTTCCGCCCACCGGCGCGGCGGAGCCGGGGGACGGCGGCAGGGGTGCGGACGGCAGCGCTGTCATCATCTGCGGGCCGGCCAGCAGCTCGGCCACCGGTGATACGACGGCGTGCAGCGGCCCGCGGGCATCCGGCAGCCGCAAGGTCGCGCTCTGGAACTCGGTGGGGCGGGCACCGGCCCGGCTGATGAAGGCCCTTCCAGGGGTGTCCACGGCAATGCATGATGCAGCGCCGGACCCTATGACGTCCTGGGAATCAAGGCTGGTCTGTACACGAAGGCATACGGAGGAGGTGACGTTCGCGCGGATGTCGGCGCTGACCGCCCCCTGGGGCCGTTGGGTTGCCAAGACCAGGTGGATGCCGAGCGAACGTCCCACGGCCGCGATGCGCATCAACTCACCCATGGCATCGGGATACTGGTCCACCAACACCCGGAACTCATCGACCATTATGACCAGGTGGGCCATGCCTCCCCCGCCTGACCGGCCGAAGATGCTGCCGGCAGCGCGCCTGGCACGGTAGCTGTCTGCATTGGCAGCCTCGGCGGCACCCAGCAGGGTTTCGCGCCGGTGGATTTCCGTCCGCAGGGAAGCCAGGACGCGGTCCATCCCGTGTCCGTCAAGGTCCGTGACGAGTGCGGAGGTGTGGGGAAACTTCCGCAACGCGCCCAGGCCGGCGCCGCCCTTGAAATCCACCAGGATGAATTCAAGATCGGCGGGGGAATGTTCCAGCGCCAGGCTGCCCGCCAGGGTCCTCAGGAACTCGGACTTCCCGGAGCCCGTTGTGCCGCCCACGAGGAGGTGTGGACCGTCCTGGGCGAAACTGAACATTTCCTGCCCTGCTGCCGAGCGCCCGACCGGAACCGGCCTGAGCGGACCGCCTGCGGAGGCACGCCAACCCTCCACGACCTGGTGTGCCCGGCACCGTCCGGGCAGCGGAACAGAGCAGGGTGCCAAGGGATCCGCCGCCACCTCGTGGCGTCCCGAGCCTGCCCTGGCACGGGCGTAGCGGTCGAAGATTTCCGCGGGCACACCGTCAGGAACGAATGAAAGCCCGTCCAGCAGGCCGCAGGCTGTGTCCCCCTGAAGGTGCAGCCGCACCCCGGTGGCCGCAGTGCCGTGTTCGACCGCGCGTGTAAAGAAAAAGACCGCGGCCGTGCCCGGATAGGCCGCCCGGACCAGTTCCTGCGGCTCATCGAATGTCACCACAACGCCTCCCGGCGGGACCGGAGGTGCCGCCGGGGTCGGCAGGCGTCCACTGGAGAGCACTGTGCCCGGCAAAAACCTCGCCGCCAGGGGCTGGTCGCCGGCGGACGCCAAAAGAACCACGGGCACGCCGGCCGCGTCCAGTTGCATCAGGACAAAATGGAGCAACAGCCGCAGCGGCCCGGCGGCACCGCAAATCTGCACCGGACCCTGCCCCAACGGCACCGTAACCGGGGAATGGGTCAACACAGGCACCTTCAGGCCGGGACCGGCGGATGCCGTGTCAAGGTTCGCGCACTGGTGGGCCGTGCCCACACGGAGGGCAAGCCGCCGGCCGGAAAAAGGCAGCGCTCCTTGGCCTGGATCCGGCGCCTGCAGTCCTGTGCGGCCAGATCCGCCCGGGCCGGCAAGGGGTTGATCCGGCAGCGTCTTCTGCAGTGCGCCGGAAAACAGCTCATCCGCCCCGGGAAAGGCGGCCAGACGCCGTGCAGCATTCTGCACAGCAGCCATTGCCACCGACGCGCGGAATCCCCGCCGGTCCCTGGCACCACCCACGAGAGGCGAAATGACGGCGACGGCGCCCATGGCGGCGAACGCCAGAAACATCAACGAACCGGTCAGCCACGCCAGCAACACGCCCACGGCCAGGGGCAGCAGGCCGGTGGCCAAGGTGCCCCAACGGTTCCGCAGCTGTCCGGACCTGGCGGGCAAGGACAGCGCGGCGAGGGCACCGGCATCCAGCAAACCGGCAAAATCACGGGCGCCCAACAGGGGCCCGCTGACTCCGCTTGGCCGGTCCATGTCCGTTCCCCCGGTTAGGCCAGGCGCGCCAGCCCCGCCGTGCCCGAGGCTGCCCGTTTCTCCCGAGCGGCCGGCATCGCCCTGACCGTCCTCGTTCAAGGTCGCGCCAACGTTGCCGGTGCCGCTGCGGCCACCCGTCCGGGCAGCGTTTCCACCAGGCATCGCACATCGGCCCGTCGACGTGGACACAGGAGTGGAGAGTTGCAGGAGCAGCCCGGTCGCGCCACAGCGGATGAGGTCGCCCACTTCAATGATGGCCGGCCCCTTCACGGCGACGGCGGCGGCCAGGGGGTTGGCCTGCCAGCCGCGGAGGAGGCTGAAGCCGGTTGCGCCGGGGGCCGCCTCAAGGACGATGGCGCGCTCGCCGACAGTTAGCGTCCCCTGGCGCCTGGACAAGGCGGGGTCGGCGATGGAAATACGGCAGCGCCCGCGGCCCAGGCCGTAGCTGCCCCGGTGCAGCGGGAAAATGGCGCCGGCGCCGGGACCGGAGCAGACGGCCAGTTGTGCAGGCGCGTCAGGTCCCGACGGATGCCGACCACCAGCAGGTGCCGGCGCGGTCCCGTGCACCACCACGACGGCGCCGTCCGTCAGGGGCGGGCGTCCCGCGCGGAGCCGGTCCAGTGGCAGCCCGGCCACCGTGAACGCGGCGCCGGGCCAGCGACCGTTCAGTGCCCCGGCGACAGCCGCCCCGCCGGACAGGTCCGCTGCGGACAGGTGGCCCTCGGCCAGCATGCCGTCCGGCAGGAAAATGCTCAGTTCGGCCGGGTCAAACGGATCGGTGCCGGGGCCGGCCACTGCGGTGATTTCCAGACGCACAGTCCTTTCCTTCCACGCGTTTCCCGCGGCCGTGCGGCCGCCGTGTCCTCCGAGACTAGGCTGGCGGGAAGTGTCCGTGGGGTCCGGCGTCGAACATTGTCAACAACCCGGCCGGCAGGCCGCCGTGTGGAGGAATGAACGGGCCCAACGTGCCATGGGTCATACGCCCGGCAGGCGGAGTTTGGATAACGGTCAGGTAACCTAGGACGGTAGGCGTGGCACTGCTGTGCCTGTATACCGCCGCGCAAGGAACACAGGAGAGTTTGTGAACGCTGACCTAATCGTCGTCGGTTCGGGTTTCTTTGGCCTGACCATTGCAGAACGTGCCGCCACTGAATTGGGCTTGAAGGTGGCCGTGCTGGACCGCCGCCACCACATCGGCGGCAACGCGTACAGCGAAAACGAGGCGCAGACGGGCATCGAGGTCCACCGCTACGGCGCCCACCTCTTCCACACCTCCAACGAGCGCGTCTGGGAGTACGTGAACCGCTTCACCCAGTTCACCAGCTACCAGCACAAGGTGTACACCGCCCATAAGGGTGAGGTCTACCAGATGCCCATCAACCTGGGCACCATCAACCAATTCTTCCGTTCCGCCATGGGCCCGGGCGAGGCTCGGGCCCTGATCCAGGAGCAGGCGGGCGAGCTGGCCGGGACCGACCCGGCCAACCTGAACGACAAGGGCATCCAGCTGATCGGACGCCCGTTGTACGAGGCGTTCATCAAGCACTACACGGGCAAGCAGTGGCAGACCGACCCGAAGGACCTGCCGGCGTCGATCATTTCCCGCCTGCCCGTGCGCTACAACTATGACAACCGCTACTTCAACGACACGCACGAGGGCCTGCCGGTGGACGGCTATACGGCGTGGATTGAGCGCATGGCCGATCACCCCAACATTGAAGTGGTGCTCAACACCGACTTCTTTGAGGCCGGCGAATTCTCACGCAACGCAGTGCTCGGCCAGGTCCCGGTCATTTACACCGGGCCCGTGGACCGCTACTTCGACCATGCCGAGGGCGACCTCTCCTGGCGCACCATCGACCTCGAGCAGGAAGTGCTGCCCATCGAGGACTTCCAGGGTTGTGCGGTCATGAACTACCCGGATGAAGAGCAGAAGTACACGCGCATCCACGAGTTCCGCCACTTCCACCCGGAACGGGACTACACCAAGGACGCCACGGTCATCATGCGTGAATATTCGCGCTTCGCCGAGAAGGGCGACGAACCCTACTACCCGGTCAACACGGCAGAGGACCGCAAGAAGCTGCTGGCCTACCGCGACCTGGCCAACGGTGAAAAGTCAGTGCTGTTTGGCGGCCGCCTGGGCACCTACAAGTACCTCGACATGCACATGGCCATTGGTTCGGCCCTGAGCATGTTCGACAACAAGATCAAGCCGCACTTTACCGGCGGGGCGAAGCTGCAAAGCGGAGGAGTTGACGCGTGAGCGTAGCAACAAAGACGGAAAGCACGACGGCGGACGGGGACTCGCGCAGCTGGCGCACGCTCCAGCGGGTCATCCTGCCCGGCGATGCCGACCAGGAAACGCTGCCGCTCTACCTGGATGCGGGCACTTCGGCGGGCGCCTTTGGTGACTCGCCGACCACTGTCCGTGGGGAACGCCAGGCAAAACGGGCCCGCGCGGCCGATGGTGCCAATACGGCAAGCTACGAAGATGTCGTCTCGCGGACGGCAACGTCCGCGCGCCCGGGCCAAAGGCTGTCTTTTTCAACCTATTTTAATGCCTTCCCGGCGAGCTACTGGCGCCGCTGGACGCCGCTGCGCACCGTTCGCCTTCGTGTTGTGACCAAGGGCGCGGGAACTGTTTCCGTATACAAGTCAAACGCCCGGGGCTCACTCCAGCATGTCGAGACAACCAGGGTGAAGGGCGCTACGGAAAGCACCTTTGACCTCTCGCTGGCCCCCTTCGGCGATGGCGGCTGGTACTGGTTCGACGTCACCGCCGGGGCGGAAGCCGTTGCCATCCAGGCTGCGGAGTGGCTCACCGATGAGGAACCACGGACCAACGGTGACATCACGGTTGAGATCACCACGCTGAACAAGACCGATTTCTGCATCAACAACCTGCGCATTCTTGGTGAGCACCCGGAAGCACTGCAGTCCGTCAAGGAAGTCCTGGTTGTCGACCAGGGAACACAGAAGGTGGCCGAAGCGGACGGCTTTGCCGAGGTGGCCGCTGCGCTGGGCGGCAAATTGCGCATCATCAACCAGGACAACCTGGGCGGCTCGGGCGGATTTGCCCGTGGCATGTACGAAGCAGTCAAGAACGACAGCGACTACGTGTTGCTCCTGGACGATGACGTGGTGGTGGAACCAGAGAGCATCACCCGCCTGGCCGTGTTCGCCGACTACTGCAAAAAGCCGACCCTCGTGGGCGGGCACATGTTCGACCTGCACGACCGCAACGTCCTCCACACCCTTGGTGAGGTGGTCAACCCCTACATCATTGGCCCGGACGAACCCAACCCGGACCAGCAGATGCGCCACAACTTCTCCCAGGAAACCTTGCGCGACACGGCATGGATGCACCGGCGCGTTGACGTGGACTACAACGGCTGGTGGATGTGCCTGATCCCGACCCAGGTGATCCGGGAAATCGGCCTGTCACTGCCGGTGTTCATCAAGTGGGACGACGCCGAATACGGTGTCCGCGCCAAGGCCGCCGGGTACCCCACAGTGTCACTGCCCGGTGCCGCCGTTTGGCATGTGTCCTGGATCGACAAGGACGACATGGTGGGCTGGCAGTCCTACTTCCACACACGCAACCGGTTTATTTTTGCCCTGCTGCACAGCCCCTATGAGCACGGCGGCGGACTGGTGGAGAACTCGCTCAAGCTGGATCTCAAGCACAACATTTCCATGCAGTACTACACCGTCCAGGGCCGCATCGATGCCCTGCGCGACCTGATGAAGGGGCCCGCGGGACTGCACGGCATGCTGCCCACGCGCCTGCCGGAGATCCGGGCGTTGGCCGCAGGCTACACTGAAACCCAGTTCAAGCCCGACGTCGATGAATTCCCGGCCGTCAAAGTTGCCAGGCTCCCGCGCCGCGGCAAAGGCTTTTCCGTCCCCTCGCTCGTGAAGCTGGCGCCCTGGCTGGCCAAGAATGTTATCCGCCAGGTGGCCACGCCCGTCACCGACCAGCGGCAACAGCATCCGGAGGCCGTCGTCGCGCACCAGGACAACAAGTGGTGGCGCATGTCCCAGTTCGACAGTGCCATTGTCAGCAATGCGGAGGGGAGCGCGGCGTCGTGGTACAAGCGTGATCCCAAGCTGGTCCGCAAGCTGCTCGTGGACAGCGTCAAGGTCCATGGCGAGGTGCTGCGGCAGTGGCCGCGTCTGAAGGCAGAGTACCGTGACGCCCTCGCGGCCATCACGTCCGTGGAAGCCTGGGAGAAGACCTTCGCCGAACATAGCGAAATCAGTGAAAACTAAACTCTTGGAAACAGCGAAGGATGGCTTGGTCCGTCCGGGGACCAGTGGTGGACTGGCGGACGTGTACCGTCAGCGTTTTCTGCTGAAACTGCTGGTACGCAAGGAACTCAAGGTCCGCTACCGCGGCTCGGTGCTGGGCATCATCTGGTCCTACGTGAAGCCGGGCGTGCAGTTCATTGTGTTTTACGTGGCATTGGGCGTGTTCCTTGGACTCGAACAAAGCTCCACCAACAAGTCGGGGCTGCCCAACTATGCCATCTACCTGTTCTCCGGCATCATCCTCATCAACTTCTTCACCGAAGCCCTGGGAAACGCCTCCAGATCCATAGTGGGCAACGGCGGACTGATCAAAAAGATCTATCTGCCGCGCCAGCTGTTCCCGGTCGCGTCGGTGTGGGTTTCTGCCGTCCATTTCTTCCCGCAGCTGCTCATCCTGGTGGTGGCCTGTCTTTTCTCCGATTGGCACCCTTCGTTTCTCCAACTGCTCGCAGCGGTGGCGGGGTTCATCATCATCGCACTGTTGGCAACGGGCCTTGGACTGTTGTTTGGTGCCGCCAACGTCTACTTCCGGGACTCCGAAAACTTCGTGGACATGCTCCTGATGATCGCCACGTGGGCGTCCCCCGTCATGTATTCGTGGACCATGGTCCAGCACAAGCTGGGTGAAGCGTGGTACTCCATCTACCAGGTCAACCCCATCACCATCGCCGTGGAGACCTTCCACTATGCATTCTGGCTTCCGACGACGGACGGCTCGGCCGGGATACCGCCCCACCTGCTATCGCTTTGGATACCCGTGGGACTGCTGGTCTCGGCCGCGGTCCTGGTATGGGGCCAGCTGACCTTCCGGCGGCTTGAAGGCCGCTTCGCCCAGGAGTTGTAGCATGACAACGGCAATCGAAGTCACGGGCATAAGCAAGCAGTTTGTGCTCCGCCACACCCGGTCCCTGAAGGAAGCCTTCATCTGGCTCATCAAGGGCCGCAAGGGTGACCTGTCCGAGAAGTTCCATGCCCTCCGGGACGTTGACCTGGTGGTGGAGCAGGGGGAGACCGTTGCCCTGCTCGGATTCAACGGGTCAGGCAAGTCAACGCTGCTCAAGCACATCTCCGGGGTCATGATTCCTGATAGCGGAACGGTGCGCACGCGGGGAAAGGTTGCGGGCCTGATCGAGGTGGGCGCGGGGTTCCATCATGACCTTTCCGGCAGGGACAACGTCTATCTCAACGGCGCCATCCTGGGCATGACAGAGGAACAGATCAACGAACGGTTCCAGTCGATTATCGACTTTGCCGAGATCGGCCAGTTCATCGACACCGAGGTGAAGTTCTACTCCTCGGGCATGTACCTTCGCCTTGCCTTTTCCGTGGCGGTGCACACCAATCCCGAAGTTTTCCTTGTCGATGAAATCCTTGCTGTCGGCGACGAACCGTTCCAGCAGAAGTGCATTGCCAAAATCCAGGAGCTGGCTGCCGAGGGGCGCACCTTGGTGGTGGTCAGCCACGACCTGGATTTGGTGTCACGGATTTGCAGCCGCGGTGTGGTCCTGGACCACGGCCATGTCACCTTCGACGGATCCATCCACGACGCCGTTGCGAAGTTGCGCGGGGCGTAGGCGCCAGGCTTGAACCTCGTCATAGGGGAAACCCAATCCAGCCCGCAGTCCCGCGCGGGAGCCAGACGGGCCAGGTTCCGTCCTGACATCCAGGCGCTTCGAGCCGTGGCGGTGACGATGGTGGTCCTGACGCATTTGTGGCCCAACCGGCTCACCGGCGGCTACGTGGGCGTCGATGTCTTTTTTGTCATCTCCGGCTTCCTGATTACATCGCACCTGGCCAAGGAGATCTTTGGTACGTCAGCCCTGTCCTTTGGCCGGTTTTATGCCAGGCGGATCAAGAGGCTGCTGCCCGCCGCGTTCATCGTGCTTGCCGCCGGGTCGGTGGCCGTCGCCATCTGGGTGCCGTATTCGGAATGGCAGCCCACAGCACGCGAAGTGATGGCCAGTGCCTTCTACGTTGAGAACTGGTCCCTGGCCGGGCAGTCCATCGATTACTCGGCGATCAACAACCAGGCAACCATCGCCCAGCACTACTGGTCCCTGTCTGTGGAAGAACAGTTCTACTTCCTCTGGCCGTTGGCGCTCTTTGGCCTGTATCGCCTGGGTGCCCGGCTGGGTGCCCGTCGCAGGACGATTCTGACGGGAATCACCCTGCTGGGGGCGGCCAGCCTGGTGTACTCGATCATCTTCACCGCGGGCAATCCAAACCCCGCCTATTTCGTCACCCCTGTGAGGGTATGGGAATTCGCGGCCGGCGGGATATTGGCCATTGCCGCGGCCAAGGTTGCCCTGCCCCGGCTGGCCGCTGACGTGTTGGCGGTGCTTGGATGGCTTGCCATTGCAGCTTCCGCCCTGACCTTCAGCCCCCAGACCGAGTTTCCCGGATGGTCGGCGCTCCTTCCCGTCATCGGGGCCACCGCCGTCATCGCCGGCGGGACGGGCCGGACCCGCGTTCCCTTCCATCCTTTCGTGGCATGGAAGCCGGTGCAGTTTGTGGGCGATGTTTCCTATTCGATTTACCTGTGGCACTGGCCGATGATCGTCGTGGCACCCTACGTCCTGCTGGCACCCCTGAACGCGTGGGTGAAAATTGGCATCATTGCCGTCTGTGTGCCACTTGCCTGGCTGACCAAGGTGCTGGTGGAGGACCGCGGCAAGTCCTGGAAGATCCTGGGGCAGCGCCCGCGGGGCACATTCCTTGGCATGGGGGCGGGCCTTGCCATGCTTGCCATCCTGGCCGGCGGCATGACGTGGGGCGGCGCCCTGCAGGAGAGCCGGGCAGAGGCGGTGCAGGAACAGCAAATGGGCCGCCCCTGCCTCGGCCCGGCGGCGTTGCCTGCCCAGAAGGGGTGCACCGACGCGCTCGGGCCGGCTGCCGTCACGGTCATGGGCCCCGGGAACCGGTATTACGCCTCGGCCCCCGAATGCGCCACCGACCCCAACCGGAAGGGGGCGGGAATCAAGGCCGTCGCCGTCTGTGACTTCTCCGGCGGGAAGAAGGGCGCAACCACGGTTTGGCTGACCGGGGACTCCCACGCCGAGCAGTGGAAGCCGGCACTTCTGGTGCTGGCAAGGAAGAACCACTGGAAGCTGACGTATTCGTTGTTGGGCGGGTGCCCCGTGGCCGACGTCACTTTTGCCGGGTACCGCGGCAAAGGTGATCCAGCCGGGAACGCAGCCTGCATGGCCGGTGCCCGGTCCATCGCCAACATGATTGCGGCCGACAAGCCCGACAAGGTCTTTTACTCCGTCTTTGCCCGGAAAGAAACGGTCGACGACGGCTCGGGACGGAGCCAGGACGCACAGTACCGCGCCGGGCTGCCGAAGTTTTGGGGCCGCTGGGCCGCTGCCGGCAGCACCGTGTACGTCATGGCCGATCCGCCGCTGAACGGCTACGTCCGCGATCCGCAGTGCGTGGCGCTCAATCCGGCACGGCCGCTCAAGTGTGCAGTTCCGCGTGCGGTTGCCCAGCCGGCGGACCCATTGGTTTCCGCGGCAAGGTCCATGAAATCGCCAAAGGTGAAATTGATTGACCTGACCGACCACTTCTGCGATTCGAGCCGGTGTTATGCCGTGGTTGGGAACGTCGCCGTCTACTACGACGCGGACCACCTCAACGGTGATTTTTCGAAGCTTTTGGCGCCGTACATTGAACGCCAGATCTAGTGTTGGGAAGGCGCAGCCGGGCACGGCCCGACGTGGCCCGGCTCTCATGGTGCGCGTCCGGCCCGCAAACTGCGGATATTCTAATAACAATGCGTGGTCCACGGCTGCACCGCCCCATGCCGCCAAGATCGAAAAGTAAAGGCTACTAAAACGTGAAGATTGCTGTCATTGCACTCGGTAAGATCGGCCTGCCACTGGCCGTCCAGTTCGCTTCCAAGGGCCACGACGTGGTGGGTGTGGATGTCAACCAAGCCGTGGTGGACCTCGTCAATGCCGCCACCGAACCTTTCCCCGGAGAAGCCCACCTGCCGGAATTGCTCTCCGAACTGGTGCCGGCCGGCAAGTTGCGGGCCACGACGGACTACGGCCAGGCGGTCCCTGGAGCCGACGCGGTGGTCCTGGTGGTCCCGCTCTTCGTCGACTCGGACGCCAAGCCGGACTTTGGCTGGATGGACGCCGCAACGGCCGAGCTTGCCAAGCACCTGACACCGGGCACGCTCGTGTCCTACGAGACGACCCTGCCTGTCGGCACCACCCGCAGCCGCTGGAAGCCGGCCCTGGAAGCGGGATCCGGCCTGGTCGAAGGAAAGGACTTCCATCTGGTCTTTTCCCCCGAGCGCGTCCTGACCGGCAGGGTCTTCGAGGACCTGCGCAAGTACCCCAAGCTGGTGGGTGGACTGTCCGATGCGGGTGCCGCCAAGGCCGTCGAATTCTACAATTCCGTGCTGGACTTTGACGTCCGCCCTGACCTGAACCGCGCCAACGGCGTGTGGGACCTTGGCTCCGCGGAAGCCTCGGAACTGGCCAAGCTCGCTGAAACCACCTACCGGGACGTCAACATCGGCCTGGCCAACCAGTTTGCCCGCTTCGCGGCGACAACGGGGATCGACATCTACCAGGTCATCGAAGCCTCAAACTCGCAGCCGTTCAGCCACATCCACCAGCCGGGCATCGCCGTCGGCGGCCACTGCATCCCGGTCTACCCGCGCCTGTACCTGTGGAACGACCCGGAAGCCACCGTGGTCCGTGCCGCGCGTGCCGCCAACGCGGACATGCCCGACTACACCATCGGCCTGCTCGAAGGTGCCTATGGAGACCTCGCCGGGGCACGCGTCGTCGTGCTGGGTGCCGCCTACCGCGGAGGGGTGAAGGAAACCGCCTTTTCCGGCGTGTTCGACGCCGTCGAGGCCATCGCGACCAGAGGCGGGACCGCACTGGTCCATGACCCCATGTACACGGACGCGGAGCTGAACAAGCTTGGCTTCGACGCCTACCATTTGGGCGAGCCGGTTGATGCGGCCGTCGTCCAGGCCGACCACACCGAGTACCGTCAGCTCACACCGACAGACCTGCCCGGCGTCAAGGTGTTCATCGACGGCCGCCGGGTAAGTTCAGCCGACCAGTGGGACGGCGTCACCTACCGTGTCATTGGCAAGGCATAGGTAACCACAGCCCGTCCGCATCCGTATGTGACCAGGAGTACCAGCATGACTTATGTAGCACCCAGCGCCGACGTCGCCGAGCAGGCAGTCCTTGGCGAAGGCACCAAAATTTGGCACTTGGCCCAGGTCCGGGAGGACGCCGAGCTCGGCGCGAACTGCATAGTCGGCCGCGGCGCATACGTCGGCACCGGCGTCAAAATTGGCGAGAACACCAAGATCCAAAACTACGCGCTGGTCTATGAGCCGGCCGTCCTCGGAAAGGGCGTCTTCATCGGCCCAGCCGTGGTCCTCACCAACGACACCTACCCGCGCTCCGTCAGCCCGGACGGCTCCCTCAAGAGCGCCCACGACTGGACCCCCGTGGGGGTCACCATCGAGGACGGCGCCTCCGTCGGTGCCCGCGCCGTGTGCATTGCGCCGCTGACCGTCGGCCGGTGGGCCACCATCGCGGCCGGGTCCGTGGTCACCAAGGACGTCCCCGCGTTTGCCCTCATGGCAGGCGTACCAGCCCGCCGCCTGGGATGGGTCGGCAAGGCCGGCTTCCCCCTCAAGGCGGACGGCGGCTTCTGGGTGTGCCCGGAAACCGGGGCCAAATATATTGAAGATGGAACTTCCCTGAAAGAGGCAGAGGACAACGCATGAGCCAGGACTTCATTCCCGCAGCAAAACCCATCATCGGAGCCGAGGAACGGGCAGCGGTCGACGCCGTCATGGCCACCGGCATGCTGGCGCAGGGGAAGCAGGTGGCCGAGTTTGAATCCGAGTTCTCCCACGTGCTCCTGGATGGACGTGCCAGCGTTGCCGTGAACTCCGGGACCTCGGGCCTGCACCTGGGCCTGCTGGCCTCCGGTGTCGGCCCCGGCGACGAGATCATCGTCCCGTCCTTCACCTTTGCCGCCACCGGCAACTCCGTGGCCCTGACCGGCGCCACGCCCGTCTTCGCCGACATTGAACTGGACCACTACGCGCTGGACGTGGCCCACGTCGAGTCCCTCATCACGGACAAGGCCAAGGGCATCATGCCGGTGCACCTCTACGGGCACCCCTTCGCCGCCGAAGCCTTTGCTGCCCTGGCCGAGAAGCACGGGATCGACCTGTACGAGGACGCGGCCCAGGCCCACGGCGCTGCGCTTAACGGCAAGAAGGTGGGCACCTTCGGCAAGTTCGCCATGTTCAGCCTGTACCCGACCAAGAACATGACCTCGGGCGAGGGAGGCATGGTCTCGACGTCGGACGCCACCGTTGAGCGGAACCTGCGCCTTCTGCGCAACCAGGGCATGGAGAAGCAGTACGAAAACGAACTCGTGGGCTTCAACAACCGCATGACGGACCTACACGCAGCCATCGGCCGCGTCCAGCTCACCAAGGTGGAAGCCTGGACCAAGCAGCGCCAGGAGAACGCAGCCTTCCTCAGCGCCAACCTCGAAGGTGTGGGGACCCCGAAGGTGGCCGAGGGCGCCGAGCACGTGTACCACCAGTACACCATCCGGGTGCCGGAAGGCCGGGACGAGCTGCACGAGCGCCTGCGTTCCGAGTACAACATCGGCTCAGGTGTCTACTACCCGGTGCCGAACCACCGCCTGCCCTCCTTCAACAGGACCGAGGACCTGCCCAACACGGAGATCGCAGCCAAGGAAGTCCTTTCCCTGCCGGTCCACCCGTCACTGACCCAGAACGACCTTGAGCGCATCGTCACCGCCGTGAACACGCTCGTCAAGGCAGGTGCCTAAAGCATGGCGAACTTGCGCGTAGGACTCATCGGGCTGGGCATGATGGGACGGCACCACGCTCGGGTCATCCGTGAAGTGGAGGGCGTGGACCTGGTGGCCGTGGCGGATGCCTTCGGCGACCCCCACGGCGTCGCCAAGGACCTTCCCGTTCTGCACAGCGTCGAAGAGCTCATTGCCGCCGGCCTGGACATGGCCGTCGCCGCCGTGCCCACCGGCATGCACGAGGAAGTGGGTCTGGCCCTGGCCGAGGCGGGAATCCACACCCTGGTGGAGAAGCCCATCGCGGCCAGCGTACCGGCCGGCCAGCGTCTCGTCGAGGCCTTTGCTGCCAAGGGCCTGGTCGGGGCCGTGGGGCACATTGAGCGCTTCAACCCTGCGCTGCAGTCGCTGCGCAAGCGCATAGCCGACGGCGAACTCGGCGAGGTCTACCAGATCGCCACCCGCCGGCAGGGGCCGTTCCCGTCCCGCATCGCCGACGTCGGCGTCGTGAAGGACCTCGGCACGCACGACATCGACCTGACCGCCTGGCTGGCCCAGAGCCGCTTCGAGTCGATCTTCGCCCAGACGACCACCCGCAGCGGACGCCCGCACGAGGACATGGTCGCCGCCACCGGCAAGCTGGAGAATGGCATCATCACCAACCACCTGGTGAACTGGCTGTCCCCGATGAAGGAACGCCTCACCATCGTCACGGGTGAAAAAGGCGCGTTTGTGGCGGACACCGTCACCGCCGACCTCACCTTCTACGAAAACGGAACCGTGGCCACCCAGTGGGACTCCATGGCAGCGTTCCGCGGCGTCTCCGAGGGCAACGTGACCCGGCTGGCCATCGCCAAGCCCGAGCCGCTGCGCACCGAACACGAGGCCTTCCGTGACGCCGTGCTGCGGCTGCGCACCGACGTTGTCACCATGGCCGAAGGCCAGGACACGCTGGTGGTGGCCGAGGCCGTGCTGGAATCCTCCCGTACCGGCGCCATCGTCAGGATCCCGTCTTAGTGACAGCACAAAAACCGTTGAAGGTCGTCGTCGCCACCCGGCTCTATACGCCGGAAGTGGGGGCGGCGGCCTTCCGTTTAAAGGCGTTGGTTGACGGACTGGTGGAGCAGGGGGCCGAGGTGGAAGTGATCACGTCCAAGGCGCCCAAGGGATCGGGAGTGTTCAAGCCCCGGTACGGGCTGCGCCGCTGGCCCGTTCTGCGGGATCGGGGCGGCAACGTCCGGGGCTATGTGCAGTACCTGAGCTTTGACATCCCCGCTTTTTTCCGGCTTCTGTCCGTCCAGGCGGACCTGGTGGTTTCGGAGCCGCCGCCCACCACTGGGCTGGTGGTTGCACTGTCGTCGCTGTTGCGCGGCCGCCCGTTCGTCTACTATGCGGCCGACGTGTGGACCGAGGCGCTTTCCGCCGTGCAAGTGCCCGCAGCGGTCAAGAAGCTCATGGGTGCCGTGGAAGGGTTTGTGCTGCGGCGCGCCGCGAAGGTCATCGCAGTCTCCGAGCCGGTGGCAGGCCAGGTGGTGCACTTCAACGTGCCCGCACACCGGATCGAGGTCGTCGGCAACGGTGTGGACACGGCCGTGTTCCGCCCGGATGGGCCCATTGCATCCGCCGGCCACCCCTACTTCGTGTACACCGGGACGATGAGCGAGTGGCAGGGCGCGGCCATTTTCATCGAGGCATTGGCCCTGGTCCGCGAAAAGTTCCCGGACGTGGAGCTGCGGTTCTTCGGCCAGGGCGCGGATGAAGGGCACCTCAAGGCCGTGGCCGCCCAGGCCATCCCGGGTGCGGTCCACTTTGGCGGGGTCGTGCCGCCGGCCGATGCCGCCGCCTGGATTCGGGGCGCCGCCGCGGCATTGGTCAGCATCAAGCCGGGCCAGGGCTACGACTTTGCCAAGCCCACGAAGATCTATGCTGCCGCCGCCTGCGGCACCCCTGTGGTGTTCGCGGGGCAGGGCGACGGCGCCGCCGTCGTCGAGTCCGGCCGGCTCGGCGCGGCTGCCGCCTACGACGTCCAGGCGGTTGCCCAGGCCATGTCGGCCGTCTTGCACGAGGCTGTCGTGGCTGGCTCGCCGTCGGCGGATGCCAGGGTCCGGTGGGTCCTTCAGAACGCGTCACTGGCGGCATCGGGGCGGGTTGCCGCCCAGGCCGTACTGAAATTGGGAATGTGAAATGACAATTCAAACGCCGGCGACCACTGCCGTGGCGTCCAATGCCCAATTCCGAAGGCTCAGGCGGCGCCGCATCATTCGCCGTCGGCGCATTGCCCTCGGAATTGTGGCCATGGTGGTGGTTCTGGCAGTTTCCGGTGGTCTTTTTTCCTTGAGGGACGCCATTTGGGGCCCAAAATTCAACCATTCAGGCTTCGAATTAAGCCGCGATGGGACGTCACCCTACATCGGCAGGTTCGTGGTGCCACTGGAGGACACCAGGTGGGGCGAGACCAACGAAAACAACGTCCTGGTCACAAAACTGCACGGGCAAGCCGTCTACCACCCGGTGAATTCAGCCTGGTACATCAGCCAGATGCTGTCCTCGTACCAGGAATCCAAGAATCCACAGTATTTGGACCGGGCAGTCTCCACTGCCAATTATTTGGTCAAGTGGTCTGTGACTGACGACAAAGGGGCACTTTGGTTTCCGTACCGCTTTGCACATGATGTCAGGACGCTGCGCCTTGGAACGCCATGGTATTCAGGCATGGCCCAAGGCATGATGACGTCGGTTTTCGTCAACTTGTACGAGACTACCGGCGACAAGCACTGGAAGAAGATGGCGGCATCGACTGTCAAGTCATATGACCAGCCGAAGGTGGAGGCCGGTCCATGGTTCCAAAACGTCAAGCTGCTGGACGGCAAAAAGTTTCTCTACTATGAGGAATATCCCGCCCTTGCCGACGAACAGAACGCCCACGTGGTCAACGGCCATATTTATGCGTTGTACGGACTTTATGATTACTACCGGATATCCGGTGACAGACACGTCAAATGGCTGTTCGATGTTGGGGCATCCAGTATTCGCGACTCGTTTGGTGCCTATAGAAATCCGGGAAAACCCAGCTGGTATTCGCCGACCTACTACGGCAGGACAGTTTGGGACAACCCGGCAAACTATCATAAAGGCGTCATCAGCCAGCTTCGCACGATGGCCGGGATGACAGGTGACGATGAGTTTTCGCGGCAGGCTGACCTTCTGCATGCGGACCATGATGCATAATTGCCTGGCAGGTGCGCATGACCATTCGCCTGCGCACCGATAATGGACGTGCGGAGGGCCCCGGCCAACTGCCCGGGGCCCTCATGGGCAAACGCGCTTATTTTGCAAAGATATCCAGCAGTGCATCGACCGTCCGTTGGGCGGCATGGCCGTCGCCGTACGGCGCGGCGTCGGTAGCGGCCGGCGCAGGGCGTTCCACGGCTGCGGCCAACTTGCCGAGGTCGCCATTCACTAGTACGTTCCAGCCCAGCTCCACCGTTTCCACCCATTCGGTTTCCGGGCGGATGGTGGTGCAGGGCACCCGCAGCAGGAACGCCTCCTTCTGCAGCCCGCCCGAGTCGGTGACCACGCCGGAGCTGTTGGCCACGGCGTTGACCAGCTGCGGATAGGCCAACGGCTCATGAATCACTATGGAACCCGCCGCCAGGTCGATCCCGTGCTTTTCGGCCAGGGCCTTCAGCCGGGGGTGGGCCAGCAGCAGCACCGGCTTGCCCAGGGCAGCCAGCGACCCCACAATGGCCTTCAGGCGTGCCGGGTCGTCCGTGTTGTCAGGCCGGTGGATGGTGCAGACGTAGTAGTTGCCGGCCGTGACGCCGTCAGGCAGGGACGGGTCCTGGGCGGCGAGCTGGTCCCGCACGCTGTACAGGACGTCAGTCATGACGTCGCCCACCATGCGTGAGCGCTCGGCCAGGCCCTCGGACGCCAAGTGGTCCATGCCCACCTGCGTGGGGGAGAGCAGCAGGTCCGAGGCATGGTCGGTCAGCACCCGGTTGTGTTCCTCAGGCATGCGCCGGTTAAAGGATCGCAGACCCGCTTCCAGGTGCGCCACGGGAATGTGGATCTTGACGGCGGCAAGGGCCGCGGCCAGCGTGGAGTTTGTATCGCCGTAGACCAGCACCACGTCGGGCTTGGCTTCCTCGAAGACGTTTTCCAGGCCTGCAAGCATGGCGCCCGTCTGCTCACCGTGCTTTCCCGAGCCCACGCCGAGGTTGTAGTCCGGAGCCGGAATGCCAAGGTCCTGGAAGAAGACGTCGGACATGAGTTCGTCGTAGTGCTGCCCGGTGTGGACAATGACGTGTTCGGCGCGGCCCTCCATGGCCTTGGCAATCGGGGCAAGCTTGACAAACTGGGGGCGTGCGCCCACCACACTCAAAATTCGCATGGTCCCAGCCTAACCGAGGGCGAACACTCCGGACCGCGTTCGTAGCCTCTCGGCAGCGTAGTGCCTGAGCACGGAGTCCGCTGAAAACATGGCCGCCGGCCGGTCCGTTGCCATTTCCCCCAGCCTGCCGGCGCGAGCGTATCGGACGACGGCGGCACGCAACTGCTCGTCGTCCCCGGCTTCGGCGGCGGCACGGCCAAGGGCTGCATCGCGGCGCGACAGTGCCGGCAGGGCGCCGCCGGCCAAGCGGAGGAGGTGCGAGCGGGCTTGGGCCCAGGCCGCACGATCATCTTCTGACCAAACTGGCGCTCCGGAACTGAATTGCGGGGAGCCGCGGCGCAGCAGCGCACCAATGCCGTGGATGCGGAACAGTTTCAGGGCGATGGTCCGGCGTTCGACAACCGAAGCGGACAGTATCCACGGGGCCTGGACCAGGGCGTCAAGCCACAGGAATTCCTCCGCGAGCGGGCGGATGGCGCTCGTAACCCTGGTGGTGCCCGATGCGTCGGTTTGGTGGTACGCGGGCGTGGAATACGGATAAACGATCCGGCCACCCCGGAACCAGAGCTTTAGGGCGGCTTCCAGGTCCTCACCGATCGTAATGCCCTCAGCGTAGCGGAAACCGCACGCGAGCAAAGCGGAACGGCGCAGAAGTCCGTAGGGCACGCTACGGTAGGCGAGCCCGTCCTTGACCGCGTCCAGCACGGCCGGTTTTGACGGACGGATGCGCGGGGAACGGAGGATCGTGCCCTCCGGTGTCCGAAGAGGGGCAATGACGGCTGCGGCGTCCAAGGCCTCGGCCACCTTCCACCAAGCCCCGAGGGAACCGGGTTCAAGATAGTCGTCGGAATCCAGGAAGCTCATGTAGGTGGCGGCACTGCGGTCCAAGGCCGCGTTGCGCGGCCCTGCGGGGGACCGGGTGCCGTCATTGTGCCCCAGCCAGGTGACGGCGTCGTCCGAAGCCAGGGAAGGGGTGAGGCTGCCCTTGATGGCCTCGGTGGCGATGTTGTGGCAGACCACAGTGGCCGCGATTTTCACACCGAGGGCGGCAAGTTCGGACCGCTGGGCCAGGACGGATTCCAGCCCCCTTTCCAGTGGCCGGGCCGTCTCATGCACCGGTATGACCACTTCAATGCACTGGCTCATGGCCGCGCCCTCCCGTTCCCGCTTGGTTCCTTTGGTTCCGCGATAACCTTACTGGGTGGACAACAATTCTCAGGATTCCGTGCTGGTCGACGTGGTGGTGGCCGTGCACACCCCTGACAGGCCCATTGAGCGCACCGTCGCCTCGCTCATGGCCTCGGGTTTGCCGACGGACGCCGGCGCGGCCGGGCGGTTGCGTGTCACGGTGGTATGCCACAACACCGACGTGGAGCCGATTCGCGCCCGCGTGGCGCCCGGGCACCGGAACCTGGTCCGTTTTGTGGCGTATGCCGATGGGATCAAGAGCCCGGCGGGACCCTTCAACCATGGACTGTCGCTGGCCACGGGCACCTGGGTGTCCATCATGGGCAGCGACGATTCACTGGAGCCGGACGCCCTGGCCCGCTGGGTCGAGGCTGCCGGCCGGGACGGCGCCGACGTGCTGATCGCGCCCATGGCGCACGCCGGCGGGGCCGCGATCCACACGCCCGTCGTGCGCCGCACCAGGACCGCCGCGCTCGACCCGGTAGCCGACCGCCTCACCTACCGCACCGCACCGCTGGGCATAATGCGCCTGCAACTGGTCCGTTCGCTGGGCCTGGACTTCCCCACCCGGTACGTCACCGGCGAGGACCAGTCCTTCTCCGCCAAGCTCTGGTTCTCGGGCGCGAGCGTGAGCTATGGCCGGGGCCTTCCCCGGTACCTCGTGCACGACGACGCCGCAGTCCGGGTAACGGCAACGCCGCGTCCCGTGGCGGAAGACCTGGCATTCGCCACGGACCTGGTGGAATCGGACTGGTTTGCCGGTTTGGCCCCCGCCCAACGTGCCTCGATCGTGACCAAGCTCATCCGCGTCCACCTGTTCGGGCACGTGCTGCTGCGTGCCGAGGCCGGTACCTGGGGTGCTGCAGACGCCGCCGAAATGGCCGCAGCCGCCCGGACCTTGTTGTTCGCCGCCCCCACGGCCGCCCGTCCACTGTCGGTGGCGGACCGGGCCCTGCTCGACGCCGTGACGCGGCGGGAAGCTGACTCCGTGGAGATGAAGTCACTGGCCACCCTCCGGCGCACTTTCACGAACCCGCGCACCTGGCTGCCCAGGGACGCCACCCAGCTCCTGCACCCGGAAGCCCCCCTACGGTTCATGAGTGCCTCGGCACTGGTGTCCTAACCTTCCAAGCGCACAGAAATCCAGAACAACCCCATTCAAGGAACACATGAAGATCCTGGTCATCGCCACTTGGTACCCGCATGATGAAAACCCCACCGAGGCGCCGTTCAACGCCGATCATGTCGAAGCGATCCGCGGCCAGGGCCATGACGTGCGCGTGGTCCATGTGCGGCTTGGGGCGTCCCTGGCCATGCCCAGCCACGTCAACGGTGAGTGGGAAGGGGTGCCGGTGCATCGCGTACTGGCGGACCCCAAGCGCCCGGGAACCGTGCTCGCCTGCGAGCGCCTGCTCGCAGGGGAGATGGCCTGGGCCGACGTCGTCCACACCATGGCGTTCTCCTCAGTGCTGGTGGCCCTGCCGGCTTGGTTGGCGCGCACGGTTGCAGGGCGCGGCCGGCCTTGGGTGCACACTGAGCACTGGAACGGCGTGGTCAACCCGGCCAGCGTCTCGTCCCTGTGGGATAAATTGTCGGGGGTGCGCCGCGTGCTCCGGTTCCCCCACGTAGTGACAGGTGTAACAGGTCAACTCGCGGCCGAAATGCAGCGTTTCGCCCGTCCCCGCGCCGCCCGGGTGGTTCCCTGCGTGGTGAAGGGCCGCGGTCCCGTTGCACCCGCATCCTTCGGCTCCCCATTGCGGCTGGTGGCAGTCGGCGGCCTGATTGAACGCAAGCGCCCCCTGGCCGCAATCGAAACCGTCGCCTGGCTGCGCGACCAGGGAACGGAGGCGCAGCTGACCTGGGTGGGTGACGGTCCACAGCGGGCGGAGTGCGAGTCCCTCATATCGAGGTTGGGACTGGCGGACCAGGTCACGTTGGCTGGCTCGGTGCGTCCGGCCGAAGTGGCCGGGCACCTCTCCGCGGCTGACCTGTTTTTCCTGCCCACGGCCCAGGAAAACTTCTTTACCTCGGCGGCCGAGGCCCTTGCCGCCGGCCGCCCCGTGGTGGCCACGCGGGTGGGAGGCTTCAGTGACTATGCAGACGCAGCCAACAGCAGGCTCGTCGACGAATTCACCCCGGACGTTCTTGGCCGGGCCGTCCTGGCCGCCGTCTCGGCGTTCCGGAACCAACCGGCGGAAGCCATAGCTGCGCCCATCCGGGCCAGATTCGCACCGGGTGCCGTTGGTGAACTATTCGACGACGCCTATGCGGCCGCGATCACCCGCGCCTAGCGCACACGAATGCCTCGCACCAGTCGGGGCCCGGAAACCGAGACAAACTACTCAGGGACGACTAACGTGACAATGATGCGCAGGCTTGTTCTGCTGACAAACCAGTATCCCTACGCCCATGGCGACCATGTATTTGTTGGCGGCGAAATTGCAGCCCTGGCGGCCCGTTTTGATGAAATTGAAGTCTTCAATTACACGCCGGGTGCCTCTGCTCCGATGGTGGACTTGCCACCAAACGTTGTCTACGGCGGAAATCTGTATGGAAGTGCCCGGTCAGCCAAGGTCCGGGCCTGTCTCACGCCTTCCCTGCTGGCCCGCTCAATCGGCATCGTGAGGAGAGAATTTCGGTCCGGGAGGCTGGCAGGACACGTGGGCCGATTCCTCTCGGCGGTGGCTGTTGGAATGTCCTTGGCTTGCGATCCTCGGCTTCGCCGGTCCTTGTCGAAGCCGAATGCCGAAACGAGCGCCTATGCCTTTTGGGGCATGGGGGCAGGCCTGCTGGTCCCATGGTTGCCACGAGACGTCAAAAACGTGAGCCTGAGGCTTCATCGATACGACCTCTACGAAGAAGAATCCGGGTACCTGCCGTTTCGGCCTTCCATGTTTGCCAGGTCTGATCGCATCCTGGCCATTTCCGAATCCGCACGGGGCTACCTCATGGAAAAGTACCCGGGGGAGCGCCTGGAGGGCAAGATATTTACCAGCAGGCTCGGAACCGCCAAGCCGCTCGAGGCAGATCGTCCCCTGGTTGACGGATCCGGGCGAACCATCGTCAGCTGCTCGAATTTGATCGCAGTCAAGCGCGTCGAACGGATTCTTGAGTCGCTTGAGGAACTGCAGCTCGACTCCCCCCTGACTTGGATCCATTTCGGCGGCGGGGTGTTGGAAGATGCCTTGCGCAAACGAGCCGCCCTGGTTGACCGCCCCGGGCTGTCCATCGAAATCCGCGGGGCGACCCCGCACCCGGAAATCATGGAGTACTACCGGACACACCGGATTACAGCCTTCGTGAACGTCAGTGCGTCGGAAGGCCTGCCAGTAAGCATCATGGAAGCCATATCCTATGGCATTCCCGTTGTTGCGACCGATGTGGGCGGCACAGCCGAAATAGTTGGGCGCGACCTTAAAACCGGTGAACTTATTCCGGCCAGTTTTACGCGGGAAGACTTAAACTGTGCGCTGGCCAAAGTGATGGCCGCCGCACCGCAAAGTTATGACCCACGGGCAGTTTGGGCCAGAGACTACGATGGGTCAGCCAACGCCGAGATTGCCGCTGCACTCATTGCCGGCGGCTGAGGCCACGCCCCGTCACTTCATACCAGGTTCGGTCACCGGCTCCAGGGGAGTCAATCCCGCCAAAGCGGCCTGCCGTGCGAAATTTGGGTTTGCGGCAACGACTTCATCAAAAGTCCCCCTGGCCTCAATCGTGCCCCCGCTCATGTAAAGAACCTGCGCGTTGTCGCGGATGGTGGACAGCCGGTGGGCCACTGAAATAACAGTGACATCGCCTTGCAGTTCATGGATGGCCGCGGCCACCGCAGCCTCCGTGGCGGTGTCGAGGGCGCTGGTGGCCTCATCCAACACAAGCACAAGCGGGTCCATGTAGAGCGCCCTGGCGATACCGAGGCGCTGACGCTGGCCGCCGGAGAGTGAGCCGCCGCGCTCGCCAACCCGCCCATGAATGCCGTTGGGGCGCGCCTCTATGGTTTCAAGTAATTGGGCGCGCCGCAATGAAAGGCGCACTCGGTCCTCGTCGACGTCGCCACCCCATGAGAGGGCAACATTCTGGGCCACGGTGCCGTCGAAAATTGCGACTTCCTGGGGTACGTAACCCACACGCTTTCGCCAGGCTGCCAGGACCTCTTCAAGGGGAACGTCATCGAGCGTCATGGTGCCGCTCGAGGGCACCAGCAGGCCCAGGAAGATGTCAATCAATGTCGACTTGCCGGCGCCGGACTGTCCGACCACACCGACCGATGTTCCGAGCGGGATTCGCAGGTTGACATCGGTTACTGCGGGGCTGGTGGCGCCAGGGTAGGTAAATTCGACGTTGCGCAACTCAAGGATTTTCGGTTCCCCGCCGAGGGGGGTCCTGCCCAGTTTTTCGGCATTGTTGCGGAAGTCCTCGGCGTCCCGAATATCGGCCATGACAAGTTCCGTGTAGGGAAGCGTCGACTGCACCAGTGTCACCTGCGACTGGATGGTGGTAAGAGCCGGGACCATTTTGAAGCCGGCGAGAGCGAAAATCGCCACCGAGGTCATGGCGGCGGCGATGCCGCCGTTGAAGTACCCAACGGTTCCAATGAGAAGGAAGCCCCCGATGAGTGCCATGTCAATGACGAATTTCGGCACAGCAGCCAGGAAACGAATGTTGGATCTGGACCTTGCGGCCTTTTCGCGGCTCAAGAGGACGACTGCGCCGACTTCGTCGGCCTTGTCCTGGAGCGTGATTTCCTTTAGTGCCGCCAGCATCTCCGAGACCAGTGTTGACATCCGCATGGCCGAATCGCGGTTTACCCTACCCGCCTCGTAGGACTTTTTCGACAAATACAGATACAGGAAACCCGCAATAAGACCCAGGTAAAGGACCGTAATAAGCGCCGTCTGCCATGAAGCAGCAACAAGGATGACCAGCACGGATGCGAACGTCAACGCCTGGGACGGCAAGACAACCGCAGGAAACAGCACGCCGGCGATGGTGTTGGCTATGCCCACATCGATCATGCGCACTAGTTCGGTGGTCGACCTGTTTTGGCGCGACGTCCAGGGGGCACGGATGTAGCTCTGGAAGAGGACCGTGCCGATCTCCAACTCGTAATCGGCGAACTTACGGGTTGAGACCCACTGCAGCCAGATGTTCAGGAACGACTTGATGATCATCAGTGCCGCCGAGCACACCAGAATCAAGAGGCCGACATTGTCTGAGATGCTTCCGAGAATCGGCAGCATCATTGGGTGGCCGGAACTTTGGGATTGCATGATTTGGTTCAGCACCAAGGCAAAAACGCCCAAGGCCCCTGCGTCAACGAGGACCAGTACCGAAGACAACGACGCGAACAGATACAGGAATTTTCTCGCGTTGGCCGGCAGAAGCGGCAGCAGTTGGCCAAGAGTGCGTCGCAGGTTTTTCAAGTTTTACTCCAGAACTGCAGTGGAAGAATCCTTCCTATACTACGGGGGTTGCCTGAAGAGCGCCTTGCCCGTGCGCTTTCGCGGACCGATGAAGTTCGCGACCCAGGCCCAGCGGGCGCGTTGCCTGACACCGGTGGGAGCGGGTTCAATGCGAGAATGTATGGCATGAACAAGGAAATCCGGGTCACGCAACTCTTCGACTGCGCCGATGTTGGCAAAACCTTTGTCACGGAGGGACAACGACAAGGTAAGCCCTGGAAGATCATTCAGGGACCGTGGACCCGCGGGGGCACTAAAGCTGCCTACTACCGGTTCCTCCTGGAACAGGCCTCGGCATACCCGCGTACGCAACTGTGGCATGTCAACATGGGCGGAAGGGCAAAATGGGCTCGTGGCAGGTTTGCACGGCCATATGCACTGACCCTGCACGGCACTGACATTCGGGAAAACTACTGGCAAGAGCAGCACCATGCGGCGATCCGGGCTGACGTGGATGGCGCCGGGCATGTCTGGTATGCCACACCGGACAATCGAGAAAAAGCAGAGCGTGCCCGGTCCGATGCTGAATACATGCCCATTCCGATAGACCTCGCCGAGCTTCCCAAATGGTCTCCGGCCGACAGGCCCCGGGTGTTCTTCCCGTCGCGCTGGGACGCATCGAAGGGCGGCGACGCCTGGGTGCAGACCGCCGCCGACGTTGTGGCTGCCCTGGCCGGAATGGATGTTGACATCGTCGGACTGGACTGGGGCGACCGTGCGGCGGAGGTCGGTGCAATGGGCGTGGAACTTCTGCCGAAGATGCCCAAGGCAGATTTCCTTCGGGAAATGTCACACGCACACATTGCCGTGGGACAGATCGCTGGGATATTGGCCACAAGTGAGTTGGAGGCCATGGGCATGGGCATTCCCACGATCTTTGCCGACCAGCATGCCGGGTATCCGGCGGACGTTGCCACGGTTTCCGTGGCTCGCGTCGATGTGGGCACGGCCGTGCGTGAATCGCTGGCCGACCCGCCTGCGCTCTCCTGCAGGCTCGACAGTGTGAATTACATCATCAAGAACCACGGCCCGGCGGCCCTGCTGCCACGGCTCGAAGCCGGCTACAAGAAAGTGTTGGAGACGGCAAAGTGAACCGGCCCCATCTTCTTTATATTTCGTTTGCCTTTCCGCCCAGCTCGGCTTCCTCGGTATACCGTTGCACGGCAGTGGCAAACGGCTTCGCAGAAGCTGGCTGGGATGTTACGGTCCTCACTGTTGACGCGGACATCTGGGCCGAGGTGACCGGAGCAGACAGACGGCTGCTGGATGCCATCGACCCCACGATCAACGTGGTCCACGTATCCGACGGCGGTTCGGAGGAACCGAACCGGCGTGACCTTCGGCGTTATTCGAGGCTCCGGATTGAGGCACCCTATATCTGGAAGGAACTTTTTCGTCGGCGCAGCAACAAGGGGTTTCCCGAGGACTTTCACGCGTCCTGGTTTGGCCCCGCCAGCCAGGCCGTGCACCAAATTCACCGGGAGCACCCCGTTGACCTGGTCATGGCCTCTGCGGCGCCCTATGTTTCGTACAAAATAGCGCGTGAGCTGCCTGATGTTCCCTATGTCCTGGACTACCGGGACGCCTGGTCATTCAGTACGTTCACCGGTGCTGAGATTTTCGCGACCGTATCGGAGCGGGGCAGGCTTGAACATGGCTATCTGAAAGGGGCGCTGCGTACGTGGTTTGTGAACCAGCCCATACTCGACGAATACGCGCGCAGGTATCCCGACACGATCCGTAGCATGCGCGTGGTGCCGAACGGATTTGACCCCCAACCGGGTCACCGCCGTCCTGAGGCCAGAAAAACCATGGAACCACGTATTGGCTACCTTGGCACCCTTCAATACACAGCCGTTCCCTTGGCCGAGTTCCTGGCGGGATGGGACGCGGCCTTCGGCAAGGACGATGCGCAGATGGCGCATGCAGTCTTCCGCGGAAAGCTGAGCCCTACCGGACTGGTTCCGGCAAACGTCCTGGAAATTTTCAATTCCGGCATGCACCGGGGCCTTGCCTACGAAGGCCCCATCTCCAAGCGCGATGTTGCCACATTCTATCAAGGAGTTGATGCGCTGTTGCTAATACTCCCTCCGGGAAAGTATGTGACGGGCGGAAAAACGGCGGAGTACATTGCAACGGGCCTGCCCATTGTGTCTGTCCACGCAGCAGACAGCGCCGCGTCGACAATTCTTCGCAACTACCCGCTTTGGTTTGAGGCCAGGGACCTGACACCAGAAGGCATCGCAGCTGCGCTGCTAGCCTGCGCCAAGGAACTCGCCGCACCCGACCCGGCCAAGTGGGAAGCGGCATGGGAATTCGGGCAGCAGTTTGAACGGTCCGCCACGCTCCGACCGGCAATCGCCGAACTCCGCTCGGAACTTGACGAACGGGCCGGGCAGCCTGCGCAACCCTCGGAGAGGAGCAAACAGTGAGGGAACCCCTTCAACTCGCCATCCTGCTGGGCCGCGCCGAGCGGCCGGACATGGCAATTGATGAGCTGGTACGTCAAGCAAGGGAGGCTGTGTCAGACTTTGGTATTGCCGTCCATTGTGTTGCAGGTTATGTGCAGGGGCCCTCCGTGAGGGAACCTGTCAGCCACGACGAAGTGGTCGTCGTCGGACTTGGCGTCCCTGCCGCGGGCCGGCTCGGTGCCCTCGTGGAATCCTTGGCTGCCAGGCCCGGGCCGCTGGGCATCGCGGCCCGCTTGGCGAAGTACAATCTTGCTTCCCGTCGGGTGGCGCGTGCGCTGAAGGCGAACCGGGAACTGACGAATATTTTTTGCCGCGCCGATGTGATCGTTTCGGCGGATCCGGAGGCCGACAGGGCTGTGTGGAAGCTGCGGCGACGCACCGATGCCCGCCTGATGCACGGCCCCTTCGCCATGGCCAACGCACTGTCAGAGGCTGCCCGCGGTTGAGGCAGCACGGGAAGCGCCGGCCACGCCGTGGCTGGGGCATATGGGATACTTGAGCGGTGAGTCGAACTTGGATAGTCATCCCCATGTATAACGAGGCCTCGGTTGTCGGCGCCGTCATCACGGGGCTCCGAAAGGTGTTCCCGTACGTCGTTTGTGTCGACGACGGCAGCACTGACGGCTCCCAGACGGCGGCCCGTGACGCCGGGGCAGTGGTAGTGCAGCACCCGGTCAACCTTGGTCAAGGGGCGTCACTTCAGACTGGTATCGAGTATGCCCTTAACGATCCCGAGTTGGATTGCATCATCACCTTCGACGCGGACGGACAGCACCGCGTGGTTGATGCGCAAGCGATGGCAGAGCGCATCAAGTCCGGCGAGGCCGAGATTGTGCTTGGTTCGCGTTTCCTGGACAAGCGGACCAAACTCTCGCCAGCCAAGCGACTTGTGCTCCGGACGGCGGCCGTGCAGTCGCGCATGGCCACCGGATTGGCCCTGACGGACGCCCACAACGGGCTCCGTGCTTTGAGCCCCAAGGTGGCCCGGGGCATCCACTTGACGCAGAACCGTATGGCGCATGCCTCGGAGCTGGTTCACCAGGTTGCTGAAATGAAGCCCAAATGGGTGGAGCAACCGGTGGAAATCATCTATACCGACTATTCAAAGGGCAAGGGCCAGTCCCTTCTGAATTCGGTAAACATCCTCGCCGACCTTTTGTTTAGGTGACATAGTGCAAATTGTTGTTCAAATCGTCCTTGTCCTCGCTGTTGTGATCGTTTCACTCGCCCTTATGCGTGGTGGCTCCAATGCGCGACACTTGGCCATCCGACGCATGATGCTGGTGCTTTTTGCCTGCATCGCAGCCTTGTCGATTTTCTTTCCGGAGATGCTGACGCATATTGCCAGGTTCTTTGGCATAGGCCGCGGAACCGATTTGGTTCTCTACGGGCTGATCGTCAGTTTCCTTGTGTTCATGGCAACCACATACCAGCGGTTTCGTCACATGGAAACCACTATGACCAAATTGTCTCGAAGGGTGGCGTTGGACGAAGTCAACCGGACCCAGGCGCCAGCCGTTGCCGCCTTGTCCATGTCGGTGAAAGAGGCTCCGTCGACCTCTGAAAGCAACGGAGCTGCCGCCGGATGAGCTGTGACGCCGGATCAGGAAAACCAACGGTCACGGTCGTTCGTGCGGAGCAGGCAGGCGCGCAGCGCAACTACGGGCTTGACGTACTGCGGGTCCTCAGCATCTGCGGTGTGGTCGCCATCCACGTTTTTGGACTTCGTGTAGGGGTGGCCCCAAAGAGCGGCCGTGGCTGGTGGAGCGCAGCTGCCATCGACATCGGCTTCATCTGGGTTGTTCCCGTTTTCGTCATGATATCCGGTGCACTCTTGCTCGGCTCACGGCAGGTGCGCGAATCACCAGGCACGTTTTACCGCAAGCGTGCGGCCCGGCTGGTTCCGGCACTAATCGTCTGGAATGCGGTCTACTTGGTGGGCGTGCGCCTCTGGATGCGGCACGAGCACCTAACCACCGCGCGGGTCCTGCAACTGCTTTATGACAGTTCGGTCTTTACGCAGATGTACTTCCTGTGGCTTATCCTGGGCCTGTATGCCATTGCACCCTTGTTGGCAGTGTTCATCACTGCCAACGGCCGCCGGCGCTCCCTCATAACCGCAGGTACACTTCTTGCCGTCACTGTGGTGGCCTTCATGGTGCCTGGCGTTTTGGGAATTTTCGGGGTATCCCGGCCGATACCGATGAATGTCTTTACGTACTGGATACCCTATGTCGGATATTTTGCGGCGGGGTATGCGCTTCGCCAGGTCCGGTTAAGGGGTCTGCCGCTTGCAGGTGCAGCAATGGTGACGGTGGGGCTCATCGCCTTCACTGTCTGGCATTACGGGCACCGGGGCGTCTTGCCGCTGGCAGACCGTTTGGTTTCCGTTTCATATTTGGGTGCGGGCGTTGCCCTGGCCGCGCTTGGCGTGTTCGTCGTCGGGCTTTCCCTGGTGGAATTTATCAAGATTCCGCGAACGGCCGGTGCATTGCTTGTGGCGCTCTCCAATGCATCCTTTGGGGTGTTCCTGGTTCATTTGGTCATTTTCGAGGCCATTCGGCTCAATGTACCGGCCGTCCTTCATGCCAGGTCACTCACGGCAGTAGCGGTGGCCTATGTCGTCACGTTGGTGGCAAGCTTTGCCATTTCGTGGCTGGCCTCGAAGGTGCCGCTTCTCCGCAGGGTCTTTTAGCCGCGTCAGTCGTCGCGTGGGTCCTGGCACAACGCGCCATCGGGAATAATGGAGGACATGACTGAGCTTCCTTCCTTGCTTATCCTGACATTTTCCCCCATTCGATCGGACCCCCGGGTGCTGAAGCAGGTGGAGTTGTTCAAGGAAAAGTACCGCGTGAGCACCTGCGCCTATGGTGGGGCCCCTGACGGCGTGGAGGAGCATTATCCCCTCCCTGAAGACTCCCGGGGATGGCCGTCTGACAAGCTTGGGCTGGTCAGCCGCCAGTATGCCAAGGTTTACAACGGACTCCCAGCCGTGAAATCGGCCCGCGCCCTCTTGCCCAAGGGCCGTTTTGACATCATTCTGGCTAATGACCTCAACACCCTGCCGCTGGCCCTGGACCTTGAACCGCGCCTGGGAGTCCACTCGGACCTGCACGAGTTTGCACCACGCGAAAAGGAAGACAACCTTAAATGGCGGCTGTTTATCGCGCCGTTCATGCGGTGGCTGTGCTCCCGATACCTTGCGGGAGCCTCATCGGTAACCTCAGTGTCCCAGGGCATCGCAGATGAATATTTCAAAGACTACGGAACACCGACGGGCGTTGTTACGAATGCGGCTCCGTACGTTGAAGGCAGGGTTGAACCAACACCGGAGAAGGTGCGCCTCATCCACAGCGCCGCCGGGCAACGGTACCGGAAACTGGAGAATTTCATTGAGGCCATGAAGGGCGCCCCGGACTGGCTCTCCCTGGACATGATCGTCATGCCCAACGAACCAGACTATGTGGCGGAGCTCAAGGCCATGGCCGAATCCGTTCCTTCCATCACTTTCCGCGAACCTGTACCGTACAAGGAACTGGTCGCCACCCTGAGCAAGTACGACGTCTCCTTGGTGTTCCTGCCGCCCACCAACTTTAATTTGAAGAACGCCCTGCCCAACAAGTTTTTCGAGGCGGTCCAGGCCCGCATCGGCCTCATTGTGGGGCCGTCGCCGGCCATGGCGGGGCTGGTGGAGAAATATGGGCTCGGTGCCATCACAGAGGATTTCTCTGCGGAGTCGCTGCGAAAGACTCTCTGGTCGCTGACTCCCGAAGCCATCGACGGCTGGAAGCGTGCGGCCGAGACTGCAGCCAGGCCGTTGTCAGCTGAATCGCAGATGGCGGTTTGGGAAACTGCCGTCAAGGAAATTGCGGGCACGCGGTAGTCGCGGCGCGGGAGCGGGACGTACACAGTCTAATAACTGATCGTTGTCCCTGAGACCGTCTGTTCCAGGATGCTTGGCGCGCCCCAACTGCGTGGTGCCGTAATGGGGTAGTACCGCACGGATCCGTCCGAGGAATCCGCGAGAACTCCGGTGCTGCCGGGGCCGGTGAAGCCGGTTACTCCGGAAAACTGCTGGAAGGCAGCCCAGCCGGAACCCACCACCGGGCGGGTCTCAGCCACAAAGTTGCCGCTTCCGTTGGAACGGTACAGGCGCATGAGGCCCTGCCCGTCAACGGCGAGCAGGTCCGCTCGACTATCCAAATCGAAGTCGACCATGATGATGCGCAGCGGCCCCCAGCCGGTCCCGATTTGGTTTCCGGCCGAAAGCGTACCTCCCGATTGGTTGGCCCAATAGAACATTTGGCCCGCGGCATTGATTCCGAGGACCCCCGGATACGGCGCGCCCGACACCCATTTCCCTGTCGTTATGCGGATATTGCCCCATCCTGCGGTGCCCACCGTGATGGGGGCTGCAAAGCCCGGGCCTGTGGTACCCGCATAGACGGTCATGGTGCCTGAGGACCACTGGGCCAGGATGTCCGGGATGCCGTCCTGGTTCCAATCGATCACATGCAGGCTTTTCAGGCCCGTCCAGCCCCTACCGATTGGGTATGGTGGCTGAAGTTGCCCAGTTCCGGTCGCTGCGGAATTCCAAAGTATGCCGTTGGCATCGGCAGAAATGACGTCGTTCGGGCTGGTGAGGGCTTGTTGGCCCGCCAGCGCCTGGCTTCCGGCAACAGCGTTTGCTCCCCATCCGGTGGCGATGGTTGATGCCGCACCAAAGTGGGAAGAGGACGTCGGGTAGTACATCATGTTCCCGCTGCCGGTCTTGGCCAGCAGTCCTGTCGATCCCGATGACGTGAATCCATTGGCGGGGCCAACGCTGGTCATGCCGTTCCACCCTGTCCCAATAACGGGGCGTGTCTCCGCAATGAGCTGCCCCGCACCGTTTGACCTGTAGAGTATCAGGCGGCCGATGTTGTCGACAGCCACGATGTCGGCGTTGCCGTCGCCGTCGAAGTCGGTCATGACGGGGTGCATCCGGGTCATGCCTTGAGCAACTGCGGTTCCGGCGCTCAGGGATGTTCCGTTGGTGGTGGTGAACGATGTGAGCGATCCGTTGGCGGCCTGCGCGACAATCGAAGGGAACCTTCCTCCGCGGATCCATTGGCCCACGGTCATGTCATAGCCGGCCCAGCCGGAACCGGCAAGGGTGAGGACCCCGGTAAATCCCCCTCCGGATGCACCAGGATACAGCAGCAGCCGGCCGTCCGTGCGCTGGACAAGCAGGTCCAGGGTGCCGTCAGCATTCCAGTCGGTCACGTGTATCGATTTGATGCCGGTGAACCCGTATCCGATCTGTGTGCCCGCGCCGAGCCCGGCATTCGCGACGGGGTAGCGCCAGAGGTTCCCGGCAGCATCCACCGTCACAACATCCGAGACGGACTTGATGGACGGGTCAGGTGTGGCGGGGAGGCTGGTGTTGATGTTTTCGCCGCCGGCAATCAGATACGGATTCCATCCGCTACCGAGCGCTGATGGCGTACCGAAGCTCGAATTGCCGGGAACAGGCACGTAACGAATCCCGCCGGACGTATTCCTCTGGATCAAGCCGGTGGAACCGGGAAAAGCGAAACCGCTGTACACCGTGACGCTCGTGAAGGCATTCCAGCCAGTGGCAACCGTCTTTCGGGTCTCGGCCATGAAGCCGCCAGCCCCGTTGGAACGGTATAGCCGGACCGTACCCGTAGTGTCCTGGGCCAGCAAGTCCTGGTTGCCGTCCCCGTCGAAATCGACCATCGTCAGGTTAAGCGAGTTCCAGCCCTGGCCGATCTGTGTTCCGGCGTCAATTCCGCCACCGGACGGGTTTTTCCACAGCGTGAGGACGCCCGAGTCGGAGCGCGTCAGTATTTGTGGGTATGGGGCAGAATTGAGCCAGTAGCCCACCGTCAGCTGGTAGCCGCCCCAGCCGGAGGAGGCCAACGTTTGGGGGGCGCCGAATCCTCCACCTGGCAAACCAGGGTAGACCGATAACGAGCCCGTGGTCTTTTGGGCAAGCAGATCCAAGACGCCGTCGGAATTCCAATCGATGACGGTGATGGAACGCATGCCTGTCCAGCCCTGGCCGATTTGCTTTCGTGGTTCCAACCCGCCTGCTCCGTTGGAGGGGTAGTCCCAAAGCGCGCCGGTGCTGTCGGCGGCAACCATATCCGCAGTGGAGACAATGGACGGGTTGACTAGCGGAGACGCGGGCGGCGGTGCAGGGGAATCAGCATTGGTGGCAAAAGTATTCAGACTGGTTTGCGTCCCGTTCCACGTGTTTGAATCGCCGGCAAAAGGACCACTGGAGCTGTACTGCCATACGCTGTAGTTTGGCCAGCCCCCCGGAATCCAGGGACTGGATGTGCCATAGGCGGCAATGTGGAGCGGCTGGTTGGTGAACGCGGCCGAGTTTCCCGTACAGTCCTGCCACCAGTAGTAGTTGGTGTAGATCATGGGCAATCGACCTGTGCGCGCCTGGACCTCCTTGGAAAACGCGCTGATCCACGAAACTATCTGCGACGCGCTCAGGCCGTAGCATTCAGCTCCATATGGGTTGTTTTCAATGTCCAGAAGTGGGGGCATGGTTTTGCCGTCCGCACTCCAACCACCCCCGTTGCTGGTGAAGAAGTCGGCCTGCGTGGCACCGTCGGACTGGTCAGGGCGGGCAAAATGGTAGCCTCCGCGCAACATGCCCACGCTGGAGGCACCCACGTACTGGGAGGAAAACGAGGCGTCGCGGAAAGAGGTCCCCTCCGTAGCCTTTATGTAGACAAACCGCGCTCCCATTCTCCATTGATCAGTCCAGTTGACGTCACTTATGGAGTGCGCCGCGTCGGAGGTCTGCCAGCCGCTGACGTCCATGCCCAGCACCCCGCCCGGTGAAACGGAGGAAAGTGGTTGGGCAACCGAGGCCGAGAGGGATGATTTTGTTCCTGTTCCACTGTGCGATTGTTGCTGGCCGGCCCCCTCTTTGACGAGACCTATCCCCATGTATGCGCCGTACTTCGCCATTTCGGCTGCCGAAGGGGAGGACCCTGGCGTCGAGGCAGGACTTGGTGTTGGGCTGGCGCTCGGCGACGGCTGGGGAGTTGCAGGCGCAGTAGCAACTGAAGCCGGGTCTGTACCCGGAGCTGTTGCCGTGGGCGACGCGGTGGAAGAAGCTGCAGGAACTGGATCCGACGGGGCGGCCGTGGCAGGCAATGTTCCCATCGTAATGGCAACGGAGACGGCAATCAGCCCGGTACCCGCAACCTTGGCGGCGCCAAGCAACAGTGCTCGGGTCGAAAAACGCGCCAGCCGGTTCCTAGGTGAAAACATGGAATCTTCTCCGGTTCGATGGGTCAACAAATTGTGGCCTGAAGACGGCGAAGCGCAGGCTTGTGCCTGAAGTACGCCCCCAGAGCAACTTGCTACATAGAGTACTCCGGTGATACTGGAGTGAACAATGTTTCTTATGTTACAAATGTTGTACGCTGCTGCGAAGCTGTCGCCGCACAGGGCAAGGACATGCCCGTTTCAGCGCAGCGGGTTCCTGTTACGTGTTGCAGGCATTAAAGTCGGTATATGGATCGAAGCCGCGTTTCCAGTATCCGCCGGTCGTCCTTCTTGAGGCGGGCACACGCACTGAGCATACCGTCCGCAAAGGCCTGAATGTCCGGATCCGTCGGGTAAGGCTGGTTTGAACGGGGACGGTTGTAGAGGACGGTTGATGCCGAACCCTCGAACCCGATGGCGGCCCCAGCCAATGCCTGGAATGAAGCTTCCAGGACTACGTCGGCGCTTTTGCGGTCCCATGGGCGGGAACGGCTTAACTGGCTTGAATGGCGGCGGTAGAGAACGGTGGGCAATGCGTCAATTCGGCGCATGCGGATCCCCAATGTCGCGGCCCGAAGCCACATGTCGTAGTCCTCGGCGTGTGTCTTTTGGTAACCGTCCAACGACTCCAGCGCGGCGCGGGTGCCGTACATCGTTGGGTTCGCGAGCACATTGCCGAGCAATAGGTGCAGGGGCACCGCATCCACCGACAAGCCGCGCTCCAAATGCGGCCTGAAAGGCAAATTGCGTGCACTGATCAGCAACATGGGGGAAAAAACGATGTCCACGCCCCTCAGGGCCCTGCGCTCCACGGAGAAGCGCCACGGGAGGCAGATGTCGTCTCCGTCCATTCGCGCAACGTGCTCGCCGGTCGCTTGTCCCAGCAAGGCAGTGCCAGCGGCGGCAACGCCGATGGACTCCTCATTCCGGAAGACCTTCAGGCGCCTGTCCTTCACGGTGGCAAGGAATCCGCCAGTGCCGTCCGTGCTGCCATCGTCCATGACCAACAGCTCCGAGTCCCGTGGCATGGCGAACAAGGTGCTTGCGATGGTGGATTTCAAATACGGCATCCCGTTCTTGACGGGAATCATCACGCTCAACTGCGGCACGGGCTACCTCGGCATTCCATTTTAGTTACTGGGGTCAGGCGACGAGCGACTTTAACCATCGTGCATTCGGAAGCAGCCCATCCGACTTTAGCTGAATGCCGGGAAGTGCCGCCACTTCGACAACCAAGGAACAGCGTCCTGGCCCGTCTGCACGGGCACACCTTCCGTTCGGGCACTATAGGCTGGAAACCATGAAAGTTTTGGTTACCGGCGGTGCCGGCTACATAGGTTCACATACTGTCCTTTGCCTGCTTGAGGCCGGGCACGGCGTCGTCGTGCTCGACAACCTGGCCAACTCCTCCGCCGAGTCACTGCGCCGCGTCGAGGAACTCACCGGAGGGCACCCGGACTTTGTTGAACTGGACCTCCTCGATGCTGCCGGCGTCGACAAACTCTTTGACAGCGGCGGCTTCGACGCCGTCATCCACTTCGCCGGGCTGAAGGCCGTGGGGGAGTCGGTGGCCAAGCCGCTCATGTACTACCAAAACAACATTGTCGGCACACTGAACCTGCTGGCCTCCATGGACAAGCACGGCGTGCGCACCATCGTTTTCAGCTCTTCGGCCACCGTGTATGGCGCCAGCGAAGAGGTTCCGCTGATTGAGAAGATGCCGCTGGACGCCACCAATCCTTATGGGCGCACCAAGGAGCAGATCGAGGACATCCTCACCGACCTTGGTGCAGCCGATCCCACCTGGCGCGTGGCGCTCCTGCGCTACTTCAACCCCGTCGGCGCGCACGAATCCGGACGGATTGGCGAGGACCCCAGCGGGATCCCCAACAACCTTCTGCCGTTCGTGGCCCAGGTGGCCGTGGGGCGCCGCGAAAAGGTCATGGTGTTCGGCAATGACTATCCGACGCCGGACGGCACCGGGGTGCGCGACTACATCCACGTGATGGACCTGGCCGCCGGGCACCTGGCGGCGCTCGACTACCTCCCCGCCCACCCCGGCGTGTTCCGCTGGAACCTGGGCACCGGCAACGGTTCTTCGGTCCTGGAAGTCATCCAGGCCTTCGGCGAGGCGGCCGGAAAGCCGGTGCCCTTTGAGTTCGCGCCCCGCCGCCCCGGCGACGCCGCGGTCAGCTATGCCGATCCCTCGGCCGCGCTGGCTGACCTGGGCTGGTCCGCCCACCGGAACCTGGCGCAGATGTGCCAGGACCACTGGCGCTGGCAGCGCGAGAACCCACAGGGGTACGACGCGTAGGACTGCGCCGGGTCCGACGGGCCTTCCGGCGTCGGGCCCGGCCGCGTCAAGCTAGCGGACGCCGGGCGCCTGGCTGCTGGCGGGCCGGCAGCCTAGCAACCGACTACCTTGTAGAGCTTCGCGGCGCCTTGCTGGTCCACCAGTTTCAAGGTGGACGAGTCCTTGATATTGACGAAGGACGGATACATCCTGGCTTGCGGGAACTGGAGCATGTAGAACGAGCCGAAGTCGAGGACGTACCTGATGTTCGCCTTCGCGGCTGCCCTGCACGTTGCCGAGCCCGGGGCGGCCGTGGCCAAATCCTTGGCGACCAAGGACACGGACGCGGACGGGGCGGGAGTCAGATGGTACTGGGACACTTTCCGGCCCGATACCGCATACGCCAGTGAGCCGCCATTGAAGGGGTCAACACCGATCACGGCATCCGCCGGAACGTCCTTGTCGAGGCGCTGCATCAGTTTGTATTCGTCCGCCGAGACGACCCAGCCAGGGGTCCAGGACCACGAGGTCCTGATCTTGGCGCTGACTTCGTCCAAGCCCTTGTGGTTTGCCTGCATCGAGAGGGGGACAAGGACTGAGGCAACCACCACCAGGGCCAGGAGGCCGCCGGCCGCCCGAACGGTGGTGGCCGGATGCACCAGCGCTTCCTGGAAGCGGTGCGAGGTCCTCGCCGCCAGCCAGCGGATGGCGGCGGTGAGGGCTGACGCCGCGCCGTCCACGCCAACGCACGCCAGGACAATGGTAAAGAGGGGAACCAGTCCGGCAAGCCGGTAGGGATCTTGGTACCAGCTGCCAATCAAGAATTGTCGGACCGGTCCGGTGGGCAGGTAAGCTGCGACGACGTACAGCCCGCCGGCCACCGCCATGGAGCCGATCATCCACCAGCCGCGGCGTTTGGCGAGGATGACCAGCAGTCCTGCGGCGGCCAGCAAGGACGCCAGCCACGTAAACCGCCCACCGAGCAGCCCGCCCGTTAAGACGTCCTTGACCGCCGTGGGCAAGGACCTGGAAGGCTTCCAGGTATCGAAGCCGAGAACCAGCGCAGTCCAGATGACCAGCAGGGCGACGATGGCTGCCAGGCCCCACAACACCGTGAAGAGTGCGTACCGGGTGCCCTTGCGGGCGCGAATTCCAGCCGCGAATACGCGCAACCAGGAGCCGGCCAGAATGGGCACCGAAAAGGCCAGCAGTGCACTGAAACCGTTGGGCTGGGTCAGGAAAAGCGCAGCAATGCCCACCAGCAGCATCATGGACAGGGTAAATGTATCGGCCACCGGTTCCCTTAGCCGCCCACACAGGCCGGCCACCACCAACAATGCCAAAGGCAGGATGCTGTAGGACAGCGTGTTGGGAAACAACGGTCCCCACTGCAGCAGCTGGTAGGGGAAGATCCAGAATCCGGCGGACAGGATCCCGGCCACGACGGTGGGGAGGACACGCGGCCCAAGGATGCCCCGCACCAGGCAGATGCAGGCAAAGGGCCACAGAAGTGCGGCAACGGCCACCGTGAGTGTATTTTCGGCAACAAAGACATTGACTGAGGCGAGTTGGGCTACGAGGGCGGCAATCGAGTGCCATACAGATGGGTAGAGCGATACTCCGTGGCCTCCGGATGCCAAGTTTCCCAAATTGAGGGTCGATGCGTTGCCCGTTTCAAGAATGTACTTGATGGCGTTCAGGTGAAAAATATTGTCAAAAACCTGCCCGAACGAGTCCGGACCCCCCATCGCCGGAAGCAGGCGGCCGGTAATCACTTTGGCTGCGATCGCCAGTGACGCAACCATGACGATCCAGTTCAGCCAGACCGGTCCCTTGGTCTCCCTCAAGGGTGTGGCCTTACGGTAGGCAATCCGTCGCAGCACCCAGGCAGCCGCCGTGCAAGCGATCGTGAAACCGGCGAGCAGCCAGACCGACCATGAAATGTGCGCCAGCCCGCCGAGAATGCCTGCAACCCCCACCAGCCCGCACGACGCCAGTGGAGCCATTGCGGCGCCGCCGAAGCCCCTTGCCCCCAACCCGCGCGCCAAGATGTATCCGGGTACGAACAGCAAAGCAGCGGCTGTACATATTGCCGGTACCGCTTGCCACCAAGTCATGCCACTATCCGCCAATCGTTAGAAGTCCGCCCCGAGTCTAACAATCCAACGTGGTTGCCAATTGTGCGCAGTGGTTGACCTGCCCTAGCTGAGGCCCAGACGGCCCATCAGCCATGCCATGTTGTGGTAGACGCCATACTTCCAGGCGGGCCATGCGTGCCCGCCAGGGGCTTCCTGGAGGCGGACATCCATGCCGGCATGCTTCATGGCCTTGTAGACCTCAATGCCCTGGGGCCTGTATTGGTTGTCGCTGGCCCCCACTGTGACCACCCCGGCAACCCCATGGAAGTGCCGGGTCTTGAGGATGTCGAGCGCGTTTTGCTTTGCAAAGGCGGCGGTGTTGCCACCGAAGTACTTCTTGATCAGCACGGCATGGCCCTGGTCGATGGTGGGCTCCGATTCGCCCGAACTGTCAATGAATGTCGGATACACCCCGGGATGGTTGACGGCGAGGGTCATGGCACATGTACCGCCATAGGAAAAGCCACCGATGGCCCATTGACGGGAGGAGTAGGTGCCTGCGCCGAAGGTCTTCTTGACCCAGTTTGGTACGTCCTGCGTGAGGTAGGTGGCGGCCTGGCCGGCCCGGCTGTTCATGCAGACCGGCGGGTAGTACGACCACCACGCACCGGCGTCGGGCATCACCACCACTGGCGCGAGTCCCTTGTGGGCGGCTGCGTAGTTGTCCATGAACTTGTTGATCTGCCCGCCGCGGAGCCAGTCGATGGTGCCCCCGGGAACACCGTGGATCAACACCAGCACTGGGAGGTTGGCCCGCGGCGTCGCCAGGTAGGCCGGCGGCAGGTAAACGTAGGCGTTGGATGAGATCTCATGGGAGAGGGTCCCGGGTATGTGCACTGTGAGCACGTCGCCATGGGACGGCATGTCGGCGGGTGGCTGCCATGTCGCTTCCGTGGTGGGCCGTCCGGGAGCAGTGAGCTTCATCCGTCCGTTGCTGGCTTCGAATTGGGCAAGCGATTTGACGATTGTCCCCGTGTCACCAAAAAGGGACCCGACGGTGGGGTAGTACTCGAAGTTCTGATTCGTCAGCCCTGCTGCCGATACCAGCACGATGGCGGCGACAGGGAGCACGAGCAATCTGGCCCAGAGGCGCCGCAGGGCGAGGATCTTCGGCACGACCAGCAGTACTGCGAAAAGCGCCAGGCCGGCATAGACGTACAGCTGTCCGGGCAACGGCTCGCCCCACAGGTTCCACACCTTTTCCGCCAAGTACCAGAAGGCGGTGCCGGCAGCAATGGAAATGACCAATGCCGCGGGAGCCCAGAGGGTCAGATGACGCTTGTTCCCCCAAAGGAGCCACAGCAGCGCGAGCAGTCCGGCAGCGATGAGGATGGCCGGAATTGCACCGTTGATGATTGGCATCTGGAAGAACTGATTCACGTCACAAGAATAATGTCCGTTCCGTGGCCGTTTGCTGGGGAATTCCAGTGAAAATGGCCCGGCCGTTGCCGCCCGCCATTGTCCACAGGTGCGCAAATGCCTCTAGCGCGTTCTCCATGTGCCGGGCTAGGCTCCACTGACAAGGGGAAAATAGCCGGACCGCGGGGGCGGAGACGCACTATGGATGCACTTGCTTTGGTGGAGGATGAGGTTCGGGAACTCATCCGTCGGAAGGGCCTTGACCCCTTGCGCCAGGGCAGCGAGGTCCGCACGCTGGTGGAAGCGGCGGTCAATGACTATGGGGAGCGGTCCCTGGTGGGTGCCGTGCCGCCGCTGGCCCACGCCGGTGACGCCATGCAGCATGTGTACGACGCCGTCGCCGGCTTTGGCGCCCTGCAGCCCTTCCTGGACGATCCCGACATTGAGGAAATCTGGCTCAACGCCCCGGATGAGGTTTTCGTGGCCCGCAACGGCGAATCCGAGCTGACCCCGCTGGCGTTCACCCAGCAGCAGGTGCGCGACCTCGTCGAGCGCATGTTGAAAAGTTCGGGCCGCCGGCTGGACCTGAGCAGCCCCTTCGTTGACGCCGCCCTGCCGGACGGGTCCCGGCTGCATGTTGTCATCCCGGACATCACGGCGCGGCACTGGGCCGTGAACATCCGCAAGTTCACCGCCCGCGCCAGCCGCCTCGAGCACCTGGTGGAGCTTGGCTCGCTGACGCCGCAGGCGGCCCGCTTCCTGGGCGCCGCCGTCAGCAGCGGCCTGAACATCCTGGTGTCCGGTGCCACGCAGGCCGGCAAGACCACGCTGCTCAACTGCCTCGCGGCCGGCATCGGTTCCCGTGAGCGAGTGGTGACGGTTGAGGAGATTTTCGAGCTGAAGCTGCCACTGCGTGACGTGGTGGGACTGCAGTGCCGCCAGCCGAACCTGGAAGGCGTGGGCGAAATCCCGCTGCGGCGACTGGTCAAGGAGGCCCTGCGCATGCGCCCAGAACGGCTCATCGTGGGCGAGGTCCGCGAAGCCGAAAGCCTGGACATGTTGATTGCCTTGAATAGCGGGCTGCCCGGCATGGCCAGCGTCCATGCGAACTCGGCCCACGACGCCGTCGTCAAGATTTGCACGCTGCCCCTGCTGGCCGGGGAAAACATCAGTGCCGCCTTCGTGGTGCCCACCGTGGCTGCCTGCATTGACCTGGTGGTGCACTGCGTCAGGCTGCCCAACGGCAAACGGCGGGTTGGCCAGATCCTCTCCCTGGGCCGCCGCGTGGAAAACGGCGTCATCGAGTCCGGCATGGCGTTCGACACCGTCGACGGACGCCTCACACCCTCCGCCTCCGCCATGCCGTCGCCGGAAAAGTTCGCCGCCGCCGGGTACAGCGTGGCCGCCCTGATGGCGGAATCCTGATGTCCGCGCTCGTGGGACTGCTGGCCGGGCTGGGACTGTTCCTTGTCTGGACGGCCTGTTGGGACACGCCCGAACAGGCCGCCCGGCCGGCGCGGCACAGCAGGCTCGAGGACCTGCTTCAACAGGCAGGCGTGGCCCAGGTGACCCCGGCGTCGCTGATCGCCAGCACCCTGGGGTTCGCCGTCCTGGCCGCGCTGCTGGTGATGGTCGTGACCGGGGCGGCGCCCATCGCCTTGTGCCTGGGCCTGTTTGCCGGCTATGTCCCCCTGGCCCTGCTGCGTTGGCGGGCACGACGCCGCTCGGCCGTCCTGCGTGAACTCTGGCCCGACGTCGTGGACCACCTGCGCTCGGCCATCCGGGCGGGGCTGCCCTTGCCCGAGGCCCTTATCCAGCTGGGCAGCAAGGGCCCCATGGAACTGCGTGGCGAGTTTGCCGGATTTGGGGCCGACTACCGTTCCTCCGGCCAGTTCGAGGCGGCACTGGAAAGACTCAAGGACCGGCTGGCGGACCCCGTCGCGGACCGTATCATGGAGGCGCTGCGCCTGACCCGCGATGTGGGCGGCACCGACCTGGGGCGGCTCCTGGGCACCTTGTCGGAATTCCTCCGCGACCATGCCCGCACCCGCAGCGAGCTGGAAGCGCGCCAGTCCTGGACGGTCAACGCCGCCCGGCTCGCCGTCGCCGCGCCCTGGATCGTGCTGGTGCTCATGGCCACCCGGCCCGAGGCCATCGCCGCCTACAATTCCGCCGCCGGCTGGCTGGTGTTGGGCGGCGGGCTGCTGGTCTCGGTGGTCTGCTACCGCCTCATGTTGCGGATTGGAAAGCTGCCGGGGGAACGGCGGGTGCTGCAATGAACGGCCATGCCGCGGCAACCCTGGCGGCCGGGGTGGGCCTGGGCCTTGGCCTGTGGCTGGTGTTTGTCCGCCTGCCCGCCATGCGCCGCCCCACTTTTGCCGAACGTGTGGAACCGCAGCTGCGCAGCGTTGCCAGCCGCTCGGGACTGCTCATCCAGGAGGACGCCGGCGCGCTCTTCGGCCCGCTGGAAAGGATCCTGCGCCTGATGGTTTCCGACGCCGTCACCCGGCTGGGCCGTTTCAACATCAGTGTCAAGGGCCTGGCCGCACGGCTGGAACGCGCAGGACGGAGCGAATCGCCGCTGGAGTTCCGTGCCGTCCAGCTGCTGTGGACGGGTGCGGGCATGGTCGCCGGACTGGCCCTCTCGCTGGCCCTCGTGTGGCAGGGCCGCACCAACGCCATGGGCGGGCTGGCGCTGACCGGCGTGCTCATGCTGGGCGGCTACCTGGGCTGCGACTACCTGCTCGGAGCACGGATCAAGCGCCGGCAGGCCCTGATCATGGCGGAATTTCCCGCCCTGGCCGAACTCATGGCCCTGGCCGTGGGCGCCGGCGAAAGTGCCGGCAGCGCCCTGGACCGGGTGGCCCGGCAGTCCCACGGGGAGCTATCCGGCGAGTTTTCCCGGATCGTGGCCCAAACCCGGGCGGGGACGCCGTTGGTGGAGGCGCTGGGCAGCTTTTCCGACCGACTGGCCATCCCCGCCCTGGCCCGCTTTGTCGACGGCATCAGCGTGGCGGTCAACCGGGGCACGCCCCTGGCCGATGTGCTGCGCTCCCAGGCCCAGGACGTGCGCGACGTGGCCAAGCGCGAACTCATGGAAGCCGCCGGGCGCAAGGAAATTGCCATGATGGTTCCCCTGGTCTTCGGCGTGCTTCCGCTGACTGTCATCTTTGCCGTCTTTCCCGGCCTGGCCCTGTTGCAGTTCGGCTTCTGATGCCTGCCGGCCAGCCGCCACAGCACCCGCCGCGCACGGTCCGTCCGCGCGAGCGGGGCGGACGGGGCTGCGACGGACCGGCACATGAGGAACAAACCCGGTTTGAACACATACGGCACGAAAACCCGCATGGGGAAATCAAGAACGAGGGGACTCACCATGGAAAAGATCCATCCTTTGGCCGGACAAGCGCTCACCCTCATGGTGGCAGGGCAACGCCTTCTGGCCCGTTGGCTGTCAGGCTGGCTGGCCGGGCCGCGGCACTTCAGGCTCCGGCCGGCCGCCGGCAGGACCCGCGGCGACGTTCCCGGCTGGGTCCTGATCACCTTGATGTCGGCGGTGCTCGTCGCCGGGCTCCTCGCCATCGCCGGACCGGCCTTGGCCAAGATGTTCAACGAAGCCATGGACCAGGTCCATCCCTGACACACAGGCCGACCGGGCCGACCGGGCACCCGGGGGAGCGCGGTGCCGCGGTGGTCGACTTTGTGCTGGTTTCCGCCATCGTGACAGTCATTTTTCTGGCGCTGCTCCAGCTGGCACTGGTGCTGCATGTGCGCAACACGGTGGCCGATGCGGCATCGTCCGCGGCACGGTACGGCGCGCTCGCCGACCGCACCGCCCAGGATGCCCGGGACCGCGCCGACCTCCTGATCGGTTCCGCCCTGGGCGACGGCTACAGCCGTGAGGTGAGCGCGGGCGTGACGTCGTCCAACGGGGTCCGCATCCTGACGGTTTCCGTCACGGCACCGCTGCCGCTGATGGGACTGTGGGGGCCGGGACGCACACTGGAAATGAGCGGCCATGCCGTCGTCGACAAATAAGTGCCCGTCCGCGACGGGCGCAGCGGCGGAGCAGGGCAGCGCTGTCGTCGAGTTCGTCTTCCTGGCCGTGCTGCTGATGGTGCCGGTGGCGTACCTGATCCTCACCGTGGGTTCCCTGCAGGGCGGTTCGTACGCTGTGGTGGGTGCCGCCGACCAGGCCGCGAAGGTGTTTGTCCTCCAGCCCGACGCCGGTGCCGCCCGGCAGGCCGCCGAAGCGGCGGTGGCGCTGGCCGTCACCGACATGGGCTTTGACCCCGCCGACGCCTCCCTCACCATCTCCTGTGACGCCGGCTGTCTCACCCCGGGCACCATGGTGCGCGCGCACGTGACCCTGCGTGTGGAGCTTCCCCTGGTGGGCGGCATCCCCGGAACGCGGCTGTCCGCCGCCGAGGTGGAGTCCTCGGCCGCGCAGAAGGTGGGCCGCTTCAAGTGACCCCGGCAAATCTTCACGACAGGCCTGCCGACCAACACCGGCCGCACCGCCGGGACCGGGCCACACCGCAGCAGGACGGCCATGTCATGGTGCTCATGATCGGCTACGTGCTGATTGCCCTGCTCCTCATGACGGTCGTGGCGGCGGGCTCCAGCCTGTACATCGGCCACAAAAGGCTGCTCTCCCTGGCTGACGGCGCCGCACTTGCGGCCGCAGACACCTTCACCCTGGCCGGAGGCTCGGCGGAAAACGCCCCCGGCACGGTGCTGACGGGACGCGGCATCAATGCAGCGGCCGTTGAATACCTTTCCGGCGCCGACGTTCCCCGTGCACTCTCCGGCGTACAGCTGGCCGCGGGCACTGGAACGCCGGACGGCCGGACCGCCGAAGTCCGCGTGACCGGCATCGTGCACCCGATGTTCATCAACTTCCTGGTCCCGGACGGGATCAGGCTGACGGTGACCGGAACGGCACGGGCACACCTGGTCCTGTAACGGCCGGGCGGGGTGCCCGACGGGGGAGCCCCGGGCATGCCGTAGGCTTGAACATCATGGCTGAGATCGACTTTTCCGCAGAAATCAAGGCGCTGCGCGCCACCTACGTCTCCATCGAACAGGTGTCCGAGGTGGACAAGCTGCTGGAGGACATCGAGGATTTATCGGACCAGGCAGGTTTGCCCAACCTCTGGGACGACCCGGCAGCGGCCCAAAAGGTGACCTCGCGGCTCAGCCACGCCCAGTCCAAGCTGGAGAAGCTGCGCACGCTTGAGGCCCGCATCGACGACCTGGAAGTCCTGGTGGAACTGGCCCAGGAAGAGGGCGACGCCGATTCCCTCGCCGAGGCGGCCAAGGAACTTCCCACCCTGCAAAAGTCGCTCAAGGACCTGGAAATCGTCACGCTCCTGGCCGGGGAGTACGACGAGCGCGAGGCCGTGGTGACCATCCGTTCCGGCGCCGGCGGCGTGGACGCGGCCGACTTTGCCGAGATGCTGCTGCGCATGTACCTGCGCTGGGCCGAACGCCACGGCTACCCCACAGCGGTCCTGGACACCTCCTACGCGGAAGAGGCCGGGCTGAAGTCCGCCACCTTCGAGGTCAAGGCGCCCTACGCCTTCGGCACGCTCAGCGTGGAGGCCGGCACGCACCGGCTGGTGCGCATCAGCCCGTTCGACAACCAGGGCCGCCGCCAGACCTCCTTTGCCGCCGTCGAGGTCATCCCGCTGATCGAACAGACCGACAGCATCGAGATTCCCGACAACGAGATCCGCGTGGACGTGTTCCGCTCCTCCGGCCCCGGCGGGCAGTCGGTCAACACCACCGACTCCGCCGTCCGCCTGACCCACCTGCCCACCGGCACCGTGGTGTCGATGCAAAACGAAAAGTCGCAGATCCAAAACCGGGCCGCGGCCATGCGCGTGCTCCAGTCCCGCCTGCTGCTGCTGAAAAAGGCGGAGGAGGATGCCACCAAGAAGGCCATGGCCGGCGACGTCAAGGCGTCCTGGGGAGACCAGATGCGCTCCTACGTGCTCAACCCGTACCAGATGGTCAAGGACCTGCGCACCGAGCACGAGGTTGGCAACACCGCCGCGGTCCTGGACGGCGAAATTGACGACTTCATCGACGCCGGCATCCGCTGGCGCGCGGACAACCGCAACGCCGAAAACCAGTAGGGGAACCACGGCCGGCGCCGGCTTTCACAGCCAGGCCCCTGCCCGACACACCGTGCAGGAGCGCAAAAAGGCGCGGAATGGCGCCTATAGTCGATACGCTGGTGGTTTCCTCCCCAACCCCAAGCCCAGGCACCGGCATGCCAGTACCGTTCGCTGGAAGGGCAACGTAAAACCATGATTCGTTTTGAAAATGTGAGCATAGCTTACGACCGAAAAAGCAAACCCGCCCTTGATGACGTCTCGCTGGAGGTCAACCGCGGCGAGTTTGTGTTCCTGGTCGGTTCCTCCGGCTCCGGGAAGTCAACGTTCCTGCGCCTGGTCCTGCGTGAATACAAGACCGGGCAGGGCCAGGTGTACGTGGCAGGCCAAAATGTGGCCAACGTGCCCAGCTGGCGCGTGCCCAAGTTCCGCCGGGGCATCGGCATCGTGTTCCAGGACTTCCGCCTCATCAACACCAAGACCGTTTTCGCCAACGTCGCCTACGCCATGCAGGTGATCGGCAAGTCCCGCGCCGCCATCCGCACCGAGGTTCCCCGCGTCCTCGAACTCGTCGGGCTCGAAGGCAAGGAGCGGCGCCTGCCCACCGAACTTTCCGGCGGCGAGCAGCAGCGCGTGGCCATCGCCCGTGCTATCGTCAACCAGCCCGGCATCCTGCTGGCGGACGAACCCACCGGCAACCTTGACCCCACGACAAGCGCCGGCATCATGGAAATCCTGGACAAGATCAACCAAAACGGCACCACCGTGGTCATGGCCACCCACGATGACGACATCGTCAACTCGATGCGCAAGCGCGTCATCGAACTGCGCCTCGGCAGGGTGGTGCGTGACGAGGCCCGCGCCCAGTACACGTCCATGCTCCCGATCATTCCCGCCGCCGCGCCGGAAGCGTCCGGCGACGCGTCCGGCGTCGTGCCCGCCGTGGACGACGACGCACCCCAGACCCGCCGCCAGCGCGCCGTGAGTGCCGCGGCGGCAGCCGGCGACGCTGCGGACGAAGCGATGCCGCCCCGGCTTGAGCGCAACAGGGGCCGCGTGTACCCGGCCGGAAACGCCGAAGAATCCACCCGGAACGGGGTCCAGCCATGAGACTTGCCTTCATCCTCAGCGAGCTCGGCAGCGGGCTGCGCCGCAACCTGACCATGGTCATCTCCGTCATTTTGGTGACCTTCGTGTCCCTGACCTTCGTTGGCGCGGCCGGGGTCCTGCAGCTGCAGATCGGCCAGCTGAAGGGGTATTGGTATGACAAGGTCCAGGTCACCATCTACCTGTGCAACGACGTGCCCACCAATGCCAACTGTGTCTCCGGCCCCGTTACCGACGGCCAGAAGAAGACCATCGAGGCCATGCTGGACTCGCCCGCCGTCAAGCCATACGTGGAAAAGTGGACGTTTGAAAGCCAGGCGGAGGCCCTGGTCCACTTCAAGGAGCAGTTCGCCAACTCACCCATGGTGGACTCGGTGGAGGCCGGCAACCTGCCGTCCTCGTTCCGGATCAAGCTGACGGACCCCGAAAAGTACCAGATCATCAACGAGTCCTTCTCCGCCACGCCCGGGGTGGATTCGGTGGTGGACCAGCGCAAGGTGCTCGAATCGCTGTTTTCGTGGATGAACATTGCGACGATCGTTGCGGTGGGCGTTGCGGTGCTGATGATTGTCTGCGCGGCCCTGCTCATTGCCACCACCATCAGGCTCTCCGCCCAGTCGCGCGCCAAGGAAATCGACATCATGAGGCTGGTGGGCGCGTCCAAGACGGTGATTCAGCTGCCGTTTGTGCTTGAGGGGGTGATCGCCGCCACGATCGGGGCACTGCTTGCCTCCGGGGCGGTGTGGTCGATCGTGGAATTCTTCCTGGGTCGCTACCTGGCCGGCGGAAACAGCGGCACGCCCATCATTTCCACCACCCAGGCCCTGGTGATCTACCCTGTCCTGATTGTGCTGGGCGTGGTGCTGGCCGGCATCGCGTCGGCGGTCTCACTGCGAAAGAACCTCAAGGTTTGATTCACGCCCGACGGGTCCCATCACTGCCCGTCCGGCCCCACGTCCCAAGCGCCACGATGCAAGGAGCTGTTTGAGCATGGATTCGTTGTCTTCCGGGGGAAGCGTGGCAGCAGGCCCGGCCGGGCCGCTGCGACGCCGGACAACGGGGCGCGCCGTCGCCCGCTGCCTCGGCGCGGGGCTGGCGGCCGTGCTGGTGGCCGGGCTGCTGGGCGTGGTTCCGGCCGCGCACGCAGACAAGCTCGACGACCAGGCAGCCGCGCTGAAGCAGCAGGCCGCCGATGCCGCCTCCGCCCTCGAATTCGTTGACGCAGGGCTGGCAAAGTCCGCCTCGGACCTTGTCATGTACCAGGGCCGGCTGCCCGGTGCGCAGGCAGCCCTCATGGACGCCCAAAACCGCGTGGGTGCGGCCACCGAGCTGGTCGGCTCCCTCGCGGCACGCATAGAACTGGCACAGGCCGGCAAGGACAGGATCACCGCCCAGATCGCTCTGGATTCGAAGAAACAGGCGGAAGCCAAGAGCATGATCGGGCAGATCGCCGCGCAGTCCTACAAGGCTGGCGGCATCCCCGCCAACCTGGCACTGGTCCTTGGCGCGGGCACCTCCGAGGATCTGGCCAACTCGATCGACCTGGCCGAGCAGGCCATGCGCAGCCAGAATGCGGCGCTGGCACAGCTGACCAGCCAAAGGGCCACGAACCAAAACGCGCAGGCCCGGCTGGCGGCCGTCGAGGCCGAGATCAAGGACCTGAAGGTGCGGGCGGATGCGGCCCTTGTGGCCGAGCAGGCCGCCCGCGACGAGGCTGCGGCGAAGAAGTCCGCGGTGGACAAGCTGATCAGCGATTCGGCGGCCATCAACGCCAGGCTGGAAAAGCAGAAGCCGCAGATCCAGGCGAAGGTTGCGGCGGTGAAGAAGCAGCAGGACACGGTGGCTGCCCAGATCGCCGAACGCCAGCGCAAGGAACGCGAGGCTGCCGCGGCGGCCGCCAAGGCGGCAGCCGAGCGCCTTGCCCGCCAGCAGGCGGCCGCGGCGAAGGCTGCGGGCGACAACAACTTTGTCCCTCCGCCCTACGTGCCGCCGGCACCGGGCAACCCGTCGGCCTTTGGCCTGCAGCACCCCTTCGCCAGCTCCGTCCCCATTACCTCCGGCTTCGGCTGGCGCCAGACCCCGCCGGGGACCATCGACTTTTACGGCACCGGCGGGTACGTCCACACCGGCATCGACTTCGGCGCCCCCTGCGGCACGCCCGTCTACGCGGCGGCGGCCGGAACCGTTGTCTTCGCCGGCTGGGACGTGTGGGGAGGCGGCAACGGCGTGAAGATCTCCCACGGCGTCATCCAAGGCAATGCCCTGCTGACCGCCTACTACCACAACACCTCGGTGCAGGTTTCCGCCGGCCAGCACGTGAACCGCGGACAGCTCATCGCCATCTCCGGCGGGACCGGAAACTCCACCGGCTGCCACGCCCACTTTGAAACGTGGCTCAACGGCGTTGCCGTGGACCCCATGACGCTGCTGTAGTGCAAGGACGCCGGTGCCGGGCGAGTGTGCACGGCGTCAAATTTTCGCACGGCCAAAGTTGCTAGACTAGAGGGCGCACCGCACAGGCAGTGCCGAACCACCCGTGAAGGAGCCGTACAGTGCCCAAGGAAAGTGGCCTGAAGGTTGTGGCCACCAATCGCAAGGCCCGGCACGACTACCACATCCTGGACACCTATGAGGCAGGGCTGGTCCTGATGGGCACCGAGGTCAAGTCGCTGCGGGAAGGCCGGGCCTCCCTCGTGGACGGCTTTGCCACCTTCTACAACGACGAACTCTGGCTGGAGGCCGTCTACATCCCCGAGTACCTCAACGGCAGCTGGACCAACCATACGGCCCGGCGCCGCCGCAAGCTCCTGCTGCACCGCGAGGAACTGGAGAAGATCGCACACAAGACCCGGGAATCCGGATTCACCATTGTGCCGCTCCAGCTGTACTTCCTGGACAGCCGGGCCAAGGTGGAAATTGCCATTGCCCGGGGCAAGAAGGACTACGACAAACGCCAGTCACTGCGCGAAAAGCAGGACAACCGCGAGGCGCTGCGGGCCATGCGCGAGAAGAACCGCGGCTAGCCGATGCCACCGTGGGGCGTTTTCCTTGGCACCTGGAGCCTGGACCTGTGGGCCCTGGCCCTGATCGTTGCCGCCGGCGGCCTCTACGCCTGGGGACTGGCGCGCGCAGCCGCCGCCGGCGTCCGCTGGCCGACCTGGCGTGCGGCGTGCTTCTATGTGCTGGGCCTGGGCCTGTACGCGTTCGTCAACTTTGGCTTCCTGGGCACGTATTCGCCCCAGCTGCGCTGGGCGTTTTCCGTCCGCATCGCCATGATGGTCTTTGTGGTCCCGGCGGGCCTGGCACTCGGCCTTCCGGTGGGCCTGGCCCGCCAGACGGTCCGCCCGGGACGCCTGCGGACCTTCCTCGCCACCGTGTCCCGCGGCCCCATGAAACTGTTCGGCAACAGTGCCGTGGCACCGGTGGCGGGCCTGGTGGTCCTGTCCATGATGCTGACCCCGCTGGCCGGCATTTCCCGGGTGAGCCCCCTGCTGGAAGGCCTGCTGACCCTCGCCATGCCGTTGCTGGGGCTGCTCATGGTGCTGCCCATGGTCGAGGAGAAAACCCGGGTCAGCACGGCCCTGATCATGCTCGAGTTTGTGTTTGCCTTCATCGAGCTGCTGGGGGACGCAGCCCCGGGGCTCATCATGCGCCTGGTGCCTACCATCTTCGACGGTGCCGGCGCCCTGTCCGGGCCGGTGCCCGCCTGGTTCCCCGGTGCCCTTCGCGACCAGCAGCTGGGCGGGGACTTCCTGTGGTTCATTGCCGAAATCATGGACCTGCCGGTCATGATCCTGCTCTTTGTCCGGTTTTCAAAGTCGGACAAGGGTGAACGCAAAATTCTCGACGAGCTCACCGATGAGCAAATGGATGAGCTGAACGCCGCCCACCTCCACCTGAGGGACTGACGCCATGGCTCTGGGGGCGCGCCACTGGTGGGGGATCGGCGTGTCCGCCGCCGTCCTGGGAGTCGTTGTTGTCATGGTCCTGACCTTCTCCTCCCCGCCACGCACGACGCCGGCACCCGCGCCGTCCTCCGCGTCACCGACAACCGCCCCGCCTTCCGCAACGCCCACGGCCGGCCCCTCCACAGCCGGTCGCGGAGGAACCGCAACCGCCTCCGTGCCGGCCACGGCGGCGCCGCCGCCTGCCAGCGCAACACAGGCGCCGCCGTCGTCCGCCCCGGCGAAGGACCTGGCCCGGCAAAAACTGGCCGCGATGACACTCGGCCAGCGAGTGGGCCAGGCGTTCATGGTGTCCACGCCCGTGACCGGTGCCGATCCGCAGTCCACCTACGTGCTCGAGTCGCTGCACGTGGGCAATGTGTTCATGAAGGGACGCAGCACCGCCGGTGTGGACGCCATCGCGTCGGTGGTCGCCACCGCCGCGGGGCACGGGCTCGAGCTGGGGGTCCGCCCCTTTGTGGCGACCGACCAGGAAGGCGGGTTTGTGCAGATCATGCAGGGGCCCGGCTTCGACGCCATCCCGCAGGCCATCGAACAGGGACAGCTCGCACCGGCCACGCTGCAGGCGGATGCCACACGCTGGGGGCGCCAGCTGGCCGCCGCCGGCGTCAATGTCAACCTGGCCCCTGTCCTGGACACCGTGCCGTCGCCCGCGTTCGCGCCGCAGAACGCCCCGATTGGCGCATTTGGCCGCGAATACGGGTACACGCCCGGCACCGTCTCCAGCCACGGCGTTGCGTTCGCCCGTGGCATGCTGGCCGCCGGGGTGGACCCCACGGTGAAGCATTTCCCGGGCCTGGGGCGCGTCACCGGAAACACCGACGTGACCGCGGGCGTCACGGACAACGTCACGGTCCGCAACGACCCGTATGTGGCCCCCTTCCGCGATGCCGTGGACGCCGGCGTGCCGTGGCTGATGGTCTCCAACGCCTACTACCCGAAAATTGACACGCAGGACCTGGGCCCGTTTTCCCACGTGGTTGTCCAGGGCATGGTCCGCGGTGACCTTGGCTTCAACGGCATCATCGTCAGCGACGACATCTGCGACGCCCGCCAGGTGGCCGCCGTGCCGGTGTCCCGGCGCGGCGTGGACTTCATCAACGCCGGCGGCACCATGGTCCTGTGCACCGACCAGGCCGTGGCGCCGGCCATGTACCAGGGCATGGTGGACGCCGCGCAGGCGGACCCTGCGTTTGCCCGCAAGATTGACGCTGCCGCACTGCTGGTGCTGGAGGCCAAGGCGGCCAGGGGCATGGTGGCCCGCTAGGGAATATTTGGGCCCGTGCATGCGCTATGATGGGTAGTCCACGGCCGGCATGGCGTGGGTTTGAAAACACAATAGGGGATGATCGGTTTCGACGGTGTTTGTCGAGACAGGTGAAGCGGGTCGAGGATACAGGGTTATCTCGTAAACGATCTCTGTAAAACAATAAGTGCTGAATCAAATCGCACTGACTTCGCTCTTGCTGCCTAAGCAGTAAGACAGTCCGTCAGCCCGGGAATGCTCTCGTCCCGGATCCTGGCGTCATTTAGAGGGCCACTGCCCTAAACGCCCGTTGCAGGCGTTTGGGGGACTCTTATGCAACTGGGCCTGGCAGCTGCTTGTTTGCAAGACAGCTGGGGCCGAGAAAAACCGACGCAAACTGCACCCGGAGAAGCCCTGATGAAACAACATCGGACGGGAGTTCAATTCTCCCCATCTCCACACCCCTGTTGGGGCCCGTTTCCAGCCATCGCGGCGGGGGCGGGCCCTTCGTTTTGCCCAACAACGTCTGCCCAACAACATATGCGCCGCAACATATGCCCCGCAACGTCCTGCCCGGCAAAGGGGCCGCCAGGAACCGGAGTGGCGGAGGGCTTGTCCAAACGGTGGACTTAAAATGCTAAGTGGTGGCCGGAACAGCGTCCAGCCACCACTTACCCCCAAAGGAATTGTGTCGAACCCAGCCGCTGTGGCGTTCACACAATCATTAGTATGCCAGACGCTAATGGAAATGTGTACATGGGCTTCTCAATGTTTCACGGGCCGGCGCATATACGACACCCAGACAAGGACCAGTCCGGCTGCCACGAGCAGGATGGAGCCGAAGGAGAGTGCCGTCATCAGGGCGGCGCCGTGCCACCCGGTGGCCTGGACCACCAGGGTGAGGCAGACGCCGGCAAAGCCCAGGCACATGGACAGGGCTGCAGCACGGTCCAGGGCGGGGAGCCGCGAAAACGCGGCGCGGCCCGTGGCAGGCACCAGGCAGGCCGCCACGTACGCCTGGTACCCGCGTCCGATCCACATGTAGGCCACGACCGTCGGCTGGTCGAAAAACGCGGCCAGCCCGGGGCTTGAGCCGTGCAGCTCGGACAGGAAGTACATGGCCAGGATCCCGGCCGAACTGGCCGACACTACGGCCAGGCCCACCGGGCCGCGAATAAGCCGCCGCGCTACGGGCGCCTTGTAGGCGGCGGCGATCTTGGCCGCGAGCAGAAAGAGCACGGCAAAAAGACTCAATCGCAGCACCACATTGGCAAGGTTCTCCCGGCCAAGGACTCCGTCGACCTGAACGTAGATGGCCGGAATGCTCAGCGCCACGGCCAGGGAGACCAGCAGGAATGACCAGAAGAGGCCCCGGTTGCGGCCCTTGGCGGCTGCGGGAAGCCGCCACAGGGAGCAGCCGACACATACAGCCAGGACCGCCCATTGGAGACCTGTTGTCATGCGAGGTTCTCCCAGATCGTTTGTGCAGCGGCAGAATCCTGCTCTGTGCGCCGCAGGGTGCGGCCCAGGGCATCGAGCCGTTCGGCGGTCAGCGAAACCAGCATGCTGCTGGGCGTCCGGCGAAGTGCTGCGCTGCGGGAGCCCGGCCGCCAGCCGGCCTCCGCGGCAGTCAGGAATCCGGTGGCGACCAGGCCGTTGGCCAGCCCCACGCCCGCCAGTTCCGCGGACCTGATGGCCAGTTCGGGCGTCAACCGGTTGGCTGTGATTTGGGCGGACAGGTTTTGCGGGGCAATCCCCGCGTCCCTTGCCACGCTCTGGCGCAGCTCGGAAGGGTCGACGGCGTCCAGCCAGGCGCGCACGGAGGCCCGGTGGGGGATGGGGGAGAGTCCCGCCGGCGGGGGTGCCGAGCCGTTCTCCGCCCGGGCGGAGCGGTACAGGATTTCGCGCAGGAGGTCCATGTCGGAGACCTGGCTGAGCAGTTCGGCATCGGTGGGCTGTGCCACGCCGGCGGCCAGGCCCTGGTACGGGGCGAAGGTGGAAAGGGACTCGACGACGGGAAGCCGCAGGGAACGGCTGACAGCAGCCACGGTGGCCAGGGTGACCCGCCCACGCACCAGCTGCTGGCCCAGCGTGGAACGCTTGATCCCGGCGGCGCGGCACACGGCGGCGTGGCTGGCGCCGCCGGCCACCCCGTCAAGCCAGCGTAAAAAGACCTTTGCCGGAACGGTCACGGCGCGGCTCTCCTTGGTTCGTGCCCCCGGCGTGGGGCCGGGTGCGGTGGATGAAGAAGCGGGGGCGCTAGGCGTCGTCCCGCGTGTCGGTGAAACCGCGGAACCGGCTGCCCACGCCGTCGAACTGGCTGCGGCGCACTCCCGCCGCGGGGGCAGGGAGGTCCCGGTCGCTGTGGAAGTCGCACATCACGTAGCTGAATTCCGGCCACCACTTCTTGGGCCGCGCCAGTTCGTGGAAATCGCAAACGTAGCAGCGCAGTTCAACCCAGACGGGCCGCTTTCCGGTCGAGTTGGCCCGGGACTGGGCCAGCCAGGCGGGCGGATTGGCATCGATTTCAGCGACGGCGGACGCCAGCATGCGCGACGGGATGCCGTTCCGCGCGGCCATTTCCGGGGGAATGTTCAAAGCCTGGGCCACTTGCCGGCGGTTGAGGGACGGATTTGCAGCAGCGGAGTTGTTTACCATATCCCTACAAGGATAGGGCGTTCCGCGGGCGCCGGCGACGCCGTGCCCCGGTCCGGCGCCCGGCGGGGCACCCGGTCCGGCACCCCGTCCGGCACAACGCAGCGCACACGGTTCAGGCCGCCACGGGCCGCTCCCAAGGTGACAAATGGCACAATCGAATGTTTTATGCAGGCAAAATCCGGGTTAAATGGCCTTCCGGCATGGAAATTGGGCCACCATACCCTATGCTGTGGGAAAACATTGGGAATTTAAGGGCACTAATCCTGCTTTCAGGGGCTAGGATGGGGCGCTGAAATACCCCGCCAAAACCACGAACACCAGGAGCTTGAAAACCGCATGGCAACCGACTACGACGCACCCCGCAACAAGGACGAAGACCACGAGACAGAGTCGCTCCAGGCTCTCCAGGTCCAGCGCGGCGGTGCCCAGACGGCGCACATTGACGTCGAGGACTCGGACACGGCCGAAGGCGCGGACCTGCCGGGCGCGGACCTCTCCAACGAAGAACTGATCATCCAGGTCATCCCGGCGCAGGAAGACGAATTCACCTGTGCCTCCTGCTTCCTGGTCCGGCACCGCAGCCAGGTGGCCCGTGAAAAGAACGGCCTGCTGTACTGCAAGGACTGCGAAGGCTGATCCTGCAATGACATTCACGGCACGGGAAAGGGTCCAGGAGCTCCTGGATGCCTTCGCGGTGCCCGGGGCCAATGCCGCGGAGCTGTTCTGCGACAGGCATCCGGCGGACCGCACCGCATTCACCGTGGTGGGGTCCGATTTAGGCTTTAGGGACGTGACGTACGGCGAACTGCGTGAGCAGTCCACGCGGTTCGCCTCCGCCCTGGGATCCATGGGGGTGCGCCGCGGAGACCACGTGGCTACCCTGATGGGCAAGTCCGCCGAACTGGCGGTGGCGCTGCTGGGCCTGTGGCGGCTCGGGGCCGTCGACGTGCCGCTGTTCACGGCCTTCGCCCACGACGCCATCGCCTTCCGCCTTCAGGCCACCGGCGCGAAGCTGGTCATCTGCGACGCCGACCAGCGCCGCAAGCTGGTCCCGCCGGGCGGGGTGCCCAACGACGCCTCGCCCCTGGTGGTCGTGGCCCGCGGCGAGGCCTTCGGCTACGACGTGGCATTTTCCGAAATGACGGCCGGCACCGGCGCCTTTGCCGATCTGTCGGCGGACGACGCCGGACCGGTCGCCGTGGGCGGCAACGGCACCCTGGTGCAGTTGTTCACCTCGGGGACGACCGGCAGCCCCAAGGGCGTGCCCGTCACCCTGGGTGCCGTGGCCTCCTTTGTGGGCTACCAGGAGTTCGGGCTGGATGTGCGCCCCGACGATGTTTTCTGGAACATGGCCGATCCCGGCTGGGCCTACGGGCTCTACTTTGCCCTGATGGCGCCCCTGGCCACCGGCACCCGCACGCTGCTGCTCTCCGCCGGCTTCAGCCCCGAACTTTCCTGGGCCGTCATGGACAAGTTCCAGGTCTCCAATTTTGCCGCCGCCCCCACCGTGTACCGTGCCTTGCGCGCCGGCTCCGCCGCCGGCCGGCACCACGCCCTGCGCCGGGCCTCCAGTGCCGGCGAACCGCTCACACCCGACGTCGTTGAATGGGGTCGCGGCGCCTTCGGCCAGGAGGTGCGCGACCAGTACGGCCAGACGGAGCTTGGCATGGTGGCCGGCAACGCGTGGCACGACGGGCTGCGCCGGCCGCTGCAGCCCGGCTCCATGGGGGCCGCGCTGCCGGGCTGGAGCGTGGACGTGCTGGCCGATGCCGCCGACACCCGGGCCGCCGACGGCGAATCCGGGCGCGTGGCCGTCAATGTCGCGGGCAGCCCCTTCTTCTGGTTCACCGGTTATGCGGGTGCCCCGGAGAAAACTGCGGAACGATTCACGGCCGACGGCGCGTGGTACCTGACCGGCGACGCCGGCCGCCGCGACGCCGACGGGAACCTTTACTTCACCTCCCGCGACGACGACGTCATCATCATGGCCGGCTACCGCATCGGCCCGTTCGACGTCGAATCCGTCCTGGCCGCCCACCCCGCCGTGGCCGAATCCGCCGTGGTGGGCGTGCCGGACAGCCTGCGCGGCGAGGTGCTCGAGGCCTGTGTGGTCCTCAACGCCGGCCATGACGGTACGCCGGCGCTGGCCGCCGAACTGCAGCAGCTGGTGAAGGAGAAGTTTGCCGCGCACGCATACCCGCGGCGCGTGCATTTCATGGCTGAACTGCCCAAGACGCCCAGCGGGAAGGTGCAGCGCTTCGTGCTGCGCCGCGACCTGGCTGCCGCGGCACCGGGCGACTGAACGGACAAGGAACCATGGGACGTCGCACCGCCAAAAACACGGCCAGCCGGCTTGCCGGCCTCCAGGCCGCCACGGAAGGCATGGTCCTTCCGGCCGTCGGCTTTGCCCTGGAGGTGGCCATGCTGGCGTCCTTCGTCTACTGGGGGTTCCGCCAGGCCGGCCCCTGGAACTTCATTCTCGGCCTTGGCATTCCGGCCGCGGTGGTGGTCCTGTGGGGCATCTTCCTGGCCCCGAAATGTGCCCGACGGCTGCCGTTGAACGTGGTGTCCCTGGCGTCCTTGGCGCTGTTCCTGCTCGCAGGCGGCGCCCTGCTGGCCGCCGGGGCCACAGCCCCGGGCATTGCCCTGATGGTGTTCGCCGCCGCCTGGTTCGCCGCGTCCCGTGTGGTGCAGCCGGCCTAATTCCGATGCCGGCGGTCCGGCATTTTTCCGGCGGCCATCCGACACCACGGCCGCAAGCGGCCTTTGGCGTCTCCTTTACGCGGGCTACGGAAACACCGGACCTGCCGCTGGTCGGAGCGCCCTGCCCCATCGTCCGGGCCTCCCTGACGCCGGACTACAAAAAATGCCGGCTCCGCGGGCGTGACGTGGTCGCGGCGGCCGGGTGGGTCGGACCGGCTCAACCATCGGCCGTGTGGGGGCCCATGAGGGATCCTCCGGCGGGTTCCTGGACGGTGCAGCCCGGGTGGGTGCCGACGGTGACCAGCCACAGCGAAACCGCCGCCTCGTCGCCCAGGTCGAGGCGGCCGGCGTCGTCCGTGCCTGCAGGGGCATTGGGGGAGGGGAGCCGGGCCACCTCCAGGGTGCCGCCAAAGGGGCGCCTGCCCACGACTTCCAGCTCGGTGTCCACGCCGATGCCGTGCTGTTCAAGATAGCGCAGCAGTTCGGGGTCGTGGTCGCTGATGCGGCTGACGCGGCCGTGGTGGCCGGCGTCAAGCTCGTCGAGACGGTGCGAGGGCGGCATGGTGATGTGGCCGCCGGCATCCGGGATGGGATCGCCGTGGGGGTCGCGCGTGGGGTTGCCCAGTTTCGCGGACATGCGCCCGATGAACGTTTCCGAGACGGCGTGTTCGAGCCGTTCGGCCTCCTCATGGACCTCGTCCCAGGTGTAGCCGAGTTCGCGGACCAGGTACGTCTCCAGCAGCCGGTGGCGGCGGACCATGGACAGTGCCAGGGCCAGGCCGGATTCGGTGAGGCGGATGGGGCTGTAGGGTTCGTGCTCCACCAGGTCCTGGTCCTTGAGCTTGCGGACCATCTCCGAGACGGAGGAGTTGGCCACGCCCAGCCGCACGGCCAGCTGGGTGGACGTGATGGGCTTGTCCTGCCACTCCGTGAAAGAGTAAATGACCTTGACGTAGTCCTCAATGCTGGAGGAGGTGGGGGTGGCTTTCACGTGCACCAGCCTACCGGCTACGCAACCCCGGTGGCGGTCAGCCACAGCAGGACCGCGTTCAGCGCAACGATCAGCGCGGCACTGGCCAGGGCGGGAATCCGCAGCGGCAGCCCGTCCCGGTGTTCGCCCATCAGCGCCTTGTTGGCGGTCAGGCGCAGCAGCGGAACCAGCGCAAAGGGGATGCCGAAGCTCAGCACCACCTGGCTGACGATCAGCGCCCACGTGGGGTCGGTGCCGATGGTCAGCAGGACGATGGCCGGGACCAGGCTGACCACGCGCCGTGCCATGAGCGGGATGTGGACGTGGAGCAGGCCGTGCATGATGGCGGCGCCGGCGTACGCGCCCACGGAGGTGGAGGCCAGGCCGGAGGCCAGCAGCCCGACGGCGAACACCACGCCGACCACCGGGCCCAGGGTGGCGGCAATGGCCGCATGGGCGCCCTCAATGGTGTCGGTGCCGGGGACCCCTCCCAGCGTGGACGCGGCGAGCAGCAGCATGCCGATGTTGACGGCCCCGGCCAGGAGCAGGGCTGAGACCACGTCCCAGCGCGTGGCCCGGACAATGCGGCGCAGGGACTCCGGCGTGCGGCGGGCCCCGGTGTGCCGGTCCTTGGCCAGCTGGGAGTGCAGGTAGATGGCGTGGGGCATCACGGTGGCGCCGAGCATCCCGGCGGCCAGCAGGAGGCTGTTGCTGCCCTCGAACCGTGGCACCAGGCCGGAGACGACGCCGGCCGGATCCGGCGGGCTGAGCACCAGCCCGGCCAGGAACCCCACGGTGATGACGACCAGCAGGAAAATGATGATGGTTTCAAAGTGGCGCTGCCCATGGCGGTTTTGCACGGCCAGCAGCGCCATGGAGGCGACGCCCACGATCACCCCGCCGACGGGCAGCGGCACGTGGAAGAGCAGGTTCAGGGCTATGGCGCCGCCCACGACCTCGGCCAGGTCCGTGGCCATGGCCACCAGTTCCGCCTGTGCCCAGTACAGCCGGCGCCCGGCGGTGCCGAACCGCTTTCCGAGCAGTTCCGGCAGCGACCGGCCGGTCACCACCCCAAGCTTGGCGGACTGGTACTGCACCAGCATGGCCATGAGGTTGGCCGCTACCAGCACCCACACGAGCAGGTAGCCGTAGCGGGCGCCGGAGGTCAGGTTTGCGGCGACATTCCCGGGGTCCACGTAGGCGATTGCCGCCACGAAGGCAGGGCCCAGAAGAAAAAGCCCCCTGCCGCGGTCGCGCCGCGGCAGGCGCTTCCTGGCAGTGCCGGTCTCCAGCAATTTCCGCCCCTTCGCTAGCCCTAAACCCCAAGTTTAGGTATGCCGAAATTCTAGCGCGGCCAGGGGCCGGGTGTCGAGGGGACGTCACGCAGGCGCTGCTGGGTGTGGGCGCGCCAGGTCTGGCAGAAGTACGGGAGCGCCAGCTCCTGGCCGGGGGTGTGGCCCAGGTGCTCGAACAGGTACCAGCGCAGGTTGCCCAGCACCTTGGCGCGGATGGCGGCGTCAGCCTTGAGGTAGTAGCTGCGCGACTTGGCCAGCTCCAGCAGTTCTTCCGGGGTGACGGCCTGCTCCCACCGGGTCCCGTGCACGCTGAGGCCGTGGAATTCGGGACCGACATGCGGACGGAAACCGGGCTTGTGGACGTCGCCGGCATGCATGATCCGCGACAGCCGGTGCACCCAGGGCACGCTGACGTCCAGCTGGTTCCAGACCAGTCCCAGGACGCCGCCGGGGCGCAGGACCCGTGCCATTTCCGTGCTCGCCGCCAGGGGATCGCACCAGTGCCAGGCCTGGGCGGCCACCGCCAGGTCGATGGACGCCGCGCCCAGGCCGGTGTCCTCGGCCGTGCCCTGCCGCACCGCGACGCCGGGCAGGTTGCGGCGCAGCTGGACGAGCATGTCACCGGACGGGTCGACGGCGCTGACCCGCCAGCCGCGTGCGGCCAGCAGGTGGGTGTACTTGCCGGTCCCCGCGCCTACGTCCAGGGCGTCGCGGACGTCGAGGCCGGCGGCCAGCCACGCCAGCGACTCGACGGGGTAGCCCGGGCGCACCTTGTCATAGTGCTCCCCGCCCTCCTGGAAGGCGCCGGCCAACTCGAGCCGCCGCACGTCGTCAAAAACCGGTCCGCCCGCGCCTGCCATTGTCCTCCGCCTGTTTGCTTGTGCCGATTCCGCCGCTCCACTCTACCGCGGCGGAAGCGTTCGACGGCGGGCTCAGCGGGTGGAGCAGGGGGCGGCACCGGCCGTGCCGGGCGTGTTGGGCGCCCAGGAGGGGAAGCTGCGGGTGTCGTTGGCGGGCACCCAGCGTCCGGCGTCCACGACGTAGTCCCAGCCCAGGCCGTCGCGGAGCAGGGCGGCCACGCCGTCAATGAGCCGGTCGGCGTCGGTGCGGCGGGAACCCACCCCGAAGCTGGCGCGCAGCGAGCCCGAGGCCAGGCCCACCCGGCGCAGCAGGGGGTGGGCGCAGAACCTGCCGTCCCGCACGCCCACGCCGTGCTCGGCGGACAGGTAGGCCGCGGCCAGGCCGGCGTCGTACCCCTCCACGGAAAAGTTGACGACGCCGATGGTGCCGCTGCCGGGGTACGAGCCGGAGTCGGCGAACAGTTGGTGGACGGTGACGCCGTCGAGCGCCTCCAGCCCGGCCACCAGGTGCGAGCGCAGTTCCTGCTCATGGGCGTGCCACGTTTCGGCATCCAGGGCGGCCAGCACCTCGGCGGCCTTCGCCAGCGTGGCGGCGCCGAGCACATTGGGCGAACCGGCTTCGTGGCGGGCCGGGCCGTCGGTCCAGAGCACGGACTCCAGCCGCACGTCCTTCACGGCGCCGCCGCCGGCCAGGTGCGGGCGGCCGGTGTCGAGCCAGTCGGGACGGCCCACCAGCACGCCCGCACCAAACGGGGCATAGAGCTTGTGGCCGGAAAAGGCCACGTAGTCGATTCCGTCGCGGGCCAGGTCGAGGCGCCGGTGCGGGGCCAGCTGGGCGGCATCGACCACGATCCGCGCACCGTGCCGGTGGGCCAGGGCCGCGAGCTCGGCGATCGGCAGCACCTCGCCGGTGACGTTGGAGGCGCCCGTGACGGCCAGCAGCACCACGTTGCCGGCACGCAACTGCGTCGCGACCCGGCCCAGGGTGGACTCGAGGGTGTGTCCGGCCACCACGGAGCGGTGCGGCAGCCCCTGCCACGGCAGCAGGTTGGCGTGGTGCTCGATGTCCAGGTACAGCACCTCGCCATGGTCGTTGGAAGGGCCCCCGGTGCGCCCCTGCCCCGCCAGGAGCGACTCCACGCAAGCTGCGAGCAGGTTCAGCGAATCGGTCGTGTTGCGGGTGAAAATGACGGTGTCCCCGGGGCGTGCACCGACGAAGTCGGCCACCGTGCGCCGGGCGTTTTCGTATAGTGAGGTGCTGACCTGGGAGGCAAAGCCGGCGCCCCGGTGCACGCTGGCGTAGTACGGCAGCACCTCGGCCAGGTGCGCGGCCACCTCGTCCACGGCCGGCGCCGACGCCGCGTAGTCCAGGTTGGCATACCTGGCGGTGCCGCCGTGGATCAACGGCGCTGCCAGGTCGCGGCCCGCCACGGGCAGCAGGGGTGCGTCGGAAAGGCGGGCTGTTTCAAGGGTTGCAGAACTCATGGGGGCTCCCAAAAGGAAGGGACCATTCCGTCGCGGCGAAGCCGCCGGGAACGAAAAAATGTCCGCGCTTGCCAAGACCGTTCCGGCCTGGCCAGGTCGTCACCCGGGGCACCCCGCCGCGAAAGGAGGGTTGCCGGCCAGCAAACCGGGGTTTAGCGCTGGCACTCGTGACCTATGCCCAAAAGGCTAGCCCAGCCGCGGCAGCGTGCGCATTTGTTACGACACATTGCTGCGGCTCGTTGGGGCGGGGCTGCAACCCGCATTTGCTGCACCACCGGTTCGGGCCGGCGGGTTCCAGCCCTCATTTTCCCAGCCATGGAATTCGGCGGTGCAGATGGGGCGACTTGTGCCCCGTCGGGGCATTCGGCGGTGCAGCACATGCGGGCAAGCCCGGCTGCAACCCGCATTTGCTGCACCACCGGTTTGGCGCCTGGGTTCCAACCCGCATTTGCTGCACCACCGGTTCGGGCCGGGCCCGCGACCGGCCGCTGTGCAACAACCTGCGCGGGTGCCGGGCCGCTTAGGAGAGGAGGTCGTCCCAGCCGGGGTTTAACCGGCGCAGCACCTCGGTGTGCAGGATGGAGTTGGTGGCCAGGGCGTTGCCACCGAAGGGGCCGTCCACTCCGTCCAGGGAGGTGAAGCGGCCGCCGGCTTCGGTCACGATGGGCACCAGGGCGGCCATGTCGTACAGGTTCAGTTCGGGCTCGCAGGCAATGTCCACGGACCCTTCCGCGACGAGGCAGTAGGACCAGAAATCGCCGTAGGCCCGGGTTCGCCAGACGTCGTCGGTCAGGCCCAGGAACTCCTCCCGGTTGCCGCGGGCCGCCCAGCCGGTCAGCGAGGAGTAGGACAGGGACGCGTCGGCCAGCTCGGAGACGTTGGAGACGCGGATGCGCGTGGCGGACGCGAGCGACTTGCCCGTATACGCGCCCGTGCCCTCGGCCGCCCACCAGCGCTTGCCCAGGGCGGGGGCGCTGACCACGCCCACCACGGGCCGGCCCTCGTCCACCAGCGCAATCAGCGTGGCCCAGACCGGCACGCCGCGCACAAAGTTCTTGGTCCCGTCGATCGGGTCGATGATCCACCGGCGCGAGCCGTGGCCGCTGCTGCCAAACTCCTCGCCCAGCACGGCATCGCGCGGGCGCACCCGGGACAGCTGGCTGCGGATGGATTCCTCGGCCGCCTTGTCCGCGTCCGTGACCGGGGTCAGGTCCGGCTTGGTTTCAATCTTCAGGTCAAGGGCCTTGAAGCGTGACATCGTCAGGGAGTCGACGGTGTCAGCCAGGACGTGGGCCAGGCGGAGGTCGTCATTGTACGTCTGGGGTTGGACAGTCATAGGCAACACGCTATCGGTAGATGGGGCCAAAGTGCGGGATGACGCCCTCCACCCGCATGTGCGCTACGCCAGGGTGCCAAGCTCCTTGGCCTCGGCGCGGCCCTCGGTGCGGGTGCTGGTGCCCAGCAGACGGCGGAGGGACGCGAGCCGGGCCGGGCCCGCATCCCCGGCATGGCCGCCGGCCACCCAGGCGTCCAGCCCGCAGTTGACGGCGGCGTCGTCGTGCTTGCAGCCGCGTTCGCAGTCGTCGGTGCCGGGCTCCAGGTCCGGGAAGGCATGCAGGATCCGGTCCGCGTCCACGTGGGCCAGCCCGAAGGAGCGGATGCCGGGGGTGTCGATGATCCACGAGCCGGCCTCGCCGTCCTGCAGCCGCAGCGCCAGGGCGGAGGAAGAAGTGTGCCGGCCGCGCCCCGTGACCGCGTTGACGCCCCCCGTGGCCCGTTGCGAACCGGTCAGGGCGTTGACCATGGTGGATTTGCCGACGCCGGAGTGGCCCACCAGCACGCTGACCCTGCCGTCCAGGTGCCCGCGCAGTTGTTCGACGGCACCCCCCGCCAGGAGGGCGGAGTCGCCGTCGTCGCTGCGGGCGTCAATGGCGGAGGCGGCGTCGGGCGCACCGGCGGAGGCCGTGCGGCTGATGATGACCGTCATGTCCAGGTTGTCATAATTGGCGAGCAGCCCGGACGGGTCCTTGATGTCCGCCTTGGTGATCAGCAGGATGGGGGCAATGCCGGCGTCGTAGGCGGCCACCAGGGCGCGGTCGATGAAGCCAGTGCGAGGTTCCGGGTTCGCCGCCGCCACGACGATGACCAGCTGGTCGGCGTTGGCCACCACCACGCGCTCCACGGGGTCGGTGTCGTCCGCGCTGCGGCGCAACAGGGTGCGGCGTTTCTCCACGCGCACCAGGCGGGCCAGGGTGTCCGGCGTGCCCGTGGTGTCGCCCACCAGCGCCACAAAGTCCCCGGCCACCACGGGGGAGCGGCGCAGCTCGCGGGCGCGTGCGGCAATGACCACCCGTTCGGCCGGCGTGTCCTCGTCCACGATGGCCGTGTACCGGCCGCGGTCCACGGTGGTGATGCGCCCGATCACGGCGTCCTCGTGGGCGGGCCGGTCCTTGGTGCGCGGCCGGCTGCCCTTTTTGTTGGCGCGGACGCGCACATCGGATTCGTCCCAGTTGCTGTAGTCCCTAGCCACGCCCGGCAGTCCCCACCGCGGCCGTCTGGGCAAGCATGTCCGCCCACATGTGCGGGAAGTCTGGCATGGTCTTGGCCGTGGTGGCGATGTTTTCAACCTCGACGCCGGGCACGGCCAGCCCGATGATGGCGCCGGCAGTGGCCATGCGGTGGTCCTCGTAACTGTGGAACAGCCCGCCGTGCAGCGGGGCCGGGTTGATGATGAGCCCGTCCTCCGTTTCGACGGCGTCCCCGCCGAGGGCGTTGATCTCGGCCACCAGGGCGGCGAGCCGGTCGGTCTCGTGGCCGCGCAGGTGGGCGATCCCGCGCAGGCGCGACGGCGTGGACGCCAGTGCGCACAGGGCGGCCACCGACGGTGCCAGCTCGCTGGTGTCGGAAAGCTCGGCACCAAGGATCTGCGGCCCGCCGGTCACGGTGAGCACGCCGTCCTCCAGCGTGACGGTGGCGCCCAGTTGCGGGAGGATGGTCCGCCACTTGTCACCCACCTGGGTGGTGTCCGCCGGCCAGTGGGGGATGCGCACCGTGCCGCGGGTGGCCAGGGCTGCCGCCAGGAACGGCCCGGCGTTGGAGAGGTCCTGTTCCAGCTGCACGTCAAACGCGGTGATGGGTCCGGGTTCCACGATCCAGTGGTTGGGGGTGGAATCGTCCACCCTGACGCCCAGGGAGCGCAGGACCTTGACCGTCATCGAAATGTGGTCGATGCTGGGCACCGACGTGCCGGTGTGTTCCAGGTGCAGTCCGCCCTCGAAGCGGGCGGCGGCCAGCAGGAGTGCCGAGATGAACTGCGAGGAGCCGCCGGCGTCGATGGCCACGTGTCCGCCGGCCACGGTGCCGGTGCCGTGGACCGTGAACGGCATGAAGCCGTCCGTGCCGCCCTCGACGCGGACGCCGAGGCCCCGGAGGGCTGCCAGGACCGGCGCCATTGGCCGCACGCGGGCGGCGGGGTCGCCGTCGAACGCCACGGCACCCCGCAGGAGCGCGGCGATCGGCGGCACAAAACGCATGACGGTGCCGGCCAGGCCGCAATCAACGGCGGTGTGGACGGCGTGTCCGGCGGGGATCGGGGTGACCGCCAGGTCCGGCACGGACCCTGTGCCGGGCACCTCCTCGATGCCGGAGCCCAGGGCGCGCAGCGCACCGACCATGAGGTCGGAGTCGCGGGACTGCAGCGGCGCCCGGAGCCGGGAGGGGCCCGCGGCCAGGGCGGCCAGGACCAGATACCGGTTGGTCAGCGACTTGGAGGCGGGGATGGTGACGGTGGCGTCAAGGGGTGTTGCGGCAAACGGTGCGGGCCAGGAGGCGGCGGTCATCGGTGCTTATTGTCCCGTCACGTCGTGGGCGAGGGCCCGGGCGTTCCTGTCGGCGGCCTTGATGCGCCGGTTGGTGCCCTTCCTGCCGGATTCGATCAGTTTCCCGGCCCGCCAGGCCAGGCCGGGGCGGCCGGCCGTGTCAACGCTGGCCAGGAGGGCCCCTCCGAGGAGGCCGATGTTCCTGGCCAGCTGGCTGCGGCGGTGGGCCTTGGCCTCCTTGGTGTCCGTGGCGGAGCTGCGGTACTCGACAAAGGTGGTGACGGCAGCGGTGGCGGTCAGCAGCAGCGCGGCCGGGCGGGCGAACTTGCCGGTGGCCAGCAGGACGCCGGCACCCACCTGGGCCCCGGCGATGGCGCGTGCCAGCGTCTTTTCGCTGGCGTCAAAGGGCAGTGCCGCCGAGACGCGGTCAAGGACGGGGTCCAACTGCCGGGTGGTCCGGTCCACATTCCGCAGGCTGTCCAGGCCGGAAAGGATGAAGGACGAGGCGAGCATGGGGCGGGCGAGTGCGCGAACGATGGTCAAGGAGGCCTCCTGATTTTGTGCCGTAAACGTCCCTTCCCGCAGCGCAGGCCGCGGACGGGGGTGTTCCTGCTTTCAACAAGTCTCGCACTTTGGCGCAGCATTGCGGAATATACCGCGGCGGGGCCGGGTTTGCATTGGTATGGAACGGACTGGCACACCCTCGGAAAGGCGGCAATGCAGGCACTGACAGTAGACTCGTCTGTGATGAACATTTCCGAGCCTGAGCAAGCCCATGACACCGCTGCACGGCCCTCCACCGCTGTGACGGCGGAGCGCAAGGCGGCGGTGGAAAACACCGACGTCGCCACGGTTGACGTCGCCACGGAAAGTGTCGAGGCACGCCGTGCCCGGTTTGAGCGGGACGCCATGCAATACGTGGACCAGCTGTACTCGGCGGCCATGCGCATGGCACGCAATCCCAGCGATGCCGAGGACCTGGTCCAGGAGGCGTACACCAAGGCGTTTTCGGCGTTCCACCAGTACAAGCCCGGCACCAACCTGAAGGCGTGGCTGTACCGGATCCTGACGAACACCTACATCAACCTGTACCGCAAGCGCCAGCGCGAACCCCTGCAGTCCAATGCGGATGTGATTGAGGATTGGCAGCTGGCCCGGGCGGAATCGCACACTTCCCGCGGTCTGCGCTCGGCCGAGGCCGACGCGCTGGACCACCTGCCGGACTCGGATGTGAAGAGCGCGTTGCAGGCCATTCCGGAGGAGTTCCGGCTGGCGGTGTACTTCGCCGACGTTGAAGGCTTTGCGTACAAGGAAATATCAGAAATCATGAACACCCCCATCGGCACCGTGATGTCACGGCTGCACCGGGGGAGAAAGCTGCTCCGGGACATGCTCTCGGACTATGCAGTGGACCGCGGCTACCTCAAGGAAGCCGGGAATGAACTTAAGGAAACGGAGAACTGACCATGGGCGATTGCCAGAGCCTGGGTGACTGCGACGACAAACGGATTGCCCGTATTTACGAGTACCTCGACGGCGCGCTGTCCCGCGAGGACCTCGTGGAGATCAAGGCCCACCTGGACGGGTGCACCGACTGCGCCCATGAGTACGACCTTGAGTGCGTGATCCGCTCGGTGGTGAAGCGCTCCTGCAAGGAAGCCGCCCCCGAGACGCTTAAAAGCGCGATCCTGGCCCGCCTGCATGAAGGCCGTCCCGCCGGGGTCTAGTCCCGGCGAAGTTCAGTCCCGCCGAAGTCTAGCCCCGCCCCGCTGCGGTGCCGGATTCCGGCGGACGCATCGAAATGGTGCTGTATTGGCTGGCCGGGCGGCCCGTCACGCGCCGGTGCAGCGAACCGGCAATCAGGTGCGCCTGCACCTTGGCCATCTCCGCCTTCTCTCCGGCGAACAGCTCGTCCACCGTGTTGGTCCACAGCTGCAGCCACCGGTTGAAGTGCTCCAGCCCGAGGGGTGCCTTGGCATGGATGTCAAAGTGGATCGCCAGGGCGTTGCGGCTGTAGAGGCTGGCCTTGAACAACACGGTCTGCCAGAAGTCAGCCATGATGGGCATGTGCCGTGCCAGGTCCATGTGCACCACCTCGGTGAAGATCGGCCCGATCAGCCGGTCCGCAAAGGCCCGGGTGTAAAAGGTGCGGACCAGGTGCAGGATGTCCTCCCGGCCCGCAATGTCCGCCAGCTCCCCGTTGCCGGGGGCCATGGGCGTGTAGGCATCCAGGTTCGACGCCGTCCTGCCGGAGTTCGCGTGCCGGCGCACGGGTCGCGGGGTGTCCACCGGTGCCTACCCTGCCACGCCGAGGACGATGAGGATGCCGGCAACCGGCAGGGCCAGCACCTTGACCGCCTCCGAGCTGATGTAGGCGATGTGCGTGGACGTACCGACCTTCGCCTTGACGGCCGTGCCGCCGTCGTGCGTGAGGGCCGTGCGGGACAGGGCCGCGGTGCGCTTGGCCATGGCGGGGCGCAGGACCAGCAGCTGCAGGGCCAGGGCGGCCATGGCGACCACGAGCAGCACGCCCGCCGCCGGGGTGACCGTGGCGGGGGACAGCAGCCATGCGGCCAGGACCGCCAGCGCGAGCACCGCCTCAATCGAGTTCAGGGCCTTGAAGACCAGCCGGCCGATCCCTACTCCCAGGGCGTGGGTCATGCCGGGGGCCCGGAACTTCAACGGGGTCTCCAGGAAGGAAATGGCGGCCACCATGCCAAACCAGGTGAAGGGAAGCATGGTGAGTAAAACGACGGCGGGCATGGAACGGCTTTCTTGTCACGACTTTTCTTGTCACAACGGTCCGGTGCGGGGAGCGCCTCCAGCATATCAATAAACACAACTCTTTCCGTGCTTAATGTCCGTGGCTGCAGGGACCGGCGCCACAACGCAAGGACCCGCCCCACCATGGAGGTGGGACGGGTCCGTGCGTGGGTCGGTCAAGACTCAGGTGTTGGGGCGCTTACCGTGGTTTGCGCCGCCATTCTTGCGGTCCCGACGCTTGCGTGAACGCTTTGACATAGCTGCCTCCAATCTTTCACAAAGATCCGAATAAGATCTGCCCTCTAGTCTCCCATAAACGGCACTTGCGAACCTAACCGGGCGGCGGGCAGGCCGCCGCCCGTGGCGGAAGCGGCGGCAGCACGGCCGCCGGCCCGGGGTCAGGCAGCCTCGGGAAGGTCCAGCCACTGGTACCAGCCGCGGTGCAGCACCAGCCAGGCCATCAGCCCGTAGCCGGCCTGGCCCGGGGAGCCGGCATTCGCCGCGACGTCGTTGCGCCACTGCTCATGGTTTTGCAGCGGCGAGAACGTGTCAACGTAGTGGTGCTTGCGGCGCGTGGTGACGTCGGCGAAGGCAGTGTTCAGTTCCGCCAGCTTGCGGTTCAGGGCCGGGTCCAGCGACGGCGGAGGGCCCACCACGAACACCGGAATGTTCAGCTGGGTGGCGCCGTCGAGGATGTTGGCCAGGTTGAGCCGGCTGCGCGCCGTGGTCAGGCCAAACTCGATGTCCCGTCCGGACAGGCCCACCACCAGCCGGTTTTCGTGGAAGTCGTCAAAGCGCCGGCCCGCCTCCTGCAGCCACCGCCCCGCCAGTGCCTCGGTGCCCTCGTGGGGCGTGGCGAGCACAAACGGCGCCACCGAGACGTTCTCCTGGGGGGTCCTGGCCAGTACGCGGCCCAGCCAGCCCAGCGCGCGGGGATCACCGACCCCCGCCACCAGTTCGTCCCCGATGGCCACAATTCGCAGCTCCCGCTTGTCCACGGTGCCCCTTTCGTTTCTCACATCAAATGAAGGATGCCCGGCCTGTTGGGCAGGCCGGGCATCCAAGGCGCCTTAGTTGCGTTCGAAGGCTTGCTTGACGAGCAGTGTCTGCTCCACGGCGTGGATCTTCGCCGAACCGGTGGACGTTGCCGCGGAGGCGGGGCGCGACACCCGGCCCAGCCGCTTCTCCAGCACCGGTGCCAGGTTCAGGGCCATGAACGGCCACGGACCCTGGTTGGCCGGCTCGTCCTGCGCCCAGATGACTTCCGCGTTCGGGTACTTGGCCAGTTCCGCCTTGATTTCCGCCTCAGGCAGCGGGTACAGCTGCTCGACGCGCACGATGGCGGTCCTGGAGTCCCCGGCCTTGTCGCGGGCGGCGAGGAGGTCGTAGTACAGCCGGCCGGAGACCAGCAGCACGCGGTCGACGGCGTTGGCGTCCTGGGCGGCATGCTCACCGATGACCGGGCGGAAGCCGCCCGTGGTGAAGTCCTCCACGGCGGACGCGGCGGCCTTCAGGCGCAGCAGCTGCTTGGGCGTGAAGATGATCAGTGGCTTGCGTGGGCGACTGTATGCCTGGCGGCGCAGCAGGTGGAAGTGCGACGCCGGCGTGGTCGGGTTGGCCACCACCATGTTCTGTTCCGCGCACATCTGCAGGTAGCGTTCGATCCGGGCCGAGGAATGGTCCGGGCCCTGGCCCTCGTAGCCGTGCGGCAGCATCAGCACCAGCGAGGAACGCTGGCCCCACTTCTGCTCGGCGGAGGAGATGAACTCATCCATGACTGTCTGGGCGCCGTTGGCGAAGTCACCAAATTGGGCTTCCCAGATGACCAGCGCGTCCGGGCGTTCCACCGAGTAGCCGTACTCAAATCCCATGGCCGCGTATTCGCTCAGCAGGGAATCATAGATCCACAGCTTGGCCTGGTCCTCGCTGAGGCCCGCGATGGGGGTCCAGACCTTGCCCGTGGCACGGTCGTGGAACACGGCGTGGCGCTGGACGAACGTGCCGCGGCGCGAGTCCTGTCCGGCCATGCGGATCGGGACGCCTTCCAGCAGGAGCGAACCAAACGCGGCGAGTTCGCCAAAGCCCCAGTCGATGCCGCCGTTGCGGGACATGGCCTCGCGCTTTTCCAGCAGGGACTTCAGCTTCTGGTGGACCGTAAAGCCTTCCGGGACCGCGGTGTGGATGGCGCCGATGCGTGCCAGCGTGTCCGCGGTGATGGCCGTGTTCTTGGGGTCGTTGACGCCGGAATCGGCCTGCTGCGCCATGGGGCGTTCCAGGTCGGAGACGGCGTGCGTGTCCTTGGTGATGATCGGGATGGGCGAGGTCTGGGCCGCGTGGGTCTCGGCGAAGACGCGCTCCAGGCGTTCCTGGTAGTCGCGCAGCAGCTGCGAGGCCTCATCCTCGGTGATGTCCCCGCGGCCGATCAGGGCCTCGGTGTACAGGCGGCGCACGGAACGCTTGGCCTCGATCAGGTTGTACATCAGCGGCTGGGTCATCGAGGGGTCGTCGCCCTCGTTGTGCCCGCGGCGGCGGTAGCAGACCATGTCGATGACTACGTCCTTGCGGAAGCGCTGCTGGAACTGGTAGGCCAGCTGGGCCACACGCACCACGGCTTCGGGGTCGTCGCCGTTGACATGGAAGACCGGTGCCTGGATCATCTTGGCCACGTCGGTGGAGTACACCGAAGAGCGCGAGGAGGACGGCGCCGTCGTGAAGCCGACCTGGTTGTTGACCACCACGTGGATGGTGCCGCCGGTGCGGTAGCCACGCAGCTGGGACAGGTTCAGCGTTTCCGCCACCACGCCCTGGCCGGCAAAGGCGGCGTCGCCGTGGACCATGATGGGCAGCACGGGGAAGTTCTCGCCCTGGTCGAGGCGGTCCTGCTTGGCCCGGACAATTCCCTCAAGCACGGCGTCGACGGCTTCCAGGTGCGAGGGGTTGGCGGCCAGGTAGACCTTCGTCTCGTTGCCGGCGTCGGAGGTGAAGGTGCCCTCTGTGCCGAGGTGGTACTTCACGTCGCCGGAGCCCTGCACGCTGCGGGAATCCAGCGTGCCCTCGAACTCACGGAACACCTGGGCGTAGGTCTTGCCGGCGATGTTGGTCAGCACGTTCAGGCGGCCGCGGTGGGCCATGCCGATGGCCACTTCGTCCAGGCCGTCGTCGGCGGCGTCGGAGATGATGGAGTCCAGCAGCGGGATCAGGGACTCGCCGCCTTCCAGGGAGAAGCGCTTCTGGCCAACGAACTTGGTCTGCAGGAACGTCTCAAACGCCTCGGCAGAGTTCAGCTTGGAGACGATGCGGATCTGCTCTTCCCGGCTCGGCTTGGAATAGGGGTGCTCCAGCTCGTCCTGGAACCACTTGCGCTGCTCGGGTTCCTGGATGTGCATGTATTCGATGCCGGTGGTGCGGCAGTAGGCGTCACGCAGTACGCCGAGGATGTCACGCAGCAGCAGCTTGGGCTTGCCGCCGAAGCCGCCGGTGGGCCACTCGCGGTCCAGGTCCCACAGGGTCAGGCCGTAGGTGAGCACGTCCAGGTCGGGGTGCTTGCGCTGGCGGAATTCCAGCGGGTCGGTGTCGGCCATGAGGTGGCCGCGCACACGGTAGGAGTGGATCAGCTGCTGGATCCGGGCGACCTTGTTGATCTCATCGGCCGGGTCCACCTGGAGGTCCAGGCTCCAGCGGATGGGCTCGTAGGGGATGCGCAGGTCTTCGAAGATGTCGTCATAGAAGTTCTCGGCGCCGAGCAGCAGCTGGTGGACCTTCTTCAGGAACTCCCCGGACCCGGCACCCTGGATGACGCGGTGGTCATAGGTGGAGGTCAGCGTCAGGATCTTGGACACGGCGTTCTTGGCGATGATCTTGGCGCTGGCGCCCTGGAACTCGGCCGGGTAGTCCAGCGCGCCGACGCCGATGATGGCCGCCTGGCCCTTGGACAGGCGGGGCACGGAGTGCACGGTGCCGATGCCGCCGGGGTTGGTCAGGGAGACGGTGGTGCCGGCGTGGTCGTCGGCGGTGAGCTTGCCGGCGCGGGCACGCTTGATCAGGTCCTCGTAGGTGTGCCAGAACTCGGCAAAGCTGAGGGTCTCGGCCTTCTTGATGTTCGGCACCATGAGCAGGCGGCTGCCGTCCGGCTTGGGCATGTCGATCGCGATGCCGAAGTTCACGTGCGGGGGCTGGACGGCAACGGGCTTGCCGTCCACCACGTCGTAGTAGACGTTCATGGAAGGGAACTGGCTCAGCGCACGGATGACGGCGTAGCCAATCAGGTGCGTGAAGGAGACCTTGCCGCCGCGGGCGCGGGCAAGGTTGGAGTTGATGACCACTCGGTTGTCAATGAGCAGCTTGGCCGGGATGGCGCGCACGCTGGTGGCGGTGGGCACCTCGAGGCTGGTGATCATGTTCGTGGCGATGGCCTTGGCCGGTCCGCGCAGGATCGTGTTCACGGCCTCGTCGGGGATCGAGGTGTCCTTGGCGGTCTTGGGCAGCTGCGCCGGGATGGGCGTGGTGCCGGTGCGGGCGGCGTCCTTGGCGGGGGCCGGCGGGCGCGGCGGGGCGGCAGGTGCCTTGGCGGGTGCCGCGGCAGGGGCGGCTGCAGCCGGGGCCGCTGCGCTGGGGGCGGGGGCTGCGCTGGGGGCCGGCGCAGGTGCGGCCGGGGCGGCTGCGGCGGGTGCCGCCGGGCGAGCGGCGGGGACCGGAACCACGGGGATCTGCGCCGTTACCGGGCTGGCGTTGGGGGCTGTGTGGCGTCCGTTGGTGGCGGCGGATTCTTCGGCGTCGAACGACTTGAAGAGCGGCCACCACTTTGTGTCCACTGAGTTCTTGTCGGCCTGGTACCGCTCGTAGAGTTCATCGACGAGCCACTCGTTTCCGCCAAATTCCTCGGGTAGACGGTGGATGGATTGCTCTGGCACGTGTAATACGCCTCTTCCATGAGTTTGATTGCCCGCTGTGCATAGGCCGCACGGTGCGTTTCCACCCGCCTGGACGGGTGCGAACGGTGCACGGACCGCAAGACCTATTTGATCGATGGATGGGTTTCTTCAAACCCTTGCCGCCTGTAAGTCTAGTGATCAAATCTGCATGCAGGCCAATCTGTGCGGCGGCGCGCCCGGTCCGGGATGTGATTTTGGGAACGTTTATGGCGCGGGCGCATCGTTTGGCTGGCTAGACTGCTCCGTGGCGGCCCGAACCTAGACCCGGACAGCCGTTCTGCCCGACAGTTTCCTTCATATTGGGAGTGCCCGTGCGTTTTCTCACCCAGCCCACCACCGACCTGACTTATTCCGACGTTTTCCTGGTTCCTTCGCACTCCACCGTCACCTCCCGGTTGGATGTGGACCTCTCCAGCGGTGACGGCACGGGGACCACCATCCCGCTGGTGGTTTCCAACATGACTGCCGTCTCCGGCAAGCGCATGGCGGAAACCGTGGCCCGGCGCGGCGGCCTGGCCATCCTGCCCCAGGATGTTCCCCTGGAGGTCCTGGGCGCCGTCACCGGGTGGGTCAAGATGCGCGACACGCTGTTTGAGACCCCGCTCATCATGGGGCCGGCGGACATTGTGGTGGACGCCGTGCACCTGCTGCCCAAACGGGCCCACAATGCCGTGGTGGTGGTGGCCGACGGCCGCTTTGCCGGTGTGGTGCGCGGCTCGGACTGCGAGGGCGTGGACCGCTTTGCCTCGCTGGCCTCGGTGATGCGCAGCAACGTCCTCACCCTTGACGCGGAGCCCTTTGACGACATCCGCGCCCGGGCCGACGATGGCACACTGTCCGCCGCCGACGCCCGCGAGGCCACGGTGGCGGCGCTGCGCGAGGCCTTCGCCGTCCTCGATGCGGCCGGGACGGACTTTGCCCCCGTGCTGAGGTCCGGCGTCGTGGTGGGTGCCCTGACCCGCACCGGCGCCCTGCGCTCCACCATCTACCGGCCTGCCGTCGACACCTCGGGCCGCCTGCGCGTCGGGGTGGCCGTGGGCATCAACGGCGATGTGGCGGGCAAGGCGCAGGCGCTGCTGGACTACGGGGTGGACGCCCTGGTGGTGGACACCGCCCACGGCCACCAGAACAAGATGCTCGAGGCGCTGCGGGCCGTCCGTGCACTTTCCCCCTCCGTGCCCGTGGCGGCCGGCAACGTGGTGAGCGCCGACGGCGTCCGCGACCTGGTGGAGGCCGGCGCCGACATCCTCAAGGTGGGTGTGGGCCCGGGAGCCATGTGCACCACCCGCATGATGACCGCCGTGGGGCGCCCGCAGTTCTCCGCCGTGCTGGAATGCGCGACGGCGGCCGCGGCCGTGGGTGCCCACGTCTGGGCCGACGGCGGGGTGCGGTACCCGCGCGACGTTGCCCTGGCACTGGCCGCCGGTGCGAGCCAGGTCATGATCGGCTCCTGGTTCGCCGGCACCTACGAGAGCCCGGGGGACCTGCAGGTGGACGCGGGCGGGCGCCGCTACAAGGAAAGCTTTGGCATGGCCTCGGCGCGTGCCGTGCAAAACCGCACCTCCGGCGACCTCGCCTTTGAGCGTGCCCGCAAGGGCCTGTTTGAGGAGGGCATTTCCACCTCCAAGATGTACCTGGACCCGGCCCGGCCGGGCGTGGAGGACCTGCTGGACATGATCACGGCCGGCCTGCGCAGCTCGTTCACCTACGCCGGCGCAGCCTCCCTGGCCGAGTTCCGGGAACGCACCGTGGTGGGCGTGCAGTCCGCCGCCGGCTACGAGGAAGGGCGCCCGCTGGCGCACAGCTGGTAGCCGCAGGGCCGGCGGGCGGTTCCTGGCCGGCTACCGGGCCGCGGGGGCCGGCCCGGTGGAACCGCGGATGGTCAGGTAGGTGGGGAGGATGGTCTGGGTGCGCGGGAGGTTTCCCTGGGCGGCATCGAGCTTGCCCAGGAGCATGGCAACGGCCACCCGGCCTGCCTGTTCCACCGGCGCCGTCACCGTGGTCAGCGGGGGGCTGCAGAAGTCGGCCCCAAAAATGTCGTCGCAGCCGACGATGCTGACGTCCTCGGGCACCCGGACCCCGCGCTCCCGGAGACGCTGCAACATGCCGATCGCCACCAAGTCGTTGAACGCGATTCCGGCCGTGGCGCCGGAATGGACCAGCGCATCGGCGGCCGCGGCACCGGAGTGGGTGCGCGGGGCAAACGGGCCAAGCCGCACCACCTTCACGCCGCGTTCCTTCGCGGCCTCGGACAGCGCAGCCCAACGGCGCGTGTTTGAACTCGACGTCTCCGGACCCCCCAGGTAGGCAACGTGGGAGTGGCCCAGGGAGATGAGGTGGTCAAGGGCCTGGTTGGTGGCCGTCGGGGTGTCCAGCAGGACGGACGGCACGCCGTCAATGTCGCGGTTGATGGTGACCACGGGCATCTTCGCCGCCACGGCGGCAAGGGCGGCGTCGCTGAGGCGGGACGCGGTCAGGATGACGCCGTCGGCCGTCTGGCGCAACTGCTCCACCGTGTTGACCTCGACTTCGTCGGATTCCTCGGTGTCCACCAGCAGCTGGGTGTATCCGGCCGCCTTCAACTGAAGCTGCGTGCCGCGGATGATGTCAAAGTAAAACGGGTTGGTGATGTCCGCAACGAGCACGGCCACGGCCTTGGTGCGCCCCGAGCTGAGCGCCTTCGCCTGGGCATTGGGAATGTATTTCAGTTGCGCTGCGGCCGCCTCGATGCGGGCACGGGTGCGGAAGTTGACGCGGCCGGGCGTGGACAAGGCCCGTGAGACCGTTGACGCGGCAACGCCCGAGAGTGCTGCGACGTCGTGGATTGTTGCTGGACGCTGTGGCGAAACGCCTGGGGGAGCCGTCATTCGGACACATCCTTGTGGGAAACTGGCCCGTCGGGCCGATGGCTGGGGCTGCGGGCAGTTCGGCGCGGAGACGCGCCTGCGGGCAGGGGCATGTTTGTGACTGACAACACTGTCCGTCGATGCCAGACTACGGTCTGCGGAGAATTTTGGCAATCGGTTGTCAAGAGTTTGCATTGGCGTTAGGCTTCTGTAGTGAGAGATGACCTGTGAATCAGGTCACCGAACGCGGGTCCCCCGGGGCGGCCGGGTTCGGTGCCGAACCACCCCGTAGTGCCTATTCTGGAGGACCAATGCCCACCATCAACCCGACGTGGACCCTTTCCGGGTTCGGCGATGAAATCGACCCGGACCCCAAGATCCAGGCGGCCGTCATGCTGGCCCTGGGCGCGCAGTACATTGAGGTGCGCAGCGCGTGGGGGACCAACGTGGTGGAACTGGATGATGCCCAGGTCGCTGAGCTCAAGTCCATCCTTGACGGCGCCGGGCTGAAGGTGTCCGCCGTGGCAAGCCCCATCGGCAAGGTGGACATCAGCCTTCCGGCCACCCTCGAGGTGGAACGGCTGCGCCGCATCATTGAGGTGGCCAAGGCGCTGGAGACGAAGTACATCCGCATGTTCTCCTTCTTCCGTGCCCCGGAGCAGACCCCTGAAGAAATCCGCGACGCCGTCATGGAGCGGCTCGCGCTGTTGGCTGCCGAGGCCGAGCAGGCCGGCGTGGTCCTGATCCATGAAAACGAAAAGGACATCTACGGCGACACCCCCGAACGGGTCCTGGACATCCTGCAGACCGTCAACTCCCCGGCCCTGCGTGCGGCATGGGACAACGCCAACTTTGTCCAGGTGGGCGTGAAGCCCCACACCGACGCCTACGCCATGCTGCGCCCGTACCTGGAATACCTGCAGGTCAAGGACGCCATCGCAGGAAGCGGCGAGGTGGTGCCCACCGGCAAGGGCGACGGACAGCTCGTGGAAACACTGACGGCGCTGCGCGATGACGGCTACGCCGGCTTCGCCTCGCTGGAACCGCACCTGGCCGCCCAGCATGAACTTGGCGGCTTCTCGGGCCCCACCGCGTTTGGCGAGGCGGCGCGGGCCTTCCGCTCGGCCACCGACGCCATCGGCGTGACGCTGGCCTAGCCCCCGCCCGCCCCGCACCACCAGCACCGGATCACCAGCCCCGCATCACCCGTCAAAGGAGCCACACCATGCCAAGAGTTGCCGTCATTGGTTGCGGGGACGTAGCAACCGTCCACTTCGAGGCGATTGCCGCGCTGGGGGACGCGGAGCTGGTGGCCGTGTGTGACAGCGATCCGGAGCGGCTCGCCCTGGCCGAAGGTGCGCACGGGGTGCCCGGCTACAGCGACCACGTGCGCATGCTCGAGGAGGTGCGTCCCGACGTCGTGCACGTCTGCACGCCCCACCACCAGCACGCCGACCCGGCCATTGCGGCGCTGGGGCGCGGGATCAACGTGATCAGTGAGAAGCCGCTGGCCAGCACCCTGGCGGATGCCTTGCGGCTGGCAGCCGCGGCGGCCGCCAGCCCGGCGCGGATCGGCATCTGTTTCCAAAACCGCTACAACGCGGCCGTCCAGGCCCTGCACGGGCGGCTCTCCAGCGGAGAGTTTGGCGCCGTCCTCGGCGGTTCGGGGACGGTGATGTGGCACCGTGACGCCGCCTACTACGCCAGCCGGCCCTGGCGCGGCACCTGGGCCGGTGGCGGCGGGGGGCTGCTGATGAACCAGGCCATCCACACGCTGGACCTCCTGCAGTGGCTGATGGGGGAAGTGGCGGGCGTCGCCGGGCACGCGGCCACCCATGCCCTCGCGGACGCCATCGAGGTGGAGGACACGGCCGAGCTGGTCCTGACCCACACGGGCGGGGCACGCAGCGTTTTCTACGCGACCCTGGCCAACACGGTCAACGCCCCCGTCACGGTGGACATTGTTACCGAGAAGGCGGACTTCCACCTCCGCGGGGACCTGACCATCACGCATGGCGACGGCCGGGTGGAGGTTGTCCGGGAACGCCGGGCAGCATCCGGCGGCCGGGACTACTGGGGCGTCTCACACCAGCTCTACATTGCCGACTTTTACGCGCAACTGGGCCAGGACGGGCCCTTTTGGATCGACCCGCAGGAAGCGTTGAAGACCCTGCGCATCATCAAGGATGTGTACGCGCAGAGCTATCCGGACCGGCCGGCAGAGGTCGCCTGACCCCGCGGTTCCCTGTTGTGGCGGGCCCTGCCGCGCGGCAGGGCCCCCCGCCCAGTACCACCCAGCCACCCAGCC
>NZ_JAAMFN010000029.1 GCF_013376095.1 Arthrobacter sp. SDTb3-6 | reverse complement strand
ACATTGGTCGAGTCGTACCGTATTTCTTTAGTGACTTGATCTCATCTTCAGACTTGAACACGCGGAACATAGGAGCGCCGATGTTTAGGAATTCATAGTCACCGGGAAATACAATCTTTCCCCGTTCATAGTAACCATCGAACGTTTCCGGCGTTATACTCCAAGTTCGATTCGGATTCGCAGCATAGGACTCACCGGTCTTCGGGTCAATAAGTTCAAAGTAGGAATTGGGTCGCTCATATCGTGTTTTATTGCTTCTGAGGTCCTGCAATCTCCATAATTCTCCGGTATCTACCGAATTATAATAACGACGGCCAATCGGACGCCCGGCCATGAATTTCTTCTTCGCGCAGATAAGTATCCATTCATGGTCTACAGAAATTCCGAATGGTACGTCAGATTTCGCAGTTCTCGATTTCCACGGGAGAACAGTTACAAAGTCACTCTCCCCGAAAACCTCCTTCAGCAAGAGGCTGGCATTCGAGAGCTCGTTGTCATCAAGAGACATCAATAGTACCCCGTCTTCCGCAAGAATATTTCGGGCGATAGTCAATCGTGAATACATCATATTCAGCCAGTCCGAATGAAATCGACCGGATGTTTCCCTATTGATTGACGTGCGAAATCCCGCGTTATCAGTTTGCCCGGACCGCTTCAAATAGGCGTTGGTCGGTTCCGCAAAGTCATCGTTGTACACAAAATCGTTGCCGGTGTTGTACGGCGGATCAATGTAGATCAGCTTGATCTTGCCGTAATAGCTCTTTTGCAGCAGCTTGAGGACTTCGAGGTTGTCGCCCTCTATGATTACGTTCTTCGTCGTAACCCAATCGACCGATTCGCCGGGCATGGGTTCAAGAGTTGCAGTCGACTGTTTTTGCGCCAGGCGGATGGCGTCGCGTTTACCTGGCCAAGTCAGTCCATATCGTTCCTGCGAATCTTCAACTTGTTCGCCAAGAAGCAGCCGAAGCTTCTCAACGTCGATCCTGCCGTCCGTCATCGCCTCAGGGAACAGTTGGGCCAGTTCACTCACCCTGTCCGGCATGTGTTCCGCAGCGAGTTGATTGATCTTTAAGGCATGGTCGGACACAGTTGAAACCCCCGAAAACGTTACGGCGACGCACGTCACCCACAATGACATATATACATGTCATTAAGGGATATGGATGCCGCTTGAGTCAAATGGTGACCGCCCGACGCACCCTCCACCCCGACGCCGCCAGGGCCCTCGGCCGCCTCTTGTCCACCCAACGCGACAAACTCGGCAAGACACAACAAGAAATCGCCGACTTCATTGGTATCTCCAGAGGTCACTACCGCACACTCGAGCGCGGCTCGGATGATTTTGGCAGCCACCGTGTTTCCAATCCAACTATCGCGTTGGTCATCGATCTGGCCCAAGTGCTGCAACTCGACCCTGCAGTGCTGATTGAGATCGTGCTGGACAACCACGGAACCATGGAGAAGCGGGACACTATACCAGCTCCCACTGAACCGTCAGAACATCCTCCACGCTGAGCTCCGCCGCCAGCTTCTCCTCAACGCCTGAGAGGAGTTCGTCTCGCTTGGCATCTATGGCATCCTCCTGCTCTTCAAGTTCCCGACGTTTGGACTTGCGCTTGCGTTCCAGTGTCTGCTTTCCGCGTTCGGCGGCGAGCCTTTCGGCCAGGCCCATCCCGGCTGTCTGCCGCGCCAACTTCTGGGCTTCCTTGAGTTCCTTGTTGATTTCGACAATCTCAAGTTCCAAGCCGGCCTTCAGATCGTCAGCCCACCTGTCCAACTTGTCCGACTCTTGGGTAAATATCTCCTCGAGTCGCGCGTGCTGTTCAGCCTCGAATCGCCTGGTTTCCGCAGCCAGTGCATCGGCAAGCCGTGGAGCAGCCACGAAGGCCGCTGGCAGCGCCTTGGCCTGGGTCAGCGCAAACATCCTCCTGACCTGTTCGGGCTCCAGCGTGCCACCGTCGTCCATGGTGCCGGTCAACAGCAACTCGACCACACTGTCCGCAGAGTCAAAGCAAGCCCGCCGGATTCCGATAGTGCCGGACTTCCCTTTCAACCCCTCCAGGGCACCGACTGTCACTGGGCTTGAACTGTAGTCGAATTGCAGCCGGGAAGGCACCAGATGCCTGTTCCCGGCCTTATCTATCAGCGCGGCCGCCAGCGGCGTTCCGTGATTGTAAAATTCGGCGTTGTGCGACTGTGCCAAGCCCCATTCCAAGGCGTGGCTGCCATGGGCCGGCACGACAGTTTCCCCGACCAACAGTTGTTCCGAAACGTGGAATAGGAAGTCCTTGGTACTGAACTCAACTCCGTTGGTGTCAGAGAGCTCATGCAAGGTCAGGTGCCACAGTGCCGACTGAATGGCGTTCAGGGAACCCCTCCGCCCATCGAACTCGACCTTGAGCCGCTCCAGCACTTCGTCGTCAAACCCTTCCAGCAAGGCAACCCTGGTGGAGTCCATCTTTGCCTCGATCTCCGCTTCAAGATCCTTCCGAAGTGCTGCAAATTCGTGTTCGATCTGTTCCGTTGTGCGGCACCGTTGGTAAACGTCCCCGATCCGCTTTTCCAGGTCGAAACCAGAGGCGAGAGCGCCCAGCACCTCATCGCTGGCGCCGAATACGCCGCTGAACAACTTGAACTTCTCATCCAGCAGCTCGTATACACGCTGGTCCGCCGCGTTGGCGCTGTTCAGGAAGTTGAGGACCACCACGTCGTGCTTTTGGCCGTAGCGGTGGCAGCGGCCAATGCGCTGCTCAATGCGTTGCGGATTCCATGGCAAGTCAAAATTCACCACCAGGGAGCAGAATTGCAAGTTCAGGCCTTCGGCTGCTGCTTCAGTGGCGACAAGGATTGAATAGTCAGTCCGAAATGCTTCAACAATGGCCGACTTCGTGTCCGAGGCGCGGGTTCCAACCGTGTGCCCTTCAGCAAGCCGCCCGTCTCGCCATTTCGAATACAGTGCCTTGGACAGCGGCTCTGTGTTCACACCATTGATCGTCAGTACTTGTCCGGCGTAGCCGCCCGCTTCCAGCAACTGCACCAATTGGGCCTGTGTCTGGCGTGATTCGGTGAAGATGACCGCTTTGCGTTGGGCACCGTTCTCTTCTGACTTCCCGAACGCCTGTGGGAGTGCCTTGAGCAGTGCCGCCGACTTGGAATCATTGCGAATGCCCAAGGCAAGGTCGGAGAAATGTCGCAGCTCGTCCGCCTCAGCCTTACGCTCCTTCAGTTCGCTCGAGTGTGCCGGGTCTTGCCAGACTTGGCCCCGCCGAACGCCATCCGTCCCAGGCCCGGCGGTACTGCCGAAACCGCCCGACTCAAGTCCGCCGTCGTAATCTTCATCAATCTCCAGCTCCTGCGCGAGAGCGGGGGCACTGTCTTCCGGCGGGAGCCCGCCATCCAGCCTGTCCGCCATCCGGCCCAGCGTTATGCCAATGGCGTAGGGGGAAGACGCCATGATCTTTCGAAGGATCAAGGTCATCAGGGCGCGCTGGGCGGCGGGCAGCGCATAGGAATCTTCCCGAGCCAGGTATTCGCTGACCAGCTCATACAGCGCCTCCTCGTCCGGCGTGGGCGTGAAATCCTGTGTGATTGGTACGCGCGAGGTGAACTTCACATACTCCCGAACCTGCCGTCGCAGCGTCCGCTTGACCACGGGTTGAAGGCGCTCCTTCAATTCCATCATGGCCGCTGGCTGGATGCCGGCCCCGGAATACTTCGCCCGAAAGGACTTCTCGTCTCCAAACAAGTGCGGATCAATGACGGAAGCCAATCCGTAGAGCTCCATCAGCGAGTTCTGCAAGGGCGTGGCCGTCAAAAGCAGCGTTGGGGCATCTCGGGTTGCCTCTGCCAGTTGTTTGGCCCGAAGGTTGCCCTTCTTCCAGACATTCCTGAGCTGGTGCGCTTCGTCAAAGACCACCCGGTCCCATGTCACGGCACGGACGTCTGCCCGGTGTGCGGCAGCAAAATGATAAGAACAAATCAGGACATGCGACGGGTCCTCGAACGGGTTCCCGCCCAATGTGTATGCGTCCTTTTCCAATACCTTGGCGGGAAGTCCGAACTTCTCCTCCAGTTCGCTGGCCCACTGGCGGCGGAGGGTGGCCGGGGCGACGATGAGTTGACGGCGCTTGCGCCGTGACCACAGCTGCAGCAGGACCAGCCCCGCTTCGATGGTCTTTCCCAGACCCACCTCGTCAGCCAGGACCACACCTTGGCTCAAGGGCGAAGCCAGTGCAAATGCAGCCGCCTCCACTTGATGGGGGTTCAAGTCAACCTTCGCCTGCGCCATGGCGGTGGTGATGTCCCCCGTGGTGCCGTCCTGGGCCATCAGAATATGGGCCCAGTACTTGGCATGGAAATCGGTGGTCACAGCGCTCCCCTCAAAAGCATATATACATGCTTTCTACCATGCGGAGTACGCTTTCACCCTTTCAGGCGGGCCGCACGCTCACCGGCACCGGGCCACGACGGCGTCGATCTCCTGCTCGGTGACACCGTTCGCCAGCAGGAACGCACGCACGTCGAGGCCGCCGACAAAGCCTGCCAGCGCCTGCCTGCGGTCGGCAACGATCGGCGCCATCTCCTCCTCCGCCAGGTACCGTTCATAGGGGTGCTTGACGGGTGCCACCAAATGCCAGCTGTTGATCCCCCGGGACGCCAGCTCGTCCTGCCCTGCCGCCTGGTCCGCCTGCCCGGCGAGCGCCAGCAGCAGCGACGCCACCAGCCCCGTCCTGTCCCGCCCGGCCGAACAATGGATCACCACCTTGCCCCGCGCGGCCGCCAGCACCTTGAACACCGCGGCCACGCGCCCGGGAAACAGCCGCAGGATTTCCGCGTACAGCCGCGGGTGGTTCATATAGGGCTGGACCATCGCCTGGTATTCGGCGTTGTCCGGGTCCTCCGTGGGGGCATTGACGACGTCGAACCCGGCCAGTGCGCCGTCCCCCACTACCGGGTCGCTGGGCCGGCGCTTCCTCTCGCCGGGGTTCCGCAGGTCGATCACCGTGCGGACGCCGTCCTGGTATACCTGCTGCCATCCCCGCTCGGTGAGCCACTCGCTGCGGCCCATCCGGTAGATGTCGCCGATGAGCAGCCGGGCGTTGACGGCGCCCTCCCAGTGCGGCCCGGGCAGCATCAGCGGTTCTTGGCGATCCGCAGGTCCAGGCCGTTGCGGACCTGCGGCCATTCGTTGGCCAGGATCGAGAAGACCACGGTGTCGCGCAGGGAGCCGTCGGGCATGGCCCGGTGCGAGCGCAGCACGCCGTCCTGCTTGGCCCCGAGGCGGGCAATGGCCGCGCGGGACTGCATGTTCATCCAGTGCGTGTTGAATTCGACCGCAACACAGCCGAGCGTTTCAAAGGCGTGGCCCAGCAGCAGGCGCTTGCTGTCCGGGTTGGTGCCCGTGCCCTGGACGCTGGCCGCATTCCACGTATAGCCGATTTCCAGGCGCGGCAGCTCGGGAACAATGTTGCAATAGGTGGTCATGCCGATGACCTTGCCCGGTTCCCCCGTTGCGGGATCGTTCAGGCGCGTGGTGAACGGCACCATCATGCCGGATTCCTGCAGTGCCAGCCGGCGCCCGATCTCCGCCGCCATGGCCTCGGGTCGCGGGACGGAGGTGTACCAGAGGTTCCACAGCTCGCCGTCGGAGGCCGCAGCCACCAGCCCGTCGTGGTGGTCCGGGCTCAGCGGCTCGAGGGTCACGTACTTTCCGTGCAGGGTTACAGGGGCAATGGTCGTCATGGCAAAACACTATCGCGCCGGGGATGGGTTCAGCCCGGGTTGCGCCCCTGGTGCACCAGGGGCACAACCCGCCCCGGGTTCTACCCCGGCGGATGCTGGACGGCCCATCCGCGGCACGGCAGACTAATTGCATGGCCTATTCACTGCAGATCGTTGTCGACGCCCTCAGGCCCCACGACCTGGCCGATTGGTGGGCGGAAACCATGGGGTGGGACGTGGAGCCCTCCGATGAGGCCTTCATCCGCACCATGGTGCAACAGGGCTATGCCACTGCCGGGCAGACCATGGAGCACAACGGAGTCCTGGTCTGGAAGGACGGCCAGGCCATCACCGCCGGCCCGGCTGCCGGCAGCGGCCAGCCGCGGATCCTGTTCCAGTCCGGGGGCCGTGACAAGTCCGGCAAGAACCGCATCCACTGGGACGTGCGGCTCGGCGGCGGGGACAAGGCGGAGGTGCGGGCGCGCCTTGAGGCCCGCGGCGCCACCTTCCTGTGGGAGGCCAGCCAGGGCCCGCACTCCTGGATCACCATGGCCGACCCCGAAGGCAATGAATTCTGCATCAGCTGACCTCCGCCGGGCCGCTAAGATCGTGAGGGTGAGCGCAGACAATCTCCCCGAGCAGGTTTCCGACATCTTTGACCCCAGCCGCTGGCGCGTGGTGGAGGGCTTCAACTTCACCGACATGACCTACCACCGCCAGGTGGAACGGGACGCGGCAGGCGGCATCATCAGGGACCTGCCCACCGTCCGCATCGCCTTCAACCGCCCCGAGGTGCGCAACGCCTTCCGTCCCGGCACCGTGGACGAGCTCTACCGCGCCATGGACCACGCGCGCATGACGCCGGACGTGGCCACCGTGCTGCTCACCGGCAACGGCCCCTCCCCCAAGGACGGCGGGCACAGCTTCTGCTCCGGCGGCGACCAGCGCATCCGCGGCCGCGACGGCTACCGGTACGCCGACGGCGAGACGAAGGAAACCATCGACCCCGCCCGCGCCGGCCGCCTCCACATCCTGGAAGTCCAGCGGCTCATGCGCACCATGCCCAAGGTGGTCATCGCCGTCGTCAACGGCTGGGCCGCGGGCGGCGGGCACTCCCTGCATGTGGTCTCCGACCTCACCATCGCCTCCCGCCAGCACGGGAAATTCAAGCAGACCGACGCCACCGTGGGAAGTTTCGACGCCGGCTACGGCTCCGCGCTGCTGGCCCGCCAGGTCGGCCAAAAGGCGGCCCGGGAGATCTTCTTCCTGGCCCGTGAATACTCCGCCGAGGACATGGTCGGCATGGGCGCCGTCAACGAGGCCGTGGACCACGCAGACCTGGAAAACACCGCACTGGAGTACGCCGCGGACATTGCCCGCCAGTCCCCGCAGGCCATCCGCATGCTCAAGTTCGCCTTCAACCTGGCCGACGACGGCCTGGCCGGCCAGCAGGTCTTCGCCGGCGAGGCCACCCGGCTCGCCTACATGACCGACGAGGCCGTGGAGGGCAAGGAGGCCTTCCTGGAAAAGCGCGACCCCGACTGGTCCAACTTCCCCTACTACTTTTAGGCGGGGCCGCAACCATGGACATCGAGCCCCTGCTCAAGGCACTCGCCGCGGCCCTTTCCGGCGAGGGCCCCGCCGTGGAAATCGCCGCCGACGGCAGCTTCGCCCCCATCCCCCCGGGCGAGCTGGGACTGCCGGCCGGCAGCGAAACGGACATTGCCGCCGTCGTGCGCACCTCGGGAAGCACCGGCACGCCCAAGCGCACCATGCTCAGTGTGGACGCCCTCGCCGCGTCGTCGGTGGGCACGGCCATGGCGCTGCGCGGTGAAGGGCAGTGGCTGCTGGCCCTGCCCGTGCACTACGTGGCGGGCCTGCAGGTGCTGGTGCGCAGCCTCTTTGCCGGCACCCGCCCGTGGTCCATGGACCTCTCCGGCGGCTTCACGGCGGAGGCGTTCACGGCGGCGGCCCTGGAGCTGACCGACACGGTGCGCTACACCTCCCTGGTCCCCACCCAGCTCACGCGCCTGCTCAGCAACCCCTCCGCTGCGACGCTCACGGTGCTGCGCCGCTTCAACGCCATCCTGCTGGGCGGCGCCCCCGCCAGCCCCGTGCTGCTGGAAGCCGCGCGCGCCGCCGGCGTCAACGTGGTCACCACCTACGGCATGAGCGAAACCTGCGGCGGCTGCGTGTACGACGGCGTCCCGCTCGACGGCGTGGAGCTCGCCCTCCGCGACGGCCGGGTCCGGCTGGGCGGGCCGGTCCTGGCCACCGGGTACCTGGGCGACCCTGCGCTGACGGCGGCCGCCTTCACCGAGTCCGATGACGGCGTGCGCTGGTATGAAACCGGCGACCTCGGCGAGCTGGACGGCGCGGGACGCCTGCGCGTGCTGGGCCGCGTGGATGACGTCATCATCTCCGGCGGGCTGAAGATTTCCGCGGCGGCCGTGGCCGACGGGCTGCACCGGGTGCAGGGCGTCCGCGAGGCCTTTGTGGGGCCGGTGGACTCCGTGGAGTGGGGCCAGCAGGTGGCCGCCATGGTGGTTGGCGCCTGCTCCCGTGAGGAGCTGCGGGCCGGTGCGGCGGCGGTTTTGGAGCCGCACCTGGTGCCCAAGACTGTGGTGTTCGTCTCCGAGCTGCCCGTGCTGGCCACGGGAAAACCGGACAGGACCGCCATTTTGGCGCTTTTGGCGGACGCGGCGGCGGCCGGGAGCTGACACCCACCCGGCACAATGGAAGCTGACACGTTTTTGCCGCCCCGTGCATAAGGAGTAGCTGTGGCCACTGTTGGTCAATGGATTGAAGGCGCGCGCCTGCGGACGCTGCCGATGGCTGTTGCCCCCGTGATCATCGGCACCGCCGCCGCGTACGACCTGGGCGGCCTGCACTGGGGCCGGGCTCTGCTCGCCGCGCTTGTGTCCCTGCTGCTGCAGGTGGGCGTCAACTATGCCAACGACTATTCCGACGGCATCCGAGGCACCGACGAGGTGCGGGTGGGCCCGCTGCGCCTGGTCGGCTCCGGCGCCGCCGCGCCCCGGCAGGTGAAGATGGCCGCCTTTGGCGCCCTTGGCCTGGCCATGGTGGCCGGACTGGTCCTGGTGATCCTGTCCCAGGCGTGGTGGCTGCTGCTGGTGGGTGCCGGGGCCGTCATTGCCGCATGGGGCTACACCGGCGGCAAGAACCCCTACGGCTACATGGGCCTGGGCGACGTGTTCGTGTTCTTCTTCTTCGGCCCGGTGGCCACCCTCGGCACCACCTTCACCCAGGCCGGGGCCGTGAGCACGGCGGCGGTTCTCGGGTCCGTCGCAACCGGGCTCATCGCCGTCGCACTTTTGATGGCCAACAATGTCCGCGACATCCCCACGGACCGTGAGGTGGGCAAGCGCACGCTGGCCGTGCGGCTCGGGGACCGGCCTGCGCGGCTGAGCTACGTGGTGATGCTGGGGGTGTCGGTGGCCATCATGATGGTGCTGGTGCCGGCCAAGCCCTGGCTGCTGCTGGTGCTGCTGCTGGTGCCGTTCATGCTCATGCCCAGCTGGCTGATGCTCAAGGGCAAGAAGCGCAAGAGCCTGATCCCGGTGCTCAAACAGACCGGGCTGCTCAACCTGGGATTCAGTGTCCTGTTTGCCGTGGCGATGGTCCTGACGGGCCTGTAGCCCCAGGGCCGGGCGGCTACGTTTCCCGTGCCGACCATTCCAGGAACGCGTCCAGGGCCGCGCCGCTGCCCGTGACATCCACGTCCGCGGCGCGCTGGCGCCCGGAAATGTACAGCGCCACCTCCACCGGGTCACCGCTGACAAGGACCCTGCCGGAGCCTTTGTGCACGGGAACGGCGGGATGGTTCTTGGCGGCGATCGTGACGGCGGTGGGGCTGCGCCGGTAGGCCATCCTCGCCATCAGCGGCAGCCTGGCCCACAGCGCGTCGAGCTGTCCCGGCGGCAGGGACCGGGGCTGGTGGTTGCCGCCGCCGCGGCGGACGTCCTCGTGGTGGATCACGTATTCCACGAGCTGGACCGAATCGCCCAGCCAGGTCATGGGGTTGGCCGTCCCGGTGCCGGCCGCGAACCGGGCCAGGAGCCCGCCATAGCCGGCGGGGGTGAGGGCAGCCGCCGCGACGTCGCCGAGCCGCCTTTCACTGCCCGGCACCGGCCGGGACGCCGCGTCGAGCAGCTGCTTCAGTGGCGCATGCTCCCGCATCACCAGATGGGCCAGCAGGCGCCGGCCGTTCCACCCCTCGCACAGCGTCGGGGCCTCAGGATCGGCACCACGGAACGTTTCGACCATGGCCAGCCGCTCAGTCTCCATCCAGCGCATAGGCCTGTCCTTTCCACCATCGGTGCTGTGGGGTGCCGCCTGTTGCTGCCTGGCGGGTCAGCCCTCGGGCTGGGTGCGCGGCTTCCTGCCGGGCCGGTCCGCGTCGACCCAGACGTCCGGGTTGGCGTCCACGAGTGCGTCCTCGGCGTCGGCATCGGCCACGGCGGCTGCAGACTGGGTGGTGCCCGCCGTCGGTGCGAAGCGGTCGGCAATGACAGCCGTGGCGCCGTCGCGCTGCTTGCGCAGGAGGAAGAAGCTCACCACGAACGCACACAGGGCCGCCGCCAGGGCCGATGTCAACGGGCTCAGCTGCAGGGCAAGGTGCGCCACCAGGAAGAACGCCAGAAACAGCAGGCCGCGGATCAGGGAGTATTTGAAGAATGCCACGGGTGCAAGTTTAGCCGGTGATTCTGGACGATGGCCCGGAGCCCAATTTGCCTCTCGACGATAGAATGAAGCATGCGCTATATCCCAGTGATCTTTGGTGTGGTCCTCTTCATTTACGGGCTCATCGACTGCATCCGCAGCGAGTCCACAGATGTCCGGAGCCTGCCCAAGCCCGTCTGGATCCTGGTGATCGTGCTGCTGCCGCTGGTCGGCGTCATCCTGTGGCTTTTTCTGGGCCGCCCGCACTACGCTGCCGCCGGCGAACCCGCCACCCGCCGCCCCTTGCGTTCCGGGACCGCACGGTTCACGGCGCCGGACGACGATCCGGCCTTCCTCCGCAACCTTGAGGTGGCCCGGGCCCACAAGGCGGAGGCGGACCGCCTCCGCAAGCTTCGGGCCGAACTCGACGCCCGCGAGGCAAAGCTTCGCGAGCAGCACCCGAAAGACGAAACCCAGCACTGACGCATCGGGGCGGGCCCTATCCACAGATTCCGCGATCCCGCAGTAGAACCCACCTTTGGCGCAGCAGTTTCAGCGCTAATGGAGCCATGACAAATCCGGCTCCGCTCCCCCCTGGCCTAGCTGGACGCCCGTTCACCGTGGAGAAGGCGCGCCAGCTGGGGCCCCGTTCACGCACCCGTGCCGCGGACCTGTGGACGCCCAGCCGTGGCATTCGCGTCCACAAGGATGCACCGCTTGACTTGTTGGACGCGTGCCGGCCCTACACGGAAGGCACGGACGCCGGCGTGGCCAGCCATGTGACGGCCGCCAAAATCCACGGCCTGTACCTGCCCTGCCGGTGGATGGAAGACCAGCCCGTGCACCTGGCCCGGCCCACGGGTGCCGGCGTGCCCCGCCGGCGCCATGTGGCGGGGCACCGGCTGGAACTTGCGGATGGCGACGTCGTCGTGATTGGAGGGGTTCCCGTGACCTCGGTACAGCGCACCTTCGTGGACTTGGCGCCGCTGCTGTCGCTGGACGAACTGGTGGCCGTGGGGGACCAGGTGGTGTGCGAACACAGACGCCCCTTCGGGCCGCCCAAAACCGCCATGGTCATACTCGATCCCCTGAACGCCTACCTTGCCGGCCGCGGGGGCGCACGGCGCATTCTCCGTTTGCGCGAGGCCATGGAACTGGTCCGCGTTGGCGCGGACCCGCCCCCGGAGACCAGGCTGCGGCTGCTTTTCGCACGCTCGGGACTGCCACGGCTCGAGCCCAACATCGACCTCCTCGATGCGGACGGAAACACACTGGTCTCCCCTGACCTTTGCTGTGAGGAATACCGGACCTGTGCGGAGTACGAGGGCGGCCACAACTTCACGCCCGAACAACAGGGCAAGGACCACGACCGGAACTTCATCACGAAATCACTCGGCTGGCACCAGGTGCTGATCAACAAGGATGACATGCTGGCCGGCGGGCGGGCCGCCATCACCAAGACCACCCGGATGTTGGTCCAGGGAGGCTGGAACGACCCCGGGAACGTGGCCGGACAATCCCTGCGCGGCTTTTTGGCGACCAGCAAGGACATTGCCTGGGCAAAGTCCCATCGCGCGCTCCGCCGCAGTGTCCGGCTGTACAGAAATGGCGACCTGGCCGGTGTTCCCCGCCGTCGAAAGTACAGCTGTGGCGGGTCCCAACGGAGCAGACCCGCCACAGCTGTACACCCGGCCCGCGGGCGGGCCGGAAGCTGCCTAGCTGCTTCCCACGCCGGCGTAGGAGTGCAGGCCGGCGAAGTACACATTCACGATCGTGAAGTTGAAGACCACGCACAGGTAGCCCACGATGGACAGCCAGGCGGCGCGTGTGCCGGTCCAGCCGCGGGTGGCGCGGGCGTGCAGGTAGCCGGCGTAGGCCACCCAGATGACGAACGTCCACACTTCCTTCGGGTCCCAGCCCCAGAAGCGGCCCCATGCCTTCTCGGCCCAGATGGAACCGAACATCAGCGTCAGGGTCCAGCCCACAAAGGCGATGCCGTTGATGCGGTAGGACATGTTTTCCAGGCTCAGCGCGTTCGGTACCAGCCGCATGGCCGGGAACTTGTCCGGCTTCCCGGAAGAAATGGAGGCCTCGCGGCGGGACTGCAGCAGCTGCAGCACCGACATCGCGAAGGTCAAGGTGAACAGCGAGGAGGACATGACCGCGATGGAGACGTGGATGATCAGCCAGTAGCTCTGCAGCGCCGGCACCAGATGCCCGGCGGGCGTCCAGAAGGCGACCGAGGCGGCCGTGATCATCACCAGCACCAGGCCGATGACGAAGGTGCCCAGGAAGCGCAGGTCGCGGCGGGTCAGCACGAGCAGGAAGATCAGCGCCACGGTGAACCCGCCGGTGGTGCAGAATTCGTACATGTTGCCCCACGGCACCCGCCCGGCAGCCAGGCCGCGGAACAGCACCGCCAGGCCCTGGACGACGGCGGCCACGATGGTGATGGCCACGGCGACCCTCGCTGCGCGCCGCTTTTCCTTGCCGTAGCGCATGGAATCGCCGGCGGTGATGCCGTCCGAACCGGCGTGCGTCTTGCTGCTGGGGCGCACGCCGCGGTCCAGGGGCCCCGCGCCGAGGTCCTGGCCGATGCTTCCTGCGGCGCCAACGCCCACGAGCCGGTCGGCCTGGGCGGGCACGGAGCGGGCATTCCCGGCCTCGTCCGCCACGGCCAGGCCGCGGCGGACAGCCTTGCTGTAGGTCACCAGGTCCCAGGCGTAGGCACAAAACGCAACGGCGTAGGCCAGCCCGGCCATGAGCATGAACTGCTCACTGAGCAGGGCGAGGCCATCATTGATTGTTGGCATTAGTGGTCCTTACTTGACACGGTACTTGACACGGCGGCATCGGTTCCGGTGTCGCCTTGATGGCTGGACGGCTGTTTTCCATCTTCCCCCTGCGGGGCTTGTGGCACCACCCACTTCACGTGGAGTGCCTTGTGGATGGCCGCTGCTTCCCCGGCCAAACGGTGGTCCTCGCCGCGGGCCAGCAGGCCGAATTCCACCATGGTGCGTCCGTCCGGGTGGTTGCCGGTGCGGATCCACACGCGGCGGCGGTTGAGGAAGAGTGAGGCCATGAGCCCGGCCAGGGCCAGGACGGCAAACACCAGCACGTAGACCTGTCCCGGGTCGTGGCGGATGTCCAGCGCGGCGAAGCGCTTGATGCCGTCGAAACTGATGGTGCCGTTGCCCTCCGGCAGTTTGTAGCTCTGCCCGGGCGCCAGCACGATGCCACCGGCCTTCAGGTCGCGGCCGTTGATCTGCTTCATCTTGGACGTGTCCAGGGTGTAGACGTTGCGGGGCACGCCGTTGTCCAGGCCCAGGTCGCCGGTGTAGGCATTGAGGTTCAGCTGCGGGTTGAACGGGTCGGGGTCGGAGCCGTACGCCACACCCTTGCTGTCGATAAGGGCCGTGGGCAGGAAAAAGCCGACGAAGCCCAGTTCCTTGGGCTTGGCGTCAGGAACTTTAATGACCATCAATGAGGTGTAGGCGCCGTCCGTGGGGATGGTGACCACCGGCCCCTGGAAGGCGATGTTGCCCTTGCCGTCCTTGACGGTCACCACCGGGGCGTAGCCGTTGCCGACCAGGTAGATGTTGGTGCCGCCGATGGAGACGGGATCGTTGACCTTCAGGATCTGTTGCTTGGCGGGGGCGCCGGCGCCGTCCTTGGTGGTCAGCGAGGCCGTGAAGTCGATGGGCTGGCCGTAGTGGCCCGGCGATTCCCTGTCGTACTTGACCACGAGCTTGTCCAGTTTGACGGAGTAGGGGCTCAGGCGGTCGCTGTTGAAGTAGGCGCCGGGAGTGAAGGTGTCATAGCCCACCAGGGTGTTGACGAAGGTATCGCCTTCCACCACCACGCGCTGGCCGCTGTACCCTGCCAGCCCGCTGAAGCCCACGGATGCGAGGACGCCCAGAATGGAGATGTGGAAGACCAGGTTTCCCACTTCCTTCAGGAAGCCCACTTCCGCGCCCACGGACGGCCGGTCCGAGCCAAGGTCGCGCACGTCCACCCGGTAGCGCCGGGATTTCAGGACCGCTGCGGCATCCTTGATGGCCTGGTCTGCGTCAACGCCGCTGCCGGCCGGAATTTCCACGGTGCCGTATTCGGCCAGCCTGGACAGCCGCTTGGGCGTGCGCGGGGGCACCGAGCGCATGGCCTTCCAGTGGATCTTGGCCCGGGGCAGCACGCATCCCACGAGGGAGGTGAAGAGCAGCAGGTAAATGGCGGCAAACCACGGCGAGGAGTACACGTCGAAAAGCTTGAACCAGTCCATGATGGGCCCGGAAGTGGGGTGGTCCGACAAATATTGCGTGACCGTGGACGGGTTGGAGGCGCGCTGGGGGAAAATAGACCCCGGAACAGCCGCCACGGCGAGCAGAAGCAGCAGGAACAACGCGGTCCGCATGCTCGTCAGCTGCCGCCAGGCCCAGCGGAGCATGCCGAAGAAGCCCAGCCGGGGCAGCTCGACATCGTTCTTGGCCGGCTTCTTGCTTTGCACGTCTTGCACCGAATTTTCCCTCATCAGATTGGCAGTCTCACTTCTCCGGCAAACCAGAATTGCAGCTCGTTGATCCACGTGCCCCACAGGCCCGTCACCATCAGTCCGCCCAGCGCCACCAGCATCCCGCCGCCAAACCACTGCAGGCCGCGGCGGTGCTTGCGGAAGAACGCCAGGGCGCCCAGGCCGCGCCGGACACCCAGGGCGATCAGCAGGAACGGCACCCCGAGCCCCAGGCAGTACACAAACGTCAAGAACGCGCCCTTGGCCGCCGTGCTGCCGTCAAAGTAGGTCAGGGCCAGGACCGCGCTCAACGTGGGGCCGATGCACGGCGCCCAGCCCAGCCCGAAGGTGATGCCAAGCACGGGTGCGCCCCACAGGCCCGCCGGCGGCTTGGCATGGATCTTCACGTCCCGCTGGAACCACCCCAGTCCCCCGAGAAACACTACGCCCAACAGGATGACCACGGCGCCCAGGACCTGTGTCACCCAGGCGGCATCGGGCGTGCGCAGCCACGCACCCAGCTGGCCGAACATGGCGCCGATCAGCACGAAGACGGCGGAAAACCCCAGGACAAACAGCCCAATGCCCAGCAGCATGCGCCCCCTGCGCTGCTTTTGCAGGTCGGCCCCGGTCAGTCCGCTGACGTAGCCGAGGTAGCCGGGAACCAGCGGCAGAACGCAGGGCGACAGAAATGACACAATCCCGGCCAGCAAGGCAACCGGGATGGCCAGCAGCATGGAGCCGCTGCTAATGATTTCGGCAAATGGGTTGGTGGACACCGGCCCTACTTCTCGGCCAGTGCAGAGATGATCAGCGCCTTGAGCGTGCCCTTGTCCGCGGTGCCCAGGAGCCGGGCGGAGACACGCCCCTGCTTATCCAGCACCAAGGTGGTGGGCACGGCGGAGGGTTTGACCAGGTCGCGCTGGGAGAGCGCCAGCAGCACGCCGCCGTCCTTGTCCATGATGCTCGGGTACGTCAGCTTGAAGGTGCGCTCGAACGCCTCGGCGGTGGGCGCCTCGTCGCGGATGTTCACGCCGAGGAACTCCACGCCCTTGGGTTCGAACTCAACGTGCAGGGCCTGCAGGTCAGGCGCCTCCAGCCGGCACGGGGAACACGCCGCGTACCAAAAGTTCAGGACCGTGACCTTGCCGCGCAGCTGGGCGGCGCTGACGGTGCCGCCCTTGAAGAGCGTCCCGGAAAAGTCCACGGGTGCGCTGCGCTTGTTCGCGGCGTATTCGGTGACCGAACCGTCGCCGGCCACGAAGCCCTTGTTGTCCCCGGCCACGGCTTGTTTTGCCAGGGGGTCGTTGGCCGTGCACGCGGCGAGGCCAACGGCCAGCACGGCGCCGGTGGCGGCGAACAGTGAACGGCGGCTCATCGAGGAAGTCACTCTAGTTGTCTTTCATCTTGCGCTTTTCCAGTGCCGTGGCACGGCGGATTTTTCCATCGGAATTTCTACATTACGTCGAAAAGGTGGCTTTCGCCTAGCCCGGACGGCACATTCAGGCTCCGGGCGTGGTCGCTGCGCCGGGCAAAAGCACCGCTGCGGGTTCGCTGTACTGCACGCCAACGACGTCGTCGCCCTCAAAGATGAGGGAAGTCAGCGAGGCCAGCGTGCATTCGCGATGGCGCGGGTCGTGCCACAGCCGCTTGCCCTCGGCGCTGCGCCGAGTGGCCCAGATGGGCAGCTGGTGGCTGACCATGATGGCCTGCGCGCCTTCCCCGCCCAACTCGAAGGCACGACGCCGGGCGTCCCGTGCCGCTTCGAGCATGCGTTTCGCCTGGGCTGCGTAGGGCTCACCCCAGGACGGGCGCAGCGGGTTGGCAAAGTAGCGCCAGTGCCGCGGCTTCAGGAGCTCGGCCTTGTTGACCTTCATGCCTTCAAAGTGGTTTTCCGCCTCGATGATGCGCGGGTCCGTGACGATGTCCAGGCCCAGGGCGGCTGCCGTGGGCTGCGCTGTTTCCTGCGCACGGTCCAGCGGCGAGGCCACCAGGTGGACGGGGGCGGCGCCCCGCTCTGCCAGGTCCTTGAAGTGCCCGGCCACCATGTCCGCCATGGCACGGCCACGGTCGGAGAGGTGGAATTCGGGAAGCCTGCCGTACAGGACGCCGTCGGGGTTAAATACCTCGCCATGGCGCAGAAGGTGAACAGTGACTCGGGGCATGTGTCCAAGTTTCTCAAAGTTACGGGGATGGGGGTTAATCAGGGAATTCCCAGACTCGGGCGCCACAGTGGCAACGGGCCGGTTGAAAACTTTTTAAAAAAAATGTCCCGCCTGGGGAATATTAGATGCAAACGCATGCTTATACCCGGTGAAGGATTCGGCCCCCGGGTCCTGAACGCCGTATCCAACGTATTTCCCAAGTACATTCCCCAAGGAGAAACCATGACTGCAACAGCTGTTGAAACCGTAGGCCTGAGCCAGGGCACGTGGAACTTTGACGCCGCCCACAGCGCGGTGGGCTTCACCGTCCGCCACGCCGGCATCTCCAAGGTCCGCGGGAAGTTCACCGACGTGGCCGCCACCCTGACGCTGGGTGAAACCGTGGCCGACGCCAACGTCACCGCCACGATCCAGGCCGCCAGCTTCAACTCCGGCGACGAGAACCGCGACGGCCACGTCCGCAGCGCGGACTTCTTCGACGTCGAGCAGTTCCCCACCCTTTCATTCACCTCCACGAGCGTCTCCGGCGACGAAGGCGACTTTGAACTCACCGGTGAGCTGACCATCCGCGGCATCTCCAAGACCGTCACCTTCAAGGGCGAGTTCAACGGCGTGGCCGTGGACCCGTTCGGCGCCACCCGCGCAGGCTTTGAAGCCAAGACCGTCATCAGCCGCAAGGAATTCGGCCTGACCTGGAACGCTGCACTCGAGGCCGGCGGCGTCCTGGTCTCCGACAAGGTCACCATCACCTTGGACGTTGCCTTCGTGAAGGCTGCCTAGCCACACCCCTGCACCACGCGACGTGCCGGCCTGCCACCCATGGCGGGCCGGCACGTCGCTTTTTTACATCCCGGGGGCCCGTGCAGGGACCTGCCGGGTAGTTCCCCGGCACGCGGTCGCGTAGGGTTAAATACACACCCGGCGCGGCCGTTTTGCCTGCCGCCGGCCGCCACTGAAAGGGACCACTCCCATGACCACTCCTGACGAAACTCCTCAAGAGCGGCCCGCCTCCGGTCCCCGACCCGGGCACTACGGGGAGGTCTCCCCCGGTGTGCCGCGCTACGGCCAGTACGCCCCGGAAGGCTGGCAGCCGCCGTCGTCCACCGAAGCCAACCACGACGCCGGACCCTCCCGGGGCCTGCCGCCCGCCTCCGCCTATCCCGGCTACGGGGGGCCGGATTACCGGGGCTCCGGAAGCCAGGCCAACGGCGGCAAGCTGCCGCCCCGCGGCGCCGGCCCCGTCCCGCCGGGCCAGCACCTGGCCGCCCCGCGTCCGGTGGCGCTCGCCAGCCGGCTGATCATGGCCGCCGGCGCCCTGCAGGCGCTTTCCGCCGTGCTGCTGCTGTTTGTGCTGTTCCTGCCGGCGGCCCGGAGCACCCTCATTGACGCGTTGACGTCGGCGCTGCCCAGCGATCCGGCCTACAGCTCCCTGCTGGCGGACCAGTCCGCGATCACCGGCCTCCTGGTGGCCGCCACGGTCCTGAGCCTGATTGCCGCAGTGGCCTATTTTTGGCTCGCGGTAAAAATCCGCCGCGGCGCCGGCTGGGCACGGACCACGGGGCTGGTGCTGGCCATCGTGTCCCTGGCGGCGCTGACACAGCCGAATATTTTCACGATCGTCCAGGTGGGGCTGGGGGTCGTGGGCATCATCATCCTCTTCCGCTCCCCCGCCAAGGAATACTTCGCCAAGCGCGTCCCTGGCAACGGCCCGCACGGGTACTGAACGGACAGGTACTGGGCGGACAGGTACTGGGCGGACGGGCCTTGCCCGGGTGCACTCAGGCGCCGGGCCGGTCCTGCTCCAGCCGCGGGTCGGCCAGCCGCTGGGCGTGGTAGGCGAGGATCTGCAGTTCCGTGGCCATGTCCACCTTGCGCAGGTTGACGAAGGCGGGCACCGTAAGGGCGACGGGCGCAAAGCTGAGGATGCTGTGGATGCCGGCGGCCACCACACGGTCGCACACCGCCTGGGCCACGGCGGCAGGGAGCGCCAGGACCACCATGTTGGCCCGGGTCTTCTCCAGCGTGTGTTCCAGCTCGGCCACGTCCGTGACGCGCAGCCAGCCGATTTCCGTGCCCACCAGCATTTGGTCGGCGTCGAACAAGGCCACCACGTCAAAGCCGCGTGATTCAAAGCCGGCGTACCTAGCCAGTGCCCGGCCCAGGTTGCCGGCCCCGACGATGGCCACCCGCCATTCGTGGGTCAGGCCCAGCGCCTGGGCGATCTTGCGGCTCAGGTGCCCCACCTCGTAGCCGACCCCGCGGGTGCCGTAGGAGCCCAGGTAGGAAAGGTCCTTGCGGACATTGGCGGAGCCGACGCCGGCCGACTCGGCCAGGGCTTCCGAGGACACCCGTTCCGTGCCTTCGGCAAGGAGCGCATTGAGCATGCGCAGGTACAGTGTCAGCCGTGACACCGTGGCAGGGGGCAGTTGCCGGGCCGATTCTGCAGCCGGTTCCTCCGGGGTCTGCGCTGGGGACAAGGTGACACTCCAAATTCTTTTGCAAGGCCACACCCGGGCGGGAAACAAATGTCCCCACGGTCCGCCGTCGGCCATTATCAACTGTAGGACCGGGGCCCGGGTTAGCCAAAGCGGGGTTGCCCCGCGGCCTCCGGCGGCCCGTCCGCCCCCATCAGGCCCACGAGCACGGTGCGCAGGCGCACCGGGTCGATGTGCCAGAAGTCGCGCGGCACCCCGTCCACCAGGACCACCGGGACTTCCTCGCCGTACCGCCCGGTGAGCGCCGGATCGCCGTCGATCCGGCGCTCGCTCCATGCCAGGCCCAGGGGTGCGGCCACCGCGGCCACCACCGCCCGGGCGTCCTCACACAGGTGGCATTCGGCCTTGGTGATCAATTCAAGGGTCGGCGTTGCGCCGGAAACTGGCTCCATCTGTTAACCGTACGCACACTTCGCCCCCGGCCACTATTAACCGCGCCGTATCCGGTGCAGCGGGCAAGGCGGGTCTGGAATGGCTAGACTCGTTGCATGCCCGATGTGACCACCGATAGCGCCGAGGCTGCCTCGACCGCTGCGAAACTCCAGGGCGAAGCCGCATTCTTTGACGTGGACAACACGCTCATGAAGGGCGCCAGCCTGTTCCACGTGGCGCGCAAAATGTACCAGAAGAAGACCTTCACGCTGCGTGACGCCGCCGGATTCGCGTGGAAGCAGGCGAAGTTCATCCTGCGCGGGGAAAACATGTCCGACGTCCATTCCATCCAGGACTCGGCGCAAAAACTGGCCGCCGGCATCAGCGCCGACCTTGTCCGCCACCTGGGCGAGGAAGTCTATGACGAGATGATCGTCTCGAAAATCTGGCCCGGCACCCTGGCCCTGACCCAGGAACACCTCAAATCCGGCCGGCAGGTGTGGCTCGTGACGGCGACACCCGTGGAGGTGGCCGGCGTCATTGCCCAGCGGCTCAAGCTGACCGGCGCCCTGGGCACGGTGGCCGAGGTCGACGGCGGCTTCTACACCGGACGCATTGTGGGCGAGATCCTCCATGGCGCCGCCAAGGGCCGGGCCGTGCGCGAGCTGGCGGAAATGCAGGGGCTGGACCTGGCCCGGTGCTGGGCCTACAGCGACTCGTACAACGACATTCCGCTCCTGACCACGGTGGGCAACCCCGTGGCAATCAACCCCGATGCCAGGCTGCGCCGCCACGCCCGTGAACACAACTGGCCCATTTACGACTACCGTTCGGGCCGCCGGGCCGCCACCCTGGGCCTGCAGGCCGCCACGGGCGCCGGCGTGGTGTACGGGCTGTGGCGGGGCATTTCCTCCATGCGCCGCAAGTAGGGCGCCGCAAGTAAGGCGCCGCACCGTGCCGTGCCGGCCAGTGACGGGCGTCCTTAAGCGAAAACACCCGCCCACGGATGTGGACGGGTGCCTTGTGCAGAAGCGTACTTACTTCTTGTTGCGGCGCTGGTGGCGGGTCTTGCGAAGCAACTTGCGGTGCTTCTTCTTGGCCATCCGCTTGCGGCGCTTCTTGATAACTGAACCCATGGATTCCTCACAAACTACATAGTTGGCCCCAAAAGAAGCCGTGAACGATTAGGTCGACCGATCGCAGGAATCGGTCAAAGCCGAAAATGGATCTTTCCTAGGGTACCGCCTCTAGCCGGTATGCGCCGAACCGGCGGCCCCGTCCCGCCGCCTGCCCTGGCCCCGTTCTTCCACCACCGGCGATTTCAGGATGGCCTCCACGGCGTTCTGCGGCACCCGGTAGGACCGGCCGAAGCGGACGGCGGGCAGCTCTCCGGCATGCACCATGCGGTAAACGGTCATCTTCGACACGCGCATGAGCTCCGCAACTTCCTGGACCGTCAGGAAGTTCACATCGGAGAAGTTTTGCTCCTGCACCTTGGCCCCATGCTTCGCTATTGTCGAGTGGAATGACCCCGGGAAAACTGCAGCCCGGACTACTATACGCCTTACTCTAGATGCTGGCGGGTCCAAAGTGAAAGCTGTTATCGGAAACTTGGGCCGGCCGGGACCGGGCGCTGTTCCTGTGCCCGGGTGCGCCGTGCGTGCGAGGCCCCGGCCAGCTTCGCCAGCACATCCGCCGTCACGTCCCACTCCATGCAGGCGTCCGTGACGCTCTGGCCGTAGCTCAGCCGGGCCGTGCCCGCAGCAACCTCCCCGGTGTCCAGCTTCTGTGCCCCTCCCACCAGGAAGCTTTCGAGCATGACGCCGGCAATGGCCTGCGAGGAGGGGCCGCCGCCTTCGAGCTGGGCGCCGATCTCCAGGGCCACCTCGGCCTGCCGATGGTGGCTTTTGCCGGAGTTGGCGTGGCTGGCATCCACCACCAGGCGGGGGTTGATCCCGGCGCCTGCCGCCTGGGCCGCGGCGGCCTCGACGTCGGACGCGGCGTAGTTGGGGCCCTTGCGGCCGCCGCGCAGGATCACGTGCGTGTCCGGGTTGCCGGAGGTGCCCACGAGGGCGGCGCGGCCGTCGCCGTCGACCCCCAGGAAGGACTGCGCGGCACTCGCGGCCTGGCAGGCGTCAAGGGCCACCTGGAGGTCGCCGTCGGTGCCGTTCTTGAAGCCCACCGGCATGGACAGCCCGGATGAGAGCTGGCGGTGGATCTGGCTTTCGGCGGTGCGCGCCCCGATGGCGCCCCAGGCGATGAGGTCGGCCGTGTACTGGGGGCTGATGGGTTCGAGGAATTCGGTGCCGGCGGGCAGGCCGAGGCGGGCCACGCCGAGAAGGAATTCCCGGGCCATCCGCAGGCCCGTGGCGACGTCGTGGCTGCCGTCCAGGAGCGGATCGTTGATCAGGCCCTTCCAGCCCACCGTGGTGCGCGGCTTTTCGAAGTAGGCGCGCATCACCACGAGCAGGCCCTCCTCGTGCTCCCTGGCTGCCGCTGCCAGCCGGTGCGCGTACTCGAGGCCGGCGGCGGGATCGTGGATGGAGCACGGGCCCACAATCACCAACAGGCGGTCGTCGACCCCGTCCAGGACCGCCCGGACCTGGTCGCGGCCGCGTTCGACGACGTTGGCCGCCTGGGCGTCCAACGGCAGCTCGGCCTGGAGTTCGGCCGGCGACGGGAGTGCGGTGAACTGGCTGACACGCAGGTTTGCGGTGCTGGTGGTTTCTGCTGCTGTGGTGGTCACGGGGCGGTTCCTTATGTCAGGTGGCAGCGGGCCCCTGTTCAGAAACCCGCCTGGAAATGGCGAAGGACAGGGAATGTTCCCTGTCCTGTTGGCTCTGAAGGTGTGTTGGATGCGTGTCAGTTCGACGCGGGCCCCTCCAGAGCCAACGAAAAATACGCATACCAACGGTTTGTCATGGCTTTACTGTAGGCCGCCCTGTGACGCCGCGCCAAATTGTGACCGTTTGTGTTGCGGGCTCAGCGCAGCGGGTTGAAGTGGCGCATGATGGCCGGCGGCGTGGTGCCGGTGAGCCCGGCGGCCACCATCTTGCCGGTCAGCGGGCCCAGCGCGATGCCCCACATGCCGTGGCCTCCGGCCACGTGCACGCGCGGCGACCGTGAGGCGCCGACCAGCGGGAAGCCGTCCGTGGTGCAGGGCCGTGCGCCCACCCATTCCTCGGCACGGTCCTCCCAGTCGATACCCGTGAACATGGGCGCCGCGGCGGCCACGATGGCCTGGATCCGCCGCGGGTCCAGGGGTGCACCGGCGTCGCGGAACTCCATCATGCCGGCCACCCGGACCCTGTCGCCCAGCGGGGTGCAAGCCACCCGCTGGGCAGGGAAATAAATGGGACGGCCGGGCATGGCCCCGGGCACCACGGTGAAGCTGTAGCCGCGGCCGGCCTGGACCACCCGCCTGACGCCGAACCTGCGGGCCAGGGCCCCCAGCCACGCGCCCGTGGCGAGGACAACGGCGTCGGCCGCAAGGGCACGCCCCTCGGAGCCAATGATTTCCACGCCGGTGCCGGTGTCACGGACGTCCAGGACGTTGAAGGCACCCGTGATGGTGCCGCCACGGGCGGTGACGGACCGGGCCAGTGAATCCATGAACCTCGGCGGGTTGAGGTAGCGCTGGCCGCGGATCCCGATGCCTGCCACCACGCCGGCGCCCAAGGCGGGCTCGAGGCCGCGGATTTCCCCGCCGGACATGAGCGAGTAGTCGACGCTGCCGCCGGTCTCGCGGATCACGCGGAATTCCTTCACCAGTGCATCGCGGTCCGCCACGGAAGCAAAGGCCGCCAGGAAGGGATCGGCCGGGCGGGTGGGCTCGGCGCCGGGTCCGGCGGCCTGTGCAATCTCGTCAAAGGCGTCCAGGCCGGTGTGGCCCACCTCGGCAAAGACGCCCATGGCGGCCCGCCACCTGCCGGGCGTGCAGTTCCGGGCAAAGCCGGCCAGGAATTTCAGCAACTGCGGGTCCGCGGAGAACGGGACATACAGCGGCGAGGCAGGATCCAGCATCGCCTTCAGGCCGTAGGCCAGGACGGAGGGTTCGCTGAGCGGAAGCGTGAGGGCCGGGGTCAGCCAGCCGGCATTGCCCCACGAGGAACCGCTGGCAACCCCGCCGCGGTCCACCACGGTGACGCCGATGCCGCGCTCCTGCAGATACCAGGCGGTGGAGAGCCCGATGATCCCCGCACCAACAACCGCCACATGCCCAGGCGCCTTTGCACTGACCACGGTTCACCCTCCCCAAGGACGTGGCCGGCGTCCGTGGCGCCGGTCCCGCTTCCAGCGTAGCCGCAGCTGCGCCGGTCCCGCACCGTACCTGCGGCCAGGACACTTTTGGCGCGTCCCCCGGATGGGGGACGCGCCGAAGGTGCGTGGTAGTGCTGTCCGGAAGACCGGCCCCTAGATCAGGCCCTGGGCCAGCATGGCGTCGGCCACCTTGACGAAGCCGGCAATGTTGGCGCCAACCACGTAGTTGCCCGGGGATCCGTAGGTCTCGGCGGTCTCGGCGCAACGGTCATGGATGCCGACCATGATCTGCGTGAGGCGCTGCTCGGTGTGTTCGAAGGACCAGGCGTCACGGCTGGCGTTCTGCTGCATTTCCAGTGCGGAGGTTGCAACGCCGCCGGCGTTGGCCGCCTTGCCGGGCCCGAAGAGGACGCCCGCTTCCTGGAAGACGGCAACGGCGCCGGACGTGGAAGGCATGTTGGCGCCTTCGGCGACGGCGATGAGGCCGTTCTTCACCAGGCGTGTTGCCGCCTCGGTGCTGAGTTCGTTTTGTGTGGCACAGGGAAGGGCCACAGCGGTGTCCACGTCCCAGACGGAGCCGCCCTCGACGTAGCTGACCGAGGCGCCGCGGCGGACCGCGTATTCCTTGAGGCGGCCACGTTCCTTTTCCTTGATCTGGCGCAGCAGGGGAACGTCGATGCCGTTCTCATCCACAACGTAGCCGGAGGAGTCCGAGCAGGCCACGACCTTGGCACCAAACTGCTGGGCCTTGGCGATGGCGAAGGTTGCCACGTTGCCGGATCCGGAGACCACCACACGCTGGCCGTCGAAGGAGGTCCCGCGCGTCTTGAGCATTTCCTGGGCAAACAGCACCGTGCCGTAGCCGGTGGCCTCGGGGCGCACCAGGGAACCGCCCCAGCCGATGCCCTTGCCTGTCAGCACGCCGGACTCGTAGCGGTTGGTGATGCGCTTGTACTGGCCGAACAGGTAGCCGATCTCGCGCCCGCCCACGCCGATGTCGCCGGCGGGGACGTCGGTGTACTCGCCGATGTGGCGGTAGAGCTCGGTCATGAACGACTGGCAGAAACGCATGACTTCGCCGTCGGACTTGCCGCGGGGGTCAAAGTCGGAGCCGCCCTTGCCGCCGCCGATCGGCATCCCGGTCAGGGCGTTCTTGAAGATCTGCTCGAAGCCTAGGAACTTCACAATGCCCAGGTACACCGAGGGGTGGAAGCGCAGCCCTCCCTTGTACGGGCCGAGGGCCGAGTTGAATTCAACGCGGAAGCCGCGGTTGATCTGCACGCGGCCCGCATCGTCGACCCACGGCACCCGGAAGATGATCTGGCGCTCGGGCTCGCACAACCGCTGCAGCACGGCCGCATCAACGAATTCTGGATGTTTATCCAGTACCGGGCCCAGGCTCTCGAACACTTCGATGACTGCCTGGTGGAATTCCTTTTCCCCGGGGTTGCGGGCCAATACCTGGTCCCGGACGGCTTCGAGCCTGGTGTCCATGAGTCTCCCTACAATGACGGGCCCCGCGACGGGGCGAATAAATATGCTTGATTGCAATGTTCCAATCACCCGGCCGCTAACGCCAATTTTTCTTGCCATTTGAGACCACATGCATGATCTTGCAAGTATCGAACGGTTACGGGGGCGTGGCGGCAGCTGCCCGTCCGGTTTTTGGCGTGTTCAGTCCTTGCGGCGGCGAAAGGACGGCAGGTTGGCCAGCAGGTCCGCGGCCTTGTTGGCCGCACGCCCCACACTGCGGGTGATCTGCTGCTGCACGGAGGGATCGTGCGCCCCGTCCTGGACGACGCCGGACGGCACCGGCAGGCCTGCCGGCTCGAGTTGGGCTGCAGCGGCGGCCGGCACGACGACGGCCAGTGTGGCCGGAACTGTCCAGGGGGCTGGGGCTGCTGAGGCAGCCGGGGTGGGAGCAGCCGGGGCTGCCGGGGTGGGAGCGGCCGGGGCTGCGGGAGCGGGCGCGGCCACCCGTGCGGGCGCCACAGGCCGCGGCGTTGCGGCCACCCCGGCGCCCAGCCCGTCCAGCCATTCGGACACGAGGGTGAGCGGTTCGGTGTTGATGCTGTAGAAGCGCTTCTGGCCCTGGGCGCGCATGGTCACCACGCCGGCCTCACGCAGCACGCGCAGGTGCTTGGACACGGTGGGCTGGGACACCCCCAGTTCCTCCACGAGCTGGCCCACAGCCTTGTGCCCGGTGGCCAGTGCCTCCAGGATGTCCCTGCGCGTGACCTCGGCAATGACTGCGAATACTGCTTCAACGACCATCACACCACCCTAGCGACATATGCCCGCCACGGCATCTTCAATCGAACCACGGGTCCAGCCCGTAGAGCGGAAACACCGCCTTGCGCGTGGCCATGATGGTGCGGTCCACGGCGTCGGAGGGGTTGTAGCCCACTTCCCAGGACCTCCACCAGGTGTCCGCATCCTCCCCCATGAGCAGCGGCGCCACCCGGCCGTAGCGTTCCAGGACATGCTTGCGCCACGCTTCAGGGACGGGGGTGCGCAGCGGGACGGGGCAGCCGGCGGCTATCGCCATCAGGTGCGACCACACCCGCGGGACCACGCTGATGATGTTATACCCGCCGCCGCCGGTCGCCAGCCAGCGGCCGCCGCACACCTTGCCGGCCAGGGCCGCAATGGACAGGGCAGCCTCCCGCTGGGCGTCGACGCTGGTGTTCAAATGGGTCAGATCGTCGTCCCGGTGCGAGTCGCAGCCATGCTGGCTGACGATGACGTCCGGGCCGAAGGCCTCCACCAGCTGCGGCACCACGGCGTGGAAGGCACGCAGCCAGCCGCCGTCGGACGTGCCGGCCGGCAGGGCGACATTCACGGCCGAGCCCTGCGCCTGCGGCCCGCCGATCTCGTTCGCGAAGCCCGTGCCGGGAAAAAGGGTCAGCCCGGATTCATGCAGGGAAATGGTCAGGACCCGGGGGTCGTCCCAAAAGATGCCCTGGGTGCCGTCGCCGTGGTGGGCGTCGATGTCCACGTAGGCAATCCTGGACGCGCCGGCGTCCAGGAGGCGCTGCACGGCCATGGCGGCGTCGTTGTAAATGCAGAATCCGCTGGCCTTCTCCCGGCTGGCGTGGTGCATGCCGCCGCCAAAGTTGACGGCGTGCACGGCGGCCCCGGAGATGAGGGCGTCGGCGGCGTTCAAGGAGGCGCCGGCCAGGCGGGCACTGGCCTCGTGCATGCCGGCGAAGGCCGGGTCGTCCTCGGTGCCCAGCCCGTGGTCCGGATCGGGGCGGCCGGGGTCCTCCCCCACGCGCTTGACGGCGGCGATGTAGGCGGGGCTGTGCACGGTGGCAAGCTCATCGTCGGAGGCCACGCGGGCCGCTGCAACGGCCACCTGCGGCAGGTCCAGGATGCCCAGCTCGCGGGCCAGCCGGGAGGTCAGCTCCAGCCGCTTTGGCGACATGGGGTGGCAGGGGCCAAAATTGTACGCAGCCATGGCCGCATCGCAGACTATGCTTGTCGGGACGGCCGATGGCCCGGTGCTGGCAATGGATGACATCCATCACAGGCTACCGAACTCCCCGCCGCTTTGCCGTATCGGCGGCAGCAGGGAGGGAACAGGAAGGCTTACAACGGGCAGGAAGGGTCGGCATACACCTTGGCCACTAAATCCACCCAGGCCCCGACGGCCAACCGCTGGCCCCTCGCGGTTGTGGTCACCGTCCGCGACTTTGTGGACCGCGTCGCCAACAGCTCCCCGGCACGGCTGGCGCTGATCGTCTTTGCCCTCGTCATCCTGGCCTTCACGCTGGTGCTGTCCCTGCCCGCGGCGGCCCGCGACGGCCACGCCACAGCCTTCCACGACGCGTTGTTCACGGCCGTCTCCGCCGTCTGCGTGACCGGGCTGACCACCGTCTCCACCGCCCTGCACTGGTCGTTTTTTGGCCAGCTGGTGATCCTGATCGGCATCTTTGTCGGCGGCCTGGGCATCCTGACCCTGGCCTCGCTGATGTCGCTGATGGTCAGCAAGCGCCTGGGCGTGCGCGGCAAGCTCATCGCCCAGGAAGCCATGAACGCCGGGCGGCTGGGCGAAGTGGGCACGCTGCTGCGGATCGTCATCAGCACCTCCGTGGCCATTGAGGCGGCGCTGGCACTCATCTTGGCCCCGCGGTTCCTGGTCCTGGGCGAAACCCTGCCCCAGGCCATCTGGCATGCCGCGTTTTACTCGATCTCGGCCTTCAACAATGCCGGGTTCACCCCCCATTCCGACGGCGTGGTCCCCTACGAGGCGGACCTGTGGATCCTGGTGCCGCTGATGGTGGGCGGCTTCATCGGCAGCCTGGGCTTCCCCGTCCTGATGGTGCTGCTGGCCAGCGGCTTCCGCTTCAGGAAGTGGACGCTGCACGCCAAGCTCACCATCCAGGTCTCGCTGATACTGCTGGTGGCCGGCGCCGTGCTGTGGGGCGCGATGGAATGGACCAACCCGGCCACCATCGGCAACATGAGCCTGGGCGACAAGATCACGCACTCGATCTTTGCCTCCATCATGACCAGGTCCCTGGGCTTCAACCTGGTGGACATGAACTCCATGCATTCCTCCACCATGCTGCTCACCGACGCCCTCATGTTTGTGGGCGGCGGTTCGGCGTCGACGGCTGGCGGCATCAAGGTCACCACCCTGGCCGTGATGTTCCTGGCCATCGTGGCCGAGGCGCGCGGCGACAACGACGTGAAAATCTACGGCCGCACCATCCCGCAGGGGACCATGCGCGTGGCCATCTCCGTGATCATGATGGGCGCCACGTTCGTCATGATCGCCTGCGGGCTGCTGCTCGCCATCTCGGGACAGGGCCTGGACCGGGTCCTGTTTGAAACGATCTCTGCCTTCGCCACCGTGGGCCTGAGCACGGGGCTCAGCGCCCAGCTGCCGCCGTCGGGCGTGTATGTGCTCTGCGCCCTGATGTTCTTTGGCCGTGTCGGCTCCATCACGCTCGCTGCCGCCCTGGCCCTGCGCCAGCGCCGCCAGCTGTACCACTACCCGGAAGAGAGGCCCATCATTGGCTGACAAGGTAAATTCCAGCAACCGCCCGCCGCACAATGCGCCGGTCCTGGTCATTGGGCTGGGGCGCTTTGGTGCGTCCACGGCCCACCAGCTGGTCAAGCAGGGCCGGGAGGTGCTCGCGATCGAGCGCGACCCCGCCCTGGTCCAGAAGTGGGCCGGCGTCCTCACGCACGTGGTCGAGGCCGACGCCACCAACATCGACGCGCTCCGCCAGCTCGGCGCTCAGGACTTCAGCTCCGCCGTCGTCGGGGTGGGCACCTCCATCGAATCCAGCGTCCTCATCACCGTGAACCTGGTGGACCTGGGCATCGCGCACCTGTGGGTCAAGGCCATCACGCAGTCGCACGGGAAGATCCTCACGCGCATCGGCGCCAACCACGTCATCTACCCCGAGGCCGACGCCGGCGTCCGGGCCGCGCACCTGGTGGGCGGGCGCATGCTGGACTTCATCGAGTTCGACGACGACTTCGCGATCGTGAAAATGTACCCGCCGAAGGAGACCCAGGGCTTCACCCTCGAGGAGTCCAAGGTCCGTTCCAAGTACGGGGTGACCATTGTCGGGGTGAAGTCGCCCGGCGAGGACTTCACCTATGCCCAGCCCCACACGCGCGTGTCCGGGCGCGACATGCTCATTGTCTCCGGCTACGTCGACCTGCTCGAACGCTTCGCCGCCCGGCCCTGAAACCCGCAGCTGCCGCTCCTCACGTTTTCGGGGCGGCGGGCGTCTACAGGGCATGGAGGAAAAACATGAACACCTACACCGTTTTTGACTCGCCCATCGGCCCGCTGACCGCCGTGGCGAACGACGCCGGGCTGGCGGCCGTGTACATGGCCGAACACCGGCGCCGGCCGGGTTGGGAGGCGTTCGGGGAGCGGGTCGACACCTCGGCCTCTCCCGTCCTTGCGGCGACGGCACGGCAGCTGGGCGAATACTTCGCCGGCAGCCGACGGGAGTTTTCCCTGCGGCTGGCACCCGCCGGGAACCCGTTCCAGCACCGCGTCTGGGACGCCCTGGGCCAGATCCCGTACGGCGAACTGCGCACCTATGGCGACATTGCCGAACTGCTGGGCGACCGTTCCCTGGCGCAGGCCGTGGGCTCGGCCAACGGCCGCAACCCCATCAGCATCATCGTCCCGTGCCACCGCGTGGTGGGCGCCGACGGCTCCCTGGTGGGCTACGCCGGCGGGCTCGGGCGGAAACAGTTCCTGCTGGAGCTGGAAAACCCGTCACGGACCCACACCGAAGCGTTGTTTTGAGCCGTGCCGCAGCCCCGCGGGCGCCGTTCGAGGCCCTCGTGGAAGCCCACGGCACCGCCGTCCTGCGGGTGTGCCGGGCGCTGGTCGGGGTCCAGGACGCCGACGACGTCTGGCAGGAAACGTTCCTGGCGGCCCTGCGCGCCTACCCGTCCACCGAGCCCCTCAACGCCGAGGCGTGGCTGGTGACGATTGCCCGGAACAAGGCAGCCGACCACCACCGGAAGGCCGGCCGGCTGCCGGTGCCGGCCAGCCGCCCGGGCGGGACGGAGGCGGCCACCCTCCCTGGCGGGACGGACGCGGGCGGAGGGGACGCCGTCGTCCATGCCGTGGAGGCCGGCGAGGACGCGGCCGCCGTGTGGGCGGCAATTGGCGCTCTGCCGAAAAGGCAGCGCGAGGCGGTGGTCTACCACCATCTGGCCGGGCTCAGGCATGCCGAGGTGGCGGCCCTGTTGGGGAATTCGGAGGCGGCGGCGCGGCGGGCCTCGGCCGACGGGATGAAGGCACTGCGGGCGCGCCTGGCCGGGCCGGCCGGGTTGTCCGGGACGGAAGGGAGAGGGCTATGAGCATGAACCATGGATTGCCGGTGGACCTTGCCGCAGTGGCGGCGGGCGAGGCCCCGGCGATGGCACGGCTGCGGGCGTCGCTGCTGGCTGCGGCGTCGGCGGACGGCCTGATCGATGTGGCGTACAGGGTGGTGGAGTCCCCCGTGGGGCCGCTGCTGCTGGCCGGCACCGAGGCGGGGCTGGTGCGGGTGGCGTTTGCGCGGGAGGGGCACGACGCCGTGCTGGCCGCGCTGGCGTCGACGGTCAGCCCGCGCATCCTCAGGGCCCCGGCACGGCTGGACGAGGCTGCCCGCGAACTGGACGAGTACTTTGCGGGGCGGCGGCGACGGTTCGAGCTGCCGCTGGACTTCCGCCTGGCCGGCGGCTTCCGGCGCGAGGTGCTGGCGCACCTGCCCGAGATCGGCTACGGGCACACGGCCAGCTACGCCGCCGTGGCTGCGCTGACGTCCAGCCCGCGCGCCGTGCGGGCCGTAGGGACTGCCTGCGCCCGCAACCCGCTGCCGCTGGTGGTGCCGTGCCACCGTGTGGTCCGCTCCGACGGCAGCCGGGGCGCGTACGTGGGCGGGACGGAAGCCAAGGCCCTGCTGCTGGACCTTGAGGCCGCCCCGCCCCGGTGAAGCCTCGAGGCCGCCGGGCCGGCTGCGGCTGGGCTACTTTCCGGCGAGCTCTTCGGTGATCTGGGCTGCGCGTGCCGCGGCGGCCTTCGCCCCGGCGCTGACGATGCCCGGCAGGCCCAGCTTGTCGAAGGTGGCGATGGCCTGCTCGGTGGTGCCGTTCGGGCTGGTCACGGCACGGCGCAGCACGGCCGCGTCGGCACCGGGCTCGGCAAGCATGAGCCCGGCCCCCGCCACCGTCTCCCGGGCCAAAACCTGGGCGATCGACTCCGGGAGCCCGAACTCCCGGCCGGCGGCCGCCATGGCCTCGGCCAGGTAAAAGGCGTAGGCGGGGCCGGAACCGCTGATGGCGGACACGGCGTCCTGCTGGTCCTCCGGAACGTCCAGCACCACCCCGGCGCCGTCAAAGACTTCGTGCGCCGCGGCCAGGTGGTGTTCGTCGGCGGCGGTTCCGGCGGAAAGGGCCACGACGCCGCGGCCCACCTTCAGCGGGGTGTTCGGCATGGAACGCACCACAGGCTGGCCGGGCCGCAGCGCCGCTTCCAGCTGTTCCAGGGAAACGGCGGCCGCTACGCTGATGACCACGGCGCCGGGTTCCAGGGCCCCTGCGACCTCCCGGCACAACGCCGCAATGCCCACAGGCTTGACGCCGAGGATCACGACGTCGGCCCCGGCCACGGCCTCGACGTTGGCGTTCCCTTCCTCGTTCGAGGCCAGCGCGGTGACCCCGTGGGCCTGTGCCAGTTCTTCAGCCCGTTCGGGCCGGCGAACGGTCACGGTGACGGACTGTGGCGTGGTCCCGGCAGCCAGCAGTCCGGTCAAAATTGCCTCACCCATGGATCCGCAGCCTAGAAATACGATCTTTTTACTCATCCCCCCATCTTTCTGCCCCGGCGCCCCGCATGCAACAAAGCGCCGTTTCGCGCCGTCACGGGACGGGCGGACCTGACACTGCCAGCCTTTTCCCAGCCCCGTGGCGGTCTTTGCCCAGAAAGGCCCATTACTGTCATAACCACCTCATAAAGGTGCGAGTGATGACGGACCGGCAGTTGTTTTCAGCAGCCGGTCCGGAGCGCCGGAAGCGGCTAGGTTTCCCCCAAGGCCTGGCATTGCTTCCGGCGTTTCTCGTTAACCGGGTTATTTGGGTTAACAGGTCGGTTTTTGGTGACTCTTGGTGACGTGTAGCCACCGGCCCGACTTAACGGCAAATGCACAGTCTCTGCCCGGACTATTCACAAGCACGCTCCCTATTGTTTTAAGTACCTCATAAGGGTGCGAGTGATGATCGGGCTGGTCCTGTCCTGAAGACCAGTCAAATCGCCGGAGAACTCGCCAGTGTTTCCCCCCATCCACTGGCCACATGTTCTCCGGCGATTTCGCGTTAAGCCCCAGGCCGTTAAGCCCCAGGCCCTGGTCCACCAAGCCCCGGTCCCATGCCCCAGGCCCCGGCCCAGGCAGCAACCAACAAACGCTCCCGCGCAACCGGGGGTGTTTTTCCCCACGCTCCCGCGCCGGGTGCGGAAGCGTTGCCCCAAACACCCCCGATTGCAACCGAGCGTTGTTAAGGCGTGGGGTCCGGTTGGCCGGCTCCGGGCTGTCAGGCGATGGTCTGGCCCAGGTGCACGCGGGCGAATTCGAGGGTTTCGGCCAGCCATTCCTCGCGCTGGCCGGCGCCCTTGGCCTTCCGGGTGGAAATCTCGGCCACCACGGCGCCGTCAAAGCCGTTGCCGGCAATGTGCTGGAGCACCTCCATGCACTCCTGCGTGCCGTGGCCGGGGATCAGGTGCTGGTCCTTGGTCGAGGGCGAGATGCCGTCCGTCAGGTGGATGTGCCGCAGCCGGGATCCCAGTGCCTTCGCGGCGTCCAGGCTGGAGGCCCCGGCGGAGGCGGCGTGGGAGAAGTCCCAGGTGACGTCCCGGTAGTCCAGCGGCACCGGGTCCCAGTGCGGCAGGTAGGCCAGGGCCTCCCGGCCGCGGACCCGCCACGGGTACATGTTTTCCACGGCGATGCGCACCCCGAACGCATCGGCAATGTCCCGCACGCCGTGCGCGAACGTCTCCGCGTAGTCGTTCTGCCAGCGGAACGGCGGGTGCACCACCACGACGTCGGCGCCAACGTCCACGGCCATCTGGGCGGAGCGCTGGACCTTGTTCCAGGCGCTGCCCCACACCTGCTGGGTCAGCAGCAGCGTGGGTGCGTGGATGGCCAGGATTGGCTGGTCATAGCGTTCGGCCAGGGTGGACAGGGCGCGGGCGTCCTGGCTGTCGCCGTTGTGGGTCACGAGCACCTCGACGCCGTCGTAGCCCAGGTCCGCGGCCACGGCGAAACCGTCGTGCACGCTCAGCGGGTACACCGACGCCGTGGACAGCGCCACCGGGATGGGGCGCCGGGGCACCTGGCCGCCTGCCGCCGCCGTGCCGGCCGGCGGCGCCGTGCCGTCCGAGGGGGTGGAATCCGTCCGTGGTGTGTTCATGACCGCCTAAAGGGTTGCCGAATTGGTCAGCCTACCCACATGCGCGGGCGGATCCAACGGGCCGTCAAAGACCAGCTGGTCCAGGCGCCGCAGGATCAACCCCTCGCGCAACGCCCACGGGCTGATCTGCAGGGACTGGGTCTTGAACAGTTCCAGGGCCGTTTGCGCCACGAGCGCCCCGGCCAGCACCTGCCTGGCCCGCGCCACGGACACGCCGGGCAGGTGCAGCCGGTCCGCCGAGGACATCGCGGACAGCCGCTGGCTCCACAGCCCCAGGTCGGTCAGGTGCAGCTCGCGCTTCACGTAGGGCCCCATGGCCGACGGAGCCGCCCCGGTAATGCGGGCCAGCGCCCGGAACGTCTTGGAGGAGCCCGTGACGATGTTGGGCGCGCCAAGTGCCTGCGTGGCGGCGACGGGCCCCTTCAGGGTCGCCTTGATGTGCTTGCGCAGCTCCTTGACGCTCTTGGCCGTGGGCGGGTCCTCGGTAAGCCAGTCGCGCGTAAGCCGGCCGGCGCCCAGCGGCACCGAATGGGCCAGGTCGGGCAGCTCGTTGGACCCCTGGGCGATTTCAAGGGAGCCTCCGCCAATGTCCAGGTTCAGGATGGTCCCGGCGCCCCAGCCGTGCCAGCGGCGCACGGCAAAGAACGTCATGGCGGATTCCTCGTCGCCGGTGAGCTCCGTCAGCGCGATCGTGGTTTCATGCTGCACGCGGGCCAGCACGGCCGCGCCGTTGGTCGACTCGCGGATCGCGGAGGTGCAAAAGGCCAGCAGGTCCTTGGCCCGGTGCTTGGCCGCGAACTCCCACGCCTCCAGGATGAATTCGATTAGCTCGGTCTGGCCCTCATCGTTGATGTTGCCGTCGCCGTCCAGGTACTGCACCAGGCTCAGGGCACGCTTGTGCGAAGCATACGGCACGGGGTTGGCCCCCGGGCGGGCGTCAACAAGCAGCAGGTGGACCGTGTTGGAACCGATGTCGAGCACGCCTAATCTCATGTGCCCATTATTGCGCGTTCCAGTCCCGAACACGGTCCGGCCCGGCTACTTTCGCGCCGGGGCTTTCCGCTTGGCCGGCGCCTTGGCGGTCCGCTTGACCGGGCCGCGCTCGCGCTTGTCCGCCAGCAGCCCGACGGCGGCCTCGTGCGTGAGTTCCGCCACATCCGTCCCGCGCGGCACGGTGATGTTCGTGACGCCGTCGGTGATGTACGGGCCAAAGCGGCCTTCCTTCACCACGATCTTCTTCCCGGAGACCGGGTCGTCGCCAAACTCCGCCAGCGGGGGAACCGCGGCACGGGCGCCGCGCTGCTTCGGCTGGGAGTAGATCTCCAGGGCCGCCTCGAGCGTGATGGTGAAGATTTCCTCCTCCGAGCCGATGGAGCGGGAGTCGGAGCCCTTTTTCAGGTACGGGCCGAACCGGCCGTTCTGCACCGTGATCTCGGCGCCTTCGGCGTCGGTGCCCAGCACGCGGGGCAGGCTCATGATGGCCAGCGCCTCCTCCAGCGTGACGGTGTCCACGGTCATCGACTTGAACAGCGACCCGGTGCGCGGCTTGGCCTTGACGGGCTTCTTCGGCGGCTTCGGCTTGCCGTTCTTGTAGTACTCGACCGGCTGGTTGGCGATTTCCTCCTCGGTCAGTTCCGGAATGACCTCGGTGACGTACGGGCCGTAGCGGCCGTTCTTGGCCACGATGGTCCGGCCGGTGGCCTCCTCGACGCCGAGCACCCGCTCCTCGGGGGCGGCCGTCTCCATGAGTTCCTGCGCCTTGGCCGGGGTGAGCTCGTCCGGGGCCAGGTCCTCGGGGACGTTGGCGCGTGCGGCCTCGATGATTTCCCCGGTCTTGGGGTCCAGGGTGGGCACGGTGCTTTCCAGGTACGGGCCGAACTTGCCGACCCGCAGGACCAGGTTGTCGCCGATCTTGATCGAGTTGATGTCCCGGGCGTCAATCTCGCCCAGGTTGTTCACGATCGCGAGCAGGCCGGCGTCGGAGTCGTCGCCAAAGTAAAAGTGGCTGAGCCAGTCCGAGCCCTTGTCCTCGCCGTTGGCGATCCTGTCCAGGCCGGTCTCCATGCCGGCGGTGAACTTGTAGTCGACGTAGGAGGTGAAGTGCTGCTCCAGCAGGCGGATCACAGAGAAGGCGATCCAGGTGGGGATCAGCGCCGAACCCTGCTTGCGCACGTAGCCGCGGTCCATGATGGTGGACAGCGTGGAGGCGTAGGTGGACGGGCGGCCAATGTCCCGCTCTTCCATTTCCTTCGTCAGCGACGCTTCCGTGAAGCGCGGCGGCGGGGAGGTTTCGTGGCCGCTGGCCGTGACGTCGGCGGCCTTGAGCACGTCCCCTTCCTTGACGTTGGGCAGGCGGCGGTCCGACTCGTCGGCGGCGTTGCGGGATTCGTCGCGGCCTTCCTCGTAGGCGGCCAGGAAGCCGCGGAAGGTGATCACGGTGCCGGAGGCGGAGAACTCGGCGTCCTGCCCGGCGGCTGCCCCGGCCACCGTTGCGGCACCCAGCTTGATGGTCGCCGTCGAGCCCTTGGCGTCGGCCATCTGGGAGGCGACGGTGCGCTTCCAGATCAGCTCGTAGAGCCTGAATTCGTCGCCGCGCAGGGCGCCGGCCACCTGGGCCGGGGTGCGGAAGGAGTCGCCGGCGGGGCGGATGGCCTCGTGGGCCTCCTGCGCGTTGGAGCTCTTGTTCGCATAGACGCGCTTGGCGGCGGGCACAAATTCGGGGCCGTACAGTTCCGAGGCCTGGCGGCGGGCGGCGTTGACGGCCTCGTCGCTCAGCGCGGAGGAGTCCGTACGCATGTAGGTGATGTAGCCGTTTTCATACAGCCGCTGGGCGGTCTGCATGGTCGACTTGGAGGAGAAGCGCAGCTTCCGCCCGGCCTCCTGCTGGAGGGTCGAGGTCGTAAACGGCGCGGCGGGCCGGCGGGTGTAGGGCTTGTGCTCCATGGAGCGGACGGCGAAGTCCGCGTCCTGCAGGCCGGCGGCAAGCGCCGTGGCGGCTGCCTCGTCCAAATGGGCGACGTTCTTGCCGGTCAGCTCGCCCTTGTCGTTGAAGTCGCGGCCGGAGGCGACACGTTTGCCGTCCACGGCGGTCAGCTTGGCGCTGAACGGCTCGCCGGCGGAGGCGTCCGGGGCGAAAGTGCCCAGCAGGTCCCAGTAGCCGGCGGACCGGAACGCCATGCGCTCGCGTTCGCGCTCCACCACCATGCGGGTCACCACGGACTGCACACGCCCGGCTGACAGGCCGCGGGAGACCTTGCGCCAGAGCACGGGGGAAATTTCATAGCCGTACAGCCGGTCCAGGACGCGGCGGGTTTCCTGCGCATCCACTAGGTCGGTGTCCAGCTCGCGCAGGTTGCCCAAGGCGCGCTGCAGCGACTCCTTGGTGATTTCCGCAAACGTCATGCGGTGCACCGGGACCTTGGGCTTGAGCACCTCGAGCAGGTGCCACGCGATGGCTTCGCCTTCGCGGTCCCCATCGGTGGCGAGGTACAGTTCGTCGGCGTCCTTGAGCTGCGCCTTGAGCTCCGCCACCTTCTTTTTCTTGTCCGGGGAGATGACGTAGTACGGCTTGAAGCCGTTTTCCAGGTCCACGGCAAACTTGCCGATGGGGGACTTTTTCAACTCTGCGGGCAGGTCCGAAGGCTGCGGCAAGTCGCGGATGTGGCCAATGGAAGCTTCGACGACGAACCCCTCGCCCAGGTACTTGGCGATGGTCTTGCTTTTGGCAGGGGACTCGACGATGACGAGCTTCTTGCCGGTCTTTGGCTTGTTGGCTGCCTTGCTTGGCACGGTACTCCTACAGGGAATGAAAGGGTGGGCGGGAGGCGCCCCCCATGAGCCTAGTTCACCATATTTTTACCGCGAACACGTATTGGAGGCGAATCCGGGCCGCTTTGGGCAGGCGCGCGCCTACTCGATTTCGTCGTCGAACGTCACGGCGGCAATCGTGGGCAGGCGGGCCAGTTCCGAGAGCAGGCCGCCCTTCTCCCCGAGCCCCTCAATTTCCAGCTCGACCTCCACCAGGCGGACCGATTCCGGCAGCGCTTCGGTGTTCAGCAGCCGCCCCACGGTGCTCTCCCCGCCCTCGGGAACGGAGCGGGTGTTGAAGCCGAGGATCTGGAAGCCCTGTTGCGTGCAGGCCTGCAGGATCTCCCGCAGCGCACCCGTGCCGTCGACATACTGCACCTGCAGCACGTGGTACCTGCGGCCAAACAGCCGCCCGCGTTCGAGGACCTTCGAGTAGGCCAGCACAATCAGGAAGTACGCGGCCGTGGTGAATGCCGCATACAGCACCAGCCCGGCACCGGCTGCCGCGCCCACCGCCGCCGTGAGCCAGATGGACGACGCCGTGGTCAGTCCACGGACCTTGTTGCGGCGCACGAACACCAGCCCGGCGCCGATGAAGCCGATCCCGGTCACGATCTGGGCGGCCACCCGGGACGGGTCCAGCCGGACCAGGTTGGTTTCCAGGACGTCGGAAAAGCCGTACTTGCTGACCACCACGAACAACGCCGCACCCAGGCCCACCAAGGCGTGCGTGCGCATCCCGGCCGACTTGTTGTTGACCTGGCGTTCCAGGCCGATCAACGTGGGCAGGACGACGGCGGCCACCAGGCACAGCAGGATGGCCCACCACGGCGCGTTGGCGGCAAGGATCATGGCGCCGTCCCGGCGGTTCCGTCGGGGGCGCTGTCGGCAGGGACGTCGGCGGGCGGTTCGGCAGTGAGGTCTGCCGGCACCAGGAAGCCGTCGCGGACCAGGTTGCGCACCTCGCCGTACAGGCTGTCGGCGAAGCCCGCATCGGGCCGCTCCAGCAGCCCTGCGAGCGCGCCGATCAGCTGGCCCACGGTGAGGTCGCCGTCGCTGGCGGAGACAAAGCCGGCCAGTTCGGTGCTGAGCAGGTTGGTGCGGCGCAGCCCCGCCCCCTGGCGCAGCAGGATGACGCCGGGGTGTTCGGCGCCGGGTTTTTGGTGCCGTTCCTCCGTGACGTCCCCGGCCACCACCAGGTACTCGCCCAGGATGGACTTCCGGGCGTCCAGCCAGGCCTCCCGGTCCAGGACCGCCGCCAGGTGAGGGCCCACGGGCTGCTCCACGGGGTACAGGATTTCCTCAAAGCGTGCGGAGGTGTGGAACGGTGCATCGCCGCCGGGTGAGGCCGGTCCCGGTGCGGCCCCGTCTTGGACGGCATCCGGTTTGCGCAGCAGGATGTAGCCAAAGCCGATTCCGGCCACGTTGCGGGTGGCGAAGTCGTGGAGGTAGTCCGCGTAGGCGTCGGCGTAGGCCTGCCTGTCCCGCCCCTGGGAGGCGTCCTGCAGCCAGGTTTCGGCATAGGCACCGGGGCTGAGCTGCTCTCGCTGGATGAACCAGGCCTGCACCCCGTCCGGAACCCACTGCCCGGGACGGGCGGCCCACCCGGGCCCGGCACCGGCGTCGTCCGCCCCCACTTCCCAGTTGCCGAGCATCTGCGCGATGCCGCCGGGTGCCAGGATGCCGGGCAGTTCCCGCACCAGGGTTTCGACGATGGCGTCGCCGGCCAGGCCGCCGTCGCGGTAGGTGAATTGTTCGCCGGTGTCCTCGCCGCGGTGCCGGGGCGTGATGACGAACGGCGGGTTGGAGACGACCAGGTCGAAGGATTCGCCGGCCACCGGATCCAGGAGGCTGCCCAGCCGCAGCGACACGCGCGCGTCCCGGTTGGCGGGGTCAAGGTCGGCTGCGGACAGGCGCAGCGAGGGTGCGTTGAGCAGCAGGTTGAAGCGGGTGAAGGCCAGCGCGCGGACCGAGATGTCGGTGGCGACCACCGTGCCGGCGTGGTGGAGCAGGTGGAACAGCTGGATGCCGCAGCCCGTGCCCAGGTCGAGGGCGCGGCCCACCACGCGCCGGATGGTGCCCTGCGCCAGGGTCAGCGACGCCTGGCCGATGCCAAGCACGTGGTCGTGGCGCAGCACGCCGGGCCGCTGGTGGGCACCGAGGTCGCTGGCCACCCAGAGGTCGGTGCCGGCACCGTCCGGCGTTTCGGCCGGCCAGCCGTAGGGGCGCAGGTCGACGGCGGCGCGCAGCTGGTGTGTCCCGGCGGCCTCCACCAGGCCCAGGGCTTCGAGCACCCGTGGACCGGTGCCGGGCAGGGCGTTGGCGAGCGCGGCACGGTCGACGGGCTCGGCCAGCAGCCACAGCCGGACCACCGTGGCCAGCGGTTCGGTCCGTCCGCGCAGCGCGAGCAGCGCCGGGACCACCTGGTCCCGGCCCAGCGCCTGGTGGGCTTCGGCACCAAGGAGCGCTGCCACGCCGTCGACCGTGTAGTCCAGGGCGGCCAGGCCTGCCGCGAGGGACGCCAGCAGGGCGGGGTCGTCGCTGCGCGGGGCATCCGGGACGGTGGCGAAATCGGTCATTCTCCCAGCCTAACGAGTTTGGTGGATTCAGGGGCCCCTCGGGTGGATCGGGAGGGCCCCGCAGCAAGCTCGCCCCGCGAGCGAGCAGTGGGAGGGCCTGGGGAGTACGATGGCAGCATGCACCTTGTCCAGCGATTTACCTGCCCTCGGCCGCCTCTGGCCGCATGGGCTGCTTCGCTGACGCGCTGAGTCCATCCGGCAGCGGCTGAGGGGTTCGTGCCCACCGCCTCCCGGACTTCAAAGGATTCACCCATGCATGCCTGTCTTTCCCCCGCTGAGCTCAGCGCCGCCCTGGCCATCCCCGACCTGAGCGACCCCGCCTCCGGCCATGCCCTCGCGCAGCTCTCGGCTGTCGTTTCCGGCGCCCTTGCCGCGCACTGGGAGGTGCCGCTTGAGGTGCACAGGCCCGGCCCGCTGGTCTCCACCCGCGACAACTACGACCGCCTGGGCTTCAGCAGCGGCGACGTCACCTGCGATGCACGCTATTCCCGCCACGTCAGCCCCACCGTCATGCTGCGCAGCCACACCTCCGCGGGCATGCCCGCCGTCCTCGATTCACTGCGCCCCGAACTGGGCCGCCACGACACCCTGCACGTGCTGCCGGGCCTCGTGTACCGGCCCGACGCCGTGGACCGCACCCATGTGGGCACCCCGCACCAGCTTGAGCTGTGGCGCCTGCGCTCGCGCGGGCTGCTTGGCGTGCCGGACCTCACGGACATGCTGGGCAGCGTGGTCGACGCCGTCCTGCCCGGCACGCGCTGGCGTGCCGTCCCGAGCGTGCACCCGTACACCACCGCCGGCGTCCAGCTGGACGTCCAGGTGGACGGCGGGTGGCTGGAGCTGGCCGAGGCCGGGCTGGTGGCCGCCACCGTTTTGCGCGCGGCCGGGCTGGATTCGCGGCGCTGGTGCGGGCTGGCGCTGGGCATGGGCCTGGACAGGGCGCTCATGCTGCGAAAGGGCATCGACGACATCCGCCTGCTCCGCTCCAGCGATCCCCGCGTCGCCGCCCAAATGGCGGACCTGCTGCCGTACCGCCCCGTGTCCGCCATGCCGCCGGTGCGCCGCGACCTGTCCCTGCTCTGCGCCGACGACGTCGACGCCGAGGTTTTGGGGGATGCCGCCCGTACCGCGCTGGGGCCGGATGCCGATGTGCTGGCAGGGCTGGACGTGCTGGCGGTAACCCCGGTGTCCGTGCTGCCCGCGGCGGCGCTGTCGAGGTTGGGCGTGGCACGAGAGGCCGGCCCGGCCGGCCCTGGATCCGGGCAGGCAAACGTGCTGGTGCGCCTGACGCTGCAATCGCTGGAGCGGACCCTCACCGCCCGGGAGGCAAACCGGCTGCGCAACCGCGTCTACCTGGCCCTGCACGAGGGACCGGTGCAGGAGCTGATTGCCGGGTAGGGCGGCTGCCGCAGCGCAGGGTGCCGCGGGGCACCCGGGCGGGTGTCCGGCGTCGTGCGTGGTTGCGGGAAGGCGTCAGGTGGTGCAGCCCTGGGGGCACTGCAGCGTTTCCGGGGCGGAGGAGCAGTCCGCGCAGTACAGGTTCAGGTTGCGGCAGGCGGGGTTGGAGCAGTTTTCAAACTTGTTGGTGGGGCGCTCGCAGCGGATGCAGCGGCCGATGGTCTTCGCCTCGTCGCTGAATTCGAGGTGCATGCGCTTGTCAAAGACGTAGAGCGAGCCTTCCCACAGGCCCTTGTCCTTGAACGTTTCGCCGTAGCGGACGATCCCGCCGTCGAGCTGGTAGACCTCCGTGAAGCCGCGATTCACCATGAGCGAGCTGAGCACTTCACAGCGGATCCCGCCCGTGCAGTAGGTGACGACGGGCTTGTCCTTGAGGCTGTCGTACTTGCCGGAGTCCAGTTCGGCGATGAAGTCGTGCGTCGTGGCGACGTCGGGAACGACCGCGTTTTTGAACTTGCCTATCTGGGCCTCGAAGGCGTTGCGCCCGTCGAAGAACACCACCTCGCCGCCGCCGGCTTCCTTGGCGGCAACGAGTTCGTGGAGTTCCTCCGGCTTGAGGTGTTTGCCGCCGCCCACCACACCGTTTTCATCCACCTTGAGTTCGCCCGGCGCCCCGAAGCTGACGATCTCCTCGCGGGCCTTGACGCTCAGCCGGGGGAAGTCGTCGCCGGTGCCGTCGGACCACTTGACGTCGATGTCCCTGAAGGCGGCATACCCGCGCGTGGTTTTCAGGTACTGCTTCAGGTCCCTGATGTCCCCGCCGACGGTGGCGTTGATGCCGTCCTTGGAGACGATGATGCGCCCCTTGAGGTTCAGTTTTTCGCACAAGGCCCGCTGCCACAGCCGCACCGCCTCCGGGTCGAGGACCGGGGCAAAGCCATAAAAGAGCACAATTTTGTTAAAAGCCACGTATTTAAGCGTACGGTGCGCAGACAAACCGGGCATGGCGTGGCTTGTTGGGCGGGCCTCGACATAGTCTGGTGGAATGACATCTGGTTCCACGGAACTTGGGGAACTGCTGGACGCCTGGTTTGCCGGGTGGACGGCGCTCCGCAGCTACCGGACCTCCTTCGAGACCGGCTATCACGCCGCCCTGCGCCTGGACCGCAGCGGCGACTGGGAATACTTCATCAGCGACCCGGAGCCTGCGGATTTTGCCGTGCTGGCCGCCAAGGTGGCCCAGGCCGAAAACCGGGCGGTGAGCGTCCTGGGACCGGACATCCACCGCTACGTGGCGCAGGGCCATGCCGCCGGGCTGGGCATGCTGTCCGCGTCGGAGCAGATGATGGTGGCCCGGATGGAAATCCAGGACAACCAGGACCCCTTCCTGGGCGACCCCGAGCTGACACTGAAGGTGGACCGGATGGGCGGGCGCCGTGCGGCGTCAACCTGCCAGGCCCGGTTTTCCGGCACCATCTCCCGTGGCGGGCTGGTCCTGGCCAGCGGCAAGGTGGCCGTTTATGGCGACTATGCCGTTTTTGACCAAATCGAAACCCATGCGGACCACCGCCGCCGGGGCTACGGGCGGCTGCTGATGCAGTCGCTGGCGGCCAGTGCCAAGGAATACCCCGTCACCACCGGCCTGTTGCTGGCCAGCACCGACGGGCAGCGGCTGTACGCGAAGATGGGCTGGCGCAACGTCAGCGCCGTGACCGTGCTGGTGCCGCGGGCCCGGCTCGAACGGGACATGGCAGCGGGCTGATTGGGGGCCAGCTGGGGACGGTGGCAGGCGCCGCGCTGCGGCGGCACAACGGCGGGGTGGCACAATGATGGGGTGCCCTCCAACGACCCCCTGATCCCGCTCCTTGGAGGGGGTGAAAGCCCCGCCCAGCTCCAGCACGTCCGCCACATTCCGGCGCGCCAGGCAGTGACTGTCCCCTGGCCGCAGTGGGTGCACCCGGACATCGTCCGGGCGTACGGGCTCCTGGGCGTCGATTGCCCGTGGCTGCACCAGGCTGCCGGGGCCGGCGCCGCCCACAACGGCGAACACGTGGTCGTGGCCACCGGCACCGCCTCGGGCAAGTCACTGGTGTACCAGCTCCCGGCGGTGGATGCCGTGCACCGGGCCGAACTGAAGGTGCTCGAGCACCCCGGCAAGCTGGAGCACGACGGGGCCGTGGCCCTTTACCTCTCCCCCACCAAGGCGTTGGCCGCGGACCAGCTGGCGGCCCTGGCATCCCTCCACCTGCCCACCTTGCGCCCCGCAACCTACGACGGCGACACAGCCCCGGCCGACCGCCGCTGGATCCGCGACCACGCCAACTTTGTCCTGGCCAACCCCGACATGCTGCACTTTGGTGTGCTGCCCAACCACACCTGGTGGGCCCGGTTCTTCCGTCGCCTGAAGTACGTGGTCATCGACGAGGCCCACAGTTACCGCGGCGTTTTCGGCTCGCACGTGGCGGTGCTCATGCGCCGCTTGCGCCGCATCTGCGCCCACTACGGGGCCGCCCCGGTGTTCATCGGCGCCTCCGCAACCTCCTCGGACCCGGGGCTGTCCTTTTCCCGGCTGATCGGGGCACCCGTCACCACCGTCGCCGAGGACTCCTCGCCGCACGGCGCCACGACGGTGGCCTTCTGGGAACCCGAGCTCACCGAATTCAAGGGTGAGAACGGTGCCCAGACGCGCCGCACCGCCATCGCCGAAACCTCGGGCCTGCTGGCCAACCTGGTTGCCGCCCGTGTGCGCACCATCGCCTTCATCAAGTCCCGCCGCGGCGCCGAAACCATCGCCAGCGTGGCCCGGCGCCTGTTGGATGAGGTGGATCCAAGCCTGCCCGGGCGGGTGGCCGCCTACCGGTCCGGCTACCTCCCGGAGGAGCGGCGCGCCCTGGAACGGGCCCTGCGATCCGGGGAACTGCTGGGCGTCTCCAGCACGTCCGCCCTGGAGCTGGGCATCGACATTTCAGGCCTGGACGCCGTCCTGGTGGCTGGCTGGCCCGGAACCCGGGCGTCCCTGTTCCAGCAAATCGGCCGCGCCGGCCGGGCGGGCCAGGACGCGCTGGCCGCGTTTGTGGCCAGCGACGACCCCCTGGACACGTATCTGGTGCACCACCCCGAGGCCATCTTCGACGTGCCGGTGGAAGCCACGGTGTTCGACCCCTCCAACCCCTATGTCCTGGGCCCCCACCTGTGCGCAGCCGCCGCCGAACTGCCCCTGACCCATGCGGACCTGCCCCTGTTTCCCGACAATGCGGCCAAGCTGCTAGAGCAGCTCGTGGCTGACGGCTACCTGCGCCGGCGCCCCGCCGGCTGGTTCTGGACCCATCCGCAGAGCGCCGCGGGCATGGTCAACCTGCGCGCCGATGGCGGCGGGCCCATCAACATCATCGACGCCGACACCGGCGCGCTCCTTGGCACCATGGACTCCCCGCAATCGCATTACCAGGCGCACCAGGGGGCCGTATACGTGCATCAGGGCGAACCCTATGTGGTGCTCGAGCTCAATGAACAGGACCATTGCGCCCTGGTCCGCCGCGGCAACCCCGACTACTACACGACGGCCCGCGACGTCACCCAGATTGCCGTGCTGGAATCGGAGCGGCATGAGACGTGGGGGCCGGTTGAAATGCATTTTGGCGAGGTGCAGGTGACCACCCAGGTGGTGTCCTTCCAGCGCAAGGCATTCATCTCCAACGAGGTCCTGGGCGAGGAACCGCTCGAACTCGGTGCGAGGGACTTGTTCACCAAGGCGGTGTGGTTCACGATGGACAACCGAACGCTCCTGGACGGCGGCCTGGTGGAACCACAGTTTCCGGGCGCGCTCCACGCCGCCGAACACGCCGCGATCGGCCTCCTTCCCTTGGTGGCATCCAGCGACCGGTGGGACGTGGGCGGCGTCTCGACCGCGATCCACGCCGACACCGGCCAGCCGACCATCTTTGTCTACGACGGCCACCCGGGCGGTGCCGGCTTCGCTGAACGAGGCTTTGGCATGGCCCGGGTGTGGCTCGCGGCCACCCGCGATGCGATCAGCGCCTGCGAATGCGGTTCCGGCTGCCCGTCCTGCGTGCAGTCCCCCAAATGCGGCAATAAGAACAACCCGCTTGACAAGGCGGGGGCCGTCTCGCTCCTGAACGTCCTGCTCAAGCACGCCGGCTGACCGTCACGGTCCCGGCGGGGGTCCCGGCGGGGGTCCCGCCCTTGCCAGACCGTGGGCGGGCCACGGCAGCGAGGTACGGACCGACACTTCCAACTGCACCGTGTCCGCCCACGGGCCGAGAACCTGGCACGCGGTCAGCGTGGCGCCGTGGCGGGCTGCGAGGCGGGCCGCAACCTGGCAGGGATCGCCGTCCGCCAGGCCGCGCGCTGCGTCTGCGGCGGCGAGCGCAGCAAGGTCGGCTGCCGTGGCGGCCCGCGACGCGGCGGCAGCCGCCTGAACCAGCCCCAGCAGGCCCGCCAACAAAATCAGCAGGGCCATGGCCAGCCCGGCAGCCACCACCGTTCCGGAGCCACGCTCAGGCTCAGCTGCCCGCCAGTGCTTCCGCACGTGCTCACACATGGTTTGCCCCGCCCGCGCACGCGGCCGGCAGGGGCCCGCAGCCCCAACCCCGTGGAACGGGCCGACAGGCCGCCGGCCCATCTCCCACTCGCACCATGCCCGGCAGGCCCGCCACGGCGTTGGGGGCATGGACCCACCGCCACAGGGCTGTTTTCCGCGGCGGCACGGCCCAGGCGCGAGCCGGCACCGTCCGGGCACGGGACGGCACCGCAGCGACGGCTACCGCCTGGGTGACCGCCTGAGTGTCCGCCTGCGTGACCGTTCCGGTCCTTGCCGGCGCAGCCGCGCCCGAAGCTGCCGTGCAGGGCAGCCACGTGCCTGCGCGGCGTGCTGCGGACCCGTCACTTTCCATCCGTGCCGAGGCCGTCGCGCTTTGCTGCCACGGCATCATCGAGGCCAGCGGTCCGGACATCCTGCCGGTAAGGGTCACGGTGGCGTAGCCGCCGTTCCGGCCCACCGAGACGGTGCCCGCACCCCCGGTCGCCCGGCTGGCAATGTCCACCGCCTGGGCGGAGGATTCGCCCCTGGCGAGTGCGCGGGCTCCGGCCCGGGCTCCTTCCTCAAGCCTCAGTTGCAGGATGCCGGCGCCGGCCCCGAGCAGCAGCAACGCCAACAGCAGCGTCACTGCCGGCAGGACGACGGCGAATTCGGCTGTCACGGAACCGCGCCGGGCAGCGTCCTGTTTCCTCGGCCCGCCCTTTCGCATCCGCCGCCGCTTCATCGCCGCCACCACCTCCCGACTTCCGGCCGTCCTTGCCCCACGACTTGCCCCGCCAGCTCAGAAACTCAGGGCCGTGCGGATGATGTTCAACAAAAACCCGCGCACTTCGTCGCTTTTGAGGATGACCACCAGCAACCCGGCAAACCCCACGGCGGCCAACGTCGCTATCGCGTATTCGGCGGTCGCCATGCCTGCCTGCGAACCCAGCCGGTGCAGCCGGCCCACGGGACCCATCCAGGCAACCGGCCCCCGGCCTTGGACCGGCGGCCTGCTGCTGGCCCCCGGGAAGATCTCGCTGACGTTGCTGTGTCCGTCTGCGGGTGCACTTGACGGTGCCGCCGCCGCGTGAAAATCGGTGCTGTACATCTTGACTCCTCGTTGTGTTTTGAGTGGGCTGATCCGGCAGTCGCCGGCATCCGCCGGGCCGCCGGGGCGGCACCTGTTTCCCACTTTTCCCCGCCCGCTGGCGGGAGGAAAGCCCCCTTGTGCCGATCGTGGACCCGGGGCACCGCAGCCTCCCCTGTGGAGGGACGAACCGGAGCAATTCGTGGTGCATGGTGTGGTCCGGCCGCTACATTGCCGGGACCATGGCGACCACCACCGGCACGATGCCCAGGCAGATGAACGCGGGCAGCGAGCACAGTCCGAGCGGCACCACAAGCTTCACGCCCAGTGCTGCGGCCCGCTTCTCGGCATCCCGTTGGGCCTGCCGCCGCCGCTGGGCGGCCTCGGCGTAGAGCAGCGGCGCCGCCGGCGCGCCCGTCAAGGCGGCAAAGCTCAGGGCGGCATGCAGTTGACCCACCGCGCCCCTGTCCCGCACACCCTCCCAGGAATGCTCCCACGAGGCCCCGATCTGAAGCCCGGCCACCACTTGGGACAGGCCCGTCCGGATCTGTGCGGTGGAGACCCCGGCGACCAGTTCCAGCGCCCAGGGAATGGCCAGCCCTGCGTCCAGGGCCGCACCCAACAATTCGAGGAGAAGCGGCACGTCACCGATTCCGCCGCCCGCCGCACCGCGCCCGTTCCCTGCATGCCCCATTCCTGCACCGGCTGCCACGGGGTCCCCTGCATGCCCACCCCCTGCACCGGAATGGCCGGGCCCGGCAGGATTTGCCGTCCGGACGTCCCACCGGCGCCCGGCATCGGTCCCCAGCAGGCAGCCTGCCGCCAGGGCAAGCAGCGCAAAAAATCCCAGGGCCGCCACTACCGTCGCCCGTCAGCGAGGCCACCGGCGGCTTGTCCAGCCGCCCGGCGGAGACGTGATGGGACCGTGGCAGGACCGGCCCGGCTGCCCCGCCGCGACGGCGTGCGCGCGGCCGCGGAAATCAGGCGATGTGACCACCACCTCCCGGCCACCACAAGCACCAGGCCCGCGGCAAGGCAGGCCCAACCGACGGGGCCTCCCAGCAGGACGCCAAGCGGGTCCACTCCCATGGCCGTGCCAAGACCCAGCCCGATGAACGGCAGCCAGGTGAGCAGGCGGACAGTCGCCCGGGGGCCGGCCAGTGCGGTTTCCCTCAGCTCCGCCGTGTCCTGCTCAGTTTCCAGGCGGTCCGCCAGCCGAGACAACACGGCAGCCACCGGCGCACCGCTGGCTTCGCACACCTCAAAACACGCGGCAAGTTCAAGCCAAACGGCCGCCCGCCCGGCCGTACCGGCGGCCGTGGAGAGTCGCCGACCCGGGCCGTGCGCAGCACTGCCGCCGTGGCGCACGGCGGACCGTATGGCGTCGGCCGTGGGCAGGCCCAGGGCACTCGCACGCTCCACGGCCCGGATGACGGCCAGGGCCGGCGGCTCGCCCGGCGGCGCCGCCCCCTGGGGAGCCGGGCGGCGCGGCAGCTGACCGGCGGCACCACTGCTTGGCCCCGGGCTCCGGCCCGGGGCATCGCTGAAACGGTTGGCGCGGGGCCGCTGGCGGGAGGCCGACTGCTCGGTGGCCAGGACTCCGGCGAGCGCCGCCCACAAGACCGGACCGTTCCGTCCCGAGGCCAGCAGTGCGGCCAGCTGCCTCACCAACCGCGGCATCGAAATGCCACCGTCCCGGCCAGGCGGCCGCCATGGCACCCAAGCACCTGCGAACGGACCACGGGCCCGCCGGGCACCGGCGCCCACGGCGGGACCGGGCCAGCGCCGGCGTCGTGCCGAACAAAGCAGGCAGGCGGCGGCCGCCAGCACGAACACCGTCACCGCGGCCATGGTGCTCTCCCCTCGGGGAACCCGGGGTCGAGACCCAGCCGGTCCGCCAGCTCCGGCCAGGCCGGTCCCATGGACACCTGCCCTCCTGCCGGCGACGGACCGTCCGGTGCGGAGGGCGGGGCCGGGCCCACGGCCAGGGCCGTCACCACGGCCAGCCGGCCGTCGCGCAGTCCCACCACCCCGATCCCGGACACCCGCCGCCCGCCGGCGTCGCGGTCGACATGGATCACCACGTCAAGTGCACTGGACGCCTGAAGGGCAACCGCCTCGATGCTCATCCCCGCCAGCACGCCCAACGCGGCCAACCGGGCGGGCACGTCCGCGGCACTGTTGGCGTGAATCGTCCCACCGCCACCGCTGTGCCCCGTGTTCAGGGCCATGAGCAGCTCCCGGACTTCCAGTCCGCGGCATTCGCCGACGATCAGCCGCCCGGGGCTCATGCGCAACGCCTGACGGACCAGTTCCTGCAGGTCAATGCTGCCCGCACCCTCCGCGTTGGCATGCCTGGCTTCCAAGGTCAGGACGTGGGGATGGTTGGGTTCCAGCTCCGCCGCGTCCTCAATGAGGACAAGCCGCTCGCAGGGTTGGCACAGGCCCAGCAGCGTGGCGAGCAGCGTCGTCTTTCCGGCCCCCGTGGCACCGCTGACCAAAAACCCGAGACGGGTGTCGATGATGCGGCGCAGCACGACGGCCACGGCCGGATGCACACAGCCATCGGACTGCAGTTCCCCCAGCGTGAACGAGCGGCGCCGCCCGATCCTGATCGACAGCAGCGTCCCGCTCGAGGAAACGGGCGGCAGGACGGCGTGGATGCGGTAGCCCGGTGCGATCTTCACGTCGACGCACGGGGAGCTGTCATCCAGCCGCCGGCCGCCGGCGGCGATCAGCCGCACGGCGAGGGCGCGCAGTGCGGCTTCCCCGTCGAAAGACACTTCGACCGGTTCGGGGCCTGCGCCACGGTCCAGCCACACTGAATCCGGCGCGTTGACAAAAATGTCGGTCACGCTCGGGTCCAGTGCCAGCGGCTGCAGCGGCCCCAAGCCGTTGAGTTCGGCATTGATCCTGTCCATGGCGGCCAGCGAGCCCGCCGCACCCAGCAGCCGGCCGCTCTCGCGCACCGCTGACGCCACCCGCAGCTCGGTCACCGGCCCCGCTTCGGCCAGCACCGATCGCCGGACCACTTCGAGCAGACCCGGATCCACAGCTGCCGGGCCGGGCCGTCCGGGGTGGGCACTGGCCGGTCCGGCCGGCCGGGCCGCGTCGAACGGGGCCCGGGCCGCATGGCGGGTCATCGTCCGCGTCTCCCGCGTCCGGCAGGCATGGGCTCCGGTGAGGCATCCCCGGCGAGCCAGCCGAGGACTCCGCCGGCCAGGCGTCGCACCTGCCGGTGCCGGGCCAGGTCGGGGAGGCGCCCGGCGTCGAGCGCTTCCTCCATCCCCTTGATCCGCGGCAGGTGCCCGACCAGCGGCACGCCAACGGCGTCGGAAACCATGTGGGCGTCGACGCCGTTGCGCAGCGGCCCCGCCACGACCAGTCCGACGGGTGCCGCGGGGAGTGCCTGGAGCACGCGTTGGGCCGCGGCCGCCGCGCGCAGGCGTGCCGGGACCAGCATGACAAAACCGTCGCAGTGCATGCCCAGCCCGTCCGCCGGCCCCGCCGACCTGCCGACGTCCACCACCACCAGCCCATACGCGTCGCGGGCTGCGCGCATGACCTCCGCTTCCGCGGCGGCGCGGTCACCGCCACCGGCCTCCGCGCCCCCACCCCACGAGAGCAGTGACATGCCGGCCAGCTGCGGCAGTGAGGCGGCAAGCTGTTCCGGGTTGATGGCCCCCGAGGCGTGCAGCAGATCCGGCCACCGCAGGCCGGGGAGGGCGTCCGCGGCCACGGCAGCATCCAGGTTCCCGCCCCACGGGTCGCCGTCCACCAGCAGCACCCGGATCCCCCGCGACGCCGCCTGCCCGGCCACGAGGGCGGCCAGGGTTGATGCCCCGGCCCCGCCGCAGCCTCCGACGATGCCCACAATCCCCGGCCCGGCGGCGGGCTCCCGCAACCGGGTGAAATAGTTTGCCAGCCATTGTGCGGAATCCGGAAGCACGGCCACCCGGTCCGCACCCAGCCGCGAGGCCTGCAGCCACATCCGCCCCGCGTCCCCGGCCGGCCCCACCACCACGGTGGGCCCGCGCCACCCGGGCAGCCCGCCCGGCACGTCGCTGCCAATGAGGACCGCCGCCATGTCCGCCCACCGTCCTCCGCTTTGATCGACGGTTTCAGCAATGACCAGTTCGACGGCGGCTGCCGCACAGACGCGCCCCACCTCGCCGTGGAGCGCGGGCGACCCGGAGACCACCATGACGGTCGTTCCGGGGCCCGGCAGCCACGCCGGCGGGACATCATGCGGTGCAGCCGCCGTGGCGGCATGCGGTCCGGCATCCGGCCCGTGGCGGGCGTTCATTCGTGTCATCATGGATCCACTGTCCATCCGGCACGGGCGGCCGTTCCAGTGGCCGGCCGCCGAATGTGGACAAGGCGGAGGGCCGGGGCGGCTGTGGAGGCGGCAGCCGCGGCGGACCATCCCAGCTCCGGAGGGGGTCCCCGCCCGAGGCCCCCGTGCAAATGTTCGAAAGGACCGCCAGGCAAGGGAGAATGGAGGAATGTACGCGCTACTGGCCACCGCAGCCGAGCCCGCCGCCGTCGAGCTCCAGCTATGGGACGACGGCGGCAGCCCGGCATCCGACGTCCGGAAAGTCGCCGCCGCCTCCCTGGCCGGGGCCGTGCGGGCCACGGAACGTGAGCACCGGCCGCGGTGGGTGTGGGACCGCGCGCAACACTGGTATCCGGGGCTGCTGGCCGCGGGCACGCGTGTGGAGCGGTGCCACGACCTGGCGTTGTGCCAGGCAATCCTGCTGCATTCCCAATTCACGGCGGGGACCGGCTACCGGCAGCGCGCCCGGGCGCTGCCGCCCGAGGACTTGCCGCCGGCGGCCGGCCCCGACACGGCCCAGGGCAGCCTCTTTGACCAGCCCGCCAGGAACGCCGGCTGGGGCCTGGACGCGGTGGCGGCGGAACTTGCGGCCCAAAAAACCGCCATTGCCTCCTCCACACACCCCGCCAGGCTGTCACTTCTCACCACTGCGGAATCCGCCGGCGCCTTGGTGGCCGCCGAGATGCAAAATGAAGGCATCCCCTGGCGCACCGACCTGCATAGGAGGCTGTTGGATGAACTGTTGGGCACCGAGCCGCCGGACCACGCCCGGCCGCCAAAACTGGAGGCCCTGGCCGTGGAACTGCGGGCCGCCCTGGACGCACCGGCCCTGAACCCGGACTCCCCGCAAGACCTCATGAGGGCCCTCCACCGGGCCGGGATAGACGCCAAGTCCACCCGGTCCTGGGAGTTGCAGGAATACCAGCATCGCGCCATTGGGCCGCTGCTGGCCTACCGCAAACTGAGCCGGCTGTTCACCACGAACGGATGGGCCTGGCTGGACCAGTGGGTGCGTGCGGGCCGTTTCCACCCCGAGTACTTGGTGGGCGGGGTGGTCTCCGGCCGGTGGGCGTCCCGCGGTGGCGGGGCCATGCAGATTCCCAAGCAAATCCGCGGGGCTGCGGTGGCGGACCCCGGGTTCAAGCTGGTTGTGGCCGATGCCGCCCAGCTGGAGCCGCGGGTCCTGGCCGCCCTGGCCCAGGATTCGGCGATGGCTGCCGCCGGCCGCGACAAGGACCTGTATGCCGGCATCGCCGCCCAGGGCTTTGGCGGCGAACGGGCCATGGCCAAGGTGGCGCTGCTGGGCGCCATTTATGGGTCGACGTCGGGCGAATCGGGCAGGCTGATGCCGCAGCTGACGCGCATGTACCCGCGGGCCGTGGGATTCGTGGAAGAGGCGGCCCGGGCCGGCGAACGTGGCGAACAGGTCTCCACCCACCTGGGGCGCAGCACACCCCCGGTCTCGGAGCAATGGAGGGCCGGGCAGCGCAGCAGCACCGCCGACGAACAGCGCCGGGCTGAATCCGCGGCACGCTCGCGGGGCCGCTTCACCCGCAACTTCGTGGTCCAGGGAACGGCGGCGGAGTGGGCGTGCTGCTGGCTGGCCGAACTGCGGCGCCGGCTGCGCGCCCTCGCGCCCGAACCTGCCCTGCTGCCCGACCGTGCCCTTGCGCCCGCCGGCGGTGCTCCCGCCGGCACGGCAATAACAACCCGCCCTGAGCTGGTGTTTTTCCTGCACGACGAAGTCATGGTCCACTGTCCGGACGCCCTGGTGGGCGCCGTGACGGAAATTGTGCATGAGTCGTCGCGGGTGGCCACCCGGTTGTTGTTTGGCCGGATTCCGCTGGAGTTCCCCGTCAACGTGACAGTGGTGGATTCGTACGCGGACGCGAAGTGACCTGCCGGTCCCGCCGGAACCGATCCGCCGGCGCCGTTCCTGACGGCCCCTACAGCGGCGCCGGGATCTTCCGGGAAGCGTCCCAGGGCACAGACCAGCCCAGTTCGTCCAGGACATGGGTGAGGATTCCCGCAGTCAGGCCCCACACCACCACGCCGTTCACGGTGAACGCCGGGCCGCAGTACGTCCGCCCGTTTCGGGTCAGCGTTGCCGTGACGCGGTTGTCGGGGTCCAGGAGGTCGCGCACCGGGACGCGAAACACCTGGGCCGATTCGCCATAGTCCACCACGTCGACGGGGGTCTGCCGCGCCCACCAGCCCAGCACGGGCGTGACGATGAAGTTGCTGACCGGGACCGGGACTTCCGGCAGCGAACCGAGGATTTCAACCCCTGCCGGGTCCAGTCCGGTTTCCTCCTCGGCTTCCCGCAGGGCCGCCGCCTGCACGGATTCGTCCCCGGGGTCGACACCGCCGCCGGGGAAGGCCACCTGCCCGGGATGGTTGGACAGGGTCGCGGCCCGTTGGATGAGCAGCACGTCCAGCTCGGCCGCGGCGAGGGGCTTGGAGGACGCCGCCGGAACGTCGTCCAGCGCCCCGAAAAGCATGAGCACGGCCGCAGGGCGCGCCTTGCTGCGGTCCATGGGTGAATTCCAGAGCGCGGCGCGGGCAGCGTGGAACCCGCCGGAACGGGCCCGCCCCGCCAGCGCCTTGAGGTCCGCGTAGGCGCTCATTCCGCGGCCGCGGCGGCAGGCGTTGCAGCCGGAGCTGGCGTCCCGGCGACGCCCGCCCGGGCAGCGCGCTGGGATGCCTGCCGGTATTCGGCGGCCCTGCCCACGTCGGCCAGCATCCGGGCCAGCAGCGCCTCCTGGCCGGGCGCCAGCTCATATTTCAACAGCTTGGCGGCCTTGGCCGGGTCCACCTCGCCTTCACCGTAGGCGGGGCAGAGGTGGGCGATGGGGCACGCCCCGCAGGCCGGATTGCGGGCGTGGCAGATGCGCCGGCCGTGGAAGACCACCCGGTGCGAGACCATGGTCCAGTCCCTGCGTTCAAACAGGGCGGCAACGTCGGCCTCGATCCGCACGGGGTCCGCCGATTCGGTCCAGCCAAAGCGGCGCGCCAACCGGATGAAGTGCGTGTCAACGGTGATGCCCGGCACCCCAAAGGCGTTCCCCAGCACCACATTGGCGGTTTTCCGCCCCACGCCCGGCAGGGTGGTGAGGGCTTTCAGGGAACCGGGCACCTCGCCGTCGTACTGGTCAACAATGCGCGTGGCCAGGGCGATCAGGTTGGCTGCCTTCGCCCGGAAGAACCCGGTCGGCTTGATCAGCGTCTCCAGCTCCACCGAGGCCGCTTCCGAGAGGGCCAGCGCGTTGGGGTACCGGGCAAAGAGCGCCGGGGTGACCGCGTTGACGCGCACATCCGTGGTCTGTGCCGAGAGCACGGTGGCCACCAGCAGCTCAAAGGCGTTGCGAAAATCCAGTTCCGCGTGCGCATAGGGGTACAGCTCCGCGAGTTCGCGGTTGATCCGCCGCGCCCGGCGCTTGAGCGCCAGCGGAGACTCGTTCTCGACCGGTTTCAAGGCCTACTGGACCTCCGGTGCCCGTTCAACTCCCACGAGGTCCAGCAACAGCCCCGTCTTGCCATGGCTGTCCTGCACCAGGAAGCTGTTTCCGCGGTCCTCCAGCGCCAGGATCCAGGAACCCGGCATCAGCTTGAACACGAACTGGCGGGTGTGCTCATCCACCACATTCTGCGGGCGGTCCACGGCGAACCAGAACGGATCGGCCGCGACGGGCTGGGCCTGCGGGTGGACCGTTGCGCCGATGCTCTCCGTGGGGGCGGGGCCGGAGCCGACAACCTTCGGATTGAGCGTGGTGGCCGGCGCGCTTTCCGCTGCAGGTACGACGCCGGAATCCTGCACCGGGGCCGGCGCCCCCTGGGCTTCTCCCGTGGTGGGGGACGACGTGGCGGACACGGCATCCTGCGCGCCGTCGTGGACTGCATTGTCCGTGGAACTGCCCGTCCCGGCCGTGGCAGGTGCGGCCGCGCTTGAATCGGCCGTCCCGGCCGTGGCCGATCCGGAAGTTCCGAAATCCGCCGCAGGGGCCGCGGCAGCGGCAGTCGCCGAGGCAGCAGTCTCCTCGGCCGCGGCCGCCCGGGAGGGGGCACCTGAAGCACCAGCCGTACCCGAAGTGGCCGAACCCGAAGCTGCGGCACCGGTGGCCGCCGGGGCGGATGCGCCGGCGGGCGTGAAGATTTGTCCGGCGGGGGTGTGGCCCGCAATCGGGGACCCGGCGTTCCAGCTCCGGCCCTGCTGCACCGGTTCCGGCTGGCTGGCGGATCCACCTGCGGACGGTCCGGCCGGGAGCGCCAGCGCCGGCTTCGGGGCGCCCGGGCGGCGGGTGGCGGGCACGGCGTCGCGTGCGGCCGGGTGGGAGGGGGATTCGGCGCGGTCGGCGAAGTCGGCGGCAAAGACCGGAATCCAGGGGACCAAGACGGTCGCGGCCAGCAGCACCAGTGCGCCGATCAGGGCCACCACGTAGGCCGCGCGGAATTCGGTGACGGTGGCCAGAAAGAAGTACAAGGTGGCGAAGCCGGCCACCACGGAGGCGAACTGGTCCACCGAAAGCGAGCCGACGCGCGGCTTCACTTCGGGGCTCAGCCGGCGGATGACGAAGAGTGCGCCGACCACCAGGGGCAGGACCACGCCGATCACCAGGAAGAACAGGGGGCTGAGGTTCCAGAAGTTCCCGGCATATCCGGCGCCCATGACCAGCGGCAGCAAGGAGGCTACGAAAATTACCAAAACTCCAACAAGTGCGGCGACATCACGGACGGTCAACGGCCCGAGCAGGGCCCTGCTCCGGGCCTGGCCCTTGCGTTCCGACGCCACCGCGGTGGTTGACGCTTTTTGCTGTGTCATGGGGTCACTCCTCAAAGTCACGGTTCTGTTACAGCCTAGTGAACGCGGATGGCCAACACTAGCGGGCCACGGGCATAAGGCCCCCATGTCGGGCGAAAAGTGGCCAACAACGGGCTTCGGCACGGCCGGCGGGATGTGCTCCCCGGCGGGCTTGCCGCCAGCCTGCGCCTGCGCAAACCGCAGTCAGGCGCATAACCACCCCCTCCCGTCCCCTTGGCCTGTGACGGCAAACACGGTGTGGCGTCCAACACGCTACAGTGAAACTTGAAAAAGCTGGGAAAAGGACACGGTGCCGGCCCCGCTTTCCAGGCGCCCGCGGGGGCCCGGATTCGGGGTGCACGGCATCCGTGGAGC
>NZ_JAAMFN010000028.1 GCF_013376095.1 Arthrobacter sp. SDTb3-6 | reverse complement strand
TGAAGGCAGTGTCTAAATGAAGGCAGTGTCTAAATGAAGGCAGTGTCTAAATGAAGGCAGTGTTCAAATAAAGGCAGTGTCTAAATGAAGGCAGTGTCTAAATGAAGGCAGTGAAGGAGCGGGACATGGCAGCCAGGCAGCAGTGGAAGGACCTCAGCCGGGGCAGGAAGCGCGCCATCGTGGTGGCCGGGGTGCTGCAGCTGGCCCTGCAGCTCGCGGCGCTGCGCGACCTTTCCGGACGCACGCGGCAGCAAGTCAACGGCCCCAAGGCCGCCTGGGTGGCGGCGTCGTTCATTAATTTTGCCGGGCCCATCGCCTACTTTGCCAAGGGCCGCAGGAAGCAGCCCGGACGCTAGATCAGGCCCAGGCCCCGCACGGCGTCGCGCTCGCCGGCCAGTTCCGCCACGCTGGCCTCGATCCGGGACCGTGAGAAAGCGTCGACCTCCAGCCCCTGCACAATGCTGTAGTCCCCGCCGGAGGTGGTGACGGGGAAGGAGCTGACCAGTCCCTCGGGCACGCCGTAGGAGCCGTCGGACGGCACGGCCATGCTGGTCCAGTCGCCGTCCGGGGTCCCCTGCACCCACAGGCGCATGTGCCGGATGGCGGCGTTGGCGGCCGATGCCGCGGACGACGCGCCGCGGGCGGCGATGACCTCGGCCCCGCGCCGGGCCACGCGGGGGATGAACTCGTCCGCGATCCACGTCCGGTCCACCAGGTCGACGGCCGGCACCCCGTCCACGGTGGCGTGGGTGATGTCCGGGTACTGGGACGCCGAGTGGTTGCCCCAGACGGCCAGCCTGCGGATGCCGCCCACCCCCGAACCGGTCTTGGCGGCGAGCTGGGCCACGGCACGGTCGTGGTCCAGCCGTGTCATGGCGGTGAAACTCGACGCCGGGACGTTCGGGGCGTGCGATGCCGCGATCAGCGCATTGGTGTTGGCCGGGTTCCCCACCACCACCGCCCGGAAGCCGTCCGCAGCGCCGTCGTTGATGGCCCGGCCCTGGACGGAGAAGATGCCTCCGTTGGCGGAGAGGAGGTCGGCCCGCTCCATGCCCGGCCCGCGCGGCCTGGCGCCCACCAGCAGGCCGATGCCGGCGCCGTCGAACGCCTTGGCGGGGTCGTCAAAGACGTCCAGTCCGGCCACCAGCGGAAACGCGCAATCGAGCAATTCCAGCACCGTGCCCTCGGCGGCCTTGACGGCGGCGGGGATCTCCAGCAGCCTCAGCTTCACCGGCACGTTCGGACCCAGCATGGCGCCGGAGGCGATGCGGAACAGGAGTGCGTAGCCGATCTGGCCGGCAGCGCCGGTGACGGTGACCGTGACGGGGGCTGAAAGGGTGTCCATGCGGCCAGTGTAGTCCGGGGCCGCCGGGACGGGCAGGGCACGGAAGCGGCTCCGACCCGGCCCCCGGGTCCCGGGCGTCAGACGGTGGCGGTGGCGGCGTCGAACTCCAGGCGGTGCAGGCGGGCACGGTCCACCATGCCGTTCGGCTTGCCCAGGTTGACCACCATGAAGGCCTTGCGTGAGGAGCCTTCATTGAATTCGGCATCGACGCCGGCAGCGTCAAAGCCGGTCATGGGGCCGGCGGCCAGCCCTGCAGCGCGGGCGGCCACGATGAAGAAGCCGGCCTGGATGTGCGCGTTGTTGGCGGCCATGCCCTGGCGCAGGGCGTCGTTGGCGGCGAAGGTGGGCACCATGCCGGCGGCGTGCGGGGCCGTGGTGGGCAGGAGTTCGTGCCAGTCGGTGTCGTAGCTGAGCACGGCCACCACGGGTGCCGTCAGGGTCTTGGCCTTGTTGCCGTCGGCCATGTGGGCAACCAGCCGCTCACGGGCCTCGGCCGAACGCACCCACAGCACGCGCAGCGGCTGGATGTTCATCGCAGTCGGCGCCATGCGGGTCAGCGCGTAGACGGCTTCGAGCGTTTCGGCGGGGATTTCATCCTCGGCCCAGCTGTTGGCCGTGCGGGCCTCCAGGAACAGGGCCGCCGCGGCGCCCGCGTCCAAGATCAGCTCATCCTGCAGATTGATTTCCGATGCGATGTCAACGCTCACGGGCCCAGCTTTCTGTTTCGGGGGTTGTGGTTCCGTACCTTCTCAGCGTCAAAAGGCACGCAATTGTTTCCCGAGGGGGACGTGAGTTGCCTCACGTCCCTTGGGGCCGGCCGGCTTCGGGGTGCTGGCACCGCAGACCGTGCGGGGCCGCTTGCCCGGTAGCGCCGTCGCGCCCTCCCCGCCGCTCGCTCCGCTCGCGGGGGGCCCCTCGGCCGCTAGGCTTGTGCGGTGGGAATCACCAGTACGACGTCGGCCGGCACGAGCTCCTTCAGCCGCGCCCTGGCGCTCTTGGTCGCCGGGACCTACTTCATGGAGATCCTTGACGGCACCATCATTGCCACGGCCGCCGCCGGCATGGCCGCGGACCTGCACGTGCGCCCCGTGGACATCAACCTGGCCATGACCAGCTACCTGATCACCCTGGCGGTGGGCATCCCCATCAGCGGCTGGCTGGCCGAACGCTTCGGCGCCCGGAAGGTGTTTACGGCGGCCATCGCCGTCTTTGCCGTCGCGTCCCTGCTGTGCGCGCTCAGCCCCAGCCTCACCGCCCTCTGTGCCGCCCGGATGCTGCAGGGCATGGGAGGGGCGATGATGGTGCCGGTGGGCCGGCTGGTGGTGCTGCGGGACGCCGACAGGAAGGAATTCCTCGAGGCGATCGCCTACCTGACGTGGCCGGCCCTCGTGGCGCCCGTGATCGCCCCCGCGCTGGGCGGGCTGTTGACCACCTATGCCAGCTGGCACTGGATCTTCCTGATCAACGTCCCGCTGGGTGCCATCGCCTTCATCGTGGCCCTGCGGGTGGTGCCTGACCTCCGCGCACACAAGGTGCCGCCGCCGGACTGGCTGGGCTTTGTGCTGTGCGGCGTGGCGCTGGCCGCCCTGGTGATCGGGCTGGAACTGGTGGGGTCGGCGCCCACCCCGTGGGCCGGCGTCGCACTGTGGCTGCTGCTGGCCCTGGCCGGCGGGGCGGCCGCGCTGTGGTGGTTCAAGCGGTCCCGGCATCCGCTGCTGGACCTGCGGGCGCTGCGGATCCCCACCTTCCGGGTGGGAAACGGCGGCGGGGCGTTGTACCGGCTGGTCATCAACGCCGTGCCGTTTTTGCTGCCGCTGATGTTCATGGTCGGCTTTGGCTGGACCGCGTTTGGGGCCGGGCTGATGACCATGGCCGTGTTTGCCGGGAACGTGCTGGTCAAGCCGGCCACCTCGCCGCTGATCCGGCGGTTTGGATTCCGCACTGTGCTCCTGCTCAGCAACGGCGGCGGTGCCGCGGTGCTGGGCGCGTGCGCGCTGCTGCGGCCGGGGACGCCGCTGGCCGTGGTCGCGGCGGTGCTGTTTGCCAGCGGCGTGCTGCGCTCCATCGGCTTCAGCGCCTACAACACGCTGCAGTTCGCGGACGTGCCCAAGGCCCGGATGTCCGGGGCCAACACGCTGTCCTCGACCATCGCCCAGGTTGCCACCGGACTGGGCGTGGCCGTGGGGGCCCTGATCCTGCGGGCCGCCGACGTGCTGCTGGCAGGCGCCGCACCGGTGGCCGGCTTCCAGTGGACGTTTGCCGTCCTTGCCGTCATGATGCTCTACCCCGTGGCGGAAGCGCTGCTCATGCACCGCTCGGCCGGTGAAGTGGTGCGGACGCGGTAGCCGCGCTGTGGCGCGCCGGCCCTGGCCACCGCGGAAGGCGACACATTACGGCGCCTGAGCGGCGGTGTGCCATGATGCTGGCACCGGTTTTTGCCGGCCGGTCCGCACAACGCAAGGGAGCGTCGGAGCATGACAACGTGGACGATTCGTGACTTTCACCCGCAGGACGTGGAGGGGGTCCTGGCCCTGTGGCAGTCGCTGAAGGCCAACGGCGTGGAGCCCGTCTACGACCTCTCCGAGGTGCTGGCGTCCTGCGAAAAGGACCACGCCGTGGTGGCGGTCCACGGCGAGCAGCTGGTGGGCGCCGCCGTGGCCCGTGCGGCACACGACCAGGGGTGGATCGTGTTCCTGTCCACCCTGCCGGCCTTCCGGGGCCGGGGGATCGGCACCTCGCTGCTGGCCGCCGTCGAAAACCGCATGGCGGCGCACGGGCTGAACAAGCTCTCCGCGTTGATGCCGGAAACCGAGACCCGCGTGGAGGCGTTTTCCAACCGCGGCTTCGTGGTGAAGAAAAACCTGCGCTACTTTGAACGCCGCATCCCCGTCCAGCGTGCGGAGCTGGGGGCGTTGGAGGAACTGGGTGGCCGGGTCCTCCCGCGCGACCTCTGGGACCGGGTGGCGGGCATGTCGGCGGAGAAGGAACTGCTGGAGCGCAGGCTGGTGCTGCCGCTGGCCGAGCCGGAACTGGCCGAGGAGTACGGGGTGGTGCCGCCACGCGCCGTGGTGCTGTTCGGCCCTCCCGGCACGGGCAAGACCACGTTCGCCAAGGCCATCGCGTCGCGGCTCGAGTGGCCGTTTGTGGAGGTTTTCCCCTCGCGGCTGGCGGGGGAGCCGGGCGGGCTGGCCGGCGCACTGCGGCAGACGTTCCTGGACATTGCCGAGCTGGAGCACGCCGTGGTGTTCATTGACGAGGTCGAGGAGATCGCCGCGCAGCGCTCCGGCGAGCCGCCGTCGCCCATGCAGGGCGTCACCAACGAGCTGCTGAAGATCATCCCGGCCTTCCGCGACCAGCCCGGCCGGCTGCTGGTGTGCGCCACGAACTTCATCCGCTCGCTGGACTCGGCGTTCCTGCGCCACGGCCGCTTCGACTACGTCATCCCCATCGGCCTGCCCGACGCCGGCGCCCGCACCGCCCTGTGGACGCGCTTCATCCCTGCGGCCGCGCTGGAACGGGTGGACGTGGCCGGGCTGGTTGCGGCCAGCGCGGGGTTCTCCCCGGCGGACATCGAATTTGCTGCCCGCAGCGCCTCCCAGCGGGCCCTGGAAAAGGCGGTGTACGACGGCGGCGCCCCGGCGGGCGGGCCCGTCACGGCCGACTACCTGGAGACGATTGCGGACACCCGGGCCACCGTCAGCGACGCCGTGGCCCAGGACTTTCTGGAGGACATTGAGGCGCTGGCGCGGACGTAGCCGCCAGGCCGGGGACACCGGCCAAAAACAGCTCTAGGCCCAGCACAAAGACCTCCCCGGCGCTGGAGCCATCCGGCGCGTCCACGGCGTCGAGCAGGCCGGCCCGGGAGAATCCGGCGCGCGTCTGCTCCTCCATGGCCGAGCCCAGGACGTAGTGCACCAGCGCGCGGCCGGCACCCTCCGCCACCGGTGCGGGCAGGCCCTGGCCGGCCAGGAGCGCGCCAAAGCCCAGCAGCGGCGGAGGTGAATCAGGTTTCAGGGCGTGGGCCAGGGCCACCACCTCGGCGCCGTCGCGCACGGACAACAATGCTTCGCGGACGGCCAGGGCAAGGTCCCGCGCCGTGGCTGCCGCACGGCCGTCCACGGGCGCCAGGATCAGGCCGGCCAGGACCGTGAGGAGTTCCTGCTTGTTTTTTACGTGCCAGTAGAGCGCCCCCGGCTGGACGTCCAGGTCGCGGGCCAGGCGGCGCATGGAGAGGTCGGCGAGGCCGTATTCGCGCAGGATTCCCATCGCGGCATCCACGATGGCCTCACGTGTCAGCGGCATGGGCGCGCTCCTTTCCAACAGTCCGGGGTGCTGTTCGGCGGGCGGTCCGGGTGCTGCCCCGTGCCGCCTCCGCGCCAGGGCGGCGCGTCCCTCCATCTTCCCCCATCCCCGCAGCGCCTGCGGTCCATTGGACCCCGTGCGCCGCACAAGCGGCAGCAGGCGCGCAGCGCGCGCCCTTGACAGAGGGCCTCGCCCGGCACAAACTTGAACGGTGTTCAATTATTTTCACGACCTCGCCGACCGGCAGCTCGCCGGCGCCACCCTGGGCCGCGACGAAGCACTCGCCGTCCTTGAATCCACCGATGCGCAGCTGCTGGAGGTGGTGGCCGCGGCCGCCCGCCTCCGCAGGGCCCACTTCGCCAACACGGTCAAGGTAAATTACCTCGTCAACCTGAAGTCCGGCCTGTGCCCGGAGGACTGCAGCTACTGTTCCCAGCGGCTGGGCTCGGCCGCCCAGATCCTGAAGTACAGCTGGCTCAGCCCGGAGGAGGCGGCGGCCCAGGCGGCCACCGGCATCCGCGCCGGTGCCTCACGGGTGTGCCTGGTGGCCAGCGGCCGGGGCCCGAGCGACCGCGACGTGGACCGCGTGGCCGGCATGGTCACCGGGCTCAAGGGGGAACACCCGGACGTGGAGGTCTGCGCCTGCCTGGGCATCCTGAAGGGCGGCCAGGCCGAGCGCCTCAAGGACGCGGGCGTGGACGCATACAACCACAACCTCAACACGAGCGAAAGCAACTACGCCGACATCTGCTCCACACACACCTTCACCGAACGGGTGCAGACGGTGGAGCACGCCAAGGGTGCCGGACTCTCACCCTGCTCGGGGCTGATCGCCGGCATGGGGGAGAGCAACAACGACCTCGTCGACGCCGTCTTCGCCCTCCGCTCCCTGGGCAGCGAATCGATCCCGGTCAATTTCCTGATGCCCTTTGACGGCACCCCGCTGGAAGGGACCTGGCTGCTCACCCCCGGCCAGTGCCTGCGCATCCTCGCCATGGTCCGCTTCGCCTGCCCCGCCACCGAGCTGCGCATGGCCGGCGGGCGCGAGATGCACCTGCGCTCTCTCCAACCACTCGCCCTGCACGTGGCCAACTCCCTGTTCCTTGGCGACTACCTCACCAGCGAGGGCCAGGAAGGCCGGGCCGACCTGGACATGATCGCCGACAACGGCTTCGTGGTCCTGGGCAAGGGCCCTGCCGGCCAGCCCGCCACTGCGATCCGGGGCACGAACGACGCCGGCACCACCCCGGGTGCCCCCGCCACCATCCGCCGCCGCGGGGCGGGAACGGCCGTGGCGCCCAATGCCTGAGGCTGCCGGCGCAGTCCGCGCGGGCGCCGCAGCACCGGCCTGCGGGCTCATTGCCCGGGACCGCGGCCTGCTCTGGCACCCCTACGCGCCGCTGGACGGGGACGCACCCTACGCCGTCCTTGGCGCGTCCGGGACCCGGTTGACCCTGGGCGCGGCCGACGGCACACCGTTCGACGCCGTGGACGCCATGAGCTCCTGGTGGTCCGCCATACACGGCTACCGCAACCCCGTGCTGGACCGGGCGCTGCTGGACCAGGCGGGCCGCTTCAGCCATGTGATGTTTGGTGGCCTGACCCACGGGCCCGCCGTGGAGCTGGCCGAACGGCTGGTGGCGATGACGCCGGACGGCCTGGACCACGTGTTCCTGGCCGACTCCGGCTCGGTCTCCGTGGAGGTGGCACTGAAGCTGGCCGTGCAGTGCCAGCTGGGCCGCGGCCGTCCCCGGCGGACGCGGTTTCTGGCGCTGCGCGGCGGATACCACGGGGACACCTTCGCCGCGATGGGAGTGTGCGATCCCGTGGACGGCATGCACGCGGCCTTTCCGTCCCTCATCGCCGAACAGCTCTTCCTGCCCCGCCCGCCCGCCGCCCGGCTGGTTGGCGGCGAACTGCTGGCCGACGCCGAAGCACTCGCCAAGTGGGTGGGCACGCTTGAGGACACGGTGGCCCGCCACCGAGACGAGCTGGCGGCCATCATTGTTGAACCGGTGCTGCAGGGCGCCGGCGGCATGCACGCCTACGCTCCCGGTGCGCTGGCCGCCATGCGGCGCGTGGCCAGTGACAACGGGCTGCTGCTCATTTGCGATGAGATCGCCACCGGCCTCGGCCGGACCGGCAAGCTGTTTGCCTCCGACTGGGCGGGCGTGGTCCCGGACATCATGTGCGTCGGCAAGGCCCTGACGGGCGGCTACCTGACGCTCGCGGCAACGCTGTGCTCGGCCGGGGTTGCCCGTGCCATCACGGGCTCGCCGCTGCGCGCCCTGCTGCACGGGCCCACGTTCATGGGCAACCCGCTGGCCTGCGCCGTGGCCTGTGCCTCGCTGGACCTGCTGGCCGCCTCCGGCTGGGAGGACCGGGTGCGGGGGATCAGGCGCGGCCTGCAGGACGCCCTGAAGCCGGCGGCATCGCTCGGCGCGGTCCGGGAGGTGCGCGTCCTGGGTGCCGTGGGCGTCGTCGAACTTTCCGGGCCGGTCAACGTGCCGGCCGTGACGCGCGCGGCCCTGGGGCACGGCGTGTGGGTGCGGCCCTTCCGCAACCTCGTCTACACCATGCCGCCCTACACCAGCACCCCTGCCGACGTGGCCGAAATCGGCGCAGGCATCACTGCCGCCATCAGAGAGGTGCACGGCTGATGGCCCCCACGGCAACAGCCATGGACGAATGGCTGGCCGCCCGCGCGGCCGTCCGGAAACGCCGCGGGCTGGTCCGCACCGTGGGGCTGCAGCACGGCCTCGTCGACCTGGCCTCCAACGACTACCTGGGGCTGTCCTCGGACCCGCGCGTGGTCGCGGCTGCCACCGCGGCGCTGGCCCTGCACGGCGCCGGCGCCCGCGCATCCCGCGTGGTGTGCGGCACCACGGCCGCCCACCTGGACCTGGAACGGCAGCTGTGCCTGCTCACCGGCCAGGAAGCCGCCCTGGCCTTTTCCAGCGGCTACACCGCCAATCTAGGCGTGGTCGCGGCCTTGGGCGGACCCGGGACGCTCATGGTCCACGACGCCCACGTGCACGCCTCGCTGCTTGACGGCATCAGGCTCTCGCGCTCGCCGTCGGTCGCCGTGGCGCACCAGGACACGGACGGGATCCGGGCGGCACTGGCCGGGCGCACCCAGCCGCGCGCCGTCGTCGTGCTTGAATCCATTTATTCAGTGCTGGGGGACGCCGCGCCGCTCGCGGACATGGCAGCCCTGTGCGCCGAATACGATGCGCTGCTGCTGGTGGACGAGGCGCACGGGATCGGGGTGGCCGGTGCCGGGCGCGGGGCCGTCCACGCCGCCGGGCTTGCGGGGGCGGCGCACGTGGCCGTCACCGTGACGCTGTCCAAGGCGCTCGGTTCGCAGGGCGGCGCCGTCCTGGGCCCGCATTTGCTTCGGGAGCACCTGGCCAACACGGCCCGGACCTTCATCTTCGACACCGCCCTGGCCCCGGCTGCAGCAGCGGCGGCGGCCGAGGCGGCCCGGATCGTGCTGGCCGAGCCCGCCCTGGCCCGGCGCATGCTGGACAACGCCTCGCTGCTGGCCCGGCGGTGCGGGACGGACCCTGCGGCCGGCGCGGTGCAGTCCATCGCCGTGGGGTCGGCCGAGCGCGCAGCCTCGCTGGCTGCCGGGCTGCGTGCCGCCGGCGTGGCCGTGGGCTGCTTCCGACCGCCCAGCGTGCCCGACGGCGTGTCCCGGCTGCGCCTCACGGCCCGGGCCAACCTTGGTGCCGCGGAACTGGACCGGGCTGCCGGCGCCGTGGCCCGGGCAGTGGGTGCGGCATGACGTTCACGGTGGTCGGGGACCCTGCCCAGGTGCGGGAGGTCATGCGGCGCACGGAGGACTTTGCCCCCACCAACGCCCTGACCTCCGTGGTGCCCCTGGCGCCGGCCACCCTGCGCATCCTCAGCAAGGCCCGCTTTGCGCTGCCGCCCGTGCTGGCCTCCGCCACGGGGGAGCGGCACCGTGCGGTGCGGACCATGGTTGGCCGGTTTTTCACGCCCGCCAAGGTGGCCGCCGTTGCGCCGCGGGTGCGCGAGCTCGCCCGGCAGCGGCTGGACGCGGCGGCGGCCGGCCTCCGGCACGGGCCCGTGGACCTGGCCGACGCCGTGGCCCGCCACATCCCGCCGCTCATCATGGCCGGGCTCACGGGCCAGCCGATCCCGGAACCGGGCCTCCTCAATCGCTGGAGCCGGGACTCGCTGGAACTGTTCTGGGGCTGGCCGGACCCGGAGCGGCAGCAGGTCCTGGCGCGCAGCGCCGCCGAATTTTATGGCTGGCTCCGGGGCGAGGCGGCGGCCGCCCGCGGCACGGCCTCCCTGTTCGGGGTGCTGGACGCCGCCGGGCTGACACAGCCGGAGGTGTGCTCGCTGGGGTATTTTCTGGTCATTGCCGGACAGGAGACCACCTCCCTGCTGATCAGCACCGCACTGTACCGCGGCCTTGAGTCCGCCGGCACCGAGTCCGCCGGCACCGAGTCCGCCGGCACCGAGTCCGCCGGCACCGGCACCCCGGGCCCGGGCCCGGGCGGCTGGGCCGGACTCGCCGAACCCGGGCGGGCGCAGGCCCACGTCCGCCGCGTCCTCGCCGCAGAGTCCTCCGTCCACACCTGGCGGCGGGCCGCCGTCGTCGACACCACGCTGGGCGGCGCCAGCCTCCCGGCGGGGGCGGAAATCCTGCTCGAACTCAGCGGGCACCACCCCGCCGGGGCAGGGCCCACCGCCTATTCGCTGGCCTTTGGCCACGGCCTGCACCGCTGTCTCGGGGCCCGGCTGGCGGAACTGGAAACCGCACTGGTTGTGGAGGAGACCGCCGCGGCCCTGCCCGGACTGCGCCTGGCCGGGCCGCCGCCGCAGTGGCTGCGGCTGCTGTCGTTCCAGGCCCCGCTCACCGTCACCGCCACCCAGGGAGAACCGTGAAACCAGCTGCCATCACGTTTGTCACGGGCACGGACACCGACGTCGGCAAGACCGTCACGACGGCCGCCCTCGCCGCCGCCCACCGTGCCGTCGGGGCAACCGTTGCCGTCTACAAGCCGACGCAAACAGGGGTGGCCCCGGACGGTGCCGGCGACATGGCCGAAGTGTCAAGGCTCAGCGGTGTCAGGGCCGTCCACGAGGGCATCCGCCTGCGGGATCCCATGGCGCCGGTGGCCGCCGCCGTCCGCGAGGGCCGGGGGCTGCCCGCGCTGGCCCAGCACGTGGACCGGATCGCCGGCCTGGCCGGCGCGTTCGACCACGTCCTGGTCGAAGGCGCCGGCGGACTGCTCGTGGAGCTGGACGCCAACGGCAACACCCTCGCGGAGCTGGCGGTGGCGGCGGGACGGGCCTTCCGGTGCAGCACCGTGGTGGTCTGCCGCAGCGGCCTGGGCACGCTGAACCACACGCTGTTGACGCTGGAGGCGCTGGAGCGCCGCGGCCTGCCGGCCGCCGGCCTGGTGGTCGGCTCCTGGCCGCGCACGCCGTCGGACCTTGAGGAGGACAACCGCAGCTATTTCCGCCAGCTGGCCACCCCGTACCTGGGCGCACTGCCGGCCGGGGCGGCCGGCCTGGCGCCGCACACCTTTCAGGAACGGGCGCCGCGGTGGCTGCGCCTGCCGGCCGGGCCCGGACCGGGTGCTACAGCCAGGTCTTCTTCTTGAATACCACGTACATGACGGCGCCAATGAGCAACATGAGGCCGATGGCGTACGGGTAGCCCCACGGCCAGGCCAGCTCCGGCATGTTGTGGAAGTTCATCCCGTACACACCGGCCACGAAGGTCGGGGCGAAGAAGATGGCCGCCCAGGAGGAGATCTTCTTGACCTGCTCGTTTTGGGCGGCGCTCGCCTCGTTCTGGCGGTTGGCGGTCAGGGTGCCGTCCACGGTGAGCGCATTTTGCAGCAGCTGCCGGAACGAATCGGCCTTGGCCGTCAACGATTCCACATGGTCCTCAACGTCGCGCAGGTAGCGCTGCAGCTCCACGTCGACCCCGTACTTCTCAAAGCCGCCCTTGAGCCGGCCCAGCGTGTCGGGCAGGGGGTGGATGGCGCGCTGGAAGTGGATGACCTCCCGGGACAGCTGGTAAATCCGCCGGGAGACGTTGGGGTCACCGGCAAAGAGCTGGTCCTCGATCTCGTCAATGTCGTTTTCCAGCCCGGCCGCCACCGGCAGGTAGTCGTCCACCACCTGGTCAAGGATGGCGTACAGGACGGCCTCGGGGCCCTGGGCGAGCAGCTGCGGGTCGGCCTCCATGCGGTGCCGGGTGGAGGCCAGGCTGCGGGTTTCGGCGTGCCGGATGGTGATGACGAAGTTCTTGCCCGTAAAGATGTGCAGCTCGCCAAACTCGACGGCTTCCTCCGCATCCAGGTAGCGTGCGGGGCGCAGGACGGTGAACAGGACGTCGTCGTATCTCTCCATCTTGGGCCGCTGGTGTGCCTTGATGGCGTCTTCGACGGCCAGCTCGTGGAGCTGGAACTCATCGGCCAGGGAGGCCATTTCCGCGGCATCGGGGCGGAACAGGCCGATCCAGGCCATGCCGCCGCAGGCGGCCATGGCCTCGTAGGTTTGGTCCAGGCCCTGCGGGGTGGCGACGCGGACCCCGTCCACGTACACGCCGTTGTCAATGATGGTCACCTGCCCATTATGGACGCACGACGGCGGCTGCCCGGCTTCCGCGGGCGTGGCCCGGCGTGGCGTCAGCCGCGGCCCATGCCCTCCAGCAGCGGCTCCAGACGGTAGGGGATGTGTTCGTGGAGCGCCAGGGAGGTCTCGGTGCGCACCACGCCCCGGATCCGCAGCAATTGGCGCAGGGCGCCCTGGAGGTGGTGGACGTCGCGGGCGGCCAGCCGGCACCACACGTCGCCGCGGCCGGAGATCTCGTACACCTCCAGGACCTGGGGCACCGCGCGCATGGCCGCGATGACGCCGTCGAGGTCCCGGTGGGTGACCTCGATGGTGATGAAGGCGACCACGTCGTAGCCGACCGCCGCCAGGTCCACCTCACGCCCGCCCTGCCGAAGGGCGCCGCTGCGGGAGAGGCGGCGCAGGTGCGACTGCACGGTGTTGCGGGCCACGCCGAGGGATTCGGCCAGCTCGCCGATCTGGGCCCGGGGGTCCTCGACCAAGGCAAGGAGCAGGCGCACGTCGAGGGGGTCCAAAATGCTCATGCGGCTCACTCCGGGATCGTCTTGACGGGAATTCTTGATCATTTTGATTCAAAGAGTTGGAAAGTCTGGATCATAAAACTTCCCATACGCCATTCTATAGATGGATTTGCAGCATCCGGCAACACTCTGTTGCCGGTTTTCGCGGTCCCGGCCGCTGCGGCCGTGCCACACAAACCGTGCCAGACAAACCGTGCCAGACAAACCGTGCCAGACAAACCGTGCCAGACAAACCGTGCCAGACAAACCGTGCCAGACAAACCGTGAAGGGAACCGCCCGTGACCGTCCTGCAGGAACTTGCCATGCGCCCCGGCCCCGCAGCACGGTGGTCGTGGAACGCCGGCGTCGGCACGCGGCTGTTCCTGGCCGGCACGGTCATCTTCACACTCCTGGTGGGGGCCAACCTGGCCACGCCGCTGTACCCGCTGCTGCAGGCACGGATCGGCTTTGATTCGGTGGGCACCACGGTGGCGTTCACGGCCTATGTGGTGGCCCTGATCGGCGGGCTGGTGGCGTGTGGCCACTGGTCGGAGCACATTGGCCGGCGGGCCGCCCTCGTGCTGGCCGTCGTGGTCGGCCTGGCGGGCGGGCTGGTGTTTGCCACGGCCGGATCGCTGGGGGTGCTGGTGGCCGGACGCGCCCTGCAGGGCCTTGCGGTGGCCATCGGCACCGGGGCGAGCGCCGCGGCGCTGCGCGACTTGATGCCCGGCCGGCCGGAATGGGCCTCGCGGTTTACGCTGTTGGCCTCTTCGGGCGGCGTGGCCGCCGGACCCGTGGCGGGCGGGCTGCTCTCGCTGCTGCCGGACCACACCCAGGCGCCGTTCCTGGTGCATTCGGTGGTGCTGCTGGCGTTGTTGGTGCCGCTGCTGCTCCTGGACGCCCGGCCGGCAGCCAGTCCGGCGCCGGCCGGCCAGGGGCGCAGCTGCCTGCGGCCGCGCCTGCCCGCCCTGGCCCGCTCGGCGCGGGGCACGTTTTGGCTGGCGGCGTCCACCGGCTTTGTCAGCTTTGCCGTCTTTGGGTTCTGCCTCTCGCTGGCGCCCGGCTACTTTGCGCACATCGTGCAGGCCGATTCCCGCCCCCTGGTCGGGCTGCTCGCGGCCGTCACGCTGGGCTGTTCGGCGCTGAGCCAGCTGGTGGCCTTGCGGGGCCGCCACCTGGTGCCTGCCGGCCTGCTGCTGCTCGGGGCCTCGGTGGTGCTGATTGCCGCGGCCGGGACGCTGCACTCGCCCGTGCTGCTGGTGCTGGCCAGCATCAGTGCCGGGCTTGGCCAGGGCGTGGCCTTCCGGGTGGTTTTCAACGACGTTGCGGCCGCCGTGGAGCCGTCGCGGCATGCGCAGGTCATTTCCGCCGTCTACATCGTGACCTACCTGGGCAGTGCGGTTCCCGTGCTGGGGCTGGGCGTGGCCGCCAAGCTGTGGGGCCTGCAGGCCGCCGTGTCCGGCTTCGCCGTGCCGATCGCCCTGGCCTGTGCCGCCCTGGCCGCGGCCGCGCACCTGCAGAACCGGGCCGCCGTCGTGCGGTGACGGCCGGCACGGGGCCCGGGGTGCGACGGCGTTCGTCCGGGAAGCCGGGCCGCCAGCCGGCTAGGTCAGCGGGCCGGTATGGCCGGGCATGTGCTTGAACACGAGGGTGGTTTCGGTGTGGCCCACCACGGGGTCGGTGGTGAGGTTGTCCAGGACCCAGTCGCGCAGCGCGTCGGTGTCGCGGACGGCGATGTGCAGCAGGTAGTCCACCGAGCCCGAGGTGTGGAAGGTGGAGAGGACCTCGGGCAGCTTCGGCACGCGGGAGGTGAAGGTGTCGATCTGGTCGCGGTCGTGGGCGCGGAGCCTGACGGCGATCAGTGCCTGCACGGCCCGGCCGATCACGGCCAGGTTCAGCTTTGCCTCAAACCCTTCGATGGCGCCGCGTTCCATGAGCGAGCGCGTGCGCATGAGCGCCGTGGACGGGGCAATGCCGACGGCGTCGGCCAAGTCCCGGTTGGTGATGCGGGCGTCGGCCACGAGGGCGTCGATGATCTGGCGGTCCACGCTGTCCAGGGCCTCCGCCGGCCGGGAATGCCCGGCCGGTTCACGCCGAACGTTCTTCGCTGGTGACGCCACGGAACCCTCCAAAATGGTGCAAAATAGGCGAACTTGGCGATTCAAATTGCCAATAGTTCGCCATTCTACCAAATATCCGTCCACATAAGCCATGCCCGCCCATCAACGCTCGGTTGCAACCGGGGCACTTTTTCCAAGCCCTTCCGCACTGGGTGAGGGAGGGTTCGCCCGTAACGCCCCGATTGCAACCGGGGGTTGGGTGGGGGTGGGCGTCAGCTGCGGGGGCGGCCCGGGGGGAGGAGTGTGGCGGCGGCTGCTGCCGCCAACAGGGCCAGGCCCGCCAGGGCCGCCGCCAGTGCGGTCCAGCCCACGGCCTGGAACACCAGCCCGGCGGCCCAGCCCACCACACTCGATCCCGCGTAGTAGCTCAGGTTGTATAGCGAGGATGCCTGCGCCCGGCCGGAGGTGGCCATGGCGCCCGTCCAGCCCGAGGCGATGCTGTGGGCGCCAAAGAACCCGGCGGTGAACAGCACCAGGCCCACCAGGATGACCGGCAGGGCGGGTGCCAGCGTCACGGCGAGCCCGACGGCCATGAGCGCCGTGGACGCCAGCAGCAGGGTGCGCCGGCCGAACCGGACGGCCAGGCCGGCCACCGTGCGTGAGGACACCGTCCCGGCCAGGTAGGCCAGGAACAGCAGCGCCACTGCCGAAGCCGGAAGCAGGTAGGGAGGCGCCTCCAGCCGGAAGCCCAGGTAGTTGTAGACGCTGACAAAGGCGCCCATCAAAAGGAATGCCTGTGCGTACAGGGCCAGCAGCGACTTGTTGCGCAGCTGCGGGACCAGCCGGGCCAGGACCATGCCGAAGCCGCCCCCTCCCCGGACCGGGACAAAGCCCCGGGGCCCGGGCGCCAGCAGCAGGAAGCCCGCCGCTGCGACGGCGGCGCAGACGGACACGGCAAGCGTGCCCATGCGCCAGCCGGCAAGGTCCGCCACCGGACCGGCCAGCAACCGCCCAAACAGCCCGCCCAGGGTGGTGCCGGCCACGTACGCGCCCGCGGCTGCCGCAGCATTACGGGGACTGATCTCCTCGGTCAGGTAGGCAATCGCGAGGGCCGGGATGCCGCCCAGGGCCGCCCCCTCCAGGGCGCGCAGCGCCAGCAGCACCTCAAAGTTGGGGGCGGCCGGCACCAACAGCCCGAAGATGGTGGCCAGGATGACGGCCAGTCCCATGGTGCGCACCCGGCCGACGCGGTCGGCCACAAAGGACCACGGAAGCACCGCCACGGCCAGACCCATCGTGGCCGCGGAAATGGTCAGGGCCGCCTGGGCGGCCGTGACGTGGAGGTCGCGGGACAGGAGGGGAAGCAGGCCCTGGACGGCATACAGCTGGGCAAAGGTGGCAACGCCGGCGCACGCCAGTGCGGCCAGCACGCGCCGGTAGCCGGCACTGCCGAGTTGGTGTCCGGCCCACGGGGCTGCCGGTGCCGCTGTCCCTGCCTGGTTCGCGCTCATCACCCTTCAACGGTAAGACCGCCGAACTAATGCGTCCAATGCATGATTATTTCAAAATACATCCAAATATGCATGACATCCGGCGTGCCGCGTGGTTCCATGAAGCATGGACGACGACCACGCGGAACTTTCCGGGCTGCTGCCCGTGCTGCCCATCCTGGTGGAACTGGGTGCCAGCCGGCACGTCACGGCCACCGCCCACGCACTGGGGCTCCCACAGTCCACGGTGAGCCGGGCACTCTCCCGGGCGGCCGCCGTCGTCGGCACCCCGCTGCTGCTGCGCAGGGGGCGCGGCGTGGAGCTGACGCCCGCTGCGCTGGCCCTCATCCCGAAGGCGGCCGAAGCGCTGGATGCCGTGCGCACGGGCCTGGCCCTGGCCCGCCAGGAATCCGGAAAGTCGTTCGGCCGGATCCGGGTGGCCTTCCAGCACACCTTCGGGGAGGCCGCACTGCCGCTGCTCATCCGGGCCTTTGCCTCGGACAACCCCGGTGTCACCTTCGACCTGCAGCAGGGGAGCCGGCAGTTCTGCCTGGATCTTTTGGAAAGTGGCACGGCCGACCTGGCGCTGGTGGCCCCGCCGCCGGTGCCAAACAGCGTGATCGGCGCAGAGGTGCTGTATTCGGAACCGCTGAAGCTGGTGGTCCCCGAGGGCCACCGGCTGGCCGGATCGGCCGGGACCAGGCTCGACGCCGTCCGGGACGAAGGCTTTGTCATGCTGGAACCCGGCTACGGCATGCGTTCCATCGTCGAGGCCCTGTGCCACAGCGCCGGATTCCGTCCACGGGTCGCCTTCCTGGGCCAGGACCTGCACACCATCCGCGGCCTCGTCTCGGCGGGCCTGGGCGTGGCCGTGGCCCCGCCGGCGCGGGTCAGCCTGCCGGCGCCGCACGGCAGCGTCCTCGGCTGGCGGGAAGTGGACATCACCTGGCCTGCCGCGCGCCGCGACATCGGCCTGGTGTGGCGGAACCGGCCTGACGGCCCCGCCCAGGCGGCCCGGTTCCGGGACATGGTGCTCGCCGGGGGCCGAGAACTCCTCGGCGGCGCGGACCGCCAGTAGCCGCAGGCGGCGCCCTCCGCCGAAACATGCCCCGCTGAAGCGCGCCCCTTAACGAAACACGCCCGGCGGCTGCCTACAGCCCGTCCAGGAAGCCCCTGACGATGTCCGCGACCGGCCCGGCGGCCGCCTTTTGCCACGCGGTCCCGGCCCACAGGTTCAAGGCTGCGCGGTCGCCGGACGCTCCAGCGGCGGCACGCAGCGGACCCGTCAGGAAATGCACTTCCGGATAGGCATGGGGCGCCCCGGCCGAATGGGCCCGGACAAAATCGTTGACCAGCGCCCGCGCCGCACGCCCCGTGAAGGCCCGGGTGACGGCGGTGGCCGTGAACGCAGGATCGGCCAGCGCCTCCTTGTGCAGCGCCCGGGCGCCGCTTTCATCGCTGCGCAGCACGGCCGTGCCCAGCTGGACCGCCTCGGCGCCGGCCGCCAGGACGGCCCTGGCCGTCGCCGCGTCGCCAATTCCGCCGGCGCCGACGAGGGGAAGCCCGACGGCGGACCGCACCTGGGCGACCAGTTCCACGACACCCGGCGCACCCTGGGGCGCGTCCGGAAGGAAGGCTGCGGAGTGCCCGCCGGCGTTGGCGTGCTGCACCACCAGGGCGTCCACGCCGGTGGCAGCCGCGGCCAGGGCCTCCTCAACGCCGGTCACGGATGCCACCACCCGGGTGCCCTTGCCGTGCAGCGCCGACACCACGGATTCCGGTGCCAGGCCGAAGGTGAAGGAGACCAGCGGCACGGGATCGTTCAGCAGCAGGTCCAGCTTTTCGTCCCAAAAATCCCGTGCCTTGGGGTCTGCCGCGTCCGGCAGCGCCGCGGGCAGTTCCGTGCCCAGGCGTTCGGCCTCGCCGGCCAGCTCCGTGCGGTAACGGGCCAGTGCGGCGGCGTCGCCGGACGGGAGCGCCCCACTGCGCGGCACGAAGAGGTTCACACCAAAGTCTCCGCCGGCCGCACGCAGCGGGGCCAGGTGCCCGGCAAGGGCCGTGGCGGTGAGGTACCCGCCTGCCGCATACACAAACGCGCCGGCGCCGCGGGCCGCCAGGGCGAGTTCCGGCGTCGTGGTTCCCCCGGCCATGGGGGCAATGATGATGGGGGAGGCGAACATGCCACTAGTCTAGATGAGTGACTCCCGACACCCTGAAATCCCGCGCCCTGCCGAAGACCGTGCTCGGCCTGGACATCGGCGGGTCCAAGACCCGCGGCATCCTGTGGGTGGACGGCGAAGTCGCCGCCGATGCGAGCGCCGGCAGCGCCAACGTGCAGAACGTGAGTGTCGAGACGGCGCGCGAACACCTGGCCGCGCTCTGCGGCGCGCTGGACAGCCCCCGCCCGGACGTGGTGTTTGCCGGCGCCGGCGGCGTGGACACGGACGACGATGCCGCTGCCCTTCGGGCGCTCATCTCGCCTTTTGTGCCCGGGGCCAAGGTCACCGTGGTGCACGACACCCGCCTGCTGCTCGCTGCGGGCGGCGCGTCCACCGGCGTGGCCGTGATTGCGGGCACGGGCTCGGCTGCCTGGGGCACCAATGCCGACGGCGCCGAGGCGCGCGCCGGGGGATGGGGCTACCTCCTCGGCGACGAGGGCAGCGGCTACTGGCTGGGGCGCGAGGCCGTGCGGCACAGCCTGCACCGGATGGACCTGGGGGCCGTGCCGGACGAGCTGACGCTCGGCCTGCTTCGGTATTGCCGGCTGGAGCAGCCCGGCGAACTGATTGCGCACTTTCACCAGGGCACCACGCGCCGCTACTGGGCGGCCGCGTCGCCGGTGGTCATCGCGGCCGCCGCCAACGGCCACGCCGGCGCGCTCGCGATGGTGGACCGGGCCGGCGCCGACCTGGCCGCCATGGCGCACCAGGTGGCGGTGCAGCTGGGCGTGGCGGGCCCCATCGTGCTGGGCAGCGGACTGGGCAGCAACGTGCCGGCCCTGCAGGCGGCCTTCCGGCGGCACCTGGCGGCCAGGGGGCTGGGCGACGTGCGGATCCTGGACCAGGACCCGATCTTTGGGGTGCCCCGTCTTGTTGCCGACGGCGCCGCGGCGGACGCCGGCTAGGTACGGCTAGCCTTTCGGCGGCGGGGCGGTGCTGCCGCGCACCACCAGGGTCGGGGCCACCAGCTCTGGACAGCCCTCCCGGTCCGGGTCGGCGATCTGTGCCAGGAGGTGCAGCACGGCGCGGCGTCCGGTGTCCTCGAACGACTGGCGGATGGTGGTCAGCGGCGGGTTGGCGTAGGCGGCCAGGTCGATGTCGTCAATGCCCACCACGGAAACGTCGCCGGGAATGCGCCGGCCCAGTTCGCCCAGGGCCCGGATGACGCCAAACGCCATTTCATCGCTGGCCACCAGGATGGCGGTCACCTCCGGCATGCGGCCCAGGATCAGCCCGTTGCGGTAGCCGGACTCCGGGCTCCAGTCGCCGTGCAGCTCCGGCGGCACTTCGCGGCCGGCCTCCTGCAGGGTCCGCCGCCAGCTTTCCAGGCGGCTCGCGGCGTCGGACCAGTCGGCGGGGCCGGCCACATGCCACACGGTCTTGTGGCCCAGGTCGAGGAGGTGCTGCGTGGCCAGGACGGCGGCAAGTTCCTGGTCCACGCCCACCAGCCCTGCGCCGCTGCCGGCCGGACCGTCCGTGGTGACAGTGGGGATGTGGGCCGTCAGCTCGCGGACCTTTGCAGCGGCTTCCCGCAGCGGGGTGGCAATGACGAGTCCGTCCACGCCCTGCTGGACCAACCGGTTGACGGCGTCGGTCAGCGCCTGCACGCTGAGGTCGGAGGTGACCGAATTGACGGTGTAGCCGGCCTCGCGGGCACCCAGCTCAACGCCGAGCGCCAGCGAGGAACGTGAGTAGTGGTTGGTGGCCAGCGTCAGCAGGCCCAACGTCTTGGAGCGCCCGGTGACCAGGGCGCGGGCCATGTTGTTTTGGCGGTAGCCAAGCTCCTCGACGGCCGCCAGCACCCGGCGGCGCGTTGACTCCTGGACGTGGGGATGGTTGCTGAGGACGCGTGATACTGTCTGGGCCGAGACGCCGGCGGCTGCCGCGACGTCGCGCATGGCGGGGCCCCGCTTGAATTGTTGTTTCATGGTGTGCCTCCTCGCTCGGTTGCGCGGTCTCCGCCGGCTGCCCGGAGAGTGGTGCTTCAGTCCGGTGCCGGGTGGCCCGTCGCGCCTGCCACCATTGTAGGTGTTTCGCGTAACATGGCCGCCCCGGGGCCCACAAACGGACCCCGCATTTCACCAGCCGGGGAGCAGACGCCTATGCTTGTTATCCATAACAGTCTGTGCCTGCCGAACGAATGCCGGGAGAAGCCTTGTCCATGAATGCCCCAACGCCCGCCGAGGAGGCCGCACGCCTTCCCGCAACGCGCCGGTCAGGCCCCGGCCCGGCGCTCTCCTATTCCGGGCGGAAGCTCAGCCGGTACGGCCGGCCGCACCGGATCCTGGCCGGTGCCATGCACTATTTCCGCATCCACCCCGAGCTGTGGGAGGACAGGATCGCCCGGCTCGCGGCCATGGGGGTGAACACGCTGGACACCTACGTGGCCTGGAACTTCCACCAGCCCACCAGGGGGGTGGCCCCGGATTTCACCGGCTGGCGGGACCTTGCCCGCTTCATCACGCTTGCCGGCGACGCGGGCCTGGACGTCATTGTCCGCCCCGGACCCTACATTTGCGCCGAATGGGACAACGGCGGCTTCCCGGCCTGGGCCATTGCCGACCCGGAGATGGTGCTGCGCTCCTCGGATCCGCGCTTTACCCGCGTCGTGGGGGAGTGGTTTGACGGGCTCCTGCCCGTCCTCGTGCCCCTGCAGGCTTCGCACGGCGGCCCCGTGGTCGCCGTCCAGATTGAAAATGAATACGGCAGCTATGGCGACGACGCCGGCTACCTGCGCTGGAACCGGGCAGCGCTGCAGTCCCGCGGCATCACCGAAATGCTGTTCACGGCCGACGGCGGCACGGACTACTTCCTGGACGGCGGCGCCCTGCCGGACACCTGGGCGGCGGCGACCCTGGGCTCCGGCGGCGATGCGGCCGACGCCGTCTGGCGGCGCCGCCGGCCCGGCGAACCGTTCTTCAACGTCGAGTTTTGGAACGGCTGGTTTGACCATTGGGGCGAGGAGCACCACACCCGCGGTGCGGCCGATGCCGCCGCCGACGTGGCGAAGATCCTGGACCTTGGCGGTTCCGTCTGCCTGTACATGGCCCATGGCGGCACCAACTTCGGCCTGACGTCCGGGTGCAACCACGACGGCGCCATCCAGCCCACCGTCACCAGCTACGACTCGGACGCGCCCATCGGCGAGGACGGGCGCCTCACCGACAAGTTCCATGCCATGCGAAAAGTGTTCCATGCCGCGGCCGGCCGCGAGCCGGCCCCGCTGCCCGAGGCCCTGGCCCGCCCGGCCGCGGTCCTGCCGGCGTCGGGCATCGACCTCACGGCCGGCACCGGGCTCCTGGAACTGGTCCGCGCAGGGGAAGCCGCCGCCAGCATCAAGCCGCTGTCCTTCGAACAGCTGGGCCTGGACCGCGGACTGGTGCACCACACCGCCACGGCCGTCCTGCCCATCGGCGGCGGCACCATCAGGATCCGCGGCCTGCATGACCGCGCCTACCTGTGGATTGACGGTGTGCCCGCCGGCGTCCTGACGGACAGCACGGCGGAAGCCGGCCTGACGGTGGCCCACGCGGGCGGTCCGGCCGTGCTGGAGATCCTGGTGGAAAACCAGGGCCGCATCAACTACGGGCCGCTGTTCGGACAGGGCAAGGGCATCCTGGGCGGCGTGCTGGTCAACCAGCGCTACGTCTTCCACTGGGAGCAGCGGGCCCTGGACCCCGGCGCGCCGTTGGCGGAGCTGCTGGGCCGCGCGGGCGGCCGGGATTCGGGCAGCCAGGACCCGGGCGGTGAGGCGGGCGGCCGGGGACTCTTCCACGGCAGCCTCCACGTCGACGGACCGGCGGACACCCACCTGGCCCTGCCGGGCTTTGTCAAGGGGTTCGCCTGGGTCAACGGCTTCCTCCTGGGCCGCTACTGGGAGGTGGGCCCGCAGCATACGCTCTACGTCCCGGCGCCCCTGCTGCGGCCCGGGACCAACCGCATCACGGTGCTGGAACTGGAGCACGCCGGCACACAAGCGCAGTTTCGGGAGGCGCCGGAACTCGGCGCCCGGGGCGCAACCCACGTCGAGGACCTGGGCTGAGCACGCGCGGCCGTTCCCGCGGAGGCGGGGACGGGGCGGGTGCGGGCCGCCGGTAAGCTGTTCCCTGAAGGACGCGCCGCAGGCCCGGCCCGGCCAGCAGGGCCGCCGGACCCGGCAGACCAAGGGAGAACATGCACCTGTTACGTTTGGCCGCGTCCGCGGCCGTGGCGGTCATGCTGGTTGCGGGCACCACGGCCTGCACCACCAGCCCCATTGTCGTCATCCCCAGCGCCACGCAGTCGAAGCGGCCGGCGCTCGTGGTGGGGACCCCGGCCGTGCCGGATGGTTCGAACCCGCTGGAGGGCGTGCTGCTGGCCAATGTGTACGCCGAGGCAATGAACGCCGCCGGTCTGGCCGCCGTCGTCAAGCCGGAGGACCCCAAGGACCCCACGCTGCTGGACCAGGTGGCGGCGGGAAAGGTCGACGTCGTGCCGGGCTACTCCAGCGACATGCTGCTCGGACGGGACCCGTCGGCGGGTGCCACCGCGCCGGCAGCAGTGCCCGCCGCCCTGAAGGCCGCACTTCCGGCCGGGACCGCCCTGTTGGACCCGGCCGCGGCCAATGACAACGATTCCCTCGTGGTCACGGCGGTGACGGCGGAAAAATACCACCTGAAGACCATCTCCGACCTGGCAAAGGTGTGCGCCAAGCTCAGCTTTGGCGGCTCGGCCGCCTTCCACACCAAGGACCGCGGCCTGGCCGCCGTCGGTGCCGACTACAACTGCGTCCCCAAGACCTACCGGGAACTGCCTTCCACCCACGACGAACTCCTGCTGGCGCTGCTGCGCGATGACATCCAGGTCGCGGACATCCACAGCACCTCGCCCGCCATCGACGACAACGCACTGGTGGCCCTGACCGACACCAAGGGCATCTTCCGGCCCGAAAACGTGGTGCCGGTGGTCAACGAGGCCAAGGTGCCCGCCGACGTGCAGGCGGTCCTGAACAAGGTCTCCGCTGCGCTCGGCAACGACGAACTGGTCAACCTGAACCGCATCGGCGCCGGCATGCACTTCGGCTCCCCGGCACAGGTTGCCAGGTCCTGGCTGGTGCAAAACGGGCTCGTCAAGGCCACTTCCTGACCATTGGCACTGCCCCGGCGGGCACGTCACACAGGCACCGGCAGGGACGGTGTGCAATATTTGGTTAATGGCAGATTTCAAGCAGTCCACCAAGCTTCACAACGTCCTCTATGACATCCGCGGCCCCGTGCTGGAACGGGCCCAAAAGCTGGAGTCCGAGGGCCACCGCATCCTGAAGCTGAACATCGGCAACCCGGCCCCCTTTGGATTTGAGGCGCCCGACGCCATCCTCGTGGACATGATCCGCCACCTGCCGCACGCCCAGGGGTACAGCGATTCGCGCGGAATATTCTCGGCACGGACCGCCGTGGTCCAGTACTACCAGACGCGGGGCATCCACAACATCAGCGTCGATGACGTCTACCTCGGCAACGGCGTCAGCGAGCTCATTACGCTCTCCCTCATGGCACTGCTGGACAACGGCGACGAGGTCCTGGTGCCCACCCCGGACTACCCGCTGTGGACCGCGTCGGTCAGCCTGGCCGGCGGGAGGCCGGTGCACTACCTGTGCGACGAGGACAACGGCTGGTGGCCGGACCTGGCGGACCTGGAGGCGAAGATCACGCCCCGGACCAAGGGCCTGGTCATCATCAACCCCAACAACCCCACGGGCGCGGTCTACCCGCCCCACGTCCTGAAGTCCATGGTGGACCTGGCCCGCAAGCACGGGCTGATCGTGTTCTCGGATGAGATCTACGAGAAGATCCTCTACGACGGCACCGAGTTCACCAACACCGCCATGGTTACCGGCGACGACGTGCTGTGCATGACGTTCAGCGGGCTGTCGAAGGCGTACCGGATCTGCGGCTACCGTTCCGGCTGGCTGGCCATTTCCGGGCCCAAGTCCAGGGCCGCGAACTACCTTGAGGGCATCAACCTGCTGGCCAACATGCGCATGTGCGCGAATGTGCCGGGCCAACACGCCATCCAGACCGCCCTCGGCGGGCACCAGAGCATTGAGGATCTCATCCTGCCGGGCGGGCGGCTGCGCGAACAGCGGGACGCCGCCTACCGGCTGCTCAACGAGATCCCCGGCGTTTCCGTCAACCAGGCCAAGGGGGCGCTCTACCTCTTCCCCAAGCTTGATCCGGAAGCCTACCCGATCAAGAGCGATGAACAGTTCGCCCTGGACCTGCTGGAGCAGCAAAAGATCCTCATTTCCCACGGGACCGCCTTCAACTGGGTCCGCCCCGACCACTTCCGGCTGGTCACGCTGCCCAACGTGGAGGACCTTGAAGAAGCCGTGGGACGGATTGCCGAGTTCCTAGGCACCTACAAACCCTAGAAAAGGTGCCGCGGGGTCCCAGCTCAGCCCTCCGTTGAGGCGCGGGCGGCGTCGAGGCGGGCCTTGGCGCCTTCGAGCCATTCCTCGCACTTCCTGGCCAGCGCCTCCCCGCGCTCCCAGAGGGCGAGCGAGTCCTCCAGGCTGGAGCTGCCCGCCTCGAGCTGGTTGACCACGGCCACCAGTTGTTCGCGGGCCTGTTCGTAGCTCAGGATGGCAACGTCGGCGTTCTGCGGGTTCGTTGTTGAGGGTGTTTCGGGGCTCATGGCTGGTCCTTTGCTTCGAGCCGGCAGCGTCCGCCGGCGGTGTCGGTTGGCAGTGTCAGTTGGCAGTGTCAGTTGGTGGTGGCTGCGGCGCTGAAGTCGCCGCCCGCCACACGGATTTTCAGGGGTGTGCCGCCGGGCGCCTGGGCGGGGTCGCGCACAATGCTGCGGTCCGCAAGCTGCACCACGGCGTAGCCGCGGTCGAGCGTCTTTTGCGGGGACAGGGCGCGCACCTGGGCACGGAGGTGGGTGAGCTGGTCGGCATGCCGCCCCACCTGGCTGCGCACCGCGGTCAGTGCCCGCCCGCCGAGCCGGGCGATGTCATCGGCACGGGCCGTGAGCATGCTTTCGGGGCGGGCCATGGCCGGCCGGGAGCGGAGCTGGGCCAGCCGGTCGCCTTCGCGCTCCAGCAGCTGGTTGATGCGGCGGTTGAGCTGGGTGCGTGACTGGTCCACGCGCCGCAGTTCCTCGCCGACGTCGGGGACGATCCGCTTGGCGGCGTCGGTCGGGGTGGAGGCGCGCAGGTCCGCGACGTCGTCCAGCAGCGGGCGGTCCGCCTCGTGGCCGATGGCACTGACCACCGGCGTCACGGCGTCGGCCACGGCACGGACCAGCGATTCGTGGCTGAAGGGCAGCAGGTCTTCCAGGGAGCCGCCCCCGCGGGCAATGACAATCACATCCACGGCCGGGTCGGCGTCAAGCTCCCGCAGCGCCCCGATCACCGCCGTGACGGCATTGACGCCCTGGACGGCGACCTCGCGCACTTCGAATTCCACCGCCGGCCAGCGCAGCGCGGCATTGCGCAGCACGTCCTTCATGGCATCCGAATTGCGCCCCGTGACCAGCCCGATCCGGTGGGGGAGCAGCGGCAGCCGCTTCTTGCGACGCGGGTCAAACAGGCCTTCGGCGGCCAGGGCCTGGCGCAGCTGCTCAATCCTGGCCAACAGATCGCCCAGGCCCACGGGCCGGATGTCCCGGCCCTGCATGGACAGGCGGCCGGTTTTCAGCCAAAAATCCGGTTTCAGGAGCGTCACCACGCGGGCGCCGCGCTCCAACGGAGTGGCGAGCTGGCTGAGGACCGAACCCCAGACCGTGACACTGAGCGAGACCTCTGCGTCGACGTCGCGGATGGTGAGATAGCTGACATTGGCCCGCTTGTTGAGTTCAATGATCTGCCCCTCAACCCAGGCCGCGGGCGCCCTGTCAATATGGGACTTCAGCTTTTGGCTCAGCATGGCCAGCGGCCACGGGTTCTCCGGGGATGTCTGTGCCGCCGTGGGCGGAAGCACTTTCCGTTCCGGGGTTTCCTGCATGGGCAACGCGCTCCGTCCTGGTGGGCAACACAATCCTTGGGAAACAAATTCTGCTTCCACTCTAGCTTTGGCCAGCGACAACCCCCCGCCGTTATCCACAGGCGCCCGGGGTGGTAATCCGCCAGGCGTGTGGCGGGGACGCCAATATTCTTCGAATAAAGTGGTATCCCACCACCTCAATCAAGGGATTATTCATGCGCTCACTGGTCTCCGCCATCCTGGTCATCGCTGCGCTGGTGCTGGCCGCCATCAGCGGTCCCGCGGTGTGGACCGAACGCAACATAGTGGACCAATCCGGCTTTGTGGCCCTGGCCGGGCCGCTGGGCGCCAACGCAGACTTCCAGCAGGCCCTCTCCTCCATGGTCGCCAGACAGGCAACCGCCAAGCTGAACCTGCCACCGGAACTCCAGGGCCTGGCCGCCGGCATCATCAAGTCGACCTCCCAGTCCCTCTACACACAGCCCGGTTACCCCGAGGCCTGGTCGGAAACGCTGCGCCGCAGCCACACGCTCACCTTCGACCCGTCGGCACAGCAACAGGGCAGTGGCGACGTCCACCTGGACGTCGCCCCGCTGGTGGGGCTGGTGGGTGCAAAGATCTCCGCCGACACGGGCGTCAGCCTGTCCACGCCGAAGCAGGTGCTGGTCAGCCTGGACCAGCCGACGGTGGCCAAGGCCATTCCCGTGGTGACCAAGGTGGGGGCCGCGGGACAGTGGCTGGCGCTCGCCGCCGTGCTCCTGCTCCTGCTGGCCGTGGCTGTGGCGCGGCGAAGGGCGCTGACACTGGTCCTGGCCGGCCTGGGGATGGGCGTGGTGGCCCTGGCCTGGCTGGTGGGCACGGGCTCTGCGGCCGGGCAGGTCAGCAGGATCGGCGCGGGAAGCGCGGTGGTGGCACGGTTTGGGAGCGAACTTGCCGCGCAAGCCCAGGCAAGCTGGCAGTGGGGCATCGTGCTCGGCTTCATCGTGGCGGTCGCGCTGGTGGTTGTCGGCCTCCTCACAGGCCTGCTGGGCAGGGGGCGGGCAACGTAGGATGGGGGCATGAGCACCACTGCCGTTTCCGTCCCCATGCCCGCCGTTCCGCGCCGCCGCCGGTCTCCCGAAGAGGTCGCTGCCGCAGCCCCCGTGGCCGGCGCCAAACGGGTCCTGCTGGCCGCCCCGCGCGGCTACTGTGCCGGCGTGGACCGTGCCGTGATCGCCGTGGAAAAGGCGCTGGAACACTATGGTGCGCCGGTCTACGTGCGCAAGCAGATCGTGCACAACGTCCACGTGGTCTCGACGCTTGAGGAACGCGGCGCGATCTTCGTCGAGGAAACCGACGAGGTGCCCGAAGGCGCGCTGGTCGTGTTCTCGGCACACGGGGTGAGCCCCGCCGTCGTGCAGTCCGCCGAAGACCGGAAATTGCGCACCATCGACGCCACGTGCCCCCTTGTCACGAAGGTCCACCGCGAGGCAGTGCGCTTTGCCAAGGCGAAAAACCACATCCTGCTCATCGGCCATGTGGGCCACGAGGAGGTCGAGGGGACCTACGGAGAGGCGCCGGAAAGCACCACGATTGTGAACAACCCGGCCGAAGCCCGCACCGTGCAGGTCGAGGATCCGGAACACCTGATCTGGCTGTCGCAGACCACGCTGTCCGTGGACGAGACGATGGAGATTGTCAAGATCCTGCGTGAACGCTTCCCGAAACTGCAGGATCCGCCCAGCGACGACATCTGCTACGCCACCACCAACCGCCAGGTGGCCATCAAGAAAATTGCACCGCAGGCCGAGCTGGTCATTGTGGTGGGTTCGGCCAATTCCTCCAACTCGGTGCGGCTGATGGAGGTCGCCTTGGAATACGGTGCCAAGGCCTCCCACCGCGTGGACTTTGCCAACGAGATCGACGAATCCTGGTTTGAAGGCGTGGCCACCGTCGGCGTGAGCAGCGGCGCCTCCGTCCCGGAAATCCTGGTCCAGGACGTGCTGCACCTCCTCGCCGGGTACGGCTACGGTGCGGTGGAGGAAGTGGTCACCGCTGAGGAGGACATCCTTTTCTCCCTGCCCAAGGAACTGCGTGCCACGCTCAAGGCAGCCGGCGACACCTCCCGCGGCCTGGGCGGCCACGGACACGCCGGCTAGCCCGCTTGTTCCTCCAGCTCCGGTGCCGTGAGGGATCTCGGCACGGCTTCCACCAGGGCGGGGGCGGACAGCGTGTTGGGGTCGAAGGCGTTCAGCTTCCGGGCAGTGGGAAGCACCCGGGACTCGAGCGTGCCGACCAGCTTGTTGTAGCGCTCCACCGAGGTTTTCAGCGAGGCCCCCACCCCGGAGACGGCCTCGCCCATGACGCCCAGGCGTGAATACAGCTGCGCCGAGAGGTCAAAAAGTTCCTTGGCGCTTTCCGTGAGCACATCCTGGCGCCAGCTGAACGCGATGGACTTCAGGATGGCCAGCAGGGAAATCGGCGAGGCCAGCACCACGCTCTTGCCCATGGCGTAGTCCAGCAGCGAAGGATCCGCGACCAGGGCGGAGGACAGGATGGATTCCACCGGCACAAAGCAGATGACCAGTTCCGGGGAATTGTGGGCGGACGTCCAGTATTTCTTGGCGGCCAACGCATCCACGTGGGCCTTTACCGCCTTCGCGTGGCGGGCCAGGTGCGCGTCCGCGCCGGCACCTGCGGACGGGCCGGCGTCGTGCGCGTGCAGGTAGGAGGACAGCGGCACCTTCGCATCCAGCACCAGTTCCTTGCCGCCGGGCAGGTGGACCACCATGTCGGGGCGGTGCGCGCCGTCGGCCGTGGCCGTGTGGACCTGTTCCTCAAAGTCCACATGGGCCAGCATGCCGGCAGCCTCCACGACGCGGCGCAACTGCACCTCGCCCCACTTGCCGCGGGCGTTGTTGGAGCGCAGCGCGGACTCCAGGGAGGTGGTGGTGGCCAGGAGCCGGGCGTCGGCATCCTTGGCTTCACGCAGCTGTTCGGCGAGCTGGCCGTACTGCTCCACCCGGTCCCGCTCCAGGAGCGCCACCTGCCGCTGGACGGCATTCAACTTTTCCGACACCGGGCCCAGGGCCTGCAGCACGGAGGAATCCGAGCCCTGCTGGGCGGACAGCGCACGGTTCTGGTTGAACAGGAGACGGCGTTCGGCGTCGGCCGCGGCAAAGTTCGCATTCACCTCGCCGGTCTCGCGCCGGGCAGCGGCAGCCTCGCCCTGCGCGGCGAGCAGGCGCCCGCGCATCAGCCACGCAGCCACGGCGGCGCCGGCCAGCACGCCGGCCAACAACATCAATACGGCCACAAGCCATCCAATTCCAGTCATGCCTCCACCTTGCCACGGGGGTCTGACATGCACGGCCAGCGGCACAGGCCCGCCCCGCAAAACCAGCCCGAAGGGCCCGTACCGTCCGGCCATTGCCCCAGGCGGCGAAATCCGGGCCCTGCCGGTACGATTGACGGGTGGCACTTACAATTGGCATCGTCGGACTGCCCAACGTCGGCAAATCAACCCTTTTCAACGCACTGACGCGCAACAACGTGCTCGCGGCAAACTATCCGTTCGCCACGATCGAGCCGAACGTTGGCATGGTCAGCCTGCCCGATCCGCGACTGGCCCGGCTGGCCGAGGTCTTCGGATCCCAGCGGCTGCTGCCGGCGACGGTGTCCTTTGTGGACATCGCCGGCATTGTCAAGGGCGCCTCGGAGGGCGAAGGGCTGGGCAACAAGTTCCTGGCCAACATCCGCGAGGCGGAGGCAATCGCCCAGGTCATCCGCGTCTTTGACGACCCGGATGTGGTGCATGTGGACGGGAAGGTGGATCCCCGCTCCGACATGGAGACCATCAATACCGAGCTGATCCTCGCGGACCTGCAGACCATTGAAAAGGCCGTCCCGCGCATTGAAAAGGCCGTCAAGCTCAAGCAGCGCGAGGCTGCCGAGCTCAACGCCGTCAAGGCCGCGCAGGCCGTGTTGGAGCGTGGCGACACCATCTTCTCCGCTGTAAAGACTGACAAGCTGGAGACGGAACACCTGAAGGAACTGGGCCTGCTGACGGCCAAGCCCTTCATCTACGTCTTCAACGTGGACGACGCCGTGCTGGGCAACCCGGAGCGCCAGGCGGAGCTGCGCGAGCTGGTGGCCCCTGCCGATGCGATCTTCCTGGATGCCAAGCTGGAGGCCGACCTTGTGGAACTTGACGAGGACGAGGCCCGCGAAATGCTGGAGATGAGCGGCCAGGAGGAATCCGGGCTGGACCAGCTGGCCCGGGTCGGCTTCCACACCCTGGGCCTGCAAACGTACCTGACTGCCGGGCCGAAAGAGGCCCGTGCCTGGACCATCCGCCAGGGCGACACCGCCCCGCAAGCGGCCGGCGTGATCCACTCCGACTTCCAGCGCGGCTTCATCAAGGCCGAGGTGGTCCACTTCGAGGACCTCATCGAAGCCGGGTCCATGCACGAGGCCAAGGCCAAGGGCAAGGTGCGCATTGAAGGCAAGGAATACGTCATGCACGACGGCGACGTGGTGGAGTTCCGCTTTAACGTCTAGCGTTATTGACGCACTCCGTTATACACTGGTGTCATGATCAGATCGTTCGGTGACCGCGACACTGAGTTCGTCTGGTTGCGCGAACGGGCGAAACGTATCGACCCGCGAATACATAGGGTGGCGAATCGGAAGCTGCATCTGCTGGATGCGGCGACGACCCTCGACGCTCTGCGGGTGCCTCCGGGGAATCGCCTGGAAGCTCTCAAGGGTAATCGGGCTGGTCAGCACAGTATTCGAATCAACGACCAGTGGCGGATCTGCTTCCGTTGGACCGACGCCGGACCCGAGAACGTCGAGATCGTGGACTATCACTGAGGAGGAGACGATGACTCAGAAGCTCTATCCGCCGATTCACCCTGGCGAGATTCTCATGGAGGACTTCATCAGGGGCTTCGGCATCACGCAGAACAAGGTCGCCGTGTCGATCGGTGTGCCTCCGCGGCGTATCAACGAGATTGTGCATGGCAAGCGAGCCATCACTGCCGATACGGCTCTGCGGCTCGGACAGTACTTCGGCATCGACCCGCAGTTCTGGCTGAATCTTCAGTCCCAGTACGAGCTGGAGCTTGCCCGCGACGCCGGGGCGGCGACCTACGCACAGATCACGCCTTTGAAAGCGGCATGAGAGTGGGCGTCAACCTTGTGAGGAGAGGAAGCGGAGTTCCGCTCATCGCAGTGCATGGCAACGGCGTCGATCACCGGCTGCTGTTAGCGCTCGACGACTGTTTCGCGGGTGACGGTGACTGGGAACGGATCTATCTCGACCTTCCTGGTTTCGGTGAGACGGCTCCGCTCGACGACGTTGGCGGACTTCCGGAACTCGCACAGTGGCTCGTCGAAATGATCCGCGAGCTTGTCGAAGAGGGCCCGTTCGCGCTCCTAGCGAATTCGATGGGCGGACTTCTCGCGAGGCATGTGGTCGCCGCGCTCCCTGATCAAGTAATGGGCCTCGCCCTGATTGCTCCAGCGGTTGAGCCTGACGCAGCGCTGCGCCGCCTACCGAAGTTCGAAGTACTCGAGTGCGATGCGGGTGTGCTGGATGCACTGACACCCGCGGACCGTGAAGAATTTGCGGGTATCGCGGTGCGTCAGGACGATGAGTCTTGGAAGGCATTTCGCGATCATGCGCTTCCGGGTATTCGTGCCGCCGATCAGGCCGCAATGGATCGTCTTTCGCGGCGCTACTTTCTCGAGGAGCGGCCCGAGGATGTGTTCAACCAATTTGATGGCCCGACGGTGATCATCACCGGACGGCAGGATCATGTCGTGGGTTTCGAGGATCAGTTCACCTTGCTGATGCACTATCCACGAGCAAGCTACGTCGTGATCGACGGGGCCGGGCACAATGTCCATCTTGAACGGCCTGCGGTCGTCGAGGCTACGTTGCGGGACTGGGCGCAGGATCTGATGCGGCAACACAAGGGCTCGTCGACGCATACTGTGTGACTAATTGCACAGATGCAGATGTGACGTATAGAGGTTGCCATCTGCGGCGACGTGGTGGAGTTCCGCTTCAACGTCTAAAACACCTTGGGAACGCTCTTCGGAACATTATCCGGGGAGCGTTTTCCCGTATCCCCACCATAAGGCTGAAACTGCCATTCCAGCTGCTTCGTGTAGAGCCGGCGCTTGGTCGATGACCATTTTTGCGCGGGTATCGGTCAGACATGGCCTGGGCCATCCGACCGCCAGAACGATTGCAGCCGGAAACCACTCTGCGCTAGGGTTCAAACGGTTCCGGATTGCAACCACATAGGGAGATCTCATGGTTCAGACGCGGGTGCACAACCTGTTCGTTTCTTCAGATGGATACGCCGCTGGTGATTACGTGACGCTCGAAAAGCCGATCGGTGGAGCCGGGGCGCTTTTCAGCAAGTTCGACGGCCGCGTCATCCATGGCATTCATGGCACGGACGACCCCGTGACCGTGGATCGGGCCATGTTCAGCATGTGGGGCCAGGGCATCGGGGCGGAGATCATGGGGCGCCGAAAGTTCGGTCCGCAGTCGGGGCAATGGCCCGACGACGGCTGGGAAGGATGGTGGGGAGGCGAACCGCCTTTCCTCACTCCGGTGTTCATCCTGACCCACTATCCCCGCAAACCACTCGAGTTCGCCAACGGCACCAGCTTTCATTTCGTCGATGCGTCCCCGGAAAAGGCGCTTCGCCTGGCTCAGGAAGCCGCAGGTGGGTTGGACGTTCGGATTGGCGGCGGGCCCTCGACCGTGGGTGAGTTCCTCCAAGCTGATCTCATCGACTTCCTGCATGTGGCGATCGTTCCGATCGTGCTCGGCACCGGGGTCCGGATTTGGGACCACCTTGCAGGCTTGGAAGACCGCTTCAGCGTTGAATCCATCAGCACGTCCAGCGGACTGACGCATCAGCTGTGGAACAGGAACAACCGCGTGTGAAGGCTCCACCCCGGTATCAGGTCGCTGCAAAGTGCAAGAATGCCGTGGGGTTCCGCTTCAAGGTCCAACCTTCCCGGCAGCCGGATGTTGCCGGCACGGATCAAAAACGACCCGATTCCAGCACGGTGCATGCGGGAATCGGGTCGTTTTTGATGCCTGGGGTTTCCCCTGACTACACGTACCGGGGGCGGCCGCTCACGACTCCGACAAGTTAGCTTGCAGCCTTGCGGACGTACTCCGCGATCTTCTTTTCGGTCTCCGGGGTCAGCGCCAGCACGGCGAACGAGGTTACCCACAGATCTCCGTCATCGAGATTAGCTGCCTCTTCGAAGCCGAGGGTGGCGTAGCGGGACGTGAACTTCGAGGCGGCCTTGAAGAACACGACGACCTTCCCCTCATCGTTGGCGTAGGACGGGAAACCATACCAGGTCTTCGGAACGAGATGCGGGGCGACTTCGGAAACAATCCTGTCGATGCCCTCGGCGAGAAGCCGGTCGGCCTCCGGCAACGCGGCGATTGCCTCCCGGACCGCCTGCTCGCCTGCAGCGCGGTTTTTCCCTGCCTTTTCCTGTGCCCGCAGCTCCGCGGCGCGCTGTTTGACGGCCTCGCGTTCTTCCTTGGACAGCCCGGCGGTCTTCTCGGCCATGTGATTCTCCTAAGTTCAATTGCGGCATTCATTCGTGGTTCAGAATCACACTACTGCCATCGGTCGAGGCGCGCTTCTTGAGTCCTGCTCGCCTGTTTCCCGAACCGGCTGGCTTGATCCTGCGTGGGCATTCTCGATTGATCTCCCCGCCCAGCGTCCATGCCTGGCGAACGCCACGGGTGCCTTGCACGGGGAGAATGCGGGCGTTACGCGTTTCAGCTGTCCTGCTTTTGAGTTTTTCGGTGGCCGGGTGTTCCAGCGGCACGGCTTGCCCGCCATCGGGTGGTGCGAGACCGTTCTTCCCATTCGTGACCGGCGGGCACACCCGCAGCGACGGGGTCCTCCATGAATGTGATCGCGTCGGGCTCGGCGGGCGGTGAAGTCGGTCGACTGGCCTTGGCTGGCGCTGACCGTGACACCTGGATGGGCGGTGCGGAATTCGGCGAAGATGTTGAGATAGCCGGGGATGCTTCATCCGATGACGGCACCGCGGGCGAGGCCGGGGGGATCGCCGGCGGCCCCTTCGATGCGCCCGACTTCGGCCACGGTCAATCGGCCGTACGCCGAGTTCCCGCTCCAGCTTTGCGACTTGCGGAGACTGCGGACTGGTCGACGTGCAGCGCATCTGCCGCGGAGGTAAAGGATCCGCGCCGCTGAACCTCGATCGCATAATGGAGTTGCTGCAGTTCCACAACCAACAATGCCAGGTCCAGGAGGAATAATTTGTTGTACTTCTGGCAGATGACCGGTTAATCATGGGCTTATGACAACTTCTGGAGACCCGCCCACCCGCCCCGCCGACATCGCTGAGCCCTACTTCGCCTGCTGGGACGCGGGCGACCCGGAGCCGTTACGGCCCTTCCTTCACGCAGAGGTGACCTTCGACCCGCGCCCGATGTTCGCGTAGGGCAGGGGCGGCGCCTGAAGGGGCTGCTCCATCGTGAATTAGAACAGCGGCCAGGGCACTGCCGGCATCCCACCGCTCGGAGACGGGAACTGCCCGGCCCGGCGCAACTGGGCGCAGCGCGCGGCGAGGGATGCGATTTCTTCGGCGCTGAGCAAGTCGGCCAAGTCCCGGCCCAGCCCACCGCGCAGTCCTTCACTGACACGATCGATGCTTTCGCGTTCCTCGGCGGTCAGCGCATCTCCCAGCCACCCCCACAGCACCGTGCGCAGCTTGTGGTCACGGTGAAAGGTGAGCCCATGGTCCACGCCGTGCCGGTGGCCGTCCGGCATGGCCAGAATGTGGTCGCCTTTGCGGTCTGCGTTGTTCACGACGACGTCGAACACCGCCATGTGCCTGAGCGCCGGTGAGTCTTCGTGGACGAGGGTGACCAGTTGCCCGTTCCCATCGCGTCCCTGGAGAACGTGTTTCCAGCCCGACTCCGGCACCTGGTCCGTCGCGATCAGGTCGACGGCGCTCTGGTCGGGGTCCTGCTCCTGCCAGAGCTGCACCATACCTTCGCCCATGGGGCCATCGCGCAGCCAGGTGTGCGGGACAACGTCCCAGCCAAAGGCCTGGGAGACCAGGTAGGCGGCCACCTCACGGTGGGCCAGGGTGCCGTGGGGAAAATCCCACAGTGGGCTTTCGCCGGCTATCGGCTTATAGACGACCATCACGTCGCCGATGTTGCCCAGGAAGGTGGCGTTTGAAGCAGTCGTGATGCGGCCGGTCAGCTTCAACTCGGCGGTCACGAGATCCAGTGCCGGCATCAGGGCTCGGGAAGGGTGCAGGTGTGCCCGTCGGCGTCGATGGGGTAACCGCAGAGCGGGCATGCAGGTCGTCCGGCGCCCACGACCTCACGGGTGCGCTTGGCGAATGCACGGGCGGCGCCTACCGGCATCCGCACCAGCAGCATTTCGGTCTCGTTGGCGTCATCCATATCGGGCGATTCATCGTCAACGTCAACGTCGACGTCGGTGATGGGATAGGCCTCCATGACGACCTGCGCCGTCGTTGGGTCCCAGCCCAGGCTCAGGGTCCCTGCGCGGAACTGCTCCTGAACGGGCTCGAGCTGGTCATTGTCGACAAGTTCAATGGGAGTGCTGGGGGGAACGCTGAAGGGGTTGCCCTCAACGGTCATGAGCTGGTCGAGAATTTCGTCGATCTTCTCCGCGAGCAGGGCCGACTGCTGCTTCTCGAGGGCAACACTGACGATCTGCGCCCCCAGGCGGACCTGCAGGTAGAACGTGCGCGCCCCCGGAAGGCCAATGGTGCCAACGACGACCCGATCGGGCCAGGCAAACTCGTGAACACTTGTAGGCATGTCAGTATTCTAGGCACACGAAGTTCTTGGCGCCTTTTACCTGGCACCGCCGCCCACCGGCGCATCGCCGGATTGGATGCCGTTCGACAGCCAGGACAGATCACCGGCGTCGGTGTTGGTCGCGTGGACGATCGGCCGGCTGGCTCCGTAGCGCACGATCGATACGGAGGCGGGACCGACGTTGATGCGCTGAAACAGGTCAAGGTGCATGCCGAGTGCGTCGGCGAGTATTGACTTGATGATGTCACCGTGGCTCACCGCCGCCCACACTGCACCCGGCCCGTGCTCGGCTTCGAAGGCTGCATCGTGGCGGCGGATCGCTGCCACCGACCGGGCCTGCATGGCGGCCATGGATTCGCCGCCGGGAAAGACGACCGCGGACGGTTGGGACTGCACCACCGGCCATAGGTCCTCGGTTGCGAGATCGGTGAGCGTGCGGCCCTGCCACCGGCCGTAGTCGCATTCGGTGAGATTGGGATCGACCGGCGCGTAGGGCGTGCCCGCCTGCCGATCGAGAATGTGCCGGGCCGTCTGCTGACAACGCTCAAGGGGGCTGGACACCACCCCGACCAGGGGAATGGCCGCGAGACGGCCACCGGTCACGGCCGCCTGGTCGCGCCCGGTCTGGTCCAGGCTGACGCCGACGGCCCTTCCGGCCAGCAGCCCGGTGGCATTTGCTGTGGTGCGGCCGTGCCGCACGAGGATAACTGTCGCCATGCAGCCAGCCTAACCACCCGGTCGACGGCGGTGTGAACACACAGGGGCGCGCCTCCCGTTGCCGGCGGCCCCACGCCCTGAAGTGACACCCAGTTGATTGTCCTTGTGACTTACGGCATAGTTTCTTGCGTCGACGCGCGGACGCCGAAACGTCGGGCATCGGCGCCGGGGCGACTCAGCGAAGCACACAAGGCTGCTTCCCGTAAACCACCGGAGGATAAAACATGAAACGTCACGCCGTACTGACGTCGGCAGCGCCCGAACCCATCGGCCCCTATTCCCAAGCGGCCACGATGCCCGGACTCTCGCTGCTCTTCTTGTCCGGGCAGGCACCCGTCGACCCCTCCACGGGCAAGCTGGTGGAAGGCGGCGCCGAAGACCAGACGCGCCAGGCCTTTCATAACCTGGCACAGGTGCTTTCGGAGGCAGGCCTGGGCTGGGACAATGTTGTCAAGGTCAATGTGTACCTGACAGCCATGGCGGACTTCGAGGCCATGAATTCTGTTTACCAAGAGACTTTCAGCGAACCGTTTCCGGCCCGCACCACGGTTGCCGTGGCGGGGCTGCCACTTGGTGCCCGAGTGGAAATTGAACTGGTCGCAGTGCGCTGACCGGGCCCACGTGAAGCAGCTTCCCATCATGGGACTCCATTTCCTCCGCTGTGTTGAGTGCGACAATGCGGCCTTTCACCGCCGGAACCTTTCACACAACCAGCCCTGGGCCCCGTAGGCCCGTGGGCCCAATCCCGCCCACGCCATCACACCGCCCCGCCACCTGCCGATTCCGCGGCTGCCGTGGGAGAACGCCAAAATGAGCGCGAAAGTAGTCCAATGCGGGCGGGTATTCGACGGCGGCTCCCCCCCCACCTTCGCAGGGACGTGGAGATCCTCCTCCGCGACGGGGTGATCGAGGAAATGTCACGGGCAGTGAGCCGCCTTGCGGATGTCGAGGTGATCGACCTGCGCGACTGTACCGTGTCGCCTGGTTTCATCGACTCCCACGTGCACCTGACGATGAACGCTGCCACCCTCGCCGGGCAAACGCTGGGTTCGACGGCCACGAAGGCGTTGACCGGCCCCGCCATCGCTCGCAGGTACCTTGATGCGGGGTGCACGACGTTGCGCGACCTGGGTGCGATGGACCCTGGGAATCCGACGATCGATCTGCGCAATGCCATCGACGCCGGGCTCGTTCGCGGGCCCCGGCTGATCGTGGCGGCGCACATCATCAGCCCTACCGGCGGGCACGGCGACATCAGCGGGTTCTACACTTCCCGCTGGGATCTGCCGGTGTCGACGCTCGCCGATGATCGGGCTGCGGTGCGCGCGGCAGTGCGCCGCGAGCACTCCATCGGTTCCGCCTGGGTCAAGACGGTCAATGCGGGAGGCTACTTCAGCTTCGGTGACGACCCTGCCGTCAACACGTGGTTCGACGATGAGATGGAAGCGCCCTGCGCCACGGCGAGGCAGTTGGGCATGCCTGTCGCAGTACACACAGGGGCGGCCGACGCATGCAAACAGGCCATCAAGATGGGGGTGCGGAGCCTGGAGCACGCGTACCTCATTGATGAGGAAGGAGTGCGGATGGCCGCCGAATCAGGGGTCTTCATCGTGCCGACCATGCAGATGTCGTCTTCGGCGCCGATTGCGGGAAGTTCCCGTTCGACCACGGCATCAAGGAGTTTACAGCGACGGTGGCGGCCGGTCCCAGCCCCTTGCGCGCGCTCAAGGCCGCTACCTCAACGGCGGCACGCATGCTCGGCCGGCAGGACATCGGCACCTTGAAGGTCGGGTCGTGTGCCGACATCGTCGCGATGCCGGGCGACCCCCTGGACGACATCGCGGTGACCGGGCAAGTCGACTTCGTCATGGCACGCGGGGACGTTGTGCGTCGAGGTGGGGTGTCGGTTTAGCGCCTGGTCGGACCTGCTTGGCCCTGACCGGTCGGTGGCGGATCCGCCCAGCCGGGTGATTGCCACGTGGATCCCGAATTACGCGACCCGGCAGGAACGCAAGGGCCGCCGCGCGTCGGGCGTCATCCCTCAGGCACCGTGCCCGCCTGCCTGGCCGGCACCCCCACAGCGGCACCCGCACCGACAGTTATGCCCGGGAGCACGGTCACGTTGGCCCCGCACCACACGCCCGCGCCGATCACGACGCGGGCCGGGTGTATGTCCGCCCGCCGGCCCGGCAACATTTCGTGGTTCAACGTGGTGATGACGGCGTTGTGGCCGATCAGGGAACCAGCGCCGATTTCAATGCCGCCCTGGTCCTGGAACCGGCAGCCGCTGTTGACGAACACGCCGTCGCCAAAGCGGATGTTCCTGCCGAAGTCAGCGCTGAATGGCGGGAAGAGCTGGAGCGACCCGGGGACCTCGCGCCCGGTCAGCTCACCCAGCAGGGCCCGGACCTCATCGGGGGAATGGTAGCGGCCGATCAGCTCGGCGGTAATGCGCAGCGAGTCCTGGCTGGCGGCGTGCATGGCCGCGTGGTGCGGCGAGCCGCCGGGAATCGTTTCCTGGGCCTTCAGCGCAGCCAGGAGAGCGTCGAGTCCTTGGATATCCGCCATGTGCCCACCCTATGGTGCACCCGGCCAATCGAGACCGCCGGGAGTCCTGAAGCTGTCCCGGCGCCGGCGGACCCCGCCACCGGCGGCGAGAGACCATGCCGCATGGCACCAGCCGCACAAACGCGGCTGAAGATTCCCGCCGCCGGCCTGCCAATGCTGGAAATTGCGGGCGGTTCAGGCCTACTGTGAAGGCATGGCTTCAAGAGCAGACAGGCACAAGGGCATTCCCGTTCCACCCGTCGCCATGGCAGCTGCAGTGGTCTTGCAACGGTTGGCCCCGAAGGGCCGCAGGGCGCGGCGGCTGCGCCGCGTGGTCGCGGTGGCACTGGCGGCGGGGTCAGGAACCTTGCTGCTGTCCACGCTTGGCGCTTTCGCCCGGAACGGCACCACGGCCGATCCCACGGCGCCCGGGAACGCCTCGGTGCTCGTCACCGGCGGCAGCAACGGATTATCACGCAATCCCATGTACCTTGCCGTGGCCGGGCTGCTCGTTGCCCATGCCGTGGAGCGGGGCTCCTTGCCGGCATGGCTGCCCGTCGGCGGGTTTGTCCTGGTGATGGACCGTTTCCAGATTGCCCGTGAGGAGGAGGCGCTGCGCAACCGCTTTGGCGAGGAGTACCTGCAGTACTGCGCCCGTACTCCGCGATGGCTGGACCGTCGTTCCGTGGACTTCACCAAACGGCGCTGAAGGCGGGCCGTTCCCGCCAGCCTGCCGGAGGGCACTAACCGATGGAGTAGACCAGCCCCTGGCCGCGCTCGGCCAGCCGGGCCGTAAACACCCTGGCCTTCCTCGCATAGGATTCAACGGTGCAGCGCCGTCCGTCCATGATGGCGGCCCAATCCGGCGAGACCAGGGATGAGTACGCCTGGTACATGGCCGCCAGGTCCAGCCGCGCCAGGTCCCGGGCCACCCCGGCAATATCCTGGGGCCCGAGGACCCGCTCGTAGGGCAGCCATCCGTAACCGTATTCCTTGACCTCACCCCGCAGCAGTTCAAAGGCAGGCCTTGGCGGTTTGTCGCGTGGCATGCCCAGGAGGTCCCTCAAGTCACGCCATGGCTTGTCCAACAGGAGCGCATCGGGAGGGTTCGGCCACGCATGTCCTGCCGGCAGCACGGGCAGGAACGCACGCGGATTGATGCGCGCAATGTTGACCAGCGGGGCAGGCACCGGAAGTGCGAAGTAGGTGATTCCCATGCAGCAATTTTTCCAGCGAACCGGGTTTCCTGCTTGAAGTTATCCACAGCCGGAGGCGTTACGCCCCTGTCCGCTCCGTGTCCGTCAACGCCTGCAGCACGCAAAACTCGTTGCCCTCCGGGTCCGCCATGACCACCCACGTGACGCCGGGGCCCTGGCCGACGTCCACCCGCCGGGCGCCCAATGCCTCCAGGCGTGCCACTTCCGCCGCCTGGTCGTCCGGGCGCAGGTCAAGATGGAGCCGGTTCTTCACCGCCTTGGGCCCGGGCACACGCAGGAACAGGATGTCCGGGACCATGCCGGCCTGCGGACTTCCGGCGGCAGGCTCGAGGACGACTTCATCGGGGTCGCCGTCCGCCATGACCTGCCAGCCCAGGGCATCAGCCCAGAAGCGGGCCGTCTCGGCCGGGGTGGTGGAGTCAAAGGACAGGTTTTGAATGAGGAGGGCCATGAACAAATTCTGCCGCCAAGGCCCGCCCCTGGCCACCCTGCCGGCGAAAGCCCGACAACCCCGCGTGCGCTGTGGAAGAGTTGTCCCATGGACACGCCCGGACACCGCACACCTGACGTCCCCGACACGCGCACAGCCCCGCCCTTCATGGCCGGGGACAGGGAGTCGCTGGAATCCTGGCTGGAGTTTTACCGCCAAACGCTGCCCATCAAGGTGGGCGGGCTGACTGCCGGGCAGCTGTGCCAGGCCGCAGTGCCGCCGTCGGCCCTGACGATTGCCGGCATTGTCCGCCACCTGACCGACGTCGAACGCTACTGGTTCTCCAACGTCGTCGCGGGCACCGCGCAGCCGGCCCGCTACGGCGCCGAGGACCCGGATGCCGACTTCAACGCCTACAGCCCGGACACGGCGCTCGCCGACGTTGCCGCCTACACGGGGGAACTGGCCCGGGTGCGCCCCCTGGCCGCCGCGGTGGCGGACCTCGACGCCCCGCTTCCCGCACTGCGGCACGGCCAGGAACTCAACCTGCGCTGGGTGTACACGCACATGATCGAGGAATACGCCCGGCACCTGGGCCATGTGGACCTGCTGCGCGAATGCCTCGACGGCTCCACCGGCTACTAACGCCTTTTAGGGCACGACGCCGCTTCGCTTATGCGCCGGACCGGAAGCAGGTCCGGCGCATCTTGTCCACTGGCGCCAAACCAGCGGCGGGTCCGGCGCATAACAAAAGCAGCCCGGCGCCCCAGGCAACCCCGGGACCGGCAAGGCGGCCTGCGGTAGTCTTTCAGGCAGGCTCGTTCCTTGCCGGGGCACTGCCCCGGCGCCCGGGAACCACACTGCACGGCATCCCGCTGCAGACGCAAAAGAAACTGGAGGTGGAATGCGCGCCGGACGCATTTCCAAGGCATTCACCCTGGCCGTGGCGGCAGTGCTGGCCCTCGGAGCCTGCACGGCGGCGCCGCCCGCACCCGAAGGATCCACGGCGGCCACGGCCTCCCCGGGAGGGAACGTCACGGTCCTGGAACCGTCCCCCTTTACCTCCTTCAACCCGGACAGCACCACCGGACAGGGTGCCACGAATGCGCGGATCGACTACGCCACGCACTCCGGCTTCAACTACGTGGACAACAACCTCAAGCTCGTCAGGAATGACAAGTTCGGCACGTATGAGAAACTCTCCGACAAGCCGCTGACCGTCAAATACACCATCAACAGCGGTGTCCAGTGGTCCGACGGCGAACCCGTCACGGCCGCGGACCTCTTCCTTGAGTGGGCCGCCGGCTCCGGCTACTACAACGACGCAACCCTGGACGCCAATTTCAAGGTGGCCCGCGGCAACGCCTACTTCAACTATGCGGGGGACACCACCGGGCTGTCGCAAACGTCCATGCCCGTCATTGGCGACAACGGCGCATCGCTGACCCTGACCTACACCAAGCCGTTCTCCGACTGGGAGACGGCACTGGGTTCGACGGTGAGCATTCCGGCCCACATTGTGGCAGCCCGGGTCGGCCTGAAGGACGCCAACGCCCTCGTCACGCTCCTGCAAGGCATCCCGAAGGGTGATCCGGCAGCCCCGGTCAAGGCAAATCCCGAACTTCGCAAGATTGCCAACTTTTGGAACACGGGCTTTGACACAAAATCGATGCCGGACCCCTCCCTGGCCTTGTCCAACGGGCCCTACCTGGTCAAGGGCATCACCGCCGGCAAGGACCTGGTCCTCACACGCAACGCCGACTACAACTGGGGCACGGTGCCCACCCTGGACACCGTCACCGTCCACTACACCGCCCGGCCCGAGGCGCAGATCGCAGCCCTGAAGGCAGGCAAGGCCGACATCGCCTCGCCCGCCCTGACCCAAGACAGTGCGGCCGCACTCGCCGACGCGAAGTCCGGCGGCGTCCAAACGCAGGTGGGTGCCAGTCTCGGCTTTGACCAGGCCGTGCTCAATTTCAAGGGCGTCCTGGCCAAGCCCGATTTCCGCACCGCGTTCCTGAAAACGGTGCCGCGCCAGGACATCGTGGACCAGGCGGCCAAGCCGGTCAACCCCGGCGCCACGGTCCTGGACTCCTTTGTGTTCCGGGCACTCCAGACCCCGTATAAGGAATCATCGGCCAGCAACGGCACGGCCGCCTACGCCGCCGCGGACATCGACGCGTCCAAGAAGCTGCTGGCCGGGGCGACGCCCACGGTCCGTGTCCTCTACAACAAGGACGATCCCGTGCGGTCCACGGAGTTCAACCTCATGGCGGCCTCGGCCCGGATGGCCGGCTTCAATGTCGTCGACGACGGCAAGGGTGCCGGGCAGTGGCTCCCGGCGCTCAAGGCCGGCGCGTTCGACGTCGCCCTGTACGGCTGGACCAGCAACCCCACCGGATCCGTCCAGGTGCCGCAGGTGTTCCGCACGGGCGCCGTGTCCAACCTGAACAACTTCTCCAACACGGTGGTGGACCAGTTGGCCGGGCAGTTGGCCCAGGAGCCGGACTCCGCCAAGCAGGACGCCCTGAAAATGCAGATTGACAAGCTGGTGGTCGGGGCCGGCTACGGGCTGCCGTTGTTCGCGCGCAGCGCCGCGGCGGCCAACGGCCCCCATGTTGCCGGCGTCATGTATTCGCCGGTGCCGGTCGGCATCTGGTGGAACGTGTGGGACTGGAAATACGTGAAGTAGGCCCGCCCCCACGCCGCGGCGGATGCGGCGGCGCACGACGGCGGCAGGTGAGGTTCGTCACGGACCCCGCCTCCCGCCGTCGTACTTTTGGCGCAGAAAGGCGGCGTTGGCGCCGAAAACCGCGGCAACGGTGTGGGAAAACCTGTCCGTCATGCGATAAGGTGGCTAGGCCGTATTTGGCACTACGTCTAGAATGGTGTTATCTGCCGACGAATCACGGCCAAACATAAATGTGACTTTCTGCCGTCGCCCTTTCGGGCCTGCAGCCGGGCCCAACTGAAACGAGTCTTCACGCATGAGCGAAACTTCCCTCAACACTGCCTCGCGCAATGACCTGCGCAACGTCGCCATCGTGGCGCACGTTGACCATGGCAAGACCACCCTGGTGGACGCCATGCTCAAGCAGACGCACTCATTTGCCGAGCACGGCAATGTTGCAGAGCGCGTCATGGACTCCGGTGACCTGGAGCGCGAAAAGGGCATCACCATCCTGGCCAAGAACACCACCGTGGCCTACAACGGCCCGTCGGCCGACGGCACCGTCATGACCATCAACGTCATCGACACCCCCGGCCACGCCGACTTTGGCGGCGAGGTGGAGCGCGGCCTGTCCATGGTGGACGGCGTGGTGCTCCTCGTGGACGCCTCCGAAGGCCCGCTGCCGCAAACCCGCTTTGTGCTGCGCAAGGCCCTGGCTGCGAAGCTGCCCGTGATCCTGCTGGTCAACAAGACCGACCGCCCGGACGCCCGCATCGACGAGGTCGTGGCCGAGTCCATGGACCTGCTGCTGGGCCTGGCCTCCGACCTGGCCGACGAGGTCCCGGACCTGGACCTGGATGCCGTGCTGAACGTTCCCGTTGTCTATGCCTCCGGCAAGCTGGGCCGCGCCTCGCTGACGCAGCCCGCCAACGGCACCGCACCGGACAACGAGGACCTTGAGCCGCTGTTCAAGACCATCATCGAGCACATCCCGGCCCCGCGCTACAACCCCGAAGGCGTGCTGCAGGCGCATGTGACCAACCTCGACGCCTCGCCGTTCCTGGGCCGCCTGGCGCTGCTGCGCATCTTCAACGGCACCCTGCGCAAGGGCCAGAACGTTGCCTGGTACCGCCACGACGGCAGCATCAAGCAGGTCAAGATCACCGAGCTGCTGGCCACCCAGGCCCTGACCCGCGTGCCGGCCGAATCCGCCGGGCCGGGCGAGATCGTGGCCGTTGCCGGCATCGAGGACATCACCATTGGCGAGACCCTCACGGACCTGGAAAACCCGCAGCCGCTGCCGCTGATCACGGTGGACGACCCCGCGATCTCCATGACCATCGGAATCAACACCTCCCCGATTGCCGGACGCGTCAAGGGCCACAAGGTCACCGCCCGCCAGGTCAAGGACCGCCTCGACAAGGAACTTGTGGGCAACGTGTCCCTGAAGGTTCTCCCCACCGAGCGCCCCGACGCCTGGGAAGTCCAGGGCCGCGGCGAGCTCGCCCTGGCCATCCTGGTTGAGCAGATGCGCCGCGAAGGCTTCGAGCTGACCGTGGGCAAGCCGCAGGTTGTCACCAAGATGATTGACGGCAAGGTCAACGAGCCGATGGAACACATGACCATCGACGTGCCCGAGGAATACCTCGGCTCCGTCACCCAGCTCATGGCCGCCCGAAAGGGCCGCATGACCAACATGGCCAACCACGGCACCGGCTGGTGCCGCATGGAATTCATCGTTCCCGCCCGCGGCCTGATCGGCTTCCGCACCCGCTTCATGACCGACACCCGCGGTGCCGGCATTGCCGCCTCCATCTCCGAAGGCTACGAGCCGTGGGCCGGCCCCATCGAATACCGCACCAACGGTTCCATCGTGGCCGACCGCTCCGGCGTCGTCACCCCGTTCGCCATGATCAACCTGCAGGAGCGCATGAACTTCTTCGTGCAGCCCACCTCCGAGGTGTACGAGGGCATGATCGTGGGCGAAAACTCCCGCTCGGATGACATGGACGTGAACATCACGAAGGAAAAGAAGCTCACCAACATGCGTGCCGCGTCCTCGGACACCTTCGAGAACATGACCCCGCCGCGCACCCTGACCCTGGAGGAATCCCTGGAATTCGCCCGCGAAGACGAGTGCGTTGAGGTAACCCCGGAGGCCATCCGCATCCGCAAGGTCATCCTCAACGCCAGCGACCGGGCCAAGGCGTACCGCAGCCGCGCCAAGGTCTGATCTGCGCACGCCGGCACGCCATCCGCGCCTGCCGCACAGCAGCCCGTCCCTGCCTTGGCAGGGGCGGGCTGCTGCCTTTAAAGGTTTCATCTGTATAAAGATCTGGGCGGGACGGGTTCGGGATTACTTGCTGGTAACTATTTCCGGGTAGCCTAGTCCGGTATGAGCTGGGACACGTTCACGTTCAACGACGAACAAGCTGTTGGGCAGTCTTAACTCGAATCCATTTCATAACCAAGGAGGCGGAATGCGTTTCTCGCGCACTTCCAAAGCACTGGGCGTGGCAGCAGTTCTGGCCATGTCCCTCACCGCCTGTGGCGGGACGTCCGGTGGCGGCAATACCGGCGCCGCCGGTGGCAACACCAGCAAGGCCATCACGGCAAACGGCACCGAGCCACAAAACCCGTTGCTGCCGGCGAACACCAACGAAGTTGGCGGCGGCCGTGTCATGGACCTGATCTTCGCAGGCCTGGTCAGCTACGACGTCCACGGCAAGACCGTGAACGAACTGGCCCAGTCCATCGAAACCACGGACTCCCAGCACTACACGATCAAGATCAAGCCGGGGCAGGTGTTCAGCGACGGCACCCCCATCACGGCAAAGAACTTTGTTGACGCATGGAACTACGGTGCGGCAGCCAAGAACGCGCAGCTGAACAGCTACTTCTTCGCACCCATCAAGGGCTACGACAAGGTCAGCGCCCCCAAGTCCACCCTGGACAAGATGGAGGGCCTGAAGGTTGTGGATGACACCACCTTCACGGTCGACCTGTCCGCCCCGGAATCCGACTTCCCGCTGGCCCTCGGCTACACGGCCTTCTACCCGATGCCCGAATCCGCCTACAAGGACATCAAGGCCTATGGCCAGAACCCGGTCGGCGACGGTCCGTACAAGCTGGCTCCCGGCGGCTGGAAGCATGACACCTCCATCACGCTGATTCCGAACGACAAGTACAAGGGGCCGAACAAGCCCAAGAACGGCGGCGTGACCTTCACGCTGTACTCCAGCCCGGATGCCGCCTACACCGACGTGCAGTCGGACAACCTGGATGTCCTTGACCAGGTGCCACCGAGCGGCCTGCAGAACTTCAAGACGGACTTCAAGGGCCGTTTTGTCAACCAGGCCTATGCCGGCAACGCGACCATGACGATCCCGAGCTACCTGCCCGAGTTCAAGGGTGAGGCCGGCCAGATGCGCCGCCAGGCCATCTCGATGTCGATCAACCGCCAGCAGATCATCGACAAGATCTTCTACGGCAACAAGAAGGTGGCCACGGAGTTCACCTCGCCCGTGCTGGACGGCTACGACGGCAACCTGCCCGGCAGCGACGTGCTGAAGTACAACCCCACCAAGGCCAAGGAACTCTGGGCCGCGGCGGACAAGATCAGCCCCTGGCCGGCCGGCAAGGTCTTCACCATCACCTCCAACATCGATGGCGCCGGCAACAAGGAATACATCACGGCCATGGCCAACCAGATCGCCACCACCCTGGGGATCAAGGCGCAGCTGAACCCGATCGCCACGTTCAAGCAGTCGCGTGACCTGATCAACTCCAAGAAGCTCACCGGCGCCTCACGCGCAGGCTGGCAGGCGGACTACCCGTCGCTGCAGGACTTCCTCGGCCCGCTGTATGGCACCGGTGCCGGTTCCAACGACGGCGACTACTCCAGTCCGGCGTTTGACGCCAAGCTGAAGGAGGGCCTGGCCGCCAAGTCCGTTGAAGAAGGCAACAAGATCTTCAACCAGGCACAGGAAATCCTGCTCAAGGACCTTCCGGTCATCCCGCTGTGGTACCAGGCAGTCCAGGGTGTTTGGAGCAACAACGTCACCAACGTGCAGTTCGGCTGGAACGGCGTTCCGCTGTACTACAACATTACTGCCAAGTAATATTCTTAGGGCTGTTGCTTAAGTGGGGGACCCGGCCTACATGCCGGGTCCCCCTTTTATTGTCTGAATCACACTCCCATGTGCTACTTTCCGTACTAGAGACAAAGCGGAGATCCCGCCAGTTGTCCAGTACCGTCCACTATCTGAACAGGTAATTTCATGAACGATTTGCCAACAGGAACACCGGAGGGGGAAACACCGTAATGGTCATGTTCACGCTCCGTCGTTTCCTGCAGCTGGTTCCCGTCTTCTTTGGGGCCACGCTGCTGGTGTACTTCCTTGTCTTTGCAACTCCTGGCGATCCCATTGCTGCACTGTCCGGCGGCAAGCCGATGGCACCCGCCGTCGAAGCCGCACTCCGGGCCCAATACAACCTGGACCAGCCGTTCTGGATCCAGTACGGCCTGTACCTGAAGAACCTCGTGACCCTCAACCTGGGCCAGACGTTCTCCGGACAGGACGTCTCCGCCGTCATTGGCCGTGCCTATCCTGTCACCGCACGCCTGGCCATCATGGCATTGGCCATCGAGGCCGTCTTCGGCGTGCTGTTCGGCGTCATCGCCGGCCTGCGGAAGGGAAAGCTCTTCGACGCGACTGTCCTGGTCGCCTCGCTTGTCGTCATCGCCGTCCCCACCTTCGTTCTGGGCTTTGTGCTCCAGCTGGTCATCGGCGTCCAGCTCGGCTGGGCCCGCCCCACCGTCAGCGGCGCCGCACCCTGGGATGAACTCATCCTGCCGGCGCTCGTCCTGGGGCTGGTGTCCCTGGCGTACGTCATCCGGCTCACCCGGGCCTCCATCAGCGAAAACATGAACGCCGACTACGTGCGCACCGCCACGGCGAAGGGCCTGAGCCGGCCCCGGGTGGTGGTGGTCCACATTTTGCGCAACTCGCTGATCCCGGTTGTCACCTTCCTCGGCGCGGACCTTGGCTCGCTCATGGGCGGCGCCATTGTCACCGAGGGCATCTTCAACGTCCCCGGCGTTGGCAACCTGCTCTACAAGGCCATCCAAAAGGGCGAAAGCGCCACCGTGGTGGCCGTGGTCGGCATCCTGGTCATCGTCTTCGTGGTGGCCAACCTGGTTGTGGACCTTTTGTACGCATGGCTCGACCCAAGGATTCGCTATGTCTGAGAAACTCACACCTGAAACAGACCTGACCAAGCCGGTGATCCCGGCCGCGCGTCAGGGCAAGACGTCCAGCCGGGTCATTGAACACTTCGTGGCCCCGCTGGAGGAAACACCCCTGGCAGCCATAGACAATGTCGATGAATCGGAAGCCCCCCTGAGCCTGTGGGCGGATGCCTGGCGAAACCTGCGCCGGCAGCCGCTGTTCATCATCTCCGCCCTCCTGATCATCTTTGTCCTCGTGGTCGCCTTCCTGCCCCACCTGTTCGCCAGCGTGGATCCCACCAGCTGCAGCCTGAACGATTCCTCTGAAGGGGCCCGTGCAGGGCACCCGCTCGGCTTCACGCTGCAAGGCTGCGATGTTTATTCGCGCATGGTCTACGGCACGCGGGCGTCACTCATGGTGGGTGTCTTCACCACCCTGGGAGTGCTCGTGGTTGGCGGCATCATGGGTGCCCTGGCCGGCTACTACGGCGGCTGGATCGACGCCATCCTGGCCCGCCTGGGCGACATCTTCTTCGCCCTGCCGCTGATCCTTGGCGCCATCGTTGTCATGCAGCTTCCCGCCTTCCGCGACAACCGGAGCGTGTGGACGGTGGTCCTGACCCTGGTGATATTCGGTTGGCCGCAAATCGCCCGAATCACGCGCGGCGCGGTGATTGAAAACCGCAATGCCGACTTCGTCACCGCCTCCAAGGCACTGGGCCTTTCGCGCTTCAGCGCCTTGGTGCGACACGTCATCCCCAACTCGCTGGCCCCCATCATCGTGGTGGCGTCCATCTCGCTGGGCACCTTCATCGTTGCAGAAGCGACGCTGTCCTTCCTGGGCATCGGCCTGCCGGACACGGTCATGTCGTGGGGCAATGACATTGCGGCCGCCCAGCCGCAGGTCCGCAACAACCCCGGCGTGCTGTTGTGGCCCGCCGTGGCACTGTCCATCACCGTCCTGAGCTTCATCATGCTGGGCGACGCCCTGCGTGATGCGCTCGACCCCAAGGCAAGGAAGCGGTGACGGCCATGTCAAACCATGCAAAAGACGAAACTGTGAAACCAGCGGCACCCCGTGCGGATGACGCGCCCCTGCTCGAGATCCGTGACCTGGCCATCACCTTCGAGACCTCCAACGGCCCGGTGAAGGCGGTGCGCAATGCGCACCTGACCATCATGCCCGGGGAAACGGTGGCCATTGTGGGTGAGTCCGGTTCGGGCAAGTCGACGACGGCGCTGGCGGCCATCGGCCTGCTGCCCTCCAACGGGCGGGTCAGTGCCGGGCGGATCATCTTTGACGGCGAGGACATTGCCAACGCCAGCGAAAAGCGGATCATTGAACTCCGCGGAAATTCGATCGGCATGGTCCCCCAGGACCCGATGTCCAACTTGAACCCGGTGTGGAAGATCGGCTTCCAGGTCAAGGAAACGCTCAAGGCGAACGGCCTGGCCGGCGCCAACTCCAAGGAACGGGTCGCGGAGGTCCTCTCCGAGGCCGGGCTGCCCGATGCGGCGGCCCGGGCCAAGCAGTACCCGCACGAGTTCTCCGGCGGCATGCGCCAGCGCGCACTCATCGCCATCGGGCTCGCCTGCCGGCCCCGCCTGCTTATCGCCGACGAGCCCACCTCCGCCCTGGACGTGACGGTGCAGCGCCAGATCCTGGACCACCTGGACCGGATGACGACGGAGCTGGGCACCGCCGTGCTGCTCATCACCCACGACCTCGGCCTCGCCGCCGAGCGTGCCGAGAAGCTGGTGGTCATGTACAAGGGGCAGGTGGTGGAGTCAGGTCCCGCCCTGGAGATCCTGCGCAACCCGCAGCACCCGTACACGCAGCGCCTGGTCAACTCCGCGCCGTCGCTGGCGTCCCGCCGGCTGCAGTCGCAGAAGGCCAAGGACGCCCTGGCGGCAGCCGTCGCCGAGCTGGACACGCCCGCGGACGCCGACACCGCCCCTGATACCGCCGGTGCGACGCCCGCGGACGCCGGGCATGCGCCGTCGTCCATCCCTGCAGCGGCGGCCAAGCCGCCCGCTGCGTCCCTGGACGGTCAGCGGAAGGGCGCCCAGGCCGGCGAGACCATCCTGGAGATCAAGAACCTCACCAAGGTGTTCAAGCTCCGCGGCGCGCTCGGCAAGTCCTCGGACTTCAAGGCGGTGGACGATGTTTCCTTCAGCGTTCCCCGCGGCACCACCATGGCGATCGTGGGGGAGTCCGGCTCGGGCAAGTCCACCGTGGCCCAGATGGCCCTGAGCCTGCTGGCGCCCACCGAGGGCAGCATCCTGTTCGACGGGGTGGAGGTGAACACGCTCAAGGGGAAGGCGCTCTTTGACTTCCGCCGCCGCGTGCAACCGATTTTCCAGGACCCGTACGGTTCGCTGGACCCGATGTTCAACATCTACCGGACCATCGAGGAACCGCTGAAGATCCACAGGATCGGCGATGCCAAGTCCCGGGAAAAGAAGGTCCGTGAGCTGCTGGACCAGGTGTCCATGCCTGCCTCCACCATGCACCGCTTCCCCAATGAGCTCTCCGGCGGCCAGCGCCAGCGCATCGCCATTGCGCGTGCACTGGCCCTGAACCCGGACGTGATCATTTGTGACGAGGCCGTGTCCGCGCTGGACGTGCTGGTGCAGGCACAGGTGCTGAACCTGCTCAACGAGCTGCAGGAGGACCTGGGCCTGACGTACCTGTTCATCACGCACGACCTCGCCGTGGTCCGCCAGATTGCCGACCACGTCACCGTCATGCAGAAGGGCCGCGTGGTGGAGGCCGCCTCCACGGACGAGGTCTTCAGCAACCCGAAGCAGGTCTACACGCAGGAACTGCTCAACGCGATTCCGGGGGCCACGCTGCTGGTGTAGCCGCCGGCACGTGCCCCGCCAGATGGCCGGCATGCCCCCTTGTCCGGGGGCGTGCCGGCCATCGGCGTATCCGCCGGTGCCATTCGGGTAGATTGGGTGCCATGGAGATCCCCACGCTGCTGCCCGGAGTGGGCCCCGACGCCACGCTGCTTTTCATCCATGCGCACCCGGACGACGAAACCCTCGCCACGGGATCGACGATTGCCGCCTATGCTGCTGCCGGGGCCCGCGTGGCGCTGCTGACGTGCACGCGCGGCGAACTGGGCGAGGTCATCCCCGCCGAGCTGGGCCACCTGGAAGTGGGCCGGGCGCTGCGCCTGCCCGCCGCGCACGACGCCGGAACCGGGCCGGGTGCCCCGCCCGCCGACGGCACGGGGCTGGCCCGTGTGCGCGAACGGGAACTGGCCGCAGCGCTCGAGGCGCTGGGCGTCCGGGAACACCTTTGGCTGGGCCAGGGGGCCACTGCACCGGCCGCCGGCCCGGTGGTGTTCCGCGATTCGGGCATGCAGTGGGGGCCCGACGGCCGGGCCATGGCCGCGTCGACCGTCCTGGAGGGTTCGCTGTCCCGCGGCTCCCTCGAAGGGGAGGCGGCCCTCGCGGCGGCCGCCATCCGCGCCCTGCGGCCTGATGCCGTGGTGACCTATGCGGCCGACGGCGGCTACGGCCACCCGGACCACGTCCGCACCCACGAGCTGGTCCTGGCCGCCCTGGGCCTGGCCGCAGGAGCTGAAAATGGCACCCCCGGCTGGACCGTGCCCCACGTTTTCGCGATCGTCAGCGACCGTCCCGAACGCCCGTTGGAACCCGGCACCGCCCGGATTGCGGTGGCCGGCAACAAGGCGGCCAAGGCTGCTGCCATGCGGGCGCACCGGACGCAGATCACCGTGGACGGGGACCGCTACGCGCTCTCCGACGGTGAGTGGCGGGACATCTGCGGCGTGGAGGAATTTGTGGAACTGATGCCCGCCCCGTCTTCCGGGGCCGGATGAGCGGCCCCACGGGGGACGGGCCGTCCCCGGACGGGGGGCCCGCGGACCCTGTTCCGGGGCCGGAGGGGGGACGCTGGCCGAAGCCGAGCCGCTGGGCCGTGGTGACGGCTGCCCTGGCCGCCGGCATCGGCACGGGCTTCCTGGGCACCTCGCTCCACGGGCACCTCTGGTACGCCGGCGGCACCGCCATTCCCCTTGGTGCCGTGGCCGCCCTGCTCCTGCTGGCCTCCGTCGAACTTTTTGTGGGGCTGTGGAGCCGGAGCGCGTGGCTGGTGGTGCTGTGCGGCGGGGCCGCCTACCTGTGTGCGGGCGTATTGTCGCAGCAGCGCGGGGCGTTTGGGATGATCTCCGCCAACATCCAGGGGACGGTGTGGCTGTTCGGGATCGCGGTGGTTTCACCCTTGATGGCGTGGCTGGCCTGGGCCGTCCTGCGCCGGAGCCGCTGAACGCACGGCCGTGGCGGGTCCGTGCCGCCGCCCGTCCGCCGGTGCTGCCCCGCCGGCGCGCAAGGGCGGCCCCACGCCTAGGGGAAGCGCGGCGCGCGGCGTGGGGGAGGCGGGGGAACGGGCTTGGCCAGCAGGACGTCGTCGTACGCAATGGCCACCTCACCGGTCCGGGCCGCCACGCTCACCCCGAGCGCATCGCGGGCCGTGAGGTTGCCCAGCGCGTCGGTGGCGCCGCCGTCGATCCTGTAGCGGACCACCACCCGGGTGCCCAGGGGCAGGGCGGCGAGGACTTCAAGGGCACGGTTCACGTCTTCATACTAAGTCTCGCCGGGATGCGGGAGGGTGTGCCGTGGGGGATAATGAACGTACCGCGGCCATCCAGCCGGCGGGTGATTCTTTGCGAGGAAGGTCGGGACGTGACGTATGTAATTGCGCAGCCGTGCGTGGATGTCAAGGACAAGGCATGTGTGGAGGAGTGCCCTGTTGACTGTATCTATGAAGGCGAACGCTCGCTCTACATCCACCCCGACGAATGCGTTGACTGTGGTGCCTGTGAACCCGTCTGCCCCGTGGAGGCGATTTACTACGAGGACGACACCCCGGAGGAGTGGGCCGAGTACTACAAGGCCAATGTTGAGTTCTTTGACGTCCTGGGCTCCCCGGGTGGCGCGGCCAAGATCGGCAACACGCACACCGACCACCCCCTGATCGCCGCGCTGCCCCCGCAGAACCAGGACTGAGCCGCACCCCATGACAACGGAACCGACCACGGCGGCCGCCACCGCGCCCCAGGGCACCGTCCGCCACGGCCTGCAGCTGCCCGACTACCCGTGGGACTCCATGGCGCCGTACCTGGCCACGGCGGCCGGGCACCCGGACGGCCTGGTGAACCTGTCCATCGGCACGCCCGTGGACCCCACCCCGGCGCTGATCCAGGACGCGCTGAAGGCGGCCTCGGACGCGCCGGGCTATCCCACCACGCACGGGACGCCGGAACTGCGCCAGGCCATCGTGGACTGGTTCGCACGCCGGCGCAACGTGCCCGGCCTGGACCCGGAGAACGTCATGCCCACCGTGGGTTCGAAGGAACTCGTGGCCTGGCTTCCGCTGCTGCTGGGATTGGGCAGGGGCGACGTCGTTGTCCGCCCCACGGTGGCCTACCCCACCTACGACATGGGTGCCGTGTTTGCCGGTGCCACCGCGGTGGCCGCCGATTCGCTGGACGGGCTCGACGCCGACACCCGGTCCCGTGTGCGCCTGGTCTGGGTCAATTCCCCGGGCAACCCCACCGGGATTGTGCGCCCGGTGGAGTCCCTGGCCGCGGTCGTGGCCCAGGCCCGCGAGGTGGGCGCCGTCGTCGCGTCCGACGAATGTTACGGCGAGCTGGGCTGGGGCCGGTGGGATACGGAAAACGGCGGCGAGCCCGTGCCCAGCATCCTGGACCCCCGCGTCACCGGCGGCAGCCACGACGGCCTGCTGGCCGTCTACTCGCTGAGCAAGCAGTCCAACGTGGCCGGCTACCGGGCCGCCTTTGTGGCCGGGGACCCGGCCATCATGGCGAACCTGGTCAACAGCCGCAAGCACGCCGGCATGATCGTGCCGTACCCGGTGCAGGAAGCCATGCGTGTGGCCCTGGGCGACGACGCCCACGTCAGCGCGCAAAAGGCCCGCTACCGGGCGCGCCGCGAACAGCTGGTTGGCGCCCTGGAGGCCTTTGGGCTCACCATCCACCACTCCGAGGCAGGGCTTTACCTGTGGTGCACAGCCGGCGAGGACACCTGGACCACCATCGGCAGGCTCGCCGAACGCGGCATTGTGGTCGGTTCCGGCACGTTTTACGGCGACGCCGGGCATGGTTTCATCCGCGTGGCCCTGACCGGAACGGATGAACGCGTCGCGGCCGCCGTGGCGCGGCTCGGCGCAAATTCGTGACGTTTCACCCCTGCGGAGGCCGTAAAACGGACCGCGGATTAGTGCTCGGCGGCACCTAAGCGGTAGTTTCGTACATAGACGTCTATGCCACCGTGCACCGTTGCGCCGATTTGCAGCCGCTGCCCCGCAGCAACTTCGAGGCCCGCGCAGCCGGGTCCTGCGGTGCGCGGTGAACCCCGCGGGCGGAACAGTCGCATAGATCTGACCAAAGCCTTTCGCAGGCTACCTCATGAAGGGGACTCCATGTCTGAATCCACGAGCGCCACACTGCGCTACGACGGCGGAGAGCTCGAGCTTCCGCGGATTGAAGCCGTAGAAGGCAACGCCGGCTACGACGTGTCCAAACTGCTGGCAAGCACCGGCGCGGTCACATTCGACCCCGGTTTCGTGAACACGGCCGCCACGTCCTCGGCCATCACCTACATCGACGGCGACAAGGGCATCCTGCGCTACCGCGGGTACCCCATCGAGGAACTGGCCCAGCACTCCAACTTCCTGGAAGTGTCCTACCTGCTGATCTACGGGAACCTCCCGTCCGCCTCCGAGCTGGACAACTTTGATTCGCGGATCCGCCGCCACACCATGCTGCACGAGGACCTCAAGGGCTTCTTCGGCGGCTTCCCGCGCGATGCGCACCCCATGCCGGTGCTCTCCTCCGCCGTGTCGGCCCTGTCCACGTTCTACCAGGACTCCCTGGACCCGTTCGACGACGACCAGGTGGAGATGGCCACCATCCGCCTGATGGCCAAGATGCCCGTCATCGCCGCCTACGCCCACAAGAAGTCCATCGGCCAGCCCATGCTGTACCCGGACAACTCCATGGGCCTGGTGGAGAACTTCCTGCGCCTGAGCTTCGGCCTGCCGGCTGAGCCCTATGAGATGGACCCGGTGGTGGTCAAGGCACTTGACCTGCTGCTGATCCTGCACGCCGACCACGAGCAGAACTGCTCCACCTCCACCGTGCGCCTGGTCGGTTCCGCGAACGCCAACATGTTCGCGTCCGTCTCCGCCGGCATCAACGCCCTGTTCGGCCCGCTGCACGGCGGCGCGAACGAGGCCGTGCTGAACATGCTCCGCCAGATCCAGGCCAGCGGAGAACCCGTGGAGAAGTTCGTGGAGCGGGTGAAGAACAAGGAAGCCGGCGTCAAGCTCATGGGCTTCGGCCACCGCGTCTACAAGAACTACGACCCCCGCGCCAAGATCGTCAAGGAGACCGCGCACGAGATCCTGGCGAAGCTCGGCGGCAACGACGAGCTCCTGGACATCGCCATGCACCTGGAGGAAGTCGCCCTGACGGACGAGTACTTCGTCTCCCGCAGACTCTACCCGAACGTGGACTTCTACACCGGCCTGATCTACAAGGCCATGGGCTTCCCCGAAAAGATGTTCACGGTGCTCTTCGCCATCGGCCGCCTGCCCGGCTGGATCGCGCAGTGGCGTGAAATGATGAAGGACCCGCAGACCAAGATCGGCCGCCCCCGCCAGCTGTACACAGGCGAGCCGGAACGCATGTACCCGTCGCGGTAAAGGCCGGTACGACGGCGGTGGGCGGCTTCCCCTGGAGGCCGCCCACCGCCGTTTGCCATTTCCCCCAGACCACCCCCTGAACCACGCCCCCTGAACCACGCCCCCTGAACGAGGAAACACCCGCCGTGAAGAAAATGTTGTTGCAGTCCTTTGCCCTTGCCTTTGGCATCGTGGTCGTCGTGCTGGGGATCATGATCCTCATCGGCAAGGGCGCGTTCCTCCCGTATTTCATAATCGCCGCCGTGCTCCTGGTGGCGGCCCTCGCCTTCCTGTACCGCGGGAAGGCAGGGATCGCCGGCAGAAAGTAGCCGCGCGGC
>NZ_JAAMFN010000027.1 GCF_013376095.1 Arthrobacter sp. SDTb3-6 | reverse complement strand
GGACAACCCGGCGACAACAAGCCGAAAGGGGCCGGTACGGGCAGTTTGCCTGTACCGGCCCCTTTTGCGTGCCCGGAACGGCCGGCGCCCGTGCCGGGCACGCGCCGTCGTCCGGTTGTAGAATTCACACAATTAACGGCTTTGGGGGTCGGAGGACATATCCTCGAGGAATGGCAGCAAAGAATTCCGGCACGGCAGCCGCCCCCGCCGCGGTCTCCCCCGTTCCGAAACCGGCACGGGAACGCCGGCGCCCGGGGCAGGCCAAGGCGTCCCCCGAGACACTTCAGCGGCTGCGCGCCACCATCGGGCCCCTGTCCACCACGATGCTGCGTGAACTGGAGAACACCCTGCCCTGGTACCGCCGGCTCAGCGCGGATGAACGGTCCACCCTGGGGCTCGTGGCACAAAACGGGATAGCCGCCTTTGTCTCGTGGTACGAACAGCCGTCCTCGCCCAGCTGGGTGCTCTCCGATGTCTTTGGCACGGCCCCCACGGAGCTGACGCGGTCCATCAGCCTGCAGCGTGCCCTGCAGTTGATCCGCACCGTGGTGCAGGTGGTGGAGGATAGGGTGCCGGAGCTGGCGGCCGCCAGCGAGCAGGTGGCCCTCCGCGAGGCGGTGTTGCGCTATTCGCGTGAAGTGGCGTTTGCGGCAGCCGACGTTTACGCCCGTGCAGCGGAAAACCGGGGCGCCTGGGACACCCGGCTGGAGGCCCTGGCGGTTGACGGGATCCAGCGCGGGGAGAACCCGGATGCACTCCAGTCACGCATTTCCGCCCTGGGCTGGACCTCCCACAACCGCTTCACCATCATGGTGGGCCCGGCCCCGGCGGAGGCCAACGCCACGTTCCTGGCCACGCTGCGCCGCGCCGCGGGCCGCTTTGCCGCGGACGTCATGGTGGGCATCCAGGGCGACCGGCTGATCCTGGTGCTGGGCAACGTTGCCGACCCCGAAACCGCCTACCTGCGCCTGAGTGACCTGTTCGCGGCCGGCCCCGTGGTTTACGGTCCGCTCGCCGCCACGCTGGCGGATGCCACGGCGTCAGCCCAGGCCGCGTTTGCCGGCATGGCCGCGGCCAAGGGCTGGACGGGTGCGCCCCGGCCCGTCTCGGCGGACGACCTGTGGCCCGAACGCGTCATGGCCGGCGACGACTCGGCCCGCCGGGCGCTGGTGGCCGGCATCTACCAGCCCCTCGTGGCAGCGTCCAACGGGCTGGTGGAGACACTCAACAGCTACCTGGAGCTGGGCCATTCGTTGGAGGCTGCGGCCCGGGACCTGTTTGTCCACTCAAACACCGTCCGCTACCGGCTCCGCCGCGTCTGCGACGTCACCGGCTGGGACCCGCTGGTCCCCCGCGAGGCTTTTGTGCTGCAGACAGCCCTCGTGGTGGGCCGCCTGGCCGCCCCGCCCAGGCAGGCGCCCGAGCGCCCGGCTGCGCGCGGCTGACGCCCCTGAACCCGGCGGCGATATTGTAGACTTCCTACAAATCCTTCTCGTGAGCTTGGTGCACGCAAACACCGTGCAAACACCCTTAAGTTTGGAAAGCTGGTAAATGTGCTTGCAATAGTCTGCCCTGGTCAGGGGTCCCAAACGCCCGGCTTCCTTGCGCCCTGGCTCGAACGCCCCGGCGTCGAGGAAAAACTGGCGTCCCTCAGCGAAGCGGCGGGCCTTGACCTGATCGCCCACGGCACCACCTCGGACGCCGAAACCATCAAGGACACCGCCGTGGCGCAACCCTTGATCGTCGCCGCCGGCCTGGTGGCCGCGGAGGCGCTGCTCGACGTTCCGCTGGAATCCCTGCAGGTGGTGGTGGCCGGGCACTCCGTCGGTGAAATTACCGCAGCCGCCCTGACCGGCACCCTGTCCTACGCGGACGCCATGGCGTTTGTGCGCGAACGCGCCAACAGGATGGCGGACGCCGCTGCCGTCACGCCCACCGGCATGGCCGCCGTCGTGGGCGGGGACCCGGAGGAGGTCCTGGCCGCCATTGCCGCCGCCGGCCTGGCCCCGGCCAACATGAACTCCAAGGGCCAGACGGTCGCCGCCGGCACGCTGGAGCAGATCGACGCCCTCGTCGCCGCCCCGCCGGCCAAGGCCCGGGTCATTCCGCTCCAGGTGGCCGGCGCGTTCCACACCCACCACATGGCACCGGCCGTCTCCGCGCTGGAGGCCCTCGCCCCGTCGCTTTCCCCCCATGCCCCCAAGGTGCCCCTGCTCTCCAACTACGACGGCGCCGTCGTGCCTTCCGGGACAGCGGCCCTTGAGTCGCTCATCGCCCAGGTGTCGCGGCCCGTGCGCTGGGACCGGTGCATGGAGACCATGTCCGCCATGGGGGTCACGGGCCTGATCGAGCTGACGCCCGCCGGAACCCTGACGGGCCTGGCCAAGCGCGGCATGAGCGGTGTTGCTACCGTTGCAGTGAAAACGCCCGATGATTTGGAAGCCGCCAAGCAACTGCTGAACGGGCACGCGCAGCAGGAAGAGGACCATAAGTGAGCACAGCCACGTTGAATCAACACACCGCACGCAGCGGCGCCCGGATCATGGGCGTTGGCGCCTACCGCCCCGATGTGGTCGTCACCAATGAAGACGTCTGCCAGTGGATCGACTCCTCCGACGAGTGGATCCGCCAGCGCACCGGCATCATCACCCGCCACCGCGCCCCGCGCGACGTCTCCGTCATCGACATGGCCGTCGCTGCCGGAACCGAGGCCATCCAGCGCGCCGGCATCGAGCCGGCACAGCTCGGCACCGTGCTCGTCGCGACGGTCACGCACCCGTATGCGACGCCGTCGGCCGCCGCCATGATCGCGGACCGGCTCGGCGCCACCCCGGCCCCGGCCTACGACATCTCCGCCGCATGTGCCGGCTACTGCTACGGCGTGGCCCAGGCCGATGCCCTGGTCCGCTCCGGAACGGCCGAATATGTGCTGGTCATCGGCGTCGAGAAGCTCTCCGACGTCATCGACAACCACGAACGCACCATCTCCTTCCTGCTCGGCGACGGCGCAGGGGCAGTGGTGATCGGCCCGTCCGACGAGCCCGGCATCAGCCCCAGCGTCTGGGGCTCGGACGGCGGGCGGTGGGACGCCATCGGCATGACCCACTCGCTCACCGAGGTGCGCGACTTCAGCGACCGGGCCATGAAGGCCGACGACATCGAATCGGCCGCGGCCGACGAGGCCCACGCAACACTGTGGCCCACCCTGCGCCAGGACGGCCAGACCGTGTTCCGCTGGGCCGTATGGGAAATGGCCAAGATGGCCAAGAAGGCCCTGGACGACGCCGGCATCACCGCCGGGGACCTTGGCGCCTTTGTCCCCCACCAGGCGAACATGCGCATCATTGACGAACTGGCCAAGCAGCTCAAGCTGCCCGAGGATGTCGTCATTGCACGCGACATTGCCGACGCCGGCAACACCTCCGCGGCGTCCATTCCCCTGGCCACGCACCGCCTGCTGGCGGAAAATCCCGAGCTTTCCGGTAAACTCTCGCTTCAGATCGGCTTTGGTGCCGGACTGGTGTTTGGCGCTCAAGTGGTGCGCCTCCCCTAGGTTCAGCTAGCACGGCAAGCCGCAAACGTGGTTTGATCAACACTGCCTGAAAAGATCAAAGCCCTTGATCACAGCGAAAACAACAAAAGAAGGAGCCATCAATGGCTAGCAACGAAGAAATCCTGGCCGGCTTGGCTGAAATCGTCAACGAAGAGACCGGCCTGGCCCCGGAGGCCGTTGAGCTGGACAAGTCCTTCACGGACGACCTGGACATCGACTCGATCTCGATGATGACGATTGTGGTCAACGCCGAAGAGAAGTTCGACGTCAAGATCCCCGACGAAGAAGTCAAGAACCTCAAGACCGTTGGTGACGCAGTCAGCTTCATCGCCGGCGCACAGGCGTAGTTTTCGCCCCTGCTGCCCTCCTCCGCAAGCGCGACACGGGGCATTCGTGGGTGGCCGGCACACTGCGTGCAGGCCACCCACAGCACTAATTGAGTCTGTCCTGAACATTTTTCTTTTTTTAGAGAGTTGAACCATGGCCCGCAAAGTAGTCATCACTGGACTCGGAGCAACCACGCCCATCGGCGGCGACGTCCCCACCACCTGGCAGAACGCGCTGAAGGGTGTTTCCGGCGCCCACACCATGACCGACGAGTGGGTGGAAAAGTACGACCTCCCGGTGCACTTTGCCGCCCGTGCCTCGACTGCAGCCACCGAGACCCTCAGCCGTGTGGAAGCCAAGCGCATGGACCCCTCCACCCAGTTTGCCGTGGTGGCCGCCCGCGAGGCCTGGAAGGATTCCGGGCTGGAACAGATTGACCACGACCGCCTGGCCGTGGCCTTCGCCACCGGGATCGGCGGCGTATGGACGCTGCTGGACGCCTGGGACACCCTGCGCGAGAAGGGCCCCCGCCGCGTGCTGCCCATGACGGTGCCCATGCTCATGCCCAACGGCCCCGCCGCCGCCGTCAGCCTGGACCTCGGCGCCCGCGCAGGAGCCCACACTCCCGTCTCCGCCTGCGCCTCCGGCACCGAGGCCCTGCACATGGGCCTGGAGCTGATCCGCTCGGGCAAGGCCGACGTCGTGATGGCCGGCGGCGCCGAAGCCGCCATCCACCCGCTGCCCATGGCCGCCTTCGCCGCCATGCAGGCCCTGTCCAAGCGCAATGACGACCCCGAGCACGCGTCGCGGCCGTACGACGTCAACCGCGACGGCTTCGTCATGGGCGAAGGTGCCGGTGCCCTGGTGCTGGAGGCCGAGGAACATGCCCTGGCCCGCGGCGCCCGCATCTACGGCGAGCTGGCGGGCACCTCCGTCACCGCGGACGCCTACCACATCACGGCCCCGGACCCCGAGGGCCTGGGCGCCACGCGCGCCTTGAAGGCCGCCCTGTTCGACGCGCGCGCCCATGCCACAGATGTGGTCCACGTCAACGCGCACGCCACGTCCACCCCGGTGGGCGACCGCCCCGAGTACATTGCGCTGCGGGCCGCGCTGGGGGACCACGTGGACAACGTGTGCGTCTCCGCCACCAAGTCGCAGATGGGGCACCTGCTGGGCGCCTCGGGGGCTGTCGAGTCGGTGCTGACGGTGCTGGCCGTCTACCACCGCCTGGCCCCCGTCACCATCAACCTGGAAAACCAGGATCCGGAGATCCCCCTGGATGTTGTGACCGGCACGCCGCGCGAACTGCCCGCCGGCCAGGTCATGGCGCTGAACAACTCCTTCGGCTTCGGCGGCCACAATGCCGTGGTTGCCATCCGCAGCACCGGGCCCAAGGTTGAGCTGGCCTAGGCACCCCGCTGGCATTAACCACGAAGGCGGCGCGCACCTTGTGAAGGTGCGCGCCGCCTTTTGTTCGGGTCGGGGCTGCGTGCGGCCACGGCGCCGGCTTCGGGTGGATCGACGCTGGAATGAAGCGGGGTCAGTCAGCCCACATGGTGGAGCCACCGGACGGGGGCCCCTGCTGCCGCGTGCCGGAACGGCTCCAGCTCTTCGTCCCAAGCCTCTCCCAGGGCAAGCGACAGTTCCTGGTAGACGGCGGAAGGCTCGCCCTTGCCAGCCTCGTAGGCATATCGGATGCGGTCTTCGGAAACCATGATGTTGCCGTGGACGTCGGTGACCGCATGGAAGATGCCCAGCTCGGGGGTGTGCGACCACCGGGAGCCGTCGCAGCCGGCGCTGGGTTCCTCGGTGACCTCGTAGCGGACGTTGGCCCAGCCGCGGAGGGCCGAGGCCAGGCGCGCACCGGTGCCGGCCAGGCCGTGCCACACATATTCCGTGCGCATGACATTGGGCGCCGCGGGCTGTGGCGTCCACTGCAGTCCCGTGCGCTGATCCATCACGGCGGCGATGGATGATTCAATATGTGGGCACATGACAGCCGGGGCTGAGTGCACATACAAGACACCGCGCGTCATTACGACGTTCATTCCATCCTCCATTGCAGTAGGTGCGTCTTCCCCAACGACCTTCATACGGATGGAACTGTTTGTGCGGAGCTGCTTGTGTGCCGACCCTTCCCTGCCAGCGGCCTGTTATCTCCCCCTGGTTTGTTCCGGCAATGCACCGTTCGCCCCAAGGTTCCCTCTCATTGTGCCGTAGCCGGGCCGATTGCGCCACCGGACGCGGCAAATTCGCCATACGGCCCGAAAAAATGTCCTGGTGCCGGGTTGCTGCCGGCCCGGTCCGGGTTCCCGGACGTCGGGCACAGTCCGGGTTCAGGCCCTGGGGTGCGCCTGCCGGTAGCCCTCGCGCAGCCGTTCGACCGAGACGTGCGTGTACAGCTGGGTGGTGGCCAGGGAGCTGTGCCCCAGGATTTCCTGCACCGCGCGCAGGTCCGCCCCGCCGTCGAGCAGGTGGGTGGCCGCGGAATGCCGGAGCGTATGCGGGCCCGTGGCCGCGGTGTCCCCCAGGGCGCCAAAGGCCCGTTCGACGACGGTGCGCACGGTGCGCTGGTCGATCCGGCCGCCGCGCCTGCCGAGAAAGAGCGCTGGTCCGCTGGCGTCCTTGGCCAAATGCGGCCGGCCGGCCAGCAGCCACCGTTCCACGGCCCGGGCGGCCGGCAGCCCGTAGGGGACCACCCGCTCCTTGTCGCCCTTGCCGAGGACACGAAGGGTGCGGCGTTCGCGGTTGAGGCTGTCGACGTCGGTGCCGGATAGTTCACCGACGCGGATGCCCGTTGCGTACAGCAGTTCCACCATGGCGTGGTCCCGGAGTGCTGCTGCGTCCCCGCCCGCCGCGGCCTCCCCAAGCCTGGCCATGAGCCGCTGGATTTGCTGTTGCTGCAGCACGGCCGGGAGGGCATGGTCCTGCCTGGGCGCCTTCAACCGGAGCGCGGGGTCAACGTCAAGGAGCTCTTCACGAAGCGCCCAGGCGGTAAAGCTGCGGGCCGTGGCCGCCCGGCGGGCCAGCGTCGAGCGTGACATGCCTTCCGCGCTTTGCCCGCCCAGCCAGCGGCGCAGGAGCGGCAGGTCGAGGCCGCCGAGGCCCGTGACCCCTTCGGCGACCGCGTGGATGAGCAGGGCGTCGACATCGCCCCTGTAGGCCCGCACGGTGTGCGCAGACCGGCCGCGCTCCGCGGCAAGATAGCGCTCAAATCCTTCAGCTGCCCGGGCCAGCGGTTCGGGCAGGTGCGTGCGTTCGTCATGGTCCACACCCCCACTGTGCGCTGTCCGGCCCGTCCGGGCAAGCTGACCCGCCGCCGGGGTCCGGCTTAGCCCGCGGCTTCTCGGAATGCGCGGGCCATGGCGGGCGAAAAGGCCACGAGAACCACTGCCTCCGGAAGCTGCGGCCCGCCCCGGACCCTGGCGGCGTGCCCGGCGGCGGCAAGGCCCGCCATTGCCGCGGCGGCGACGTCCGTGGCCGACCAGCCGTACACCCCGCCGCCGATGGCGGGAAATGCCATGGTCCGGGCCCCGATCTCGGCGGCCACCTCGCAACAGCGTGAAAAGCAGCTCTCCAGCAGGGTCCGGTCCACCTGCCCGGCATAGCGGTTGGGGCCCACGGTGTGGATCACCCAGCGCGCCGGCAGCAGCCCTGCGCCCGTGGCCACGGCATCCCCAACGGGCAGTCCGCCGGGATAGCGGGTGCGCCGCAGTTCCCGGCACTCGGCCAGCAGTTCCGCTCCGGCGGCCCGGTGGATGGCACCGTCCACCCCGCCTCCCCCGAGCAGGCCCGGGTTGGCCGCGTTGACGATCGCGTCCACGTCCAAGGTGGTGATGTCCGTCTGGACAACGGTGATATCCATGCGCCCACGCTATCAAAGGTGCCGTTGCCGCTGTCAGGGGCACCCGGCCCTCCCGGCCAGGTTCGTGCGGCCCGGCATGCCGGCCACGGCGCACCCGCCAGGCGGGAAGAGGGTCCTGCAGGCCCCTCGCGCACTGATGGCATTGTGGCCGCCCCCCCACGGCGCGCCCGGCAGCCGGGCAGCGGCTGCTGCACCTGGTTGGACCGCCGGGCAACACCCCGTGCTTCGGCCGGCTTCATCGATTGCGCTTCCAGCCGTTGTTCAGCCGCTCGGCCAGCCCGAGCAGTTCCAGCCGGCCCAGGCCCGCCAGCACGGTGGCCGTCCCGAGCCCGGCCACCACGGTGAGCTTGTCCACCGTGGTGGCCGAACGCAGCGGCAGGGCGTCGAGCAGCAGGAGGTCTTCCACGCCGAGCCCGTCGTGCACGGCCGGTGCGGCATCCCGTTCCGGTGCCAGGTTGGCCCCGGCGGCTCCGGCCAGTTCGGCAATGTCCGCCGCGTCGGTCACGCACACGGCAGCCCCTTCCCGCAGCAGCCGGTGGCAGCCGGCGGAGTTTGCCGAGTACACCGAGCCGGGGACGGCTCCGACGGACCGGCTGAGCTGCTCGGCATGGTGGGCGGTGTTGAGGGCCCCGGACCGCCACCGTGCCTCGACCACGACTGTCATTTCACACAGCGCCGCGATTAACCTGTTCCGTTGCAAAAAGCGGTAACGGGTCGGGTTGGTGCCCGGGGGAACCTCGGCGATGATGCAGCCTTGTTCGGTGATGGTGCGCAGGAGGTCCTCGTTGCCCGACGGGTAGAACCTGTCGAGGCCCCCGGCCATGACCGCCACGGTGGGCGGCTGGGCCGTGCCGCCGGCTCCGGGCAGGGGCGCCGCTCCGGCGGGCGGGGCAGCGCCCCAGTAGGCGGGGTCCTGCCTGGCTGCGGCGAGTGCGCCGCGGTGGGCACTGGCGTCAATGCCGTAGGCCCCGCCGCTGACCACGGTGTAGCCGCGCTGCACGAGGGACGAGGCGATTTCCGCGGTGAGGTTGACGCCGTAGCTGGTGCCGTCCCGGGAACCGACCAGGGCAATGCAGCGCTGTTGCCCCGGCAGGTGCAGCATGCGCCCGCGCATCCACAAGGCAATGGGTGCCGTCAGCTGCAGGTCGGCCAGGGAGGCCGGCCACTGGGGGTCTTCGGGGATCAGCAGCCCGCCGCCGTACCGTTCCAGCAGTCCCAGGTCGCGTTCGGGGGCCAGGTCGGCCAGCCGCGGCCGCCACCGCCCCAGCGCGTCGGCCAGGCCCGGCCAGCGGCCTGTGCCGGCCTCGGCCATCACCTCGGTCATCTCCTGTTCCAGCACGGCGCTGGACCCGGCGCCGCTGCGGATGAAGGCCAGCGCGTCCACGGGGCCTGCGACGGCAATGAGCGCCAGTCCGGCCAGGTCGGACGGTTCCATCAGCCGGGTCAGGGCCGCCCTGGCCACGCGGATGTCTGCACTGCCGTCGCCTGGGCCCGTGCCGCGGTGGTTGGTGTCGTTCATTGTCCTTCTCCTCGTTGTCGCAGTGTCAGGGCCAGGCCGACGTCGTCGGCGCGGGGCCGTTCGCGGCCCTGCACGTCCGCGACCGTCCAGGCCAGGCGCAAGACCCTGTCATAGCCGCGGGCCGTCAGGGTGCCCAGGCCCATGGCCCGGTCCAGCAGGGCCGTGTCAACCGGGGGCAGCCGCAGGGGCCCGCGCAGGATCCTGCCGGTGAGGTCTGCGTTGTGCACCAGGCCATACGGGCGCAGCCGTTCCCTGGCGGTGTCCCGTGCCGCCTGCACCCGTGCCGCAACCTGGGCGGTGCCTTCCCGCGGTGCGGCGTCGGAGAGCTGGGCCAGCTGCACGCGGTTGACTTGCAGCTGGATGTCCACACGGTCCAGCAGCGGCCCGGACAACCGGCCAAAGTAGCGGCGCCGCGCCATGGGCGTGCACTCGCAACTGATGCCCTTGCCCGCCGCCTTCCCGCACGGGCAGGGGTTCGCGGCGAGCACGAGCTGGAAGCGTGCCGGGTAGGCGGCCGTCCCGGCCGAACGGTGGAGCACCAGTTCGCCGCTTTCGAGCGGTTGGCGCAGGGCGTCGAGGACCCGCTTTTCGAATTCGGGCGCCTCATCCAGGAACAGCACGCCCCTGTGCGCACGGGATGCGGCCCCCGGCCGGGGAATGCCGGTCCCTCCCCCGATGATGGCGGCCGGGCTGGCGGAGTGGTGCGGGCGTTCGTAGGGCGGACGCCGGATCAGGGCATTGACGCCGCTGCGCACATGGTCCAGCGAATGGATGGCCGTCACCTCCAGGGCCTCGTCGTCGCTGAGCTCCGGCAGGAGCCCCGGCAGGCGTTCAGCCAGCATGGTCTTGCCCGAGCCCGGCGGGCCCACCATCATCAGGTGGTGGCCGCCCGCCGCAGCGATCTCCAGTGCCAGCCGGGCCTCGGCCTGCCCTGCCACCTCGCAGAGGTCCGGCGTGGCCCGGTCCACGGCGGCCGGGCCTTCGCTTGGCCCCGTCGCGGCCGCCGTGGGGCCATCGGGCACGGCGTACACCAGTTCCCGGGGATCGGCGTCAAAATCCGCTGCCACGTGAGCCAGCGAAGCGTAGCCGCGCACCTTGGCCCCGGCCACCAGTTCCGCCTCCGCCAGGTTCGACTCCGCCACCACGAACTCCTTCCAGCCGGCCTGCATGGCCGCCAGCACCGCCGGCAGCACACCGCGGACCGGCCGCAGCCGCCCGTCCAGGCCCAGTTCGGCAATGAATACCGTTCCCCCGGTCCGGCGCACGTCCCCGGCCGCTTCCAGCGACGCCATGACGATGGCCAGGTCAAAGCCGGAACCCTTCTTGGGCAGCGAGGCGGGAACCAGATTGACCGTGATCTTCCGCCGGCTCAACGGGATCCCGGAGTTATGGGCCGCCGAACGGATGCGCTCGCGCGCCTCGCTCAGGGCCGCATCGGGAAGTCCCAGCAATATGAAGCTGGGAAGGGTCTGGCCGATGTCCGCCTCAACCTCGATCACGTGGCCGTTGAGCCCCACGAGGGCCACCGCCAGCGCCCTGCCCATCCCCATTCACAACACCCCCTTGAGGTGGTCAATGCTGGGTTCCGCACGCCCGTTCATGACGATGCCCACGGCGTCGACCCGCAGCCCGCCGATGACGTGCCGGTGCTCCCTCGCCCACAGCACGGCCAAGGTCCGCAGCCGGCGCAACTTGGCCGGCGTGACGGCCTCCAGCGGGTCGCCGTAACGCCTCGACCGGCGGGTCTTGACCTCCACGATCACCAGTTCGGCACCATCGAGTGCCACCAGGTCGATCTCCCCCGACGGGCACCGCCAATTGCTGTCGATGACCCGGATCCCCCGGTCCTCGAGATAGTCCGCGGCGAGCCTTTCACCGCTCAGGCCCAATGCATCTTTCGCTCTCATGGCAACCTCCACTGCCAGCGTGGCGGTTATTTCCGTGCCGCGGAGGAATGGTTGGGCCAAATGTGGAAAGCCGGCGCGCGGGCACCCGTTGTGGAGGAAGGACGGCGGGCACAAAAGGAAGGACGACGCCGGAACCCGGGTTCCGGCGTCGTCCTCCCCTGCCTGCCTGGGTCCGGCCGGTACGGGCCGGAAGGGTCAGCCGAGCGGGCCCAGCCGGCCGTCCTTGGGGATTTGGAGGTCGTCCGTCTTGATCAGTTCCTCGACGTTGACGTCCTTGAAGGTGATGACACGGACGTTCTTGACGAAGCGGGCCGTGCGGTAGACGTCCCACACCCAGGCGTCCTGGAGGGTCAAGTCGAAGTAGACCTCGCCGTCGGCGGAGCGTGCCTGCAGGTCGACGTGGTTGGCCAGGTAGAAGCGGCGCTCGGTCTCCACCACGTAGCTGAAGAGGTTCACCACGTCCCGGTATTCACGGTAGAGCTGCAGCTCCATGTCGGTTTCGTAGTTTTCCAGGTCCTCAGCGCTCATGGTTCCATCATCCATCACTTGGGGCGCTGGCGACGAACGGCTCCGTACGCCCGCGGCGAAAAGCTACACCAGCCGCCAGGTCTTGCGGTGGAAATCCGTGGGTCCGTGCCCGGCGATCGCCGCGCGGTGGGCTGCCGTCGCATAGCCCTTGTTGCCGTCCCAGCCAAACTGCGGATGGTCCTGCGCCAGCTCCACCATCATCGAGTCCCGCTCCACCTTCGCCAGCACGCTCGCGGCAGCCACCGACAGGCAGGTCATGTCCGCCTTGATGCGGGTGCGCACCGTCATGGCCGCGCCCGGGGCGGGTCCGGCGGAATCCTGCGGCAGCCCGGGGAACGGCAGCTCCGGCTGGACGGGGGCGGAGAGCCAGTCCTGGTTGCCGTCGAGGATGACATAGCCGGGCAGGAGCTCCGCGGCAACCGCAGCCAGCGCCCGTGTCCCGGCCAGGCGCAGTGCGGACACGAGGCCCACCGCGTCAATCTCGGCCGCCGAGGCATGTCCCACCGCCTGGGCCTGCGCCCACTCCCGGATGGCCGGCACGAGTGCCTGCCGGACCGGCCCGCCCAGCAGCTTGCTGTCCTTGACCCCCGGCAGTTCGGTGGCCGTCGCGGCGTTGATGACCACCAGGCCGACGCTGACGGGGCCGGCCAGCGCACCCCGGCCCACCTCATCGCAGCCGGCCACCAGCGTGTAGCCCTGGGCCGCCAGTTCGCGTTCCCAGGCCAAGGTGGGCGGCGGCGCCGCCACTACTTGCCCGCCGGGACGACGCCCGACGACGTCCCCTGGCCCACGCCTGACGGTGCGGGCACGTCGGCGAACACCTTCGGATAGTTCCCCAGGATGCCCAGGTGGTTCAATGGCCAGGCGATCACGATGGCCCGGCCTTCCACGGCGGAGATGGGCACAAAGCCGGTCCCGTTCAGGGCCTGGTGCGCGCGCGAGTCCTCGGAGTTGTTGCGGTGGTCGCCCATGACCCAGATGTGCCCGGCCGGGACTGTCACGTCAAAGGTGGTGTCCGAGGGAGAGGCCCCCGGGAAAAGGTACGGCTCCGTGAGGGCCGCCCCGTTGACCGTCATTTTCCCGGCCGCAGTACAGCACTTCACATGGTCCCCCGGCAGACCGATGACACGCTTGACGAGGTGCTGCTGCGAGCTGTCCGGGGCCAGGCCAAGGAACGTGGCGACGTCGCCAATCCAGGTAAACGGCCCGGTCGGGGCCGCCTGCGGCGGCAGCCATCCCAGGGTGTCCTTGAACACGACCACGTCACCGCGCTTGAGCGCAAAAGGTTCCGGCACCAGCAGGTTTACAAAGATCCTGTCGTCGATGCGCAACGTGTTTTCCATGGAACCGGACGGAATGTAAAACGCGCGGAACAGGAAGGTCTTGATCAGGAAGGACAGCACCAGGGCGATGGCCAGGATGGTGACAATTTCCCTGCCCCAGCGCCAGGCGCTGCTGCTGAAGCGTCCCAACGCCGTGGCCTCGGGGACGTGCGCGCCGTGGGTGGCGTGGGCACCCTGCGCCCCGGTGCCGCGGGCACCCTCCTGCGCACCGCCGTCGTCCGGGTGGGACTGGGCGGGATCGCCGGGTGCTTGGTGCTCCATGGGGTTTCCTTAAGGTCAGTTCAACGGTTCAGTCCTGCACATGCGGGATCGGCAGCTCAGGGCGTGGGGGCGCCGCTCTTCAAAACATGGATCCGCCCCAGCGGCCACACGGTGGCCCACGGCCTTCCGATCACCTTGCCGGTGTCGATCAGGCCGCCACCGGGCATGCCCAGCAGGGACCGCGAATCCGCTGAGATACTCCGGTGGTCGCCCATGAGCCACAATTTACCCTGCGGCACGGTGACGTCGAACTTCAACTCGCTGGGTTTGTCCCCGGGATACAGGTAACTCTCAGTCACCGGAACGCCGTTGACCTCCAGCAGGCCGGCCGCGGTGCAGCACTTGACAGTGTCCCCCGCCACGCCCAGCACCCGCTTGACGTAGATGTTGTTGTTGGGCACCAGGCCCAGCCACTGCCCGGTGGCGACGGCAGCGGCCATGAGCGGGTCGCCGGCGGGACGCCACGGCGTGAAGGACCCTGTGCCGTCAAAGACCACCACGTCGCCGCGCTTGATCGGCGTGTGCGCAAAATCGGTGCGCGAGACCAGCACGCGGTCCCCGGTCAGCAGCAGCGGTTCCATGGACCCGGACGGGATGTAATACACGTCCACCCAGACGTTGCGCACCACCGCGGCGAGCAGGAACAACACCACCACGGCAACAACAACAAAACGCCAGCCCAGTTTCCTGGACTGGCGTTTCGCTTGGATCAAAGTGCGGTTCCCTTTTTACTTGGCGGGAACGTTGTCGCGCTTTTCCTTGATCTTGGCAGCCTTGCCGCGCAGCTTGCGCATGTAGTACAGCTTGGCGCGGCGGACATCGCCCTTGGTGACCAGCTCAATCTTTTCGATGACCGGGGAGTGCACCGGGAAGGTACGCTCCACGCCGACACCGAAGGAGACCTTGCGGACCGTGAAGGTTTCGCGGACGCCGTCGCCCTGGCGGCCAAGGACGAAGCCCTTGAACACCTGGACACGCGAGCGGGAGCCTTCAATGATGTTCACGTGAACGTTGAGGGTGTCACCGGCGCGGAAGGCGGGGATGTCGCTGCGCAGGCTGGCTGCGTCAACAGAATCGAGAATCTGCATAGTCTCACTCCAGGCAAACGCCACAGGTCATCTGCTTTGTGTCACGCCTGCCATGGACGGCACGGGGCCAGTCACGGAAGGCGAAAGATGAAAGACCGGGATTCAGTGGTGGATGCCCGGTGTGCCGCCCTGTTGACGAACGCTCCCCCTGTGGCAGGAACGCGCCCAGTAGGCACATGCCCTTATTTTGCCATACCGGGCGGCACCGGCACCAATCGGTGCTGCGGCACGCGGCCCCGGCAGCTGTTCGCCGGGCTATTCACCTGATGGTTCGCCGGGTTGTTCGCCGGGGCGGCGCACCGCCCGTCCGTCGACGACGGCGTAGCCGAGGTCCCAGAGCACGTTCCGTTCCGTCTTGCTGAAGTTGGAGACGTCCAGCTTGTCCAGCAGGTCGGGGCGGCGGGCTGCCGTGCGGCGCAGCTGGTGTTCGCGGCGGAACTTGGCGATCTTGCCGTGGTTGCCGCTGAGCAGCACCTCCGGCACCTCCCGGTCCCGCCAGCTGGAGGGCTTGGTGTACACGGGGTACTCCAGGAGGCCGTCGGAGTGCGATTCCTCGACCAGCGATTCGGGGTTGCCGACAACGCCGGGGATAAGCCGGCCGATGGCCTCCACCATCGCCAGCACGGCGACCTCGCCGCCGTTGAGCACGTAGTCGCCGAGGCTGAGGGGCCGCACGGTGTACTGGCCCGCAGCCCATTCCAGGACACGTTCGTCGATGCCTTCATAGCGCCCGCACGCAAACACCAGGTGGTCCTCTTCCGCCAGCTCCCGGGCCAGCCGCTGCGTGAAGACCTCCCCCGCCGGGGACGGGACGATGAGGATGGGTTTCCGTCCCGGGGCCGCGCCGTCGGCGGCTGCCACGGAGGCACCGGCAATGTCCTCCAGTGCCTGGGCCCACGGTTCGGGCTTCATGACCATGCCGGCGCCGCCCCCATAAGGGGTGTCATCCACGGTGCGGTGGCGGTCCTGCGTGTAGCTGCGCAGGTCATGGACGGCCAGTTCCAGCAGTCCTTCGGTGCGGGCCTTGCCGATCAGGCTCAGGTCCAGCGGGGCCAGGTATTCCGGGAAGATGCTGACGACGTCAAGGCGCATCAGTCCTGCCGGCCTTCCGTGTCCGCCGCCCCGCCGGTTTCATCATTTTCGGTGGCTTCCTTGTTCACGGCGAACAGCCCCTCCGGGGGCGTGAGGAGGACGTAGCCTTCCTCGATGTTGACCTCGGGGACGATTTCGTCGACGAACGGGACCAGGACCTCGTCGCCGTCGGCGTCCTCGACGATCAACAGGTCCTGCACGGGCAGGGTGCGCAGGCCCGTGACCTTGCCAACCTTCCGGGTGCCGATCCGGACCTCAAGGTTCAGCAGTTCGTGTTCGTACCAGGCGTCGTCGTCCCCGTCGTCCTCGGAGTCAAAGAGCAGCGTGGTGCCACGGAGCAGTTCGGCGTCGTTGCGGGTGTTGACACCCTCGAAGCCGAGCAGCAGGATGTCCTTGTTCCAGCGGGAGCTGCGGACCGTCAGGGTGCCGGCGGTGGCCGGCTCGGCGGCAAATTCCGCGCCGACGGCAAAGCGTGAATCGGGGGCATCGGTGAGGACCAGGACGGTCACTTCGCCGCGAATGCCGTGGGGCTTGCCGATCCGGGCAACCTGAACCTGCATGTGTACTCCTTGGGGCGTGCGTTGGTGGGGCCGGGGCGGCCGGGAAAACAGTTGGCCCCGACACCATGATGGTGCCGGGGCCAATCCGTGGCTTTACTACTGAAAACTTCTGCTGCACCGCCTGCGCGGCGCAATGGCCTGTCGCGGCAGCTTAGCGGCGGCGGTCGGTGTCGACAACGTCAACACGGACCGGTTCGCCGTGGGCCAAGGCTGCAACCACGGTGCGCAAGGCACGGGCGGTGCGGCCCTGGCGGCCAATGACCCGGCCCAGATCGTCCTGGTGAACGCGCACCTCGAGGGATTCCCCGCGGCGGTTGTTGTTGACGCTCACCTTGACGTCGTCGGGGGAGTCAACGATCCCCCGGACCAAGTGCTCCAGCGCTTCAGCCAGCAAGTTACTCAGCCTCGGTGCTTTCGGCAGCCTCGGCCCCGTCAGCCTTGGCGGCCTTCTTGGTGATGGCTTCCTTGACAACAAGGTTCTTGGCCTCGGGGGCAACAAACGCCACCTTGGGCTCCTTGGTCTTCAAGGTGCCTTCGGCGCCCTTGATGCCCTTGAACTTCTGCCAGTCACCGGTGATCTTCAGGATCTTGGCTACGGGCTCGGACGGCTGGGCGCCAACGCCAAGCCAGTACTGTGCACGGTCAGAGTTCACTTCAATGAAGGAAGGCTGCTCGGTGGGGTGGTACTTGCCGATTTCTTCGATGGCACGGCCGTCACGCTTTGCGTGCGAGTCCATGACGACGATGCGGTAGTACGGTGCGCGCATCTTGCCGAAGCGCTTAAGGCGAATCTTTACGGCCACTTTAGTGGTTACTCCTGGTTCGAAAAGGGGCGAATTCCGTTTCACGCTCCCGTGGGGCGGGCCGATCACGCGGATTTCAAAGGACAGGATCATCGAACGGAGAGAGGGGCCGAACGGATCGAGTACCCGTCCATTATGCCAGACAATTGCGCATCGGTGTGACACCAGTGGACGGGGCGGTGCATGCCTGCCGGATTTAACACCGGGCGGGGCCGGGCCTACGGGGCGGCGAAGAAGAACAGCCCCATTTTCGCGTTGTCCTCCGCCGCGGCCATGGCTGATACCGCCATGGCCGCAAGGGCGCGCACCAGCGGCCCGGTCACCTCGGGGGTGGACTCCATCTCGTCGGCGGCGGCCCACTCGGCGGCCAGCTCCGCCACGTCGGCCGGATCCTCCGGCGCGTCCAGTTCGGCGAAAACTTCCAGCAGGGCATCGGGGACGGCATAAAGCGTGTCCAGCTCAATGTCCACCAGGCTCAGTTCTGCACCGACGCCGGTCGCGTGGACCTTCCTCACCGCCAGTTCCCCCAGCACCTCAATTTCAAGGTCTCCCAGGCCCGGCGTTGGCAGGACGGGGACGTCCACGGCCGGCGATTTTCCGGCCTCACGGGCCTTGGCACGGGCAACGGCCTGGTGGTGGTCGGCTATGAAGAACTCGGAGTAAAGGGCCACACGGGTGCCTTTCGCGAAAGGGGTGGTGCCGGGTCAGCTGTGGGCTGCGGCGGGGGCACTCTCCACACTAACGCGAATCCGGTTGCGCCACGGGTCGTCGAAGAGGATTTCGGACCCGGTGTTGGCAACGGCAATGCCGTGGTGGGCCAAACGCTCGCCCAGCGCGCCGACGTCGTCCTGGCCGGGGAGCTTGATCAGGACCTCACCCAGGCCCAGCGTGTCCTTGCGGGGGCCGGCGCCGCGGCTGTTCCAGACGTTCATGGCCATGTGGTGGTGGTACCCGCCGGCGGAGACGAACAGTGCCTGCCCGTGCCATCCGGCCGTACGCTCAAAGCCGAGGGTGTCGACATAGAACTTCTCCGCGGTCTGCACGTCGCCCACCTGCAGGTGCACGTGGCCGACGCCGGCGGCGGCGTCCCGCTGCCCCGTCACCGACTTCTCGGTCAGGTGCTGCGTCAGGTAGTGCTGCGGCGGCAGGGCCAGCGAATCCATTTCCACCGTTCCGTTGGTCCAGTTCCATTCGGTGCGGGGGCGGTCCCAGTACAGCTCGATGCCGTTGCCTTCAGGGTCGGTGAAGTAGAAGGCTTCGGACACGAGGTGGTCGGCACTGCCGGCAAACAGCTTCGGGTCGTACTGTGCGGCGCTGGCCACGGTGGCAGCCAGGGAGGCCTGGTCGTCGAAAAGCAGGGCCGTGTGGAACAGTCCGGCCTCGCCGCGGCCGGGGATGTGCAGGCCGCCGGCCGGCTGCAGGTGGACCAGCGGCGTGGTGCCGCGGCCCAGGTACTGGCCGCCGTCGGCCTCGACGACTATGTCCAGGCCGAGCGCCTTTTGGTAGTAGTTGCTCATCAGCTTCATGTCCCCGACCTTGAGCATCACGGTGCCCATTTGCAGGTCGGCGGAAAGGAGGTCTTGCGGGGTGGTGGTCATGGCTTCTCCAAGGGTTGTTGTGTTCATATCGTATCAAACTACTTGAAGCTTCAACTTATTCCGGGGTTGGTTCCGGGGACCCGCTCCCACAGTCCATGGTCCAGGGCGAAGAGGGTCGCCGAAACCCGGTTGGCGGCCCCGGTCTTTTCATAAATGTGCTCCACGTGGTTGCGGGCTGTCTTCGGGGCAATGAACAGGGCGGCGGCAATATCCTTGTTGTTCATGCCCCGGCACAGCAAGGCAAGCACCTCGAGCTCCCTGGGTGTCAATCCGGCGGCTGGGCTGCGGCGCCGGGCAACATGGCCGCCTGAGGCCCGCAGGACCGCGTCCACGGCGCGCGCGTCCAGCCGGCCCGCCACGACGTCGGAGCGCAGCCTGGCGGCAGCTTCGGCAGGCGTGGCAGCCCGGCGGTGCGGGCGCGGCTCGAGGCTGCCCTGGTAAGCATCGGCCGCGGCCAGAATCCGCTGCCCGGCGTCCAGCCCGGCGCCGCTGAGTCCGCGCGGGTAGCCGGACCCGTCGAGCCGCTCCCGGTGCGCGCCGGCGAGCCCCGCCACCCGTCGCAGGCCGGGGACCCTGCCCAGGATGCGCTCGCTGAGGAAGGGGTACATTTGCAGCCGTTCACGGTCCATGGAAGACAGCTGCGCCTGCTTGTCCCAGATCGCGTTGGAAACACCCATCCGGCCCAGGTCATGGACCCAGCCGGCACGGCGCAGCAGTTCCACCTCAGTGGCCGGCAGGGCCCACTCGCGCCCGGCGGCCGCCGCCAACGAGGCCACAGCCCGGGAATGTCCCGCAGTCCACGGGCACTTCAGGTCGGCAAAGTCGCCCATGGCTGCCAGCACGGCGTCCAGCCCGGCCTCGGTCAGGTCGTCATCGCCGGGAGCCGCTGCGAGTGCTGCCGGCCATGGGTCCCCTTCCAGCAGACCCGCCGCCAGGGCGGCGGCCCGGGCGCAAAACAGGTCCGCCAGCTCCGGGTCGAACTGCGTGCCCCGGCGTTGCCGGACCATGGCCACCGCAGCGGGCAGGCCTCCGGTCCGCAGGAACACCTCGGCCGTGTCCGCCAGCTGGGCTATGCGCATTTCCAGGGGGATTTCAACGCCTGCCCTCCCCGCAGGGAGCCCCTTGCCGTCCCAGCGCTCAAAGGCATGGCCCAGAATCGCCGGCATGCCCGGGTCCAGTCCCACCCGGTTTGCCAGCTGACCGGCGGACAGGCAGTGGGAACGGATCAGCTTCCGCACCGCCGTGCCCGCTGTCGCCGCAAACCGCGACTGCCGGGCGGCCCGGCGCAGGGGCGGCAGTTCGGTGCCGGTGCGGTGCAGCATCAGCGTCAGCATGGGCAGCCCTCGGGCGTCGATGAGATAGTAGTCGGCACGGAAGCCGATGTCGTCGCCAAAACGGGCCGCCAGTTCAAAGGAGTCCGCGTGGCAGCCGATCCAGGCCAGGAGGTTGGCGTAGTACGTCCGGGCCCGGGCCTCCGGCCCGATGTCCAGCAGATCGGCCATCCGCGCGCCCAGCTGCATGGCGCGCAGCATGTGATCCATGGGCTGGCCGAGCCCCAGGTCGATGGCCAGGGAAAGGGCCGCCAGCACCTCGGCGCGCCGGGCGGTAAAGGGAGCCCGCGGCACCATGCCCGCAGGCCCGGGGGCCGTGGGAAGCCGGAGGGAATCACCGAAGTCCTGTGCCGCCACACCCCCATTCTACGGCCGGGCCCTCGACGCGTACCGGTTCCCGCCGCAGTCCGGCCCAGGCCCGGCCACCTCCGGCCCCGGGTGGGGTCAGCTGCCGGCCGGCGCAGGATGCGCCGGCCCGCCCAGGGGTGCGAGCAGGGCATCCTGCAGCCTCGGATCGAGGCCGGGAGGGACATCAACGTCCACGGCCAGGGCGTGCAGCGCCCGGCTGAAATAGTTGCGGGCTGCGGCAGCCAGTGCGATGTCCACGATCTCCCGGTCGCTGAAGCCGGCGTCGCGCAGGGAGCGGGAATCGGCGTCGTCCATGGTGGCGGAAGCCGTGCTGAGCTTGAGGGCGAAGTCCATCATGGCGACCTCATCCGCGGGGAGTCCGGCGGTCCGGTAGTCTCGGGCCACCCGCTCCAACTCGTCCGCCTCCATGAATGTCAGGGCCTTCCTGCCGTGTGCCAGCAGGCAGGCCGCCGAGCCGATCCCGCGTGCCGCCGCCAGGGTCACCAGTTCGTAACGGCGCAGGCCAAGCGAGCTGGCGATGGCCGCCTGCAGCGCCCGCCAAGCGGCGAACGCCCCGGGATTCAGGGCCATGGCCCGTGAGTGGCTGGGCACGTAGCCCAGCGCCCGGAGGTCGTCGGCATACAGCTGCGCAATGGGCCCCGCAGCAGCGGATTCGGGAATGGTTTCAATGACGCTCATGGTGTTTTGCCGCCCTTTCGTGATCCGGCGTGCGCTGCGGTGGACGGGAACCTGATGCCCACGTCCGCCACGAACAGGCCCCGCCGGGGGAGCCAAAAATCGGCCAGGTGCTCCTGCCCGGGAAGTACCCGCAGGATTCCCGCGTCCTCGCCGCCAATGACGGCCCGGCTGTGCGTGACGGTCCAGAGCCGCAGCGGCCTGGCCTGGAACCTTTGGCCGTTGGGGACCAGGCCGGCAAGTTTCATCCGCCCCGCGCCCAGCGCCGGTCCCATCATGCGGCCCATGGCGTTGACCACGCCGTCGCGGCGCCACACTGCGGAAGGAAGCCGCAGGGCCGCCGCCGTGGCGGCGGCGGTGGCCCAGCTCACCCCCAGTTCCAGTTCCCAACTGACGACGCCGGGCACTCCCACCTTGAGCGCCCGCGGGCCGGCCCATTCGGCGTCGACCCGTGCGGTCACGGCCTGCGCCAGGGCGGCCCCGAAGTACCTGGCGCAGCTCTGTTCCGGCGGGACGTCGGCGTAAACCGTCCACTGCCCCGCGGGCGTGCGAAGCCACACGGCGCGGTACCCCGGGCCAATTGAACTGGACGGGAAGCATCGGAAGGCCAGGTAGTGGCCCGAACTGAGCGGAACCCCCAAGACCGCGTAGCCGGCAAAGTGTTCGGCGGGGTCCGGGGGCATGTCTGCTGCCGCCTCGGCCCGGACCGCGCATTCCTGCGGTGTTGTGGTTGCCATGGGTGGCCTCCTTATGCGGTGTTCTGACCAGCGTAGGGCCGCAGCCGCCCGGGCGCATGGGGCAGATGACCCATTAAGGCCCGGCCCCGTTCGGGGTACCGCCGCCGGGCCGGGCGGACCGTCAGCGGAGCCGGGCGGACATGGCCACGCGCCGGCCCATGGCATCGAGCCCCAGCGCGGATTCCTCGCGGCGGAGCCGGCGCAGTTCCGGGGCCAGCGATTCCTCCGGCAGTTCCACAAAGCCGCAGCCGGCATAAAACGGGCCGTTGAACGGCACGTCGGCGAAGGTGCACAGCGTCATGGTGTGGAAGCCGGCCTCCAATGCCCACGCCTTGGCGGCCATGACGAGCGCCCGCCCGATCCCCTGCCGGGCATGCTCGGGGCTGACGGCCAGCTGCCCCAAATGGGCCTGGCCGTCAACAATGTCCAGGCGTGCAAAACCCACGGGCGGCCGTCCTGCCACCATGATGTGGAACGCGTCGGCATAGGACTCGGCCGTACCCGGCGGCGGAAACTCCCCGCGATGGCCGAACGGCGGGTCCAGGGTGTCGAAGGCCAGGTCCGCGTCCGCTTCGAGGGCAGGCAAAAGCGAGAATTCACTCAACGCCGCGGGACGGATTTCCAGCATGGAACGATCCTACGGCTTGACACCGGCACCTGGTGATCGTGTAACTTCGTCTTTGACCACACGGGAGCCCCGAAGCAGGGGCTGAGACACGGGCTGCAGCTGCCCGGGACCGTTGAACCTGTCCGGGTAATGCCGGCGAAGGAAGTGAGTACCACCTAGTGAATTCCACCGAACAAAGCCCTGCCCACACACTGTCCTACCTGACGGATGACCACCATGGCCTGCGGGTCCCGGTAACGTCCATCACGCTGGAGGATTCGGCGCCGGGGCGGGAAAATCCGCCCCTTCAGGTCTACCGGACGGCAGGGCCCGGCAGCGACCCCGTCCACGGGCTGCCGCCGCTGCGGGACCCCTGGATCGGGGCGCGCGGGGACTGCGAAACCTACCAGGGCCGCGGCCGCGAGCTGCTCGACGACGGCCGCTCGGCCCAGCGGCGCGGCGCCGCCTCGGCGGAGTGGAAGGGTGCCCAGCGGGCGCCACTGCGGTCCCGGGAGGGGCACACGGTGACCCAGATGCACTACGCCCGGGCCGGCGTCGTGACCCAGGAAATGCGGTTTGTGGCCCTGCGCGAAAACTGCGACGTGGAATTGGTCCGCAGCGAGCTGGCCGCCGGGCGGGCCATCATCCCCAACAACATCAACCACCCGGAGTCCGAGCCGATGATCATCGGCAAGGCCTTCCTGGTGAAGATCAATGCAAACATCGGCAACTCCGCCGTCACCAGCTCCATCGCCGAGGAGGTGGACAAGCTGCAGTGGGCCACCCTGTGGGGCGCGGACACCGTCATGGACCTCTCCACGGGCGACGACATCCACACCACGAGGGAGTGGATCATCCGCAACTCCCCCGTGCCCATCGGCACGGTGCCCATCTACCAGGCCCTCGAAAAGGTCAACGGCGAGGCGGACAAGCTCACCTGGGAGATCTTCCGCGACACCGTGATCGAGCAATGCGAGCAGGGGGTGGACTACATGACCATCCACGCCGGCGTGCTGCTGCGCTACGTCCCGCTCACGGCCAACCGGGTCACGGGCATCGTTTCCCGCGGCGGGTCCATCATGGCCGGCTGGTGCCTGGCCCACCACCAGGAGAACTTCCTGTACACGCACTTTGACGAACTGTGCGAAATCTTTGCCCGCTACGACGTGGCATTTTCCCTGGGCGACGGCCTGCGCCCGGGCTCCACGGCCGACGCCAACGACGCCGCCCAGTTTGCGGAGCTGGACACGCTGGCCGAGCTGACCAGGCGGGCCTGGAAGTACGACGTCCAGGTCATGGTGGAGGGGCCCGGCCACATCCCGTTCCACCTGGTCCGCGAGAATGTGGAACGCCAGCAGGAACTGTGCGACGGCGCCCCGTTCTACACGCTGGGCCCGCTGGTGACGGACATCGCCCCCGGCTACGACCACATCACCTCGGCCATCGGCGCCACGGAGATCGCCCGCTACGGGACGGCCATGCTGTGCTACGTCACGCCGAAGGAGCACCTGGGGCTGCCCAACAAGGACGACGTGAAGACGGGCGTGATCACCTACAAGATCGCCGCCCACGCCGCCGACATGGCCAAGGGGCACCCCGGTGCACGGGACCGTGACGACGCGCTGTCGAAGGCCCGCTTTGAGTTCCGCTGGCGGGACCAGTTCTCGCTGTCCCTCGACCCGGCGACGGCGGAGGCCTTCCACGACGAGACCCTGCCCGCCGAGCCGGCCAAGACGGCGCACTTTTGCTCGATGTGCGGCCCCAAGTTCTGCTCCATGCGGATCAGCCAGGACATCCGGGACGCCTACGGCTCGGCGCAGGACCAGGAGCAGATCGCCAGCGGCATGGCGGCCAAGAGTGCCGAGTTCATGGCCTCGGGGGCGAAGGTCTACCTTCCGGAGTTGAGCGTGCCGCGCAGCTAGCCGGCACCGCCCCGTCCGCCGGACTCAATGCCGGGCGATGAATTCCTCAATCAGCGCGGCGCCTTCCTCCGAGTCCTGCGGGCGGTGCCCGCCGCGGGTGACCTCGTGGCGGGCGCCCGTGGTGGCGAGGTAGTCGGCGATCTCCTCGTAAAGCGGTTCCCATCCGCCGGTCACAACCAGGGTGGGCACGCCGGGCACTATGTGGACCGGCGCGTCCCACTGTGGCGCCTGCAGGTGCACTCGGGCGGCGATCCTGGCCGCGGATTCCGCCGGACCCCTTTGCGGCGCTGCCGGGCCCGCCCGGAGGCCCGATGCCCCGCCGGCCGGGGCGCCCGGCCCGTTCATGGATGCGGTCAGGCGGCGGAATTCGGCGGAAAACGCCGCGTCCGTCAGCGACGCACTGCGCGCGAAAAGCGGCTCCAGGTGTTCACGGTACGCGGTGGTGGCAGGCAGTTCCGCCGTCAGCGACAGCAGCGCCGGTTCCACCAGGACCAGCGACTTGACGAGATCGGGCCGCTCCACGGCCGCCATGACAGCGGCAATGGCGCCCTGGGCATGTGCCACCAGGTGCGCGCCGCCGTCCAGGGCGTCGATGACGATCCCGGCGTCGGCGGCAAAGTCAGTGGGCAGGGGCGGCTCCACGGCGTCGAAGCCCGTCCGTTTCAGGAACAGGGCATCGTAACGCCCGGCCAGGCGGTGCTGGACCGGCCATGCGGCGGCGCCATAGCCGTCGATCCCGTGCACGAACACGATCCGGGGTTTAGTCATTCAAGCAGGTTACCGGACGGGACGGACAACGCCGGGGACCCCGCGGCCCGGGTCACCGGCCGGGGACGGGCCTCACGCATCCGGCTCCTCCGGCCCCCCGGACAGCGTGTCGGCGGCGGCGTGGCCGTTGATCGGAAAGTGGCAGGCCGTCATGTGCGGGATGGTTCCGTGCGCGGCGGCGGCCGCGGTCATGGCTTCCAGCCGGTCCGCCGGCATGGGCACCGATCCGCCGCCGGGCTGCAGCGGCGGCACCACCTTGGCGCAGATCTCCTGGGCCATGGGGCAGCGGGTGCGGAAACGACAGCCGCTGGGCGGGTTCATGGCCGAGGGCAGCTCCCCGCGCACGCCCAGCTTCGCCTTCTTCCGTTCAATGACGGGGTCCGGGATGGGGATGGTGTCGATCAGCCCGCGCGTGTAGTGGTGCAGCGGATGCGAATACACGGCCGCTGCCGGGCCCACCTCCACCATCCGGCCGAGGTACATGACCGCGATGACGTCGGAGAGGTAGCGCACCACGGACAGGTCGTGGCTGATGAAAAGGTACGTCAGCTCCCGGTCCCGCTGGAGTTCCTTCATCAGGTTCAGCACCTGCGCCTGGATCGACACGTCCAGGGCGGAGACGGGCTCGTCGGCCACGATCAGCCCGGGCTGCAGGGCCAGTGCCCGGGCCAGCCCGATGCGTTGGCGCTGCCCGCCGGAGAATTCGTGCGGATACCTCTCGGCCGCCCGGGCGGGCAGCCCGACGGCGGCCAGCAGCTCATCGACGCGGTCGTTGCGGTCGCGCGCGGTGCCCACGTGCTGGATGTCCAGCGGCTCGCGCAGGATGGACCGCACGCGCATCCGCGGATCCAGCGACGCGTAGGAGTCCTGGAACATGAACTGCACGTTGCGCCGGCCCTCCTTCGCCTCCTTGCCACGCAGCTTCGAAATGCGCCGGCCCCGGAACAGGATCCTGCCGCCGGTGGGCACCTCCAGCCCCACCACCAGCCGGCCCAGGGTGGTCTTCCCGCAGCCCGACTCCCCCACCAGCCCCAGCGTCCGGCCGCGGGGGATGGAGACCGTGACGTCAGCGACGGCGCTGATGTCGCCCACGTGCCGGCGCAGGATGGCGCCGGCCGTGACCGGAAAATCCTTCACGGCCCCCTGGATCTGCAGCAGCGGCACGCCGTCGGCCGGGATGAAGGTGGTGGGTGCCACCCAGGTGCGCACGTCCGACGTCGTGTCCTCCCCCGGCCGTTCCGTCGCCCGGTGGGCGGGCCCCGGGGTGACGGGCGCGCCCGGCCGGGGCCCGCCGTCGTCCATCCGGCCGGGCGTCTCCACCTCGGAAAGGTCCATGCCCGCCTCCAGCTCGGCAGCCTCCACACGGGCGGCCTCGGGGATGATGGTGCGCAGGTCCACGGGCTCGGGCACCTTCAGCGGCGTGGTGCGCGGGACGAAGCAGGCGTACTGCTGGGGCCCGTAGGGGGTGGAAATGGTGGTGGTGGGCGGCACCAGGGTGCGGCAGGATTCAACGGCGAAGCGGCACCGCGGCGCGAACCGGCAGGCAGGCGGCGGCTCGGTGAGGTCCGGAGGGAGTCCCGGAATCGAGTACAGCCGCTCGCCCGTGCCGGCCGCGCGCTCGGGCAGCGCCTCAAACAACGCATCCGTGTAGCGGTGCTTGGGCGCGGCGAACAGGGTGTGGACGTCCGCCATCTCCGCCACCTTGCCGGCGTACATGACCACCACCCGGTCCGCGCTGCCGGCGATGACGCCCAGGTCGTGGGTCACCAGGATCATGGCCATGTGGAATTCCTGGCGCAACCGGTCCACGAGTTCCAGGATCTGCTTTTGCACCGTGACGTCCAGCGCCGTGGTCGGCTCATCCGCAATCAGCAGCTTGGGCTGGCAGATCAGCGCCATGGCGATCATGACACGCTGGCGCTGCCCGCCGGACAGCTGGTGCGGGAAGTCCTTGACCCGCTGGAGCGGGCTGGGAATGCCCACCAGCCCGAACATCTCCACCACCTGCTTCATGGCCGCCGACTTGGACAGGCCGCGGTGGAGCATGAGCGGTTCGGCCACCTGGTCCCCGATGGGCATGACTGGGTTCAGCGAGGTCATGGGGTCCTGGAAGATCATGCCGATGTCCCCGCCGCGGATCTCCCGCAGCCGCGGTTCCTCCAGCTGCACCAGGTCCTCGCCGTCAAACAGGATTTCGCCGTGCGTGATGTGGCCCCCGGGCGGAAGCAGGCGCTCAATGGACATGGCCGTCATGGTCTTGCCGCTGCCCGACTCCCCCACGAGCCCCAGCGTCTCCCCGGCGTCCACATGGAGGGTGACATGGTCCAGGGCATGGACCACCGACTTGCTGAGCTGGATGTCGGTGCTGAGGTCGTTGATCTCCAGAAGTGCCATGCCGTAAGTCCTTTCCCTGTGACCCGATGTGCGACGCCGGGATGCTCAGCGCCGCTGCAGCCGCACCTCCACCGAATCGCGCAGGCCGTCGCCCACAAGGTTCACGGCCACCACCACCACGATGATCAGGATCCCCGGAGGGTAGATCAGCCACCAGTAGTTCGGGAAGATGAAGGCGGAGCCGTTGCTGAGCATGCCGCCCCAGTCGGTGGCCGGCGGGGAAATGCCCAGGCCCAGGTAGCCCAGGTAGGCGATGAGCAGGATGGCGTCGGCCACCTGGAACGTCGCGTTGACAATGACGGTGCCGACCACGTTGGGCATGATGTGCCGGAGCACCGAATGCCAGGACGAACCACCCATGACGCGCACTGCCTGGACGTATTCACGCACCCGCAGCGTCAGCGATTCACCGCGCACCAGCCGCGCCGGGACCAGCCAGGCTGTCAGGCCCAGGACGAAAATCATGACCGGGATGCTGGGCCGGACGATGGTGACGAGGAAGAGCAGCAGGAACAGGATCGGGATGGACAGGATGGCGTCGACAATGCGCATCATGACGGCGTCAACCGCGCCCCCGAAGAAGCCGGCGATGGCACCCCACACCGTGCCGACGATGGTGGCGATGATGGCGGCGGCAAAGCCGATGGCCAGGGATGTCTGCCCGCCCACCATCAACCGGCCAAGCTCGTCATAACCTGTCTCGTCGGTGCCCAGCGGGTGGCCCGGGCCCGGCGGCAGGTTTGTCTGGAGCAGGTTGACCGTCACCTGGTCCGTGCGGTAGAACAGCGGGGCGACGAAGCAAAACAGCACGGCGAGCGCCAGCACCACGAGCCCCACGATGGCCAGCTTGTTTTGGATGAAAACCTCAAAGCCGAGGCGGAACATGCTCTTGGCCTTGCCGACGGGCAGCCCCGTGGCGGCGTGCACCGGCTCCGGCAGTGCCCCGGAAACCTCAACCTCTGCCCTGCCCGGATCGCTCACAGCTTCACCCTCGGATCGATAATGGCCAGCGAGACGTCCGCCAGGAGGTTGCCGGCCACGGTGGCAAAGGCGGTGATGATCACCACGCCGAGTTCCACGGGATAGTCCGAGGACTGCGCCGCCTGCCAAAAGAGCAGGCCCATGCCGGGAAAGTTGAAGATGGATTCGGTGACCAGGGCGCCGGCAAAAAGGGCCGGCAGCGACAGGCCAAGCAGCGTGATGATGGGGATCAGGGCGTTGCGCAGGACGTGGTGGTACAGCACACGCTGCGGCGAGGCGCCCTTGGCCTGGGCGGTGCGGACGTAGTCCTGGTCAATGTTGTCCAGCACGGAGGAGCGCATGTACCGGGAGAAACCGGCAATGCTGAGCAGGGCCAGGGTGACAATGGGCAGGATCATGGCGTCAAACTGTCCAAAGATGGGGCCGATGCCATTGGACTGGGGGGCTTCCGGCGGGAACCAGCCCAAGTTTTGGGAGAAGACCTCAATCACGACCAGGCCGATGAAAAAGGTCGGTGCCGCATAGAAGATGAAGGAAAAGCCGGTGGCGATGTAGTCGGGGACGCGGTTGCGCCGCACTGCCTGGTAAATGCCCAGCGGCACGGCCACCAGCACCGTCAGCAGCAGGGACAACAGTGACAGGATCACCGTCTTGGGCAGCCGCTCCACCAGCAGTGAGCTGACCGACTGGTTGAGTTTGATGGAAAAGCCGAAGTTGCCGCTAAACCACTGCCCCAGCTGTCCGAAGTATTGGATGAGCAGGGGCTGGTCATAGCCGTTTGCGGCATTGAACTGGGCGATCTGGAGCGCGGTGGCCCGTGGTCCCAGAATGGCCCTGGCCGCGCCGCCCGGAAGCTGGTGCAGCAGGATGAAGACGATGATGGTCACGACAAAAACCACCAGGATGGACTGGGCCAGGCGGCGCAGGATATAACCGATCATGACGCCACAATCCCTGCTGGCATCGTACCGATGTTTGTTCCTGCTGCCGCCATGCCCGGCTCACCCCGTTGTCGTGACCTTCACTTGTTGTCGCAACCCTTTGCTTGTCCTGGCACTGGTCACCAGGCCCAGTTCTCGGGGTTGATGGGGCTGTACGGGTTCTGCGTCGTCGCACCCTTGAGGCCGTTGGCCACCTCAGTCAGGCTGTAGGTGTAATTCGGCTGCCAGATCACCGGCAGGTCCTTGGCCAGGGCATCTTCGTAGGCGTGCAACACATCAACGCCGCTCGTGGTGGTGGTGTTGGTGATCAGCTGGTCGACCATGGGGTTGGAGTAGCTGCCGCTGTTGGACCCTGCCCCCGTCTGCCACAGTTCCTCACCGGTCGGGTAGTAGTCGGGCAGGTACACCCAGCCGCCGCCCCAGTTCGCCATCTGCCATGTGCAGGTCTTGCCGCTGCAGGGGCTGGCCGCAGCGATGACCTTGTTGAACGGTTCCGAGGAGATGTTCAGCGTGATTCCGACCTGCGCTGCGTTGGACTTCATGGACTGCATGGCCGTGGTGATCGTCTGGTTGCCACTGGCATACTGCAGGTCGAAGTCCATCTTTGCACCGGCCGCAACCCCTGCGCCGCACTCGCCGGCACCGGTTCCCGGCTTGGCACAAACGCTCGTGCCGCCCGGGTTGACGGTCCAGCCGTTGTCAGTGAGGTATTTCTTCGCATTTGCGATGCTGAACGGATACGGGTTGTTCTTCTCGGTTTGGGAAATCAACGGGCTGTCCGACGGATACAGCGGGACCGGCCCCGTGGTCGGAACCCCGTAGTTCTTGGCGGCCGAGCCCAGGATGCCCTTTTGGTCAACCACTGACTGCAGTGCCTGGCGGAAGTAGAGCTGCTTGAAGATCGGCCCCACGGTGGGGTTGTTGAAATTGATCGGGAAGTAGTTGACGCCGTACAGGAACCACGGTGCCAGCGTGTAGTTGGTGCTCAACGGGTTCGGCCCGGCCTCGGCCGGTCCGGTGTTGGCGGGCTTGGCCTGCTTCAGGTCCTGCGTGGGCAGGTAGCCCACATCGATGGTGTCCCCGGCACGCAGCACGTTGAATTCAGCAGAGTCCGTGGTGAACGGAACCTCGATGAACTCCTTGAGTGCGGGCTTGACCGGACCGGAGTAGCTGGTGTTCGGCACGAAGGTGAGGTGCCCGTCGGCGTTGAACTTGGACAGCTTCCACGGCCCGTCGACCACCTGCCACAGCGGGTTCGTGGCGTACGTCGGCAGGTCCTTGGACTGGGCCGTCAAATACGCGTAGACCGCGGCACAGCCGGATTCATTCGTGGCACAGTCGCCCTTGGTGTTGGCAGCCGTCATGTCCCAGGCGTTCGGCATCGGGGTGATGGTGCTCAACTGGTTGTACAGGAACCACTGCTGGCTGTAGGCCTTGTTTGTGTTGAACACCACGGTCTTCGCGTCCGGCGCGGACGCTGAGACGACGTTGTCCGGGAACTGGCCCGGCGCGTACGCTGCGAAGTTCTTTTTCTCGGCCTTGAGCATGTTGAACCAGAACATCACGTTCTGTGAGGTCAAGGTCTCACCGTTGGACCACTTGTAGTCCTTCAGCTTGATGGTGACCGTCTTGCCGCCGTTGCTGTACGTCGGCTCCGCGGCCAGGCTGAGGGAATCATTGATCTCAGCCTTGCCTTGGTTCCCAAACCAATACAGCGGCCGGAACATGAGGAACTGCAGGTCCGAACCGTTGGCTACCGAGAAGTCGGCAAGTGGCGAAAACGGCCAGATCCAGTTCGGGACCGTATTTGGCGGCAAAGCCATTGTTGCGGTGTCAGCGGCTTTTCCGGGGTTGGTCCCTGAAGTTTTGGTGGCTGTCGGGGAACCACCTCCCGAGGAACATGCCGTCAACGCCAGCAATACCGCTGCGATAATTCCCAATATCCGAAAGATCGGCTTCCGGATGATCCCCCCATGAGTTCGCAATTTTTTCATGATGCGCCTCCATGGCAGAGCCAGGCGGTGGTGGATCAGTTTGGTCTTCGCAAGGCTCCTAAATCCGAGTCTAAACCTCCACTGCCGCACTGTCAGGCCGCAATTTGACAACGATTTGCCCTTTGTCAGGCCCCAAGGGTTGACACAAACGGCCTGCGGTGCGGCGCACCGGGGATCTTCGGGCGCGCTGGGCGGTTTCTGGCAATATCCTGCCAGTTTCCTGCAATCTCCCCGGCCAAGAGGTGGGACCTTGAGCTGTGATGCCCCTGGCGGGGACACGATGGCCCGGGACCCGTTGAGGTTCTAAGCTGACGTGTGTGAGCGTCGACGAGGAGGACTCCGTTGTTCCGTCCGCACAGGTTTCACCCGGCGGGATCCTGGGCCGCGGCTACCGGACGGTCACCCTGGGCATCTGCGCCCTCATCGTGCTGTCCGCCTTTGAGGCCTTGGCCGTCACCACCGTCATGCCCACCATCAGCGCAGCACTCAACGGGGCAGCGCTGTACGCCCTGGCCTTTGCCGGCCCGCTGGCGGCCGGCGTGGTGGGAATGGTGGCGGCCGGCAACTGGTCCGACCGCGAAGGACCGCGTGGCCCCTTGTACGCCTCGGTGGTCCTGTTCACCGCCGGGCTTGCCGTGGTCGGCACGGCTCCGGACATGGCCGTGTTCCTGGCGGGCCGGCTCGTGGAGGGGCTGGGCACCGGCGCCCTGACAGTTGCCTTGTACGTGGTGGTGGCCCGCGCCTACCCGCCCGGGCTGCACCCCCAGATCTTCGCGGCCTTCGCCGCCTGCTGGGTGGTGCCCTCGCTCATCGGCCCGCTGGTCGCCGGCCTGATCGCCCAAACCCTGGGCTGGCGGTGGGTGTTCCTCGGGGTCATCGTGCTCGTGGCGGGCGCCCTGGCCATGGTGGTCCCCGCCATGGCAAGGCTTCGGACTCCCGGGGCAGGTGCCGATGGCCGCGGCACCGCCGAAAGAAAGCCCGTGCCCTGGGAACTTGGCCGCCTCGGCTGGTCGCTGCTGGCCGCCGTCGCCGTGCTGGCCCTGAATTTGCTGGCCGATTCAAAAGGCCCGCTGCTGTGGGCCGGCCCCGCGGCAGCAGCCGTCGTCGTGTTGCTGGCGCTGCGCCCGTTGCTCCCCCGACGCACCTTGCGCTCCGGTGCCGGGCTGCCCAGCGTGATTCTCAGCCGCGGCCTTGCCTCGGGTGCTTTCTTCGGCGCTGACGTCTACATCCCCTACCTGTTGACCGTCCGGTACGGCTTCCCGCCCCTGGCAGCCGGGCTCTCCGTGACCGCCTCCGGCGTCTGCTGGGCGGGCGGGTCATGGCTGCAAAGCCGGCTGGCTGCGCGCCTGTCCCATGCGCGCAGCGTCCGCTTCGGCGCCCTGCTCCTGTGCCTGGCCATTGCCGCGGCCGGTGCGACTGCAGCCTTCGCCCTGGTGCCCGCGACCGCCATTGCGGGGTGGGCCGTGGGAGGCTTCGGCATGGGCCTGATGTACCCGCGCACCAGCGTTGCAACGCTGGAATACTCCACGGTGGAGAGCCAGGGCTTCAACAGCTCCGCGCTCAGCATTGCCGATTCCATCGGCGCGTCCATGTCCCTGGCTGCGACGGCAATCGTGTTTGCCGCCTTTGCCGGACTGGGCGGGGCCTGGCCGTTCACCGGCTGCTTCGCCCTCACGATCCTGCCCGCACTGGCGGCCCTGGCACTGGCCCAGCGCATCCGCCGGCCCCGTCCGGGCGTCACGTCCTGACCGGAGCCACCGAGGGCGGGCAGGCAGGCCGACGCCGGCCCGCGGCTGCGCGGCACCACGGCGGCCCGGACGCCGTCGCACCTTCCCCCAAAAGGGGCCGGGGTGCTACTTGAGGAACTTCTCGAAGCCCTTGGGCAGGTTCAGGCTGGCCGGGTCAAAGTCCTCGTTGCCGGCGCCAAAGGACGCACCGGTGGGCAGCGGTTTGGGGGCGGATGCCTTGTCCTGCGCGGCACGCAGCTCGGCGGCGGCCTTGGCGGGGTTGCCGGAGCGGGCCTTCTTCTTCGGCGACTGCCTGCCCTTTCGGCCGCCCTTGAAACCGCCGGGACCGGGGACACCGGGCATGCCGGGGATGCCGCCGCCCTGGGCCATTTTCTTCATCATCTTCTGGGCCTGGCCAAAGCGCTCCAGCAGGCCGTTGACCTCGGAGACGTGCACGCCGGAACCCTTGGCGATGCGGGCGCGGCGGGAGCCGTTGATGATCTTCGGCGCGACGCGCTCGTGCGGGGTCATGGAACGGACGATCGCCTCGACCCGGTCGATTTCACGCTCGTCGAAGTTTTCCAGTTGCTGGCGGATGTTGGCCGCGCCGGGCATCATCATGAGCATCTTCTTCATGGAGCCCATTTTGCGGATCTGCTGCATCTGGGACAGGAAGTCGTCCAGGGTGAAGTCTTCCTGGTCGGCGAACTTGCGCGCCATGCGCTCCGCTTCGCCCTTGTCCCAGTTCTTTTCCGCCTGCTCAATGAGCGTCAGGACGTCGCCCATGTCCAGGATGCGGCTGGCCATGCGGTCCGGGTGGAACAGTTCAAAATCGTCCAGGGACTCGCCGGTGGAGGCGAACATGACGGGCTTGCCGGTTACGGATGCCACCGACAGGGCAGCACCGCCGCGGGCGTCGCCGTCGAGCTTGGAGAGGACCACGCCGGTAAAGTTCACGCCCTCGTTGAACGCCTGGGCCGTGTTGACGGCGTCCTGGCCGATCATGGCGTCGATGACGAAGAGGACCTCGTCCGGGTTGATCGCGGCACGGATGTTGGCCGCCTGTGCCATCAGCTCGGCATCGATGCCGAGGCGGCCGGCGGTGTCGACGATGACGACGTCGTGCAGCTTGGACTTGGCCTCGGCCACGCCGGCCTGGGCAACGGCCACGGGATCGCCGGTGGCGGATTCAAATTCGCTGCTGACGCCGGGGTGCGGGGCGAAGACGGGCACGCCGGCGCGCTCACCGTTGACCTGGAGCTGCTTGACGGCGTTGGGGCGCTGGAGGTCCGCGGCGACCAGGAGCGGGCTGTGGCCCTGGGCCTTGAGCCACTTGGACAGCTTGCCGGCCAGCGTGGTCTTCCCCGCGCCCTGAAGGCCGGCAAGCATGATCACGGTGGGCGGGTTTTTCGCCAGGTTGATGCGCCGGGTCTCCCCGCCCAGGATCGTCACCAGCTCTTCGTTGACAATCTTGACGATCTGCTGCGCCGGGTTCAGGGCCTCGTTGACCTCCGCGCCGAGCGCGCGTTCGCGGACCTTGGCGGTGAATTCGCGCACCACGGGCACCGCCACGTCGGCGTCCAACAGGGCACGGCGGATTTCCCGGACGGTGGCGTCGACGTCGGCTTCACTCAGCCGGCCCTTGCCGCGCAGGTTCTTGAAAGTTGCTGTCAGCCGGTCAGATAGGGAGTTGAACACGCGCCGTGTACTTCTTTCGTCTGGGATACAGCCATCACCCGCGCGGCCCCGCCGTGGCGGCCGGGCCGCGAACGACGGGTGCGGCGATTTCGAATGTGCAGGATGAGAACGGCGGGCGGCAGTGCTGCCCGCTCCCTTTCCTGTAGGACTCAACTATCAAGGGTACCAAGTGCAGGGCCGGTTCGTTGCACGTTTTCGCTGCCGGCAGCCGTGGCCCGGCCGGCAACACGGCCGTGCCGGGGGAAAGGAAATCCACCGGACAAAGTGGCATGCTGGGATCGTGACCAAAACCACAAGAACGTCCCGCAGCCCCCAGTCCACCACGTCTGCAGCCCGCGGCTCGTCGTCCGCCAGTGCCCCGGCGTCCGGCGCGGCCGCCGGCAGCCCGCCTGCCGGTGAGCGCATCAAGACGCTGGTCATCCTGGGCGCCTCGGGCGACCTGACGGGCAGGCTGTTGTTGCCCGGCGTCGCCCGTCTCATCGCCTCGGGGCGCGCGCCCGGCATCACGCTGGTGGGTGCCGGCAGCGACGACTGGGACGCCTCGAAGTGGCAGGACCGGCTCTCGGACAGCTTTGCCGACGCCCTGGCACCGGGCGGCGAGTCCACCGCGGCCGGCATCAAGGAGCTGAAAAGCGTCCAGAAGGACAGCCGCTACGAGCAGGTGGACGTGACCGCCAAGGGTGCACTGGGGGAACTGCTGGCCACGGTGGAAGGCCCCGTGGCACTCTACTTCGCCCTGCCGCCGGCCATCAGCCAGGAGGCCTGCAAGGTCTTGAAGAAAAAGGACCTGCCGGCCGGAACCCGGCTGGTGATGGAAAAGCCGTTCGGCTCCAGCGCCGAATCCGCCCATGCGCTTAACGCCACGTTGGCGCGGCTGGTCCCCGAGGACCACATCCACCGCGTGGACCACTTCCTGGGCAAGTCCACGGTGCTGAACATCATGGGGCTGCGCTTTGCCAACCGGCTGCTGGAACCGCTGTGGAACGGCGTGCACATTGAAAAGGTGGAGATCATCTTCGACGAGGACCTGACCCTGGAAAACCGGGCCCGGTACTACGACCACGCCGGGGCGGGCAAGGACATGATCCAAAGCCACCTCCTGCAGATCATGGCCATCATGGCCATGGAGCCGCCGGCCACACTGGGCGAACAGGATGTCCGCTCCGCCATAGCCGCGGTGCTGCGCGCCAGCACCATCGGCAACTCCTACAAGCCGGATCTGGCCGACTCCACCCGGCGCGCCCGCTACACGGCAGGCTCCATCGGCAGGCGGAAAGTGCCCGACTATGTGGCCGAGGACGGCGTGGACCCGGCAAACGAGACGGAGACGCTGGCCGAAGTGGAGGTTTACGTCAACAACTGGCGCTGGGCCGGCGTGCCGTTTGTGCTGCGCTCCGGGAAGGCCCTGGGCCGGGCGCGCAAGGAGGCCGTGGTGACGTACAAGCCGGTCCCGCACCTGCCGCTGGGCTTCACCGGCACCGACTCCCCCACCCGCCTCCACGTCGGATTCGGGCCGGAAACACTGACGCTGGACCTGGACGTCAACGGCCCGGGCGACCTCTTCACGCTGGACCGCGTGCAGCTGGAAACGGAACTGGCTAGCGATCCGCTGCTGCCCTACGGTGAAGTCCTTGAAGGCGTGCTCAGCGGAGACCCGCTGCTGTCCGTCCGCGGCGACACTGCCGAGGACTGCTGGCGGATCGTGGAGCCGGCATTCGCTGCGTGGAAGGCAGGCAAGGTGCCCATGGAGGAATATGCCGCCGGTTCCAACGGACCTGCGGACTGGACCACCAGCAACGACTGAGCGCCGGCAACGACCAAGGACCCTGGCGCGCCACAAACGACGCCGGCACCCGGGTGGGGTTCACTGCCCACCCGGGTGCCGGCGGCGTCCGTGGAATGACTTCAGATCGCGGCCACCCCGCGTTCGCCGGTGCGGACGCGGACGGCTTCAAAGACCTCCACCATCCATACCTTGCCGTCGCCGGCCGTTCCGGTGTTGGAACTGGCCACGATGATGTCCATCAGGTCCCAGGCGCGTTCGTCGGAGGTGAGGACCTCGATGCGGATCTTCTCGTGCAGGTCCACCGTGTATTCGGCGCCGCGGTAGACCTCGGTGTGCCCGCGCTGGCGGCCGTAGCCGTGCGCGCCGCTGACGGTCAGCCCCTGGACGCCGTAGCTTTCCAGGCCGCTGCGGACCTCGTCGAGCTGTTCGGGCCGGATGATGGCGGTGATCAGTTTCATGCGTCAACCTTTGACTGAATGCGGGCGGGGGCTGCGTGCTGCTGCAGGGCGGGGTTCCCGTGCAGGGGGTGGAAGCTGCCGGCGATGTGGCTGCCGAAGTCATAGGCCGATTCTGCGTGGACCGAGATGTCGATGCCGGCAGCCTCGTGGGCGGCAGAGATGCGGAAGCCCATGGTCTTGTTGATGATCCAGCCGATGATGAACGCCAGGACGAAGGAGTACAGGAAGACGGAGAACGCCCCGACCGCCTGCTTGCCGAGCAGTTCCAGCCCGCCGCCGTAAAACAGGCCGTGGCCGGCGGACGGCGCGTTGGGGTCTGCGGCCAGCCCGATGAACAAGGTGCCGATGATGCCACCGACCAGGTGGACACCGACGACGTCGAGCGAGTCGTCAAAGCCGAGGCGGAACTTCAGGCCCACGGCCATGGCGCAGACGACGCCGGCCAGCAGTCCCAGGACCATGGCCCATACGGGGGTGACGGCGGCGCAGGCCGGGGTGATGGCGACCAGGCCGGCGACGGCGCCCGAGGCGGCACCCAGGGAGGTGGCGTGTCCGTCGCGCAGCCTTTCCACCAGCAGCCAGCCAAGCGTGGCGGCACAGGGGGCGGCGAGCGTGTTGATCCAGGCATAGCCGGCGATTCCGTTGGCGCCGAGGGCGGAGCCGGCATTGAAGCCGAACCAGCCGAACCAGAGCAGGCCGGCGCCCAGCATCACGAACGGCATGTTGTGGGGGCGGTGGCCCGGGTCCTTGCCGAAGCCCTTGCGCTTGCCCAGGATCAGGCACAGTGCCAGGGCAGCGGCACCGGCGTTGATGTGGACGGCGGTCCCGCCGGCAAAGTCGATGACGCCCAGTCCCTGGCCCAGCCAGCCACCGGTCTTGGCGCCGCCCGGGCCGGTGTTGAAGTCAAACACCCAGTGCGCCACCGGGAAGTACACCACGGTCACCCAGATGGCGGCGAACACCATCCAGGCACCGAACTTGGCGCGGTCCGCAATGGCGCCGCTGATGAGGGCCACGGTGATGATGGCGAACACGGCCTGGAAGCCGACGAACGCAAGTTCCGGAATGGTGCCGACCAGCGGCATGGCCTTGCCGGTGTCAAGGACGCCCTGCAGTCCCAGCTTGGCGAACGGGTTGCCCAGAAGGCCGCCGCCCACGTCGTTCCCGAACGCCGCCGAGTAGCCGAACAGGATCCACAGGACCCCGACGACGGCGATGGCTCCGAAGCTCATCATCATCATGTTCAGCACGCCCTTGGCACGGGTCATGCCGCCGTAGAAGAAGGCCAGGCCGGGTGTCATCAGCAGCACCAGGGCTGCGGAGACAAGGACCCAGGCGGTATCTCCGGTGTTCATGTTTACGGCCTTTCGTTGCAAGAAGTGCTGCCGCCGCCATCCAAGGGGCTGTGCAATCTGGACACTTACAACTCTCCCGTGGGCATGTTTCACCCGCGCGCGGCAAAGATTGCCGTGATGTTACAAAAAGCGGCGCCAGGTTAATTCCTGGCGCCGCTTATGTTTCCGGCACGTTACGGGCGCCGGCGGCCCTGCCTTGCGAATGGCCCTAGGACAGCAGCGCGTCCACGAAGCCCTCGGCCTCAAACGGCGCGAGGTCGTCCGCACCTTCGCCCAGGCCCACCAGCTTGACCGGCACGCCAAGCGTCTTTTGGATGGCCACCACAATGCCGCCCTTCGCCGTGCCGTCCAGCTTGGTCAGCACAATGCCGGTGATGTTCACCACCTCGGCAAACACCTTCGCCTGAGTCAGTCCGTTCTGCCCGGTGGTGGCGTCCAGGACCAGCAGGACCTCGTCCACGGTGGCCTGCTTTTCGATGACGCGCTTGACCTTGCCCAGCTCATCCATCAGGCCCACCTTGTTCTGCAGGCGCCCGGCGGTGTCCACCATGACCACATCGACTTCCTGCTCGATGCCGGCCTTTACCGCTTCAAAGGCGACGGAGGCAGGGTCCGCGCCATCGACGTCGGACTTCACGGTGGGCACGCCCACGCGCGCGCCCCAGGTTGCCAGCTGCTCGGCGGCCGCGGCGCGGAAGGTGTCGGCCGCGCCCAGCAGCACGTCCTTCTCCTCGGCCACGAGCACGCGGGCCAGCTTGCCCACCGTGGTGGTCTTGCCGACGCCGTTGACGCCGACCACCATGAGCACGGCCGGGCGCCCGTCGTGGCGGGCGATGTTCAGGCTGCGGTCCATGGCGGGGTCCACGAGCTTGATGAGTTCCTCGCGCAGCATGGCCTGGACATGGTCGGCGCTGCGGGTGCCCAGGACCTTGACACGCGCGCGCAGCGTGTCCACGAGTTCCATGGTGGAATTGGTGCCGATGTCCGCCAGCAGCAGCGTCTCCTCAACCTCGTCCCACACGTTGTCGTCGATGGTGTCCCGCGAGAGCAGCGCCAGCAGGCCCTTGCCCAACGCGTTGTTCGACTTCGACAGCCGGGCCCGCAGCCGGACCAGGCGCCCCTCGGCGGGGAGCGGCGTTTCCAGCGCCGGGGCTTCCGTTGCCACCTCCGCCGTCTGCAACTCCGACGCCGGGGCTTGGCCTTCGGGGCGCTCCTCCACCAGGGTGCCGGGGCCTTGGGATGCACCCCCGGCCTGTCCTTCCGCCGGTTCCACGGGTGCGGGATCGTTGGCGTCGCGCGGGCCCGTGTAGTTTTGTGTGTTCTTCCGGACCTTCAAGAAGACAGGGACAAGGCCGCCGATAATCGCAAGCCCAATGACGATGTACAGGATGATGGCAAGAGTTTCGTTCACCGTCCAAGTCTCTCACGGGGCCCGGAATCCCCGGCCTGGACCCGGCCGCCCCGCGGCTGTGGCAAACTCGATGCTGATGTCCATGCCCAGCCCCGCCCCCGAAACCGTCGATCCGCCCGCCGTGAAGCTTCCGCGCGAGATCAAGGTCCTGGTCGCCGCCGCGTTCCTCATTGCCATCGGCTTCGGGATCGTGGCGCCGGTGCTGCCGCAATTCGCGCAAAGTTTCCACGTCAGCGTGGGGGCGGCCGCCGTGGTGGTCAGCGTATTCGCGTTCACCCGGCTGGTGTTTGCCCCGCTCAGCGGCGTCCTCGTGGAACGGCTCGGTGAACGCCGCACCTACATCCTGGGGATCCTGATCGTGGCCGCGTCCTCCGCGGCCTGCGCGTTTGCGCAGAACTACTGGCAGCTGCTGTTGTTCCGCGGCTTGGGCGGGATCGGTTCCACGATGTTCACGGTCTCCGCCATGGGACTGCTGATCCGCCTCGCTCCCCCGCAGGCCCGCGGCAAGGTCTCCAGCCTGTATGCCGGCTCGTTCCTGCTCGGCAACATCACGGGCCCGGCGGCCGGAGGGCTGCTCGCCGGATTTGGCCTGCAGCTGCCGTTCCTGGTGTACGCCGGGGCGCTGGTCCTGGTGGCGCTCCTGGTCGCCACCCAGTTGCCGGCCGCCGCCCCGGGGAAGGAAGCGGCGCGCCCCGCCGCCAGGGCCGGTGCCCGCGTTGGGGAGCCGGCCTGGACGACGTCGGACGGCGACGCCGCGGCACCGGGCACGCTGCCGGGGCCGGGGAGGCAGGAGCCGGCCCCGGGGAGGCAGGAGCCGCTCCTGCTGCGCACAGCCCTGGGAGTCCCGGCGTACCGGGCCGTGCTGGCCTCGAGCTTCGCGAACGGGTGGTCGGCATTTGGGATCCGCATGGCGCTGGTGCCGCTGTTCGCCACGGCAGCGCTGGGCGCGGGGCCGGAGGTGGCCGGGATCTCGCTGGCCGTCTTCGCGATCGGCACCGGGATTGCGCTGATGTTTTCCGGCAGGCTGGCCGACACCTGGGGACGCAAGCCGATGATCCTGCTCGGCCTGCTCGTCAACGGCCTGGGCATGGGCGTGCTGGGATTCACCGGCGGCGTGTTCTGGTTCTTCGCCATCTCCCTCGTGGCCGGGCTGGGCAGCGGGCTCATGGGCCCGGCCCAGCAGGCCACCGTGGCGGATGTGATTGGCAATGAACGCTCCGGCGGCAAGGTGCTGGCCACGTTCCAGATGTGCTCGGACTTCGGCGCCATCATCGGCCCCATCGCCGCCGGCTACCTGGTGGACCTGTTCTCCTACGGCGTCGCGTTCTTGATGGCAACGGCGGTGGCCCTGGTGGCCGTGGTGTTCTGGCTGCCCGCCGCGGAAACGCAGCGCTGACCCGCCCGCCCGGGTCTGTGTTGCCGTTTTTGGCCGGAAAGGGTCAGGCCCCGGCCGGGGCCCGGTCCAGGCGCTGGCTGATGACGGTCGAGACGCCGTCCCCGCGCATGGAGACGCCGTAGAGGGCGTCCGCCACCTCCATGGTGCGCTTTTGGTGCGTGATGATGATCAGCTGGCTGGATTCGCGCAGCTCCTCGAAGATGGTGATGAGCCGGCCCAGGTTGGTGTCGTCCAGGGCGGCCTCCACCTCATCCATGACGTAGAAGGGCGAGGGCCGCGCCTTGAAAATGGCCACGAGCAGCGCCACGGCCGTCAGCGACCTCTCACCGCCGGACAGCAGCGAGAGGCGCTTGATCTTCTTGCCGGCCGGCCGGGCCTCCACCTCGATCCCGGTGGTCAGCATGTCCGACGGGTCCGTCAGCACCAGCCGGCCCTCGCCGCCGGGGAACAGCCGGCCAAAGACGCGCTCAAACTGCACGGCCGTGTCCGCATAGGCGGCGCTGAACACCTCCTCGACCCGCTGGTCCACTTCCTTGATGATGTCCATCAGGTCCTTGCGGCTGGACTTCAGGTCCTCCAGCTGCGTGGACAGGAACTGGTGGCGTTCCTCCAGGGCCGCAAATTCCTCCAGCGCCAGCGGGTTGACCTTGCCGAGCGCAGCCAGGTCCCGTTCGGCCCGCTTGAGCCGCTTTTCCTGCTCCGCACGCACAAAAGGCACGCCCTCGGGGATTTCCTCGCCCGAGTCGTCCACGGCCACGCGCAGCGCAGCCCACTTGTCCGTTGATTCCCCGGGCCCCGGCGGCACGGGCGTTTCCGGCCCGTACCCGGCCAGGAGGTGGTCAACGGTCAGGCCGAGCTCCTCGACGGCCTTGTTTTCCAGCGCTTCAATGCGCAGCCGCCGGGCGGCCCGGGCCAGCTCGTCACGATGGACGGAATCAGTCAGCTTGGCCAGTTCCACTTCCAGTTCCAGGGTGGAGGCGCGCACGGCCATCAGCTCCACCTCACGCTCTGCGCGCAGTTCCTCGGCCGCATCCCGTTCCTGCGCGGCCAGTTCAATGGAGGCCTCCACATGCGCCAGCACATGCTCCACGCCGGCCGCGACCGCAGCGGCCTTGCGGGCCTGGAAGCGGCGGCGGCGGGCCCGCTGGGCGGCCTGCTCGCGGGCGGCCCGTTCCGTCGCAGCAGCCCGTTCCAGCGCCGCGGCCCGGGAGCGGACGGCGTTTAGCTGTTCCTCGGTGGTGCGCAGTGCGAGCCGGGACTCCATCTCCACTGCCCGCGCCGCCGTGGCCTGCGCGGCCAGGGCGTCCCTGTCCTCCATGGAAGGGTCCGCCTCTTCCGGGGACTCCTGCGCCCGCGCCAGCCGTGCGGCAATTTCCGCGAGTGCGCCCTGCTCCTTCTCCAGGTTGGCGCCGGCCACGGACAGCGCCAGCTCGTGCCGCTCCGCCTCGCCCTCGGCCGAACGCAGCGTGGCGCCCAGCGAGCCGAGCCTTTCGGCGACGGCCGCCAGCCGGGCGTCGGATTCGTGCAGCGCAGCCAGCGCGTCGGACTCGGCCTGCGCCGCGGCGGCCCGCTGTGCCTTGGCGGCCACGAGGGCAAAGCGGGTCCGTTCCCCTTCGGCGGTGGCCTCCCGCAGCCTGGCGTCCGTCTCGTCGACGGCGGCCTGCAGTTCCAGCAGCGACGGCGCCGTGGCCGAGCCGCCCCGCACCGACAACGCGGCCAGCACGTCGCCGTCCGCTGTGACGGCGGTCAGGGCCGGAAACTTCTCCAGCACCGAGCGCGCCCCGGCCAGGTCCGGCACCAGCACCACCCCGTCCAGCAGGGTGTCCAGGACGGGGCCCAGTTCCGCCGGCCCGTCCACCTGCGCGCGTCCGACACCGGCCCCCGCCACGGCGGCCGCCGCGGCTGCCACTTCGTCCGCCAAGGCTGCCCCGGCGGTCCCGGCGGCCGTGCCGGTCCCGCCGGTCCCTTCGGCCACGAGCAAGGTGACGCGTCCGCCGTCGTCCGCCTTGATGCGCTCCAGCGCGGCAACGGCGGCATCCGCCGAGCCCACGGCCACGCCTTCGGCCGCCGCGCCGAGGGCAGCAGCGATGGCAGTCTCGTGGCCGGACGCCACCGTGAGCATCCCGGCGACGGCGCTGAGCACACCCGGCAGCCCGGCCTCGAGCAGCTGCGCCGAACCGTCCTTGCGCAGCAGCCCCACGGCCAGGGCCTCGCGGCGGGCGGTGAGTGAATCGCGTTCCCGCTCGGCGGCGCGCTGGGCAGCCGTCAGCTCCTCGATCTGTTCATCAATGTCCGCGAGCGCGGCGGCGGCCTCCTCGTAGTCGGCGTCGAGGCTTTCCTCGCCCTCTTCCACGCCGGCCACCTGCGACTCGAGCGCGGCAAACTCCCGCGCCGCTTCGCTGCGCCGTTCACTGCCGGCCGCCTTTCCCTGGTGCAGGCGGCCGATCTCGGCTTCGGCGGATTCCACCCGGGAGCGTGCGGCCGCTACCTGCCCGGCGAGCTTCGCCAGGCCCTCGCGCCGGTCGGCCGTGGCGCGCAGGAGCTCCCGGACGCGCTGTTCCTCGGCACGGACGGCGGACTCGACGTCTTCCTTGATTTCCATGGCCGTCTCCAGCCCGATCCGGCGCTCCTCCAGGGCCAGGTCCAGCTCCGCCTCTTCGGACCGCAGCCGCGCGGCCTGCCCGGCCAGCCGGTCGGGGTCGCGGCTGGGGTCCGGCGCGTCCTCGGCGGCGCCCAGGTGCCGGCGCCGTTCGGCCGCCAGCACGCCCAGCGACTTCAGCTTCTCGCGTGTGGCGGACAGCTGGTACCAGGTGTCGCGGGCGGTGTTGAGGACGGGCGTGGCGGCCGCCGACTCCTGTTCCAGCCCGGCCTGCCGGGTCCGCCCCGCGGTGAGCTGGGCCTCGACCTGTTCGCGGCGGGACTTGAGTGCCGCCTCGGCCGCCTCGTCGCGTTCGACGGCGGTGGTGAGGGTGGTGATGTCGTCGGCCAGCAGGCGGGCGCGGGCGTCGCGGACGTCAAACTGCACGGCCTGGGCGCGGCGGGCCACGGCGGCCTGCTTGCCCAGCGGGGTGAGCTGCCGGCGGATCTCCCCCGTGAGGTCGCTGAGTCGGGCCAGGTTTGCGGACATGGCGTCCAGCTTGCGCAGCGTCTTTTCCTTGCGCCGGCGGTGCTTGAGGATGCCGGCGGCCTCCTCAATGAAGCCGCGGCGGTCCTCCGCCGTGGCATGGAGCACCTTGTCCAGCTGGCCCTGGCCCACGATGACGTGCATCTCCTTGCCCAGGCCGGAATCGGAGAGCAGTTCCTGGATGTCCAGCAGCCGGCAGCCGGTGCCGTTGATGGCGTACTCGGAGCCGCCTGAGCGGAACAGGGTCCGCGAAATGGTGACCTCGGAATATTCGATCGGCAGGGCGCCGTCGGCGTTGTCGATGGTCAGGGCAACGTGGGCCCGGCCCAGCGGCGGGCGCCCTGCGGTCCCGGCGAAAATGACATCCTCCATTTTTCCGCCACGCAGCGTCTTGGCGCCCTGCTCGCCCATGACCCAGGCCAGGGCGTCCACCACGTTGGACTTCCCGGATCCGTTGGGGCCCACCACGGCCGTGACCCCCGGTTCAAAGTCAAAGGTGGTGGCCGAGGCGAAGGACTTGAATCCGCGCACGGTCAAACTTTTTAGATGCAAACTGTTTTCTACTCCTGCGCCGGGCCGGTTTCCACTAGCCAATCTACCGTGCCGCGGCACTTTGCTGCGGAAGTTTCCCACATGTATGCACCGCGGTGCATGTGCGTGAATCCGCCTTCAAGGTGCATAGTTAAGCGTGGGGCTTGACGCCGCGACGGGGACCAGGCCACGCGCATGCCCCGGCAGTGGACGCAAAAACCACCGGATTCAGTCCCCTGGGCACCGTACGCACACAGAAGAAAAAGGCTGGAATTTGATCGGCAACGCGACTTTTCACCACCACAACACCGCCTTACTCGCCGTCGCCAGTGTGGAGGCCCCGGTGGTGGTCAGTTCCTCCGACTTTGACGAACGCCTGGCCCCGAGCCTGAAGCGACTGCGCCTGTCCAAGCGGCTGTTGGAACGCGTGGCGGGAGTGGAAGAGCGCCGCTGGTGGGCCCCCGGCACCGCGTTTGACGACGCCGCGACCGAGGCAGGCGCCAAGGCCCTCGCCGAGGCGGGGGTTGAGGCGCGGGAGATCGGCCTGCTGATCAACACCTCCGTGACCCGGCGCAACCTGGAGCCGTCCGTGGCCGTGAAGATCCACAACGCGCTGGGCCTGCCGTCGTCGGCCCTGAACTTTGACCTCGCCAACGCCTGCCTGGGCTTCGTCAACGGCATCACCCTGGCCGCGAACATGATTGACTCCGGCCAGATCAAGTACGCGCTGATCGTGGCCGGCGAGGACGCCCAGGCCACCCAGGAGACCACTTTCCGCCGGTTGAACGCGGAAACGTCCACGCGCGAGGACTACCTGCGCGAGTTCGCCACCCTGACCCTGGGCTCCGGGGCCGCGGCCGCCGTCATCGGCCCGGCCGACGCCCATCCCGGCGGACACCGCATCCTCGGCGGCGTCTCCCGCGCCGGCACCGAACACCACGAGCTGTGCGTGGGCGGGCCCGACGGCATGTTCACCGACACCAAGGGGCTGCTGGACAACGGCCTGGAACTGGTCACCGACGCCTGGCACGAGGCACACGCCAACGGCTGGGACTGGCGCAAGATGGACCGCTACGTCACGCACCAGGTCTCCAACTCGTACACCAACGCCATCATCAGGGCCGTCAACCTGGTCCGCAGCCGGGTGCCCATCACGTTCCCGAAGTGGGGCAACGTGGGCCCGGCGTCCCTGCCCATGACGCTGGCACAGGAGGCCCAGACCCTTAGCCCGGGCGACCGCGTGCTCTGCATGGGCGTGGGTTCCGGACTCAACACCGCGATGATGGAGATTGCGTGGTAGCTGGGACCCTGCCCGCCTCCCCGGCTTCTGCCGGTGAGCCGTGGCCTGGTGTGCGTGCCTCCTGGCGCCGCAGCCTGTCCGTGCCTTCCACCGCCGCCGTGGACGCCCCCGGCACTTCGCGGCAGTGGCATTTCCTGGACAACGCCGCCGACGTCGCCGCGACCGGCGTTGAGCCCGCCGGCACGCTGCTGTGCGTCCACGGCAACCCCACCTGGTCCTACCTGTGGCGGACCCTGCTGGCCGGCGCCACCTCCCCCGCAACGCTGGCCGCCGGCGGGCCGTGGCGCGTCATCGCCGTGGACCAGCTGGACATGGGCTTCTCCGAACGCACCGGCACCTTCCGCCGCCTCGGGGACCGCATCACCGACCTCTCCGACTTCACCGCGGCCCTGGGCCTGTCAGGCCCCGTGGTCACGGTGGGGCACGACTGGGGCGGCGTCATCTCCCTGGGCTGGGCCGTCCGCCACCGGGAACAGCTGGCCGGCGTGGTGTTGACCAACACCGCCGTCCACCCCGCGGGGTTCTCCCTGCCGCCGGCGCTGAAACTGGCCCTTCACCCGGCCGTCCACCAGTGGGGCACGACGACGTCGGCCGCCTTTTTGCGGGTCACGCACGGGCTCGCGCAGCCCGCCCTGGCCCCGGCCGTCCGGGACGCGTTCATGGCCCCCTACCGCACGGCGCCGCGCCGCGCCGGCGTGGGCAATTTCGTGGCGGACATCCCCGCTTCCCCGTCCCATCCGTCCTGGCCCGCCTTGGAGGAGGTCTCCTCGGGCATCCGCACCCTGGGCGTTCCCGCCCTCATGATGTGGGGTCCCAAGGACCCGGTGTTCTCTGACCGGTACCTGCGCGACCTGCTCGAGCGCATGCCGCAGGCGGACGTGCACCGCTTCGAGGGTGCCGGCCACCTGGTCCAGGAGGACCGCGACACCGCCACCCCCGCCTTCGGCTGGCTGGCCAAGAACGTCGCCGGCGGGCGGGCAGCGGGCCCCGCCGGCCGGGCACCTTCGACCGGCCTGACGCCCACGGGTGCAACGGCCCCTGCCGGCGCGTCAAGGCCCGATGACGGCGCGCCGTTCCGCCCCATGCTCGCCGGGCTGGACGCCCGCCGGGACGACACCGCCGTGGCCATCGTCGACATGGTGCCCGGCGGCAGCGCCCCCTCGACGGCCTCAAGCTCCCCGGCACCGCAGACCCGTTCCGTGTCCTGGGCGGAACTGGCCCGCGATGTTGACGACCTGGCCTCGGGCCTGGCCGACCTCGGTGTGCGCCGCGGCAATCGCGTGAGCCTGCTGGTACCGCCGGGCATCACGCTGACCACCTTGATTTATGCCTGCCTCCGGCTCGGTGCCGTGATTGTGGTGGCCGACGCCGGCCTCGGCACGAAGGGCATGGGCCGCGCCATCAAGGGTGCCGGCCCGGACTTTCTGGTCGGGATCGAACGCGCCCTCACCGGTGCCCGGATCTACAACTGGCCCGGCGTGAAGATCAGCGCAGCGGACTTCGCCCCGTCGGCCGATGCTGCCAAGCGCCGGCTGCTCAACGTCGCGGCCACTGTCCCCCAGCTGCTGGCCAACGGACGCGTCCTGCGCCTGGCGGGCTCGGCACCGGCGTTCCCGGCGGTCAACCCGGATGACGACGCCGCGGTGCTCTTCACCTCCGGCTCCACCGGCCCCGCCAAGGGCGTGGTGTACACGCACCGCCGGCTGGCCGCGATGCGGGACACCCTCAAGGCCACGTACAGGCTGGAGGCGGGCACGGCACTCGTGGCCGGATTCGCCCCCTTCGCGCTGCTGGGCCCCGCCTTGGGCGCCACCTCCGTCACCCCGGACATGGACGTCACCGCCCCGCGCACGCTCACGGCGACGGCACTGGCAGATGCCGCGGCGGCCATCAACGCGACCGCCGTCTTTGCCTCGCCGGCCGCCCTGGTCAACGTCGTGGCGACCGCCGCGCAGCTGACGGCAGCCCACAGAACGGCACTGGCCGGCGTCGACCTGGTCCTTTCGGCGGGCGCGCCGCTGGGCGTGCCGCTGCTGGCCCAGGTCCAGAACCTCGCCCCGAACGCCGTGCTCCACACTCCCTACGGCATGACCGAGGCGCTGCCCGTGACGGACATCAGCCTGGCCGGAATCCGCGCGGCGGGGCCCGGCAACGGCGTCTGCGTCGGCGTGCCCGTCAGCGGCGCCGCGGTGGCCATTGCGCCCGTCAACCCGGACGGCAGTGTGGACCCGGTCCCCACCACTGATGCGGGGGTCACCGGGGAAATCCTGGTCCGCGCCCCGCATGCCAAGGAGCGCTACGACAGGCTGTGGATCACGCAGGAGCTGAGCACATCCATCCCGGGCTGGCACCGCAGCGGCGACGTGGGACACCTCGATGCCGAGGGACGGCTCTGGGTTGAGGGCCGCATGGCGCACCTGCTGACCATGGCCGGCGGCGTCCGCACGCCCGTGGCCGGTGAACTCGCCGCGGAGCAGGTGCCGGGTGTGGCCCGGGCCGCCGTGGTCGGCGTGGGACCGGCCGGTGCACAAGTTGCCGTGGCAGTCGTGGAGACCGACCCTGCCGTGAAGCGGTCCGGGCTGGCGGCGGCAGGGCTCGCCGCCCAGCTGCGTGCCGCTGCTGCCGGCACCGGGCTGGAATTGTCCGCCGTCCTGGCCATCAAGGCCCTGCCCACGGACATCCGCCACAACTCGAAGATCGACCGGACGGCCCTGGCGGCATGGGCCGCGCGCATCCTGGCCGGGGAAAAGGCCGGACGCCCGTGACCCGGGTCTTGGTGACCGGCACCAGCGGCCTGCTGGGACGGGCTGTGGCCCGGCTTTTGCACGAGCGCGGCTACACCGTGCGAACGCTGCAGCGCAGCGCCGTGCATGATCCGTGGGAATCCGTCCAGGGTTCGGTGGCGGACCCGGACGTTGCCGCCCGCGCGGTGGCCGGCGCAGATGCCGTGGTCCATTTGGCGGCGAAGGTGTCCTTCACAGGCCAATGGGCCGACTTCGTGGCCACAAACATCGTGGGCACCCGCCAGCTCCTCGCCGCCGCGCAACACGCCGGTGTGCGCGACTTTGTGTTCGTCTCCTCCCCGTCGGTGGCACACTTCGGGTCCTCCATTGTGGGCGCCGGCGCCGGGACCGCGGACCCGTCACGGGCGCGCGGCTTCTACGCCCGGTCCAAGGCAGCTGCCGAAGGGCTGGCCCTGGCGGCCGACTCCCCCACCTTCAGGGTCACGGCCATCCGCCCTCACATCGTGTGGGGCCCCGGCGACACCCAGCTGGTGGAACGCGTGGTGGCGCGGGCCCGGGCCGGCCGGCTTCCCCTGCTCGACGGCGGACGCGCCTTGATCGACACCACGTATGTGGACAACGCCGCCGAAGCCATCGTGCGCGGGCTCGAACGCATGGACCACGCCCACGGCCAGGCCCTGGTGGTGACCAACGGCGAGCCGCGGCCGGTGGGCGAACTGATCGCCGGCATTTGCGCCGCCGCAGGGGTGCCGGAACCGGCCGTTTCCGTGCCGGGCTGGCTGGCCCGCGGCGCCGGATCGATGATCGAGAAGGCGTGGACGGCGGCCGGCACGCGCGGCTGGGTCCGTGACGAGCCGCCCATGACCCGCTTCCTTGCCGAACAGCTCTCCACGGCGCACTGGTTCGACCAGCGGCACACCCGCCAGGTCCTGGACTGGACGCCGTCCGTTTCCCTCGACGAAGGCCTCGCCAGGCTGGCCGAGCACTACCGCACCCGCCCCTGACCGGGCCGGCCCTTGCCGGGACAGGAACTACTTCAGCCCACCGTTCGCTGACAGCCGGGCGTTGCGCGGCTTCGGCTGGCAGCTGGGGCAACTGTAGGAGGACCGGTTCATGAACGCCTCCCGCCGGATCCTGGTGGACAGGCCCATGGCCGCACACCGGGGGCACGGCCGGCCCTCGCGCCCGTAGGCGTTCAGCGAGCGGGAGAAGTAGCCGGAGGCCCCGTTGACATTGACGTACAGCGAGTCGAAGCTGGTGCCTCCGGCGTCCAGGGCCCTGGACATGACATCGCGGGCGGCGTGGACAATCCGTTCCGTGTCCGGGCGGCGCATCGTGTCGGTGGGGCGCGCATAGTGCATCCTGGCGGCCCACAAGGCCTCGTCCGCGTAGATGTTGCCAATGCCGGAGACCGCGCCCTGGTCCAGCAGCGCGCGCTTCAGCCCGGTTTTCCGGGCCCGCAGCTTTCGGTGCAGGGCCTCGAGGTCGAAGTCCGGGTCCAGCGGGTCGCGGCCGATGTGGGCGGCCTCGCTGGGGATCAGCGCCCAGCCGCCGGACGCCATGCCGCATCCTCCCGGCAGCCCGTCGGCAGTGGGGACCAGGGACGTGACGAACAGCCCGCCAAAGATCCGCTGGTCTATGAAGCGCAGCTCTTCCGGTGCATCGACGCGGGCCGAAAATGACATCCGGACCTTCAGGTGTTTCTCATGGGGCTGTTCCGGGGACTCCACCAGCAACTGCCCGCTCATGCCCAGGTGCGCCACGAGTGCGGTGTGGGGCGCATTGCCCTGCGGCGCATCGTCCAACGGCATCCACAGGAACTTGCCGCGGCGCACCACGTCCAGCACGGTGGCACCCACGAGGTTTCCGGCGAAGTCCTCGACGCCGAGGGCGTGTCGGCGGATGGAGCGGGGATCGGGCACCGAGACACCCGTGATGGTCCGCCCCGCAATCCACCGTTCCAGGCCGCGGCGGACAACCTCGACTTCAGGCAGCTCGGGCATTTAGTCCGCGGCAGACGCGGATGCGCCGGGGGTCCCGGCGTCGTGCGTGGACGTGGGGCGCCCGGCAGAAAAACGTTCCTGGAGCGCCTTCCAGCCGGCGGCGGCGGCGGCACGCTCGGCTTCCTTCTTGGACGGGCCCGCCCCGGTGCCGACGTGCTCCCCGCCGATGAGCAGGCGGGCAGAGAACGAACGGTTGTGGTCGGGGCCGGTGCCGGTGATGTCGTAGACGATGCTGCCAAGGTGCCGGGCGGCGGATATTTCCTGGATGTTGGTTTTCCAGTCGGTGCCGGCCCCCAGGACATCGGAGTCGGCCAGCAGCGGGCCCACCAGGCGCATGACGAGCTGGCGGGCGGCCTCGATGCCGTTCGTGAGGTAGGTCGCGCCGATGAGGGCTTCCATGGTGTCGGCCAGGATCGAGGCCTTGTTGCGGCCCTTCGTGAGGCGTTCGCCCTGGCCCAGGTAGATGAATTCGCCCACGCCCAGGGACCGGGCAATCGAGGCGAGGGCACGGGTGGAGACCACGGCCGAGCGGCGCTTGGCCAGCTCGCCTTCAGGCAGCGAGGGGTTGTCGCGGTACAGGGCGTCGGTGACGGAGAAGCCCAGGATGGAATCCCCCAGGAATTCCATGCGTTCGTTGGTGGGAATGCCGCCGTTTTCGTACGCGTAGGAACGGTGTGTCAGGGCAAGACGAAGCGTCCCGGCATCAATGGTGACACCGAGACGCTTCAACAGCAGTTTGTGCCCGTCCTCGAGCTTCGGGGGTTCCGTAACCGAGGACATGAGCAGCTCCTGCAAAACTATTTAGTGGTCGAACGGCCGGTTGGCCGCACGGACGTCTTAGACGTCGGCAACCTTGCGGCCCTTGTATTCCAGGAACAGGGCGGTGCCGGCGGAGTCGGTGACGACCTTGGCCTGGTGCGGCAGGCTGTAGACAACCTGGCCGTTTTCGATGGTCTTGACCAGGTTCGGCGCGGTGGCCTTCCACTGGGAACGGCGTGCACGGGTATTGGCACGGGACATCTTCCGCTTGGGAACAGCCACGGCAAACTCTTTTCTCTCGATAAGCCCCAGGCACGTGCCTGCAGCTAAAAACTTGATTTTGCTAGTTTTCTTCGCCGGTTAAGCCCTGTAGGGCGGCCCACCGAGGATCCAGGATCTCGTGGTGGTGCCCCGGCTCATCCGCAAGGCGTATTCCACATTCGGAACACAGGCCCTCGCAGTCTTCCCGGCACACCGGCTGGAACGGCAGGGCGGTTACCACTGCGTCCCGCAACACCGGTTCAAGATCGATGGAATCGTGCTCGACCCAACGTTGCGTGTCTTCGTCTTCATCAAGGCCCGCGGGCGGTTCCTCGTAGAAGAAAAGTTCTTGCACATTGACTTGGAGGTCTTCCGTGAAGTTCTCCAGGCACCGGGAGCATTCGCCGGTCAGTTCGACCAGTACGCTGCCCGACACCAGAATTCCTTCATGGACGGCCTCAAATCGGAGTTCCAGATCCAGGTCGGTTCCGGGCGTCACACCAATGAGCGGGGTGCCAAAATCCTCTGGCACGGGAATATGTTCGTTGAAAGTCCGCATGCTGCCCGGGCTTCGCCCAAGCTCCCTGACACCAATGGTGAGGGGCGTGCCGTGGTTGGACTTGCTGCCCAACGTGCCTGCGCTAATGAGAACTCCTGAATGAACATACGACCGACGCACCATCCTATCCCGAATAGTCCCGGGCTTCAAAATGGGTGCCTACCAAAGCCGTTTTCGGCCGTAGCCAGTCTACGCCAGCGCACGGTGGGGAGTCGAACCGCCCATGGGCGCGCCGCCGGTGATGTGGCTCTCATGGGGGGCGACGGCGGCTACTGCCGTGTGCGCGGGTCCACGATCCGCATCGCAACGTCGACGAGCAGGTTGGCCAGCACCAAGGCGGCCGACGCCACCACCAGAATGGCAATCTCGAGCGGGAAGGAGAAGAAGACGCGCTTCGGGTTCCCGGCCAGCCACAGCAGGTAGCCGATTCCCGGCAGGTTGAACAGCGCCTCCACCACCAGCCCGCCCGAGACCAGCAGCGGCAGCGAGACGCCCAGGAACGTCAGGATCGGAATCATGGCATTGCGCATCAGGTGCTTACGGACCAGCCGGAAGGGCCCGCAGCCCTTGGAACGGGCCACCACCAGGTAGTCGAGGGAGACCTGGTCCAGCACAGAGGAACGCACGTACCGCGAGAGGCGGCCAATCAGCGGCAGCGCAAGCGTCACGATGGGCAGCACCATCGAGTTGAAGTGGCCCAGGACGGCACCGAAGGTTTCGCCGGGCGGGGCCTGCGGGGGAAACAGGGGAACATCGAAGCTGAACCAGTTGGCGAGCAACGGGGCGGTCAGTATCAACGGCGCGCTGAAAAAGAGGAATTCAACGCCGGTCAGCGCATGGTCCACCACTCCCCCATGGTTCAGCCCCTGGATGATCCCCAGTGGAATCGCTACCACAAACGAGACCAGCATGGCGCCGGCCACGAGCACCACGGTGATCGGCAGGGCCTGGGCCAGGACCGTGGCAATCGGCTCATTGAACCGAGGGTAGTAGCCGAAGTTCCCGGTGGCCCACTGCCGCAGGATCCGCAGGTACTGCAGGATGCCCGGCTCGGCATTGAGTGCGGCCACTTGCTCCGGGGTGTCCGAGAAGCCGGGAATCACGGTGCTGCCATGGCCGGGCGTGAGCCGGTAAAAGAAAAAGATGAAGGCCGTGACCAGCACCAGCGTGGTGACGGCCCGCGCCACCAGGCGCGCCATGAAATGGACCATGAATGCCCCTGCCACTTGCCCGGACGCCGGCTGTGTGGTGCCCGCCGTGCGCACCGCAGCAGCCTCAGCCGCCCCTGCATCCAGCCTAGTCCGCCGCCGTGGTGCCGGCTCGACGGCGGACGCCGGCTGGCGCCGCCCCGGGACGTGCCGCCCCAGGACGTGCCGCCCCAGGACGCTGCGGCGGGGCTACGCGCCCGGCGGGACCACCGGCGTCGGGCGGGTGTCCGGGCCGACGTCACCCTGGAGGCGGCGCAATACGGCGCGGGGCACAAAGTCTGAAACGTCCCCGCCGAGGGTGTGGACTTCCTTGATGAGCGTTGACGAGAGGTGCAGGTAGCGGCTGTCGCCGGGCAGGAACACGGTTTCAACGCCGGAGAGCTGGCGGTTCATGGTGGCCATGGGCAGCTCGTAGTCAAAGTCGGAGGAGGACCGCAGCCCCTTCACGATCGCGACGGCGCCGCGCGCATGGCAGTAGTCGGAGAGCAGCCCCTCACCCATCGGCTCCACCACAATGCCGGAGAGCGCTGAAAACGTGGTCCGGGCCATGTCAAGGCGTTCGTTCAGTGAGAACCGGTACTTCTTGGCATAGTTGGTCGACACCGCCACAATCACCTCGTCGAAGAGTGCTGTGGCCCGGGCAATGACTTCAATGTGCCCCTTGTGGATCGGATCAAACGATCCGGGGCATACGGCGCGCTGCATACGCCGAATCTATCCGATGAAGGCTGTCCCCACGTGCTGTTTTGCCACATGTCGGCCCTATTACGTCCCCTACCGGCCGGTATGCCCCGTGCCTGGTCCGGCCGGGAGCGGAGCGGCCCGCCCCGGTCCCGGGTAACGTATTCAAGGAGTACACCACCCCGCAGCAGCGGCGCGGGTCCCGGCAGCAAGGAGCAGCAATGAGCACGCCATGGCAGCGCACCGCGGTAGGCGCCAACCTGTTGGGCCCGGACGGCTCGCTGGCCGTGACCATCTTCGAGGAGATCACCACGTTGGCCACCCGGCACGGGGCCATCAACCTGGGCCAGGGCTTCCCGGACGAGGACGGGCCGGCCGAGCTGGGCCGCATCGCACGGGATGCCATCCGCAACGGCAACAACCAATACGCGCCGGGCAAGGGCATCCCGGCACTGCGCGCCGCCGTCGCCGAACACCAGGAGCGCTTTTACGGCCTCGCCCCGGATCCGGAAACGGAGGTCGTCATCACCACGGGGGCCACGGAAGCCATCGCCTCGGCCGTCCTGGCGCTGACCGGTCCCGGTGACGAAGTCCTCACCTTCGAACCGTTCTACGATTCCTACGGCGCCATGATCGGCCTCAGCGGCGCCAGGCACACCACCGCGGCACTGCTGGCCCCGGACTTCATGCCGGACCTTGCCACGCTCGAAAACAGCTTCAGCCCACGCACCAAGATGGTCATCGTCAACAACCCGCACAACCCCACCGGTGCCGTGTTCCCGGAGGCCGTGCTGGCCGAAGTGGTGCGCCTCGCCATCAAGTACGACGCCGTCATCCTGACCGACGAGGTCTACGAGCACCTGACGTTTGGTCCCCGGCACATACCCGTGGCGACGCTGCCCGGTGCAGCGGAGCGCACGCTGACCATTTCCTCGGCCGGCAAGACGTTTTCCTTCACCGGCTGGAAAATCGGCTGGATGTCCGGCCCCGCGGAGCTGGTGGCCGCGGCCCGCACGGTCAAGCAGTTCCTGACCTATTCCTCGGGGACGCCGTTCCAAACCGCCATCGCCGCGGGACTGCGCATGGATGCCGGCTTCTTCACGGAGGCTGCCGCCACGCTGCAACGCAAGCGGGACATCCTCAGCGAGGGCCTGCGCGCCGCCGGCCTGGACGTGCTCACCCCGCAGGGCACCTACTTCATCAATGCCGACACGGCGGCCCTCGGCATCACCGACGCCACGGCCCTGGCCCGCCGCCTCCCGGAACTGATCGGGGTGGCGGCCATTCCCGTCCCGGTCTTCTGCCACCCCGACGGCGCCCGCCGCACCCGCTCGCTGCTGCGGTTCGCGTTCTGCAAGAAGGAAGGACTGCTGGAGCAGGCCGCCGGACGCCTCGCCACGCTGAGGGACCGGCTGTAGTGGCCCCGGCCAGCCGATACCTGCGCCCCAGCGGCGTCCACGCCACGATCAGCCCGGATCCCTGGCATGCCGACGCCTTTGTGCTCAGCATCGACCACGCCGAACAGTCCCAGGTCAACCTGGCGCACCCGGAGGATGTCTTTTACGAGTACCTGCGCCGGATCGCGAACGCGGTGGACCTGGTCAGGCCGCCCGGCGAGCCGGTGGCGGCCCTGCACCTGGGTGCCGGGGCGTTGACGCTGGCCCGCTACATCCAGGCCACGCGGCCCGGGTCGGTCCAGCATGCGGTGGAACGGGAGCGCGGACTGCTCGACTTTGTGCTCGAGCACCTGCCGCTGCCGGCCGGGACGTTCCTCACCAGCCACGTGGGCGACGCCCGCGAAGCGCTCGGCGGGCTGCCGGCGGGACTAAGGTTCGACGTCGTCATCCTGGACATCTTCAGCGGTCCGGACGCGCCGGCGCACCTGGCGTGCACGGATTTCTACCGGGAGGCGGCAGGCGTGCTTGCCCCCGGCGGCGTGCTGGCCGTCAATGTGGGCGACGAGCCCGGGTTCACGCTGGTGCGCAGCCAGGCCCGGGCGCTGCGGGAGGCCATGCCCGGTGCCGCGGCGTACGGCACCACCAGCTTGTTCACCCGCCGCTACCCGGGCAACATCATCCTGCTGGGCCGTGATGGCGGCTGGCCTGCGGAATGGTCGCAGGCACTCGTGGCGGCCGGCCCGCATCCGGCCACCGTGCTCAGCGGCGTGGAGCTGGACGAACTCGCCGGATGACGGGTGCCGGTCCGGCCCCTGATTTTGGCACGCCCATCACGGGCGGGCCGGTTCAGACGTCTTCGCGCAGGACCTCGGGCAGCTGCTCCACGTAGACGGTCTGGGGCGGTTCAAAGTACATGACGAGGACGCGCTCCCCTACGGGGTACACGCTGGACTCGTCGTAGGGGTGGGCGTGGAACGCCGTGGTGCCGCCATGGAACGCAACCATGACCTCGCCCACCGTTCCCGGCCCCACCACTCCCGAGACGCGGCCCACCCGCCCCGTCAGGCTCCTGTCCATGTCCCTACGGTTGGGGCGGCTGGCTGCCATCGCCGTTGCCTTTCCTCAGCGGGCCGGCGCCCTTCTTCAGTGATTCGGTCAGGGCGGGCAGGTAGCCGCCCACCTGCGCCAGGATCCCGCCCACCATCTCGTTGACGCCGTCGCCGCCGTTGAGCACGGTCAGCTGGCCCACGTGGCCAAACGGTTCGGCTGCTGCGGCGACAATGGAGGGCATGTTTTCGGCCAGCTGCTGCGCGATGACGGCTTCCTGGTTGGTGCCGAGGGCTTCGGCGCGGGCCTTGATGCCATCGGCCTCGGCCAGCGCCTTGGCCTTGACGGCCGACGCCGCAGCCTCCCCGCGTGCCTTCGTCGCCGCGGCTTCGGCCTCGCCGGTGATCTTCGTTGCCCCCGCCATGGCTGCGGCGGCCGTGGCGTTGGCCTGCGCCTCCACTTCCGTCTTCCGCGCCCGTGCCTCGGCGGCGCTGATGTCCGCGGCCTTCTGCGCTTCGGCCTCGGTCCGCTGGGCATAGGCCCGGGCGTCGGCGGGCTTGCGGACGGTGGTCTGCAGCTTCTGCTCTTCGCGGTCTGCCTCCAGCTTGGCCACCTGGGTCTCCTGCACCACCACCTGCTGCCGCGCCGTCGCCTCCGCCAGCGGGCCGGCCTGTGCCGCGTTGGCCCGGGCCCGCTCGGCGTTGGCCTGGGCGGCAGA
>NZ_JAAMFN010000026.1 GCF_013376095.1 Arthrobacter sp. SDTb3-6 | reverse complement strand
CAGCCGGCCCGGAAAGTTTTTTCACTGCCGCGCCGGCCCTGCCGTGGGCGCGCGGCTTCCAGGAATGCGGCGACACGGATTTCGCTTCGAGGGCCAACTCCCCCCCCAGGTCCTGATCGGGCAATGGGGCTTGGGCCAGGACGGCCGTCAATAGATGGCCTGCCAGGGTTCCCGGCGGGCTAGTATGCAATGGAACCACGTAGTAGCGGGGAATCGTAAAAGCACTGGAAATGGGGATCATGGGATTTGCGCGCCTGCTTGCCGTGGGGGTCATTGTCGTTTCAGCCGCGACAGGATGCGCCACCGTGGCACCGACCCCGCCCAGGCCCACACCCACGGCTGCCGGCTCCGGGCCGACAGCGACGCATACAACGTCATGGACGCTTTCGGGCACGTTCGTCCCGCAAGGGGCCCCGACGAGAGGGCAGGTGCGGATCACTGAAAAGCCGGGCAGCCTGGTCCTGACGTTGTCGGACTTTTCCACGGGTCCCGGGCAGGACCTGTACATTGACTTCAACCCGGGAGCCATGACACGCAACGCGGCCGGGGACAATGTCGTGGAGGACCCGAACACGTTCCAGGTGGTGGCACTGAAGGACATTACGGGAACACAGAGCTATGACTTGAGCTATTTGATCCCCGTGTGGCCCCAGATCCGCAGCGTCACCATCTTCAGCAGTAAGTCGCGCGAGGCCTTCGGCACGGCAAATCTGCGCTAAGGGCAGGACCGCGAATCGCACCTGCGTTTCGGGGCGGGGAAGCGTGCGGCGACACCGCTAAAGCCATCCGAGGGGAGTGTGCGTCTTGCCGCCGTCCTGTCCCCAATGGGCGCATGCCTGTTTAGAATGGCCGCATGGTCCCTCCAGCCCCACCGATCATGCCCACCGGAGACGCTGCGCATCGGCACCGCGAACTCGCAGAGTCGTTTGGCACGGATGCCGCCAGCTATGACCACGCCCGCCCACGGTACCCGGCAGCACTCGTTGACGCCGTCGTCGAACGGATCCGGGGGCACACGATCCTCGACGTGGGGATCGGGACCGGAATCTCCGCAGAGCCCTTCCGCGACCGCGGACTCGCCGTGCTCGGGATCGACCCCGACCCGCAGATGGCCAGGCTTGCACGGGCCAAGGGATTTAACGTAGAGATCGCCAGATTCGAAGACTGGCCGGCCGCCGGACGGACGTTCGACGCCATAGCCGCCGGACAGGCCTGGCATTGGGTCGACCCCACCGCGGGCGCCGCAAAGGCCGCTTGCCTCCTCCGGCCAGGGGGCGTCCTGGCGCTCTTCTGGAACGCTGGACGCCCGCCTGCAGAACTCGCCACGGGGTTCGCGACGGCTTTCGACGCTCTCCACACCGGGTTGCCGTTCAATCCCTGGGCCGCTTTGGCCGGGGCCGACCCGTATGGGGCAATCATCGACGCTGCCGCGGCGGGCCTTCGCACCACTGGGGCATTCGGCGCGCCCGAGCGGCTCTCCTTCAAGTGGCAGGCGACCGCCACCCGCGACGAGTGGCTTGGGCAGGCGGCCACCTCGGGCGGCATCAACCGCCTCCCGAAGGACAAACGGAAGGCGCTCGTCAACAGCATGGGTGCCGCCATCGACGCCGCAGGCGGCAATCTCACCATCGACTACACCACCGTTGCAGCCATCAGCGAGCGGCTGCCCATTCGGAGCAACGTGGCCGCCGAATAAACCAGGCGGAACCAGGGCCGGCACGCACTCCACCAGTTTTTTGGCGGCCGGGCGGTCATTGTCCGTGCTTGACCGTGAGGATGGTGAGCACCGCGGCGTTGACCTTGGCCAGGAAGTCCGGACGCTCCTGGGCCAGCTTCAGGACGCCGGCATACATGTAGGGGACGGCGTTGGGGTTGGCGCACAGGACCATCGTGCCGCCGGCGTTGACGAAGTTCTCGGCCCGCACCGCCCAGCTCCAGGGCGACAGCTGCGCGGCGCTGCACAGGTCGTCGGAGAGGATGATGCCGGTGAACCGTGCATTTTGCCGCAGCATGGTGCCCATGACGACGGTGGAGAACGGTGCGATCTTGCCGGGGCGGGAATCAATCAGGTCGTAGTAGGCGCTGGAGACCATGACCCATCTGGCGCCGTTGTTGATGGCGGTCTGGAACGGGAGCAGGTTGGGGTCGTTGATGGTGGTCTGGGTGTCGTGGACGTTGGCCGTAACGTCTGTGTTGCCGGTGACCCGGCCCAGCCCGGGGAAGTGCTTGACCGTAGGCATGACGTAGCCGGCCTTGATTCCCGCCAGGAACGCATTGCCCTTGGCCGAAACGGTCTGCGGCGTGTAGCCGTACTCGCGTTCGTAGTAGCCTATCGGGGCGTTATACGGGGCAAAGGCCTGCGTGACAGTGTCGAGGACGGGGGCCAGGCCCACCTTCACGCCGGCCCAGCGCAGCTGGTTTCCCCAGTTTTTGGCGTCCGCCGCCAGGGTGGCGGCGGACAGCCCGCCCTGGGCCAGGGCCGTGGGGATCACCGAAAACCCGGGGCCGTTGAGCACCTGGACATAGCCGCCCTCCTGGTCCGTCCCCACCGACAGGTACTCGTTGTCAGTGGTGGCGGCGGATACGGTGCTGGTCATTTGCCGCACCACGGCTGCCGTTGCACTGATCCCGGCGTAGCTGCGCCCGGACAGGTAGACGTTGCCCACATGGTCCCAGTGCAGGACGTTCATTGTGGCCTGGCCGGCCCCCGTGGCGGCGGCCGCCACCATGAACAGCTGCCCCACCCGCTGCTGCAGCGTCATGTGGGCCAGGTGCTGTGCCGGCGTGGTCCACCCCAGCGATGAGGGCTCCACGGTGGCCGGGGCGGCCCCCATCAGGGTTGCCGCCGCCAGGATCGCCGCGAGCATGGCAACGGACTTGGAACGGCGGATATTCAGGTGCTTGCGCATGGCCCACGCGGCTTGGCTGGAAGGAATCTATAGCCGCAAATTCTACTCCGCCACCGTGCCCCTCCCCTAAGTTCCATGTTGCAGATACTGGACCGATTCAGCCGCTTTTGGCGGATTTTGGTCCATTATCTGCAACACAGACAGGGCGGGTCAGGGCGTCGCGGAAGCTGCCGCCTTCGCCGCGGCCGGGAGGGCCTCGAAGATGCGGTTCATGGCCGCGTCGTCGTGCGCCGCGGAAAGGAACCAGGCCTCGAACACGCTCGGCGGCAGGTACACGCCGGATTCCAGCATGGAGTGGAAGAACGGGGCGTACCGGAACACCTCCTGGCCCTGTGCGTCGTCGTAGTTGTGCACGCCGTGGGCGGAGGTGCCGAAGGCCAGGGAGAACAGGCTGCCGGCGCGCTGGACGGAGTGGTCAACGCCCTCGGCGGACAGTGCGGTGGAGACGGCGGCGGACAGTTCCAGCGAGCGGGCATCCACCGTGGCGTACACCTCGGCCGTCGCGGCGCCCAGCGTGGCCACGCCGGCGGCCATGGCCACCGGGTTCCCGGACAATGTCCCGGCCTGGTACACGGGCCCGAGGGGGGCCAGGTAGTCCATGACCTCCGCGCGGCCCCCGAGCGCCGCCGTCGGCAGCCCGCCGCCAATGACCTTGCCAAAGGTGAACAGGTCCGGCGTCCAGCCTTCCGCGGAGCCGGTTAGGCCCCAGTAGCCGGCCGCGCCAACGCGGAAGCCGGTCAGGACCTCGTCCAGGACCAGCAGCGCGCCGTGTTCGGCGGTGATGCGGGACAGCCCGGCGTTGAAGCCCTCGCCCGGGGTCACGACGCCCATGTTGGCCGGCGCGGCCTCGGTGATGACGGCGGCGATCCGGTCCCCGTGCGCGGCAAAGGCGGCCTCGACGGCAGCCAGGTCGTTGTAGGGCAGCACCAGGGTTTCGGCGGCCGTGGCGGCCGTGACCCCCGCGGAGCCGGGCAAGGCCAGGGTGGCCAGGCCGGAGCCGGCGGCGGCCAGCAGCGAGTCCAGGTGGCCGTGGTAGCAGCCGGCGAACTTGATGATGAGCTCCCGGCCCGTGAAGCCGCGGGCCAGGCGCACGGCGGTCATGGTCGCCTCGGTGCCGGTGGAGACCATGCGCAGGCGTTCGACGCCGGACACGCGTCCCTGCACCAGGGCGGCCAGTTCGCTTTCGGCCGGGGTGGAGGCGCCAAAGCTGAGGCCGTGGTCGACGGCGGCGTGCACGGCGGCAAGCACGGCCGGGTGAGAGTGGCCCAGCAGTGCCGGGCCCCAGGAGCAGACCAGGTCCACGTAGTCGCGGCCGTCGGCGTCGGTCAGGTAGGCGCCCTGGGCGTTGACCATGAAGCGCGGCGTGCCGCCCACGGAGCCGAACGCGCGCACGGGCGAGTTCACCCCGCCCGGCATGAGGGTCTTGGCGCGGTCGAAGAGTTCCTGTGAACTGGTCATCGGTAGGTCCTTGCTTGGGGAGGGAGGGGTCAGTTGCTGCGGAGCCAGCCGGCCAGCTCAGCCGCCCAGTAGGTCAGGATCATGGTGGCCCCGGCCCGCTTGATGCTGAGCACCGACTCCTCAATGGCGGCGCGGCGGTTGATCCACCCGTTCGCCGCGGCGGCCTCAATCATCGCGTATTCGCCGGAGATTTGGTATGCGGCCACGGGCACGGGGCTCATTTCGGCCACATCGGCCAGGATGTCCAGGTAGCTCATGGCCGGCTTCACCATGACGATGTCGGCGCCTTCGGCCAGGTCCAGCTCCACCTCGTGCAGGGCTTCGCGGCGGTTGCCGGCGTCCATTTGGTAGGTGTGGCGGTCGCCTTCGAGCTGCGAGTCAACGGCCTCGCGGAAGGGGCCGTAGAAGGCGGAGGCGTACTTCGCGGCGTAGGCGAGGACCGCAACGTCGGTGAAGCCGGCGGCGTCGAGGGCCTCCCGGATGACACCCACCTGGCCGTCCATCATGCCCGACGGCGCCACCACGTGTGCGCCGGCCTTGGCCTGCGCCACGGCCATCTGCGCGTAGATGGCCAGCGTGGCGTCGTTGTCCACCACGCCGTGGGCGTCCAGCACGCCGCAGTGGCCGTGGTCGGTGAATTCGTCCAGGCAGAGGTCGCTCATGACCACCAGGTCGTCGCCCACGGCGGCGCGGACGTCCGTGATGGCCTTGTTCAGCACGCCGTGGGGGTCCAGGGAGGCCGTGCCGGCGGCGTCGCGGACGGCGGGGATGCCGAACAGCATGATGCCGCCGAGCCCCAGCTCCACGGCCTCGCGGGCGGCGGCCACGAGCGATTCGGTGGTGTGCTGCACCACGCCGGGCATCGAGGTGATGGGTGCGGGTTCGCTGAGGTCCTCGCGGATGAAGGCCGGCAGGATCAGCTCGGCCGGCGCCAGCCGGCGCTCGGCGACCAGCCGGCGCATGGCCGTGGTGGTGCGGAGCCGGCGGGGGCGGTGGTGGGGGAAGCTCACTTGGTCTCTCCTGTGTTGCTGGGGTTGGATGATTCCGCGGCTGCGGCCAGGGCGGCCACGATCCCGTCGGGGGTTGGGCGCGCGGCCGTGGCGGCGACGCGCAGGCCGAGCCGCTCAGCCTCCGCCCGGGTGGGCTGGCCGATGGCGATGACCAGGCACCGCTGCGGCAGCGGTCCCATGGTGTGTGCCACCCTGCGGGCTGCGCTGCCCGAGGCCAGGACGACGGCGTTGAGCGCCCCTGCGCGCACCTCCCCCGCCGCCTGGGCCGGGGTGAGCAGCGGGTAGCCGCCGTGGCCGGCCCGTGGCCCCGGCCGGCCGGGATTGTCCAAATCGGGGGAACTGTGTTCCAGCGTCGCGGTCAGCCGCAGCTCCGGCGCGGCCGGATAGTCGACCGTCCGGTAGGCCGTGACCGCCTCCGCCTGCCAGCCCTTGGCGGCCAGGCCGTCGGCCAGGGTCGGCTCCGCCAGGTTCGACTGGGGCAGCAGCACGCGCGCCTTCGCGCCGTCGTCCGCCGTGGTGGCGGGCCACAACGCGACAAGCCCCGCGGCGGACTGCACGTCAACGGGTGCCAGGTCCGCCGTGATGCCCTCGGCCGCCAGGACGGCCACCGAGGTGGGGCCGATCGTGGCGACGCGCGTCCCGGCCGGAATGAGTCCGGCCAGGGTTGTCCCCGCGGATTCGCACCACTGCTTGAGCGCCCGCACCGTGGTGATGGAGCTGATGGCCAGCCAGCCGTACTCCCCCGCGGCGAGGCAGCGGAGGGCCGCGCCCAGGAGGCCGGGGTCGGCCATCTCAAAATCAATGACGGGGACCAAAACCGGTTCCGCACCGGCGGCCGCCAACGCATCGGCCAGCGCCCCGGCGCGGTCGGCGCTGCGGGTCACGGCAACGCGCAGGCCTGCCAGAGCCGCCGGGAACATGCCGGCCCCGTCCCCCGTCCGGTCCTGGTGCACCCCTGGGGCCTTGCCGGAAATCACTTGCCCGAGCCGGCCAGGTCTGCCAGGTCCGCGGCGCCGCCGGCCAGGAGTTCCTCGGCCAGTTCGATCCCCAGGAGCGTGGCGCCGACGTTGGTGAGGCCGTCGGTGGCCTTTTTCAGGCGCAGGGACCGCGTTCCGTCAAGGGAGCAGACCACTGCCTCCAGGTAGAGCATGGAACCCTTGCGGTGGGCCAGGGCTCCGACGGGTGCGGCGCAGCCGGCCTCGAGGCGGGCCAGCAGTGCCCTCTCGGCCGTGACGGACAGTCGCGTGTCGGCGTCGTCCACGGCGGCCAGCGCCCGGCCCAGTTCCCCGGCCGGGTCGGTGTCCGCGGTGCGGCATTCCAGCGCCAGGGCGCCCTGGCCGGGTGCCGGCAGCATGACGTCCGCTTCCAGGAACTCGGTGACGGCGTTGAGGCGGCCAATGCGCGAAAGGCCGGCGGCGGCCAGCACCACGGCGTCAAGGTCGCCGGTCCTGCCGGGCACCACGCCGGCGGGGGCGTTGCCGGGCAGCCCCGCCACCCGTCCCAGCCGGGTGTCGACGTTGCCGCGGATGTCCACGATGGACAGGTCGGGGCGGGCGGCGAGCAGCTGGGCGGCCCGGCGCGGGGAGCCGGTGCCCACGGTGGCGCCGGCCGGCAGCCCGGCCAGCCTCACGCCGTCGCGCGAGCACAGGGCGTCGCGGGAATCGGCGCGGACGGGCACGGCGGCCAGGGCCAGGCCCGGCACGGCGGCCGTGGGCAGGTCCTTGAGCGAGTGCACGGCCACGTCCACGCGGCCGTCCAGCACGGCCGCGCGCAGGGCGGCGGCAAACACGCCGGTGCCGCCCATCTGGGACAGCGGGCCGGTCAGGACATCGCCGTCGGTCCGGACGGTGACAATCTCGGCGGCAAAGCCGCCCACGGCCGTCAGGACGTCGGTGACCTGCCCGGTCTGGCCCAGGGCCAGCCTGCTTCCGCGGGTGCCGACCTTCACGGTGGCGGACCTTTCCGACGTGGCCATCAGGAACCCGCCCCGGCGGCGGACAGGCCAACGGTGCTGCCGGCCTCCGCAATGACCGGCTTCGTGCCGCGGAAGTTGGCGCAGCAGCCCGGGCGGCAGACGTCGTACCAGGGGCCCAGTTCCGTCATGGCCGGGCGGTCGGCAATGGTGTCCGCCGCGGTCCGTTCGCAGATCAGGTCCACGATGCCGCGGACAAACTTTTGGTGTGTCCCCGGGGTCGGTGCGCGGTCAAAGGCCAGGCCCAGTCCGGCACAGGTTTCGGCTGCTTCGGTGTCCAGGTCCCATAGGACTTCCATGTGGTCGCTGACAAAGCCGAGCGGGACCACTGCCACACCGCGGATGCCCTTTGCGGCCGCTTCAGCCAGGGCGTCGTTGATGTCCGGTTCCAGCCACGGCACGTGCGGGGCGCCGGACCGGGACTGGTACACGAGGGACCATTCCTGCTCCGGGGCAACGCGTTTCATGATGGTGTCCGCGACGGCCAGGTGCTGCGCCACATAGGCGGAGTTTTCGGCAAACCGGCGCGGTTCCCCGGAGGAACGTCCGGAGGCCTCGGCGTCGCGGGTGGGGATGGAGTGGGTGGAGAACATGACGCGCACGGGCGCGTCGGGCGTTCCGGCTGCGGCCAGCTCCGCCTTGACCTTGGCCAGCGAGGCGGCCGTCCCCTCAATGAAGGGTTCCACGAAGCCGGGGTGGTCAAAGTACTGGCGCACCTTGTCCACGGCCAGCTTGCCGTCCAGGCCGCTTTCCGTCAGGGCCACGCCAATGTCCTCACGGTATTGGCGGCAGCTGGAGTAGGAAGAATAGGCGCTGGTGGTGACCATCAGGAGCCGGCGGTGGCCGGCGTCGTACGCGTCCTGGAGGGTCTGCGGGATGTAGGGGGCCCAATTGCGGTTGCCCCACAGCACGGGCAGGTCAATGCCCCGGGCCGCCAGCTCCGCCTCCAGCGCGGCCTTCAGGGCGCGGTTTTGGGCGTTGATGGGGCTGATGCCGCCGTTCTTGCGGTAGTGGTGGCTGACCTCTTCCAGGCGTTCGTCCGGGATGCCGCGGCCGCGGGTGACGTTGCGCAGGAACGGGATGACGTCGTCCTGGCCCTCGGGCCCGCCGAAGGAGGCCAGCAGGATGGCGTCGTAGTCGGCCGGGGCCGGCCGGCCCGATTCCGTCACCGGGTTCACGGCGGTGGAGGCGGCCGCGGCCGCGGCCGCCTCCTGCTGTCCGGCACTCAACGCAGCACCTCGGCGACCTCGCCGGCGTTGATCCGGCGGCCGGTGTAGAAGGGAATTTCCTCGCGCACGTGCAGGCGGGCGTCGGTGGAGCGCAGGTGGCGCATCATGTCCACCAGGTCGGTGAGGTTGTCCGCCTCCAGGCCCAGCAGCCACTCCCAGTCGCCCAGGGCGAACGCGGAGACGGTGTTGGAGAGCACCTCGGGGAAGTCGCGGCCCAGCATGCCGTGGTCGCGGAGCATGCGGCTGCGGTCCTCGGCGGGCAGGATGTACCAGTCGTAGGAACGCACGAACGGGTAGACGCAGACCCAACCCTTGGGTGCGTTGGGCCCCATGTAGGACGGGGCGTGGGACTTGGCAAACTCCGCCTCGCGGTGCACGCCCATGGCGGACCAGGAAATCTCGCTGTCGGCAAACAGCTCCAGGCGGCGGATGCTGCGCACGGCCCGCTGCAGGCCCTCGGGCCTGGGTCCGACGAGCCAGACCATGATGTCGGCGTCGCTGCGCATGGCGGAGACGTCGTAGGCCCCGCGCAGCGTGATGTTTTCCACCGCCAGGGAGGCGGTGAATGCTTCAAATGCTGCCACCGCGTCGGCGCCGCCGGCGAAGGAGCCGGTGCGCTTGAAGACGGTCCACAGCGTGAACGGGGTGGCCTCGGCGTCAGCCGGCTCGGAAGTTTTAGTGACAGATTCGGCAGAAGTGTGGCTCATGGGTTCAAGTTTGCACCCAAGGGCATGGAAACAGGAAACCCAAGTTCTCTACAAGCTGTAGAAAGTGGGCAAGGTCACATGTCCCGGCCGTTGGCGGCAGCGGTCTCCGGAACGGCATCCGGCCCGGCATCCAGCACGGCGCGGACCTGCCGGCGCGTCCCGGCGACCACGGCCGCCAGCCCGTTGCCGGACATCCAGCCGCCCGTCAGCACGAGCCCGTGGTGCGCCTGCGCCAGGGCGTGGATCTGCGCCATCTTGGCCTGGTGCCCGACGGCGGCAAACGGCAGCGCGCCCTTCCAGCGGACAACGTCCGCGCCCAGGACGTCGTCGCCGGTGACGGGCACGCCGAGCAGCGTGCTGGCGTCGGCGAGCGCCGTGGCGACCAGTTCGCCGTCGTCCACGGGGCGGGCCGTGAGGCGGACGGCATCCGCGGCAGCCACGCCGGCGCGGCCATAGGAAAGCCTCAGGACGTGGGTGCCGGGCCCGGTGGCGTCCGCCAGCCACGGCCACTTGGCCGTGGCGTGGGTGAGCGCCTTGGCCTTGATGCCTTCGGCCTGCGGGGCCACCAGGATGCCGGTGCCGCGCGGCTTGGAGTCCAGCTCGGGCACGTCCACCACCAGGGTGACCAGGCGGATGTCCGGGCCGGGGGCGGGGGCGAACGGCAACAGCCCGGGCAGTTCGGGGGCCAGCAGCCGCACGGCGGTGGGGCCGTCGGTGGCGACCACCAGCAGGTCCACGGTTTCGCTCCCGGTGTCCGGACCCGCCGTCCAGTCAAGGGTCCAGCGGGACGGTGCGCCGGCGCCGTGCAGGGCGCCGGCGTGCCCGAACGGACCCCGCCTGCCGAGGGCTGCGGGCGTGCGGCGGATGGCGGTGACGGCGTGCCCGGAGTGCAGGGCCGCGCCCGTTGCCCGCAACCTGTCCACGAGCGCCGCGACCAGGGTGTGCATGCCGCCGGAGAGCCCGGCCACGGCGGATCCGGGCTTGCTGCCGGACTGGCCGGCTGCGGAGCGCTGCGCCGCCACGGCGGCCGCGAGCGAGCCGTGTTCGCGGATGCCGGCGCGCAGGCCGGGGGCCACCATGTCCACGTCCAGGAGTTCGGGATCGGCGGAATGCACGCCGGCCACCACGGGGGCCACGAGCCGCTCCAGGACGCGGCGGCCCATGCGCGCACGGACCAGTTCGGCCACGCTGCACAGGGCCTCGGTGGTGCCAACACTCGCGGGCATTTTCGCATCCAAAGCGGCGCGCAGGACGCCGGAGGCACCCAGCGCCTCGCGCACCTCGGGCGCCTGGAGGTCCGAGGGGATGCCCAGGATCCCGGTGCGCGGCAGCGGCACGGGGCCATCCGGCAGCCAGACCCAGGCACCCGCCGGGTCCGGGCGCACAATCCGCTCGGCGAGGCCCAGCTCCGCGGCGAGGTCCGCCACGGCGGTGCTGCGCGTGGCGAACGATTCCGCCCCGCTGTCCAGCTCCACCCCGGCCACCTCATGGACTCCCACACAGCCGCCCCAGGCGGGGGCGGCGTCGTACACGCCCACCTGCCAGCCGGCGGCCTGGAGGTCCATGGCGGCCAACAGGCCGGAGACGCCCCCGCCCACCACGGCCGCACGCCTGCCGGCTGTGGCGCGGCCGGCCCGCGGTGTGTGCTTGTTCTGCTCCATGGCTCTCCCTGGCCCTCCTTGCCGGTGTTACGGTTCGATCGAGTGGATCAATTCAACCACGCGGGTCAGCACGGCCGGATCGGTCTCCGGGGGGACCCCGTGGCCCAGGTTCAGCACGTGCGCGGGGGCGGATGCGCCCGCGGCAATGACGTCGCGGACGTGTGCCTCCAGCACCGGCCAGGGGGCGTTCAGCAGCGCCGGGTCAATGTTGCCCTGCAGCGGCACGCGCCCGCCCAGGCGGCGGTTGGCCTCGTCCAGCGGCAGCCGGTAATCCACGCCCATGACGTCCACGCCCACGTTGAGCATGGCGCCGAGCAGTTCCGAGGTGCCGGTGCCGAAGTGGATCAGCGGCACCTCCAGGTCCCGGACGTGGTCCAGGGCCCGGGCCGACGCCGGGGCCACGTGTTCGGTGTAGTCGTCCAGGCCCAGTGACCCGGCCCAGGAGTCGAAGAGCTGTGCGGCGCTGGCGCCCGCCTCGACCTGGGCGCGCAGGAACTTCCCGGACGCGTCGGCGGCCCAGTTCATCAAGGCTGCCCAGACCTCGGGGTCGGCGTGCATCATGGTGCGCGGGCCCAGGTGGTCGCGGGAGGGCCGGCCCTCCACCATGTAGGCGGCCACCGTGAACGGGGCCCCTGCGAAGCCGATGAGCGGGGTGCTGCCCAGTTCCTTGACGGTCAGCGCCACGGCCTCCCGGATCGGGTCCAGGGATTCATCGGTGAGCACCGGCAGCGCGGCAACGTCCGCGGCCGTGCGGATGGGATGGTCCAGCACGGGGCCCACGCCGGGCACGATGTCCACGCCGACGCCGGCCAGTTTCAGCGGGATGACGATGTCGGAGAAGAAGATGGCGGCGTCCACACCGTGGCGGCGCACGGGCTGGAGGGTGATTTCGGCGGCCATGGCCGGCTTGAGGCAGGATTCGAGCATGGTGGTCCCCACGCGCAGCTCACGGTATTCCGGCAGCGAGCGCCCGGCCTGGCGCATGAACCAGACGGGGCGGCGGCTCGGCTTGCCGCCGCGGTAGGCGGTGATCAACGGGGAGTTGGCGGTGCGGCCGTCCACCAGCGGGTGGCTCGGGCTCAGGGTGCTTTGGCTCAGGGTCATGGCACCACCCTACAGAGCAAAACTTCAAGGGGAACATGAGCGGACGGCCGCAGTAGGGAGGCCCGTCCCCCGGCCCGCGGTAAGGAGCATCACACGCCTTTGGTGACGGATTAGGCAAAGCTGTCCCTAAAGAGGGACGTTTAGGGTCTACCATTGAGGAATTGTGGTTCTCTTTTCCTTAGTTGCCTCGCACTCAAACCTTGACCTCGAAACCGTGGCCCGCCTCAGCGCCGGTGCGGCCGGGGTCAGTGCCGACGTCGTGGCCGGAGACAATGACGTGGTGGGCATGGTCACCCTTGCCACCTGCAACCGCTACGAGCTGTACGCCCAGGCCCGCACCGTGGACGACGTTGAATCCGCACGCGCCAGCATCGTTGCCGCCGTCAGCGCCCGCACGGGCCTGACCGAGCCGCAGGTCTCCAACGCCCTGGCCACCCAGCAGGGCCCGGCCGTCCCCCGCCACCTCTTCGCCGTCAGCACCGGCCTGGAATCTGCCGTGGTGGGCGAACGCGAAATTGCCGGGCAGGTGCGCCGCGCCCTGAGTTCCGCCCAGGAAGCCGGCGTCAGCACCCCGGCCCTGGTCCGCCTGTTCCAGGCCGCATCCAAGACCGCCAAGGACGTCGGCGCCCAGACCGCCCTTGGCCGGCGCGGCATGTCGATCGTCTCCGTGGCGCTGGACCTGGCCGCCGAACTGCAGGATGCCCCGTCCCTGGCCGGCAAGACGGCCGTGCTGTTTGGCACCGGCGCCTATGCCGGTGCGGCCATGGCCCAGCTGGTGCAGCGCGGCTGCACGGACGTCCGCGTCCACTCCGGCTCGGGCCGCGCCGAAACGTTCGTCGCCTCCCGCGGCGGAACGGCCCTCAGCGAGGAAACCCTGCCGGAGGCACTGGCCGCGGCACAGCTGCTGCTGGGCTGCAGCGGCTCGGACGGCCAGGTGGCCGCCGCCGACATCGCCCCGCTGCGCCACGCCGGCTCCCCCCAGTTGACGGTCATTGACCTGGCCCTGACGCACGACTTCGCCGCGGACATCGCCGATCTTCCCGGCGTGGACCTGCTGACCCTGGAAACCGTCCGGCAGGCCGCGCCCGCCGAGCAATCGGCCACGCTGGCGGAGGCCGCCACGCTGGTGGCCGACGCCGCCGCCAACTTTGAACAGGCCCAAAACGCCCGCTCCCTGGACCACGCCATCGTCGCCCTGCGCCGGCACACCATGGCCGTGCTGGACGACGAGATCGCCAAGGTCCGCCAGCAGCACGGCTGCACGGCCGCCACCGAAGAGGTGGAATTCGCCATGCGCCGCATGGTCAAGCAGCTTCTGCACGTCCCCACCGTGCGGGCCAAGGAGCTGGCCGCGGCCGGCGATGCCGAGAGCTACCTGGCCGCCCTGGACGCCCTGTACGGGCTGAAGGTGGAACCTGCCGCCCTGGGCGCCGCTGCCGACTCACGGCTGCGCGCCATGGACCCCGCCGTGCCGGACGCAGGCCGGGAAGCCACCGCCTAGACCAGCCCTCCCGGGCAGGCCGGCACCGGCGCCGCAGCGGCTGAATTACGCCCCGTGGCCCATGCCACGGTTCCAGGCGTCGATCCCGCCCTCAAGGTGCACGACGTCGCCATAGCCCGCCGCCTTCAGGCTCGCCAACGCCTGGGCCGAGCGGGCCCCCGACTTGCAGTGGAGCACCAGCGGCACGTTCCGCGGAATCTGCGCCAGCGCGGTGCCGTCCTTGATGCCGCCCACCGGGATGAGCACGGAGCCGGGGATCCGGGAGATTTCAAATTCCACCGGTTCACGTACGTCCACGAGCACAAAGTCCTCCGCGCCGCGCTCCCGGTTCGCCAGCCGGGCGGCGAGCTGGGTCACGGTGATGAGTCCGGCGTCGTGCGCGGGATCGGCGGGCGGGAGGATGCCGCAGAAGAAGTCGTAGTCGATCAGCCCGGTGATGGGCGCCGCATCCGGGTCCTTGGCAATGCGGATCTCGCGCCAGCGCGAGGACAGCGCGTCAAAGATCAGCAGCCGGCCCAGCAGGGTCTGCCCGATCCCCGTGATGAGCTTGACCGCCTCGGTGACCATCATGGCCCCGATGGACGCACACAGCATGCCGAAGACGCCGCCCTCGGCGCAGGACGGGACGGTGCCGGGGGCGGGCGGTTCGGGGTAGAGGTCGCGGTAGTTGGGGCCGTATTTGTCCCAAAAGACGCTGACCTGGCCGTCGAAGCGCAGGATGGAGCCCCACACATAGGGCTTGCCGAGCATGGCGGCCGCATCGTTGACCAGGTAGCGGGTGGAGAAGTTGTCCGCGCCGTCCAGGATCACGTCATAGCCGCTGAACAGGTCCAGGGCATTGGAGGAGTCGAGGCGGAGCTGGTGCAGCACCACCTTGACGCCGGGGTTGATGGCCGCGATGGAATCCCGGGCAGACTCCAGCTTCGTGCGGCCGATGTCCGCGACCCCGTGGATGACCTGCCGCTGGAGGTTGCTCAGTTCCACGGTGTCGTCGTCGATGACGCCCAGGGTGCCCACGCCCGCGGCCGCCAGGTAAAGCAGGGCCGGGGAACCCAGCCCGCCCGCGCCAATGACCAGCACCTTGGCGTTGCGCAGCCGCCGCTGGCCCTCCAGCCCGATCTCGGGGATGAGGGCATGGCGGGAATACCGTTCCAGTTCCTCGGCGTCCATCGGCGGGCCCGGCTCCACCAACGGTGGCAACGGCTGCTGGCGCTGGGCATTGGGGGCAGTGATCAGGGAAACCATGGTTAACAATTTAGTCCCGAACGGTGCCATGTGGGCTATTACCGGCCGGTACAATGGCCGTAGCCGCAGTCATGCAGCACCAATGGCCGGGGCTTGAAGAAAGGGACGCACCATGACAACCGAAGCCCGCGCAGGGGAAGGGGCTCCGCGGCGTGTCCACCTCGCCCGGCTGCCCCGCGACGAACGTCGAGCGCAACTGCTGCAAGCGGCCCTTGAAGTGTTTGTGAACAACGGTTACCACGGCGCTGCCATGGACGAGATTGCCGAGGCGGCAAAGGTCAGCAAGCCGGTGCTTTACCAGCACTTCCCCAGCAAGCGTGAGCTGTATGTGGCGCTGCTGGAAAACCACCTGGCCACGCTGAAGCAGATGCTGTTGGAGGCCTTGAATTCCACCACGGACAACAAGCTGCGCGTCCAGGCCACCATGAAAGCCTACTTCCAGTTTGTGGCCAACGACGACCAGGCCTACCGGCTGATCTTTGAATCAGACCTGGTCAACGACCACGACGTGGCCCTGCGGCTGGAGCAGTTCAATGCCGAGCTGGCAGACGCGCTGGCCGCCGTCATCGCCGAAGACACCCTGCTGGGTCAGCTGGAGGCCATTCTGCTGGGCCGCGCCCTGGCCGGCATGGCCCAGGTCAGCGCCCGCTATTGGCTGGAGGCAAACGGGGACCTGGACCTCGAGGTGGCCAGCGATCTTGTGTACCGTTTAGCTTGGCGCGGAATTAGCCGGTTCCCGAAGGAACCACAGGGCCCCGCCGCATAGAGTTGGCCGTACGTATATTTTTTGCACGCATGCATCGAGGAGACACCTGTGGAAATCAAGATCGGCATCCAAAACATCGCCCGTGAGATCGTCTTTGACTCCGAGCAGTCCGCGGACGAGGTCGCCGCACAGGTCTCCGAAGCCCTGGCCAAGGGAACCGAGCTGCGCCTGAAGGATGAAAAGGGCCGCATCGTCATTGTGCCCGGCAACGCCCTGGGCTACGTCGAGGTTGGCGCCGAAGAGGCCCGCCGGGTGGGTTTCGGCGCACTGTAGCCGGCCGGGCCCCGCACAACTGACACCGCCGTCGCACCGCTGACGGCCACCGGGAACGAGGAAGCATCATGGTTGCACTGGTCATTATTGCCCTGACGGCAGGCGGCTTTGGCGCCATCGCCTGGGGCGTGGATAAGTACCGTGCCACTTTCGGGGCGCTGCTTCCGGCCGGGGCCGCCGTGGTTGCGGCAGAGGTCATCTGGATGGTCACCATGGCCGTGGGCCTGGGCAACTCCGCCGCCACCGCGTGGATTCCGTGGATCCTGTCCATGGCCGTGGGCGGCGCGGTGGCCTGGGCCGTGGCCGGCTTCGTGGGCCGCACCCGCCATGCCCGCCAGCTGGAACGGGCCAACCAGATCCTGGCCATGCACTAGCGGCAGCTCCACGCAGGCCGGCGTCCGGCGCCGGCCCGCAGGCGGGTCAGGCGTCCCGGCCTTCTTCCGTGCAGATGCACAGCCGGTTGCCCTGCGCGTCGGTGGCGATGACAAAGGCGGGCGCGTTGGCATGGTCCAGTGTGGCGCCTGCCGCCTCCACGGCCGCAAGCACGCCCTGCGCCTCGCTGGCCGGCACATGGATGTCGAGGTGGAAGCGGTTGGGGTTGGGCGTTTCGGTCTGCTGGAACCACAGCGTGGGCAGCCGGCCCGACGGGTCCCGGAGGTCGTCCGGCTCCCCCTCCTTGAATCCCAGGGCGGACGCCCACACGGGCGCCACGGCCGCAAAGTCGGCAGTGTCCATGGCAATTTCAACGCGCCGCAGCAGCTCCGGATGCGCCACGGCCCCGGCCTGCCGCGCCGCCGCCGAGATGGCCTTTGCCAGGGACGCGTCCCGCACCGTCACCTTGGAACCGGCGTCGTGCGAGGTCAGCACCACGAACAAGGTGTCATAGCGCCAGTCCACATCGGGGTGGTGGTTGGCTTCCTGGGCCAGGGCGCCAATGGCGGCAAAGAGCTCGAGTGCCACTGCCGACGACGGGCACTTCAGCGCCGCCGCCAGCCCGCCCAGGCGGAACCTCCAGTCCGGCAGCACCGCCAGCTCCGCGTCAATCTGGTCCCTGGTCAAAACATCGTTCGCAGCCATGGCAGGCTCCTTCAGTTTTTGTTTTAGAGGTCCGGGCGGCCCTCCATGGCCGACGACGCCAAGGCATGGGCCCGCTTGGGGATGCGCCCCGCCCGTGAGGCCAGTCTGCCACCGATCACCGCGTGTTTGAAGGCCTCGGCCATGCGGACCGGGTCCTGCGCACGGGTCACGGCGGTGGCCAGCAGGACGGCGTCGCAGCCCAGCTCCATGGCCAGGGCGGCGTCGGACGCGGTGCCGATTCCGGCGTCGAGCACCACGGGCACGCCGGCCCGGGAGACGATCAGTTCGATGTTGTGCGGGTTCAGGATGCCCAGCCCGGTGCCGATGGGGGCGCCCAGCGGCATGACGGCGGCGGCGCCAAGCTGTTCCAGGCGCAGCGCCACCACCGGGTCGTCGTTGGTGTAGGCGAAGACCTTGAAACCGCGGTTGACCAGCTGTTCGGTGGCGTCGACGAGTTCGACGGCGTCGGGCAGCAGGGTGTTCTCGTCGGCGATGACTTCCAGCTTCACCCAGTCGGTTTCCAGCGCCTCGCGTGCCAGCTCGGCCGTCATGACTGCCTCGCGGGCGGTGAAGCAGCCGGCCGTGTTGGGCAGCACGCGGATGTTGTTTTCCAGCAGCAGCTCGAAGAGGTTGGTGCCGGCACCGCCGCCCCCGCTGCCGGGGGCGTACCGGCGCATGGCCACCGTGGTCAGCTCGGTGCCGGAGGCCACGAGTGCCGCTCCCAGGCCGTCCAGGCTGGGCGCCCCGCCGGTGCCCATGATCAGCCGCGAGCCGAGCGGGACGCCCGCCACGGTGAACGGGTCGGTTTCCGTCAGGATTTCAGTCATGGTGCTTCGCTTTCTTCCAAAAGGGTATGTTTGCCGGCGCCCGTGCCGGGCGGGGTGCCGGGCCGGCGCCCGGCCTGAGGCCGTGCCTAGCCGCCCTGGACGGCCGTGACGATCTCGACGTCGTCGTCGGCAACCACCGCGGTCGCCGACCACTGGCTGCGCGGCACAATGTCCGCGTTGCGGGCCACGGCCACGCCCAGCCGGCCGCCGTCGGCCGGCTGCCCGGTGGGCAGGATGGCCCGCCCCGTGACGGCGGCGACGAGATCGGCGACGGTGGTGCCGGCGGCCAGCGGCGCGGCGGCGCCGTTGAGTTGGATGATGCTCATGGTGTCTCCTGTGGGGTGGGGCCGGATGGGCGAATCGCGGGTGAAAACCGGTCGGGGCGGAAGCGTTCCCACGCGAGGTCGGTGATGTCACCCAGCAGCTGGCGGACGGTGTGTGCGGCGATGGCCGTCAGCAGGACGCCGTGCCGGAAGAAGCCGGTGGCAATGATGAGCCCGGGAATGTCGCGCCCGGCGCCGTCGGCAACCCGGCCCAGCAGCGGGGCGTTGTCCGGGGTGCCGGGGCGGGCCCGCGCCGTGGTTTCCAGCAGTTCCAGTTCGGCGACGGCGGGCACCAGCACCTGGGCGTCGCGCAGCAGCTGGTGCACTCCCCCGGCGCTGACGGCCGCCGAGCCGTCCTCGCGGCTCGTGGCGCCGATGACCACCGTGTTGTCGTTGCGCGGCACAAGGTAGACCGGCAGCCCCCGCACCAGTCCGCGGATGGTGGCGGTGGCCAGCGGCTGCAGGTGGGCGGGCACGCGCAGGCGCAGGATGTCCCCGTAGACGGGCCGGACGGGCAGCTCCAGGCCCTCCGGCAGGCCCTGCAGCAAGGGCGCGCCAAGCCCGTTGGCCACCACCACCTCGCCGGCGTGCACCTCGCGGCCGTCCTCCAACCGCACGCCGGTGACCCGCGAGCGGGAATCCTGCGGGTCCTGGTGCAGCAGGGCGACGGCGTTGCGCCGGATGCTGGTCTGCTCCTCGCGCAGCCGCCCCCGCTCCGCCGCCACCACGTTGAGCTGGACACGGATGGCCGTGGCCACGCCGCGCGGATCCACCTGGTGGTCCTGGGCAATGCGGTAGGCACAGGAAATGTGCGGCCCCACCAGCGGCTCCGCGGCGCGGGCCTGGCGGATGCCCAGCTGCTCCACGTCCAGCCCGTGCGCGAGCTGGACCTCCCGGAGGTCGGCCAGCGCGGCGCGGTCCGCGGCGTCGGCACCCAGGACCAGGGTCGGCGTCGTGCGGAATCCGGTGTCGGCATGGCCGGCGGCCACCAGCGGGGCGACGAATTCCGGCCAGCGGGCCGCGGAGGCGAGCGTCAGTTCGAGCAGGCCCTCCTCCTGGTAATGCAGTTCGCTGACGGGGGCCAGCATGCCGGCGGCAGCAAAGGTGGCGCCGGTCGCGGGCGAGGGGTCGATGACGGTGACGTTGCGGCCGCTGCGCTGGGCTTCCCAGGCGATCCCCAGGCCCACGATCCCGCCGCCGATGACGGCCACGTCGGTGGTGATGGCCTCGGACACGGCTTTTGAATCGGGCGTGTGCGCCATGGCTGTGACTCCTTCCCTACGCCGGTATGGGCCGGATCAGGTTCCGCGCCCGTGGGCGCCTTTCGGTCGGCACAGGTGTGTGCCCTCTCAGCCGGCTTGCCCGGCTCCCGCGGTACTGAACTAGTCTATGAGACATGAGCCTGCCTTCCGCCATCCATGACGCCACGCCCCCAGCCCCCGCTCCCCCGATCGCCGACGCACGCCTGTACGTGTGCACCGATTCCCGCCGGGAACGCGGCGACTTTGCGGAATTCCTGCGTGCCGCCTACGCCGGCGGGGTGGACATCATCCAGCTGCGCGACAAGTCGCTCGAGGCTGCCGAGGAGCTGGAACTGCTCGCCGTGCTGCGCGGTGTGGCGGAGGAATGTGGCAGGCTGTGGGCCGTGAACGACCGCGCCGACATCGCGCGGCTGTCCGGGGCGCCGGTGTTCCATGTGGGCCAAAAGGACCTGCCCCTGCCTGCCGCGCGCTCCCTGGTGGGGCCCTCCGTGGCCATCGGGCTCTCCAGCCACGACCCCGCCCAGGCCACGGCCGCCGCAGCGAATCCCGAGGCCGGCTACTTCTGCGTCGGGCCGCTGTGGGCCACGCCCACCAAGCCGGGCCGGTCCGCCGTCGGGCTGGGACTGGTGGAGCACGCCGCCTCGCTGGGGACCGCCAAGCCGTGGTTTGCCATCGGCGGCGTGGACCTGACAAATGTGGACGCCGTGGTGGCGGCCGGCGCCTCCCGGATTGTGGTGGTCCGCGCCGTCACGGACGCCGACGATCCGACAGCGGCCGCCCAAGAACTGCTCTCCCGGCTGCCCGCGCTGGGGTAGCCCTTCCCCTGGCCACACCGACGGCGTGCCATCCCGGCGGGGGCGGGTGAAATTACACACGCCGCCGCCTGCATGGCACGCCCCGGGCGCAGGCGCCGGCGAAACCGTCGAGTGGCGGCGCGCACAGGCCTAGCCCGCCGGCTCCATCTTCGCGGACACCTTCCGCAGCAGGGCTGCCAGCAGTTCCCGCTCCCCTGCGTCGAGCCCTGCCAGCGCTTCCCTGTCCAGGTCAAGCAGATGCGGAAATTCGCGGTCCACCAGTTCGGTTCCGAGCGCCGTCAATTGCATGAGGACAACCCGCCCGTCGCGTTCCCACGGCAGCCGCTCCACGAGCCCGCGCCGGGCCAGCCGGTCCACGTTTTTGGTGGTTGAGGCGCCGCTGAGCATCGTTGCCGCCGTCACCTCGCTCGCCCGCAGGGGCCGTTCGCTGCGCGCAAGGGCGCACAGGACGTCGAACTCGGCCCGCGAAACCGCAGCGGCGGCAAGGCCGCGTTCCACCCGGTGCGAGGCCTGGGCGCCGATGCGGGAGATGCGCCCCATGACCTCGATGCTGGAGACGTCCAGCCCCGGGCGCGACCTTTCCCACCCGGCGCGCGCACGGTCCACAAAGTCGCCTGCCGCATTCGTTTCCATTCCCCCAGTCTAGAGAGGATGCTCACACAGTTCACATCTATTTTACTAGTAAAATATCTTGTAGCATGGAACCATGTCCGCCCTGACCCGTGTCCGCCACTCCCGCGCCGCCCTGGCCCATTCCCTTGCCCCGGCCACCTGGCGGGCATCGTTTGCCGTCCGCCCGGCCGACGCCATCTTCGCCCCGGCCATCAAGGTCGGCGTCGCCGCCTCCCTGGTGCTCGTGGGCGGCGGGCTGATGGGACACGAACAGCTGGCGGGCATGGCGTCCCTGGGCGCGCTCTGCTCCGCCTTTGGGCGGTACCAGCCGTACCCGCGCCTGGCACGCGTCCTGGTCCTGGTCGCGGCCGCCCTCCTCCTGGCGGCGGGGGCGGGCGCAGTCCTGGGCGGGGCGGGCGTGCCGATCTGGCTCCAGATCGCCGTGCTGTCCCTCATCGCCGGCGCCGCGGCGCACCTGTTCTCCGCCTGTGGCATCACCGGCCCCGGCGCCGTGATCCTGGTCTTTGCCGCCTCGGCCGGGACCGGATTTACTCACACGATGGGCACCGTCCCCCAGGTGCTGGGCGCCGTCGCCGTGGGGGCCGTGGCGGGCTGGGTGGTGGCCATGGCACCCGTGCTCGTTGTGCCGATGGGCCCGGCACGGCTGGCCGTGGCCCGGGCCATCGCCGCGGCCGTCCGCCTGGGAACGGCCGACGCCGGTCCCCACCAGGGCCCCGCAGCCGCCGCCTTGCGCCGGGCCCGGGAGGCGGTGGCCCTCAGTGCCGGACCGTTGCGCGCCGGCAGCCGGCGTTCGCGCGCCCTGCAGCGCGAGGCGGCGGTGCTGAACCAGCTGCTGGATGAGACCTCCGCGGCCGAGGCCCTGCATGGTGCTGCGCGGACTGCCGCACTGCAGCGCCTGTCCCGGCACGAGGCCATGTTGCGTAAAAACAGGGGCGTGCCGGAGCTTGCAGGGCCAAAGCTGCCGGCACCGGACTCCGGCTGGATGCCGGCGCTGCAGGGCTTGCTGGCGCAGGCTCGCACGGGCCTGCGGTCACGGGCCAGCGGCAGCCAGGCGCTGCGCATGGCCGCCGCCTCTTCACTGTCCGGCTGGGCCGCCGTCGGGCTGGGACTGGAACATCCGCTGTGGGCCTCGATGGGCGCCGTGGCGGCCTTGCAGGGGTTGAACTACGGCACCACGGTCCAGCGCAGCATCCAGCGGCTGCTGGGAAACGTGGCCGGCGCGGTGGTGGCCATGGTCCTGCTGTCCTTCGCGTTGGGGTTCTGGCCGTCCGTGGGCTTGGTGGTGGCGTTCCAGGTGATGGCCGAGCTGCTGGTGCTGAAGAGTTACACGCTGACCACCATTGTCATAACGCCGATGGCGCTGATCATGACGGGACTCGGCTCGCACCTGGGCCCGGATGCGGCGTTCAGCCGGGTTGCGGACACCCTGGTGGGCGTGGTGGTCGGGGTGCTGGTCGCTGCCGCCAGCATCTCCCTCTCAGACCGGGGACACCTGAAGTCCGGCAGCTCAGCCGGGCCGGCACCGGGGTTTCAGGAGAGGCACAGGCAGAACGGGTGCCCGGCCGGGTCCAGGAAGACGCGGAACGTGGTGCCGGGCTGGAATCCGGCCTTCGTGCCGCCCAGTCCCAGCACCGCGGACTCGCCGGCGTCGAGGTCCTCCACCACCAGGTCCAGGTGCATCTGCTGCGGCGGGTCCTGTCCGGGCCACGCGGGCGCCCGGTAGCCGGCCACCTGTTGGAAGCAAATGCAGTTGCTGCCGTCCTCGGGCCGGATCTCCACCCATTCCGGCTGGACCGTGGCCTGCCAGCCGAGCAGTGAACCATAGAAGTGCGCCAGGGCGCCCGCGTCGGGGCAGTCGATGACCAGCCCGGGATTCCGTGCAATTGCCATGCCAGCAGGCTACCCCTGCGGCTCCAGTTCCATAACCCCCGAGAGCAGCTCAAAGCTGCGGATCCAGGCGGCACGGTCGGTGACCTGGGTGGCCACAATGAGCTCGTCCGCGCCGGCCTTCGCGGCAAAGCCTTCCAGGTACTCGCGGGCCACGGCGGGGGTGCCGACCGCCGAATAGCGCATCATGTTCAGCACCTGTTGGCCCGCCGGGGAGTCCAGCAGCAGGTCCATTTCCGCGTCCGTGAAGGTCTGGCCGCGGCCCACCATGGAGGCCACCCGGCGCCGCTTGGCGGTGAGGAACAGGGCGTCGGCCTCCTCCTGTGTGTCCGCCACGATCGCGTTGACGCCGGCGATGACGTAGGGCTCGGGCAGCGCGGCGGACGGCTGGAAGTCGCGCCGGTAGATCCGCACCGCGTCCTCCAGGGCCTGCGGGGCAAAATGCGAGGCAAAGGAGTAGGGCAGGCCCAGCGCGGCGGCGAGCCTGGCCCCGAACAGTGAGGACCCGAGGATGTACAGGGGGACGTTGGTGTCCTTCCCCGGGTAGGCGTTCACGCCGGGGATGCGGGTTTGGCCGGCGAAGTACGCCTGGAGTTCCTGCACGTCCTGCGGGAAGGTGTCAGCGGCCGAGGGGTCCCGGCGCAGCGCCCGCATGGTGTTCTGGTCGCTGCCGGGTGCGCGCCCCAGGCCCAGGTCGATGCGCCCCGGGTGCAGGGTTTCCAGCGTGCCGAACTGCTCGGCGATCTGCAGCGGCGAGTGGTTGGGCAGCATGATCCCGCCGGCGCCGAGGCGGATCGATTTGGTGTGCGCGGCCACGTGGGCAATCAGCACGCTGGTGGCCGAGGAGCCGATCGAGGGCATGTTGTGGTGCTCGGCAAACCAGATCCGCGTGTACCCCCATTCCTCGGCCCTTTGTGCCAGTTCCACGGAGGCCGAAAAACTTGCGGCAACGCCGTCGTCGCCAATGTGGGCGAGGTCAAGGATGGACAGGGGCAGGGTCATGGGTTTTGCCTTTCAGGTGGTCTCCCTTGCGGCAACCGCGCCGGGGACGGGTATATTTCCGGGCACCGGAAGCGGTGGCTCCGGGGGCTCAGGTGGCGCCGGGCATCAGGCGGCAGCGGGGACGCTGAGCCGTTCCAGGGCGGCGAGCGCTGCGGCCCGGCCGGCCCGGTTGGCACCCAGGGTCGAGGCCGAGGCGCCGTACCCCACCAGCAGCAGCCGCGGTTCGCGCGCCACCTTGACCCCGTCCATGACGATGCCGCCGCCGGGTTCCCGCAGCTTCAGCGGGGCCAGGTGGTCCAGGGCGGCGCGGAAGCCGGTGGCCCAGAGTATGGTGTCGGCCTGGAAGCCGGAGCCGTCTTCAAACTCGGCGCCCATGGGGGTGAGCCGCTGCAACGGGCCGCGGGAGACCAGTGTTCCGGCGGCAATCCCGTTTTGGTACTGCTGTGTTAATGGCAGTCCGGTCACGCCCACCACGCTCAGCGGCGGCAGCCCGGCGGCCGTGCGCTCGTTGACGCGCCGTTCCACGTCCCGGCCCCAGTCCGGGTCGAACCCGCGGGTGGTGAATTCCGGCGGGCGGCGCGTGGACCACGCGGTTTCCACGCCTTCCGCGGACAGCTGCAGCAGGAACTGCACCGCGGAGGTGCCCCCGCCCACCACCAGGACACGGTGCCCGGCAAAGTCCGCAGCGGACTGGAAGTCATGGGTGTGCAGCTGGCGGCCGGTGAATGTTTCCTGGCCGGGATAGTGCGGCCAGTGCGGCTTGTCCCAGGTGCCCGTGGCGTTGATGACCAGGCGCGTCACGTACCGGCCGCGGTCGGTTTCCACCGTCAGGGGGGCGCCGGGCACGGTCCCGGGAACGCCGTCGTCGTCCGTGTCCTGGTGGCGGACGGCCAGGACGTTGACGGGCCGGTGCACGGGCAGCTCAAAGGTCTTTTCGTAGCGGGCGTAGTAGCGTTCCACGGCGGCGGAAGCCGGTTCACCGGGATCGGCCGGACCAAGCTTCATGCCGGGCAGGTCGTGGACGGCGTGCGCGGCACCGAGGGTGAGGGACGGCCAGCGGTGGCGCCAGGCCCCGCCGGGACCGCTGTTGGCGTCGAGGACCACAAAATCGCGCTCCGGAATGAGCCCGTGACGGGCCAGGTAATAGGCGGCGGAAAGGCCCGCCTGTCCGGCACCGATGATCACCACGTCCAGCATTCTTCTCCTCTGAAGTCGTTAATGGTGGGAACGGGCGCGCTGCAGCGGCTATTCCGGTTGTGAGCGAACGCACGTCCTGCGGGAGGGCGCACGACGAGGCGCCAAGGGACCGGGTAAAGGGCGACGGCGGTCGGCCTTACGTCCTGACTCCCACGACGAGTTCGGGGGCTTCCTCGCCCGGTTCCCCGAACTCCTCGAAAATGCGGTTGGCCATGGGTTGCAGCAGCAGGCGTCCAAGCTGGCGGACGATGGTTGTCACTGTTTGCTCGGTGACGCTGCGGCCCGTTGAGGCCAGTCCCGACTCGCGCAGGGCGCGCACCTGGTTGGCCGTCAGCACCGCCAATTGGCTCAGCACGTCACCGGGCCGCCCCTGGCCGGTAAGCAGGGCACGGCGCAGGTAGTCCAGGACCACCGGGTTGCTCCCCAGCATCTGTGCCACGGCGGCGTCCCGGCGGCCGACAACCTCGTGCGGGGTGCCAGTCACCGGGGTCGAGGCAAGGGTTTCGGCGAAAAGATTGACGATGGCCTCGTCCACGGCCTCCCGCAGCCGGTCCTTGGTCCCGTAGTGGTGGGCTACGAGCCCGACGGTCACTTCGGCTTCGGCAGCGATCATCCGCATCGAGGTGCCGCCCTCGCCGTACTGGGCGAACAAGCGGAGGGCTGCATTGCGAATTCGCGCCTTGGACGTGAGGTCGCCGGCTGACCAGGGCGCCAGAGGTGCCGCCGTTTTTTGCCCCCCGGCGTTCTCCACGCCGCCGCCCCTTCCGTTCATCCCGCCATACTAACCTACAAACTATTGAATATACGTTTTGGATACTGTACAACTGTACAAATTACGGCAGAGACGCCACCACGAGGAGAGCCCATGTCCAGCCCGCTTGCCGGCGTTGTCATAGTCACCCTTGCAATCAACCTTCCCGGACCCGTGGCTGCGTCCAGGCTGGCGATGCTGGGTGCCAAGGTCATCAAGGTTGAGCCGCCGCAGGGCGATCCGCTCCAAGGCGCTGCCCCGTCGTGGTATTCCGAACTCGTCACGGGCCAGGAAGTCATCCGGCTCGACCTGAAGGACCCGGCGGGACGGTCCGGGTTCCTGGCCACGCTGGCCCAGGCCGACGTGCTGCTCACGGCCATGCGCCCCTCGGCCTTCGCCCGGCTCCGGCTCCTCGCGGACCTCCAGTTCCACAACACCGCCCTCGTCGAGATCGTCGGGCACGACGGCCCCCTGGCCGAGCAGCCCGGCCATGACCTCACCTACCAGGCCGCTCACGGCACACTTCTTCCCCCGGCCCTGCCGCTCGTGCCGGTCGCAGACCTTTTGGGCGCCGAGCGGGCCGTGTCCGCCACCTTCGCGGCCCTGCGCCAACGGGACCACGGCGCCCGGAACGTCCACGAGCGGGTGTCCCTGGATGACGCGGCCCACTCCGCGGCCGCCGGTGTCCGGCACGGCCTCACGTCCCCCGGGTCCGTCCTTGGCGGCGCAACGCCGTCGTACGGCATCTACGAAACTGCCGACGGGTACATCGCCGTCGCCGCACTCGAGCCGCACTTTGTCAACCGGCTCTCCGCACTGGTGGGACGGACGCGCGACGAACTGGCGCACGGGTTCGCGGCCCGCACCACGGAGTATTGGACGGCCCTTGGCCTGGCGCACGACCTGCCCCTGGCCGCCGTGGCCCGTCCCGGCGTCGGCACCCCCGATGCCCGCCAAGGCGTTGCCGCAGCCACCGGGCGGCACACATCGCACTTCACCGGACACTAGGAGCGCCACCGTGATCATGGACAACCACCGTTCCCCCTGGCTGACGGAGGAACTTGACGACCTCAGGGACCTGGCCCGCACGTTCCTGGACCAGAATTCCCGCCCGCACCATGCCCGGTGGGCCCAACAGCACTGCGTGGACAGGGACTTCTGGCGGCAGGCCGGCGCGGCAGGCCTTTTGTGCATCAGCATCCCCGAGGAATACGGCGGAGGCGGCGGCACCTTCGCCCACGAGGCCGTCATCATCGAAGAGCAGGCACGCATCGCCGACTCCGCCTGGGCCAACGTCGTCCACAGTGCCATTGTCGCCCACTACATCGCCGCCTTCGGCACGGAAGCACAGAAACAGCGCTGGCTCCCCGGCATGGCGGACGGCAGCCTTGTCGGCGCCATCGCCATGACCGAACCCTCGACAGGTTCGGACCTCCAAAGTGTCCGCACCCAGGCCAGGCGCGACGGCGACGCGTACGTGGTCAACGGCTCCAAGACCTTCATCTCCAACGCCACCCACTGCGACCTGCTGATCATCGTCGCCCGGACGGGTGCGGACAAGGGCGGCAAGGGATTGTCACTCATTGTCGCCGAGACCGCCGGCCTTGCCGGATTCGAACGCGGCCGCATCCTGGAGAAGATCGGCATGCACGGGCAGGACACCCGCGAACTCTCCTTCGTTGACATGAGGGTTCCGGCCGAAAACGTCCTGGGCGGCATCGAGGGCCGGGGCTTCATCCAACTCATGCAGCAGCTGCCCCAGGAACGCCTGGCCATCGCAGTGGCCTCTGCCGCGGAGTCGGAGTACGCGGTTCGCGAGGCAACGGCGTATGCGAAGGACAGGGACGCCTTTGGCCAAAAGCTGATGTCCTTCCAAAACACCCGGTTCGTGCTCGCGGAGTCGGCAGCAGACAGCCTCGCGGCCCGCACGCTCGTCGACCACTGCATTGCCCTGCACGTCGCCGGCGCCCTCGATGCGCCTACGGCCTCGCTCGCAAAATTCTGGTGCACCGATGTGCAAAGCAAGGTCACCGACCGGTGCCTGCAGGTCTTTGGCGGATACGGCTACATGACCGAGTACCCCATTGCCCGCCGCTACGCCGCCGCACGCGTCCAAAAAATTTACGGCGGCACGAACGAGATCATGAAGGAACTGGTGGCCCGCTCCCTGTGACACCGAAGCAAGCAGGCCCATGTAGGGCTGCTGGGGCCGCGGCGGCGCCTGTGCTTGGATGGGAGCATGTCCACCTTGATCGTGCTGCGCGGCAATTCCGGCTCCGGCAAGAGCACGGTGGCCCGCGCGCTGCAGCACGAACTGGGTGCGGTGTGGATTGAACAGGACTACTTCCGCCGCGGCATCCTCGGCGAAACGGGCAACTACTCGCTTTTGAGCGTGGAACTCATTGAACACGCGGCCCAGCTGGCACTGCGGCACGGGCGGGATGTCATCATGGACGGCATGTTCAACGCCTCGGCGTACAGCGCGACGTTCATCCGGCTGCGCAACGGGCATGCCGGGCCCAGCCTGTTCTACGCCTGGGACCTCACGCTTGAGGAGACGCTGCGCCGCCACCAGACCCGGCCGCACAAGCTGGCGGACTTTGGCGAAAAGCAGATGCGGGGCTGGTACCACGGCTGGAACGCACTGGAGGGCGTGGCCGAACGACCGATCCTGGCCGGGGACAGCGTGGCGGATGCCGTCCGCCGGATCGTGGCCGATGTCCGGGCCGCGCAGCACCCGTAACTGCGCAGCATGGCTCAGGCCGTCAGGCCCAGCCGGCTCATGCGCTTTGAGTGCCCGCGCGTCAGCTGGGCCAGGATGGTTCCCACCTCCGAGGCGGCCTCCTCCTGCCTGCCGTCCGGGCCCAGGCCCACCAGGAAACTGTGCCGTGCGCCGATCTGCTGCGCCTGGGTCAGCGCCTCACCCACCAGCCGCCGGCCCCACAACGCCAGGCGTGAGGACAGCCGGGGGTCCTCGGCGAGCATCTTGTGCAGCAGCTCTTCCAGCAGCTCCGTCTGGGCCTTGCTGGTGCGCACCCGGGCAATGATGCCGCGCGTTTCGCCGTCCAGCCGTTCGGCAATGGCTGCATAAAAGTCCTCGGTGATGGCATCCACCACGTAGGCCTTCATGAGCGATTCATGCCAGTCGGCAGGCCGCGTCCGCTCGTGGAAGGAGTCAATCGTGCGCTGGAACGGCAGCATGGCCAGCTCCGGGTCCATGCCCATCGCGTGCAGCCTGGCGCACACCATCTCGTAGTGCCCAAACTCGGCCACCGCCATCTTGCCCAGCACGGCGCGGTCATTGAGCGTTGGCGAGTAGCGGGCGTCGGAGGACAGCCGCTCAAACCCGGAAAGCTCCCCGTAGGCAATGCCGCCGAGCAGGTCCACCACAAATTTGTCGTACCGTGCGCTCAGCTCTCCGGCGGAAATGGGCTCTTCGGCTGCGGGGGGCGGAGTACTCATAGGCTCCAGCGTAGCCGGGCCGCGCCGCCCTTGCGTAGCGGGGCGAATCGTTTACGCTGATTGCGTGCCGTACTCTCACATTGGCGTCAAAGGCAGCGCCGCGCAGCAGGCACTGGCCGAGGCCCTGGCAGCCCTGTCGGTGGAGTTTGACCTGCCCGACGGATTTGGCCCGGACGTGCTGGCGGAAGTGGAGACGGTCATTGCCGGCCACACGCTCCCGGAGCCGGACCTGACCGCCCTGCCCTTCATCACCATCGACCCGCCCGGCTCCCTGGACCTTGACCAGGCCATGTACCTGGAGCGCAAGGGCTCCGGCTACGTGGTCCACTACGCCATCGCCGACGTCCCCTCCTTCGTCCCCGCGGGCGGGGCGCTCGACACGGAAACCCGCCGCCGCGGCCAGACCTTCTACACCCCCGGCAACCGCATCCCCCTGCACCCCGTCCCGCTCAGCGAAGGTGCCGCCAGCCTGTTCGCCAACAATCCCCGTTCCGCCTTCGTCTGGGAGATTGAACTGGCCGCCGACGGTTCGCAGCTTTCGGCCCGCGTCCGCCGCGCCACCGTCCGGAGCATCGCCAAGCTGGGCTATGCCGAGGCCCAGGACATGCTCGACGCCGGCACCGCCCCGGCCGACTATGCCGGCACCCTGGAGCTGCTGCGGGAGATCGGGACGAAGCGGATCGGGCTGGAACGCGCCCGCGGCGGCGCCAGCCTGAACGTCCCGGCCCAGGAAGTGGAGTTTGTGGACGGCCGCTACGTCCTGCAGTTCCGGCCCGCCCTGCCGCTGGAAGACTGGAACGCACAGATTTCCCTCTTGACCGGCATGGCCGCCGCCCAGGTGATGCTCGAGGGCAAGGTGGGCATCCTGCGCACCATGCCGGCCCCTGACGACGGCGCCGTGGCCGCCTACCGGATGCAGACCGTGGCCTTGGGCAAGCCCTGGGAGGAGGGCATGGAGTACGGGGCCTACCTGCGCACCCTGGACACCTCGGACCCCAGGCAGCTGGCCCTCATGCACGCCGCGGCCACGCTGTTCCGCGGCGCCGGCTACACACCCTTTAACGGTGAGGTGCCCGAGGAGGTGGTCCAGGCCGCCGTCGCCGCCCCGTACGCCCACGCCACCGCGCCGCTGCGCCGTCTGGTGGACCGGTTTGTGCTGGCCATCTGCGCGGCCCTGTGTTCCGGCTCCGAGGCGCCGGACTGGGCGGTCCAGGCCCTGGACGGGCTTCCGGAGATCATGTCCGCGTCCAACCAGCTCGCCAGCAAGGTGGACAAGGCCGCGATCGACACGGTGGAGGCGGCGCTGCTCAGCCACAGGGTCGGGACGGAATTTGACGCCGTCGTCCTGGCCGGCCCGCGGCAGAACGGCCACACCACCAAGGCCGGTGCCGCCCGCAGCACCATCCAGATCGCGGACCCGGCCGTCACCGGGTACTGCGAAGGCGCGCTGGAACCGGGCACCGTGGTGCGGGTGAAGCTCGTGACGGCGGACATCGCCAGGCGGACCATCCAGTTTGTCCCCGCAGCCCCCCGCAAGGACGGCAGCTAGACGGGGATGCCGCGCACCGACACCCCCGTTAAATGACGGCCCGCGGAGGGGAATTGGGTGTGACCGGCTAGACTTGGGGCGTAGACATGGATGCCCGGTCGTTGATTGATGTTTTTGATTCAACAAGCCCGCCCCTACGCGAGTCTTTCTTTTGGTCCGCCCCGCCCGCCGCCTTGGCGGAGGGAGGCCACGTTTTTGTAAGCCCGCGATCGGCTTCCCCCCGTTTGTGCGCCCCGCCAGGTTCCGTACGGCAATGACAAGCCGGCGTTGAGCCGCCACCGGGTGCGCACCTGTATAGACGAATTGAACGGTACGAATTTGAGCATTGAAGCAGATTCCCTCCTGCAGGCAGAAGACAGCAGCGAGAAGGTCGAAATTGACGGCAGCCTGACCAGCAACGAGCCTCCCCGCCAGGAAGAGAAGGCCACCTTCGCCAGCTTCGGCGTGCACGCGGACATCGTGCTGTCGCTGAACGAGGCCGGCATCACCCATCCCTTCCCGATCCAGGCCATGACCCTGCCCATCGCACTCGGCGGGCACGACATCATCGGCCAGGCCAAGACCGGTACCGGCAAGACGCTCGGCTTCGGCATCCCCGCGCTGCAGCGCGTGGTGGGCCCGAAGGACGACGGCTATGACAAGCTGCCCGTGCCCGGCGCCCCGCAGGCCCTGGTCATCGTGCCGACGCGCGAACTGGCCGTCCAGGTCGCCGGCGACCTCACCACGGCCTCCAAGCACCGCGGCGTGCGCATCGCCACGATTTACGGCGGCCGTGCCTACGAGCCCCAGATCGAGTCCCTGCAAAAGGGCGTTGAAGTGGTGGTCGGCACCCCCGGCCGCCTGATTGACCTGCTGCGCCAGCGCCACCTGAACCTGAAGAACGTCAAGATCGTCATCCTCGACGAGGCCGACGAGATGCTGGACCTGGGCTTCCTGCCCGACGTCGAGACCCTGATCGCCGGCACCCCGGCCGTGCGCCAGACCATGCTGTTCTCCGCCACCATGCCCGGCCCCGTCGTCGCCATGGCCCGGCGGTACATGACGCAGCCCACGCACATCCGTGCCGCCGACCCCGACGACGAGGGCCTGACCAAGCGCGACATCCGCCAGGTCATCTACCGCACGCACAACCTGGACAAGATCGAGGTCCTGGCCCGCATCCTGCAGTCGCGCGGCCGCGGCCGCTCCATCATCTTCACCAAGACCAAGCGCACCGCCGCCAAGGTCTCCGAGGAACTCGTGGACCGCGGCTTTGCCGCCGCCGCCATCCACGGCGACCTCGGCCAGGGCGCCCGCGAGCAGGCCCTGCGCGCCTTCCGCAACAACAAGGTCGACGTGCTGGTGGCCACCGACGTCGCCGCCCGCGGCATCGACGTGGACGACGTGACGCACGTGGTCAACTACCAGTGCGTCGAGGACGAGAAGATCTACCTGCACCGCGTGGGCCGCACGGGCCGCGCCGGCAACAAGGGCACGGCCGTCACGTTCGTGGACTGGGACGACATGCCCCGGTGGGCGCTGATCAACAAGGCCCTGGGCCTGAACGTGCCCGAACCCGTCGAGACCTACTCCTCCTCCCCGCACCTCTACACCGACCTGGACATCCCGGAAGGCACCAAGGGCCGCCTGCCGCGCAACCAGCGCACCCACGCCGGGATCGGGGCCGAAGTCCTGGAGGACCTGGGCGAGACCGGCAAGCGCCACACCCCGAAGCAGGACAGCCGTGAGGGTGGCCGGGGCGGCAACCGCGGCGGAAACCGAAGCGGCGCCCGCCACGGCGAGAAGCACGCCGGCGAGCGGAACGACGGCGGGCGCAACCGCCGTCGGGCCTCCTCTGGCGAGCGGGACGAGGCCCGGGACAACGGGCCGGCCGAGACCGCCGGCGAGGGCACGGCGGCCCGTCCGCGGCGTACGCGCACCCGCACCCGCCGCCGCAATGGCGAGGTCGTGGGCAAGCCCGACGCCGGCGAATAGCCAACATCAGATGACGACGACTGCCTGGCAGCCGGACGGGGCGGGGCCGAACCTGGTGGTCCATGCGGACAACGCCGAGTTCCTCCCCACCCTCCCGGATGGTTCCTTCACCCTGATTTATGTGGACCCGCCCTTCAACACCGGAAGGGTGCAGAGCCGGCAGCAGACCACCATGGTGCGCAATTCCGGCGGCGGCGGCGACCGCATCGGCTTTGGCGGGCGCAGCTACGACACCGTCAAGGGCGCGCTGCACAGCTATGACGACGCCTTCACGGACTACTGGCAGTTTCTGGAGCCGCGGCTGGTGGAGGCCTGGCGGCTGCTCGCCGAGGACGGCACCCTGTACCTGCACCTCGATTACCGGGAGGTCCACTACGCCAAGGTCATGCTGGATGCGATCTTTGGCCGGGAATGCTTCCTGAACGAGATCATCTGGGCCTATGACTATGGTGCGCGGGCCAAAAGCCGCTGGCCCACCAAGCACGACAACATCCTGGTGTATGTCAAGGACCCGAAGAAGTACCACTTCGACAACGCCGAGGTGGACCGCGAACCGTACATGGCCCCCGGCCTGGTCACGCCGGAAAAGCGTGAGCGCGGCAAGCTGCCCACGGATGTCTGGTGGCACACCATCGTCTCGCCCACGGGCAAGGAGAAGACCGGCTACCCGACGCAGAAGCCCGAGGGGCTGCTGCGCCGGGCCGTGGCGGCCTCCTCCCGGGAGGGCGACTGGGTGCTGGACTTCTTCGCCGGTTCCGGCACGCTCGGCGCCGTTGCGGCGAAGCTGGGGCGCCGTTTTGTGTGCGTTGACGCCAACCCCCAGGCGATTGCCGTCATGACGGCACGGCTGGGCCACGTCGCGACGGTGCTGGAACCATGACGGTGCCGGGACCTTAAGGCCGCCTGCCGCTGGGTGCCCGGGAGGGCCCTAAACCAGGGGCCGGCCCTGACGCCGCGCCGTCAGGATTTCCTGGATGAAGGCCTTGCCCAGGACCCAAAGGACCACGGCAACGATCACGGGCCACACCCGCATGTACAGTGTCAGGAACACAACGTCCATGGATTCGTCCTACGCTTTCTCGTCAAGTGCCAGCGCGGCGGTGGCCGGGGGCAAACGGTGCTGCGGCAATGATCGCCGCCACTGCCACGGTCTTGGCCACCTTCAGCCCGAGGAAGCCGAACGCCATCAGGCCAAGGACCACGCCGATTCCAATGACGGCCAGGATGGCCACGGCGATTCCGGCGGCGCCGCCCAGCGGCAGCCAGCCGAAGCGGACGGGGATGAACACGGCCGGGGCCGCCAACACCGAGTCGGTGAAGGCCCTGTTGGTGACCTTCTCCCAGTAGAAGCTGGCGATGACGGGGAACACGAGCGCACCCCAGAGGGCGCCGACAAACACCAGCAGGTCAAGGATGTTCAGCTTCCCGCTGGCAAAGTACAGGCCGGCGCCGGTGGCAACCACCATGGTGATGCGCCCGATGAACAGCATGGTCTTCGGGTTCCCCTGGCCCTTCCTGGCAATGTTCTGCCCATGGATGTCGGCCATGACGATGGCGGACAGCGCCGACAGGTCCGAGTCTGCTGTCGAGGACAGGGCCCCGATGATCATGATCAGGAAGATGCCCAGCAGCACCGGGCCCGGGTACGTCGCGGCCATTTGCGGGATCAGGTTGTTCTTGTCCCCGCCCAGCGGCACAATGCCGGTGTACGGCGCCATCACGCCGAGCATGCCGATGCCGATGATGGTGGCGCCATAGCCCCCGGTTGCCGTCACGAAGGTCTTCTTGATCAGGTCCCCACGCACGGCAACCAGGCGCTGGGCAACGCTCTGGTTGCCAATGGCGTAGGCCAGCACCGCGGCAATGCACGGCGCCCAGCATGGCAAACACCTGCGCGGCATCCGTCAGCACGGAGGCACGGAAACCGGACCACGGGGAGTACAGCAGGATGCCGCCGGCAATGAAGTTGGAGGTGATGCTGATGAGGGAGCCGGCGATGTTGGAGCCGGCCAGCATGAGCTGGCTGGGTTTTCCGTGCCGGGCGTACAGGGCCTCGGCCAGGGTGTGGGCCTTGGGCGCCACGGAGCGGATCCGCTTGCCAAAGGGGTGGATGAACAAAATCATCAACGCGCCCCACAGGCCGTAGTGGATCGGCCCGGAAATGCCGTAGGCATAGCCGGAGGTGGCCGAGGCGTACATCGACGACGCCCAAATCCACGTGGCGGTCATGCTGCCGGCGGAAATTCCAAAGCCGACCTTGTTTCCGGCGGTCATGTAGTAGTCGGCGTTTTCATTCCTTTTCCCAATAAACAGGGTCAGCAAGAGGGTTCCGCCATAAAAAGCGACCAGCCGCCCTCCCGCCGGGCGCCCGAATGGACCGAGCGGGCAGGTAATGATGGCACAACCATGGCTGCACCGGCCGTGGTCAGGGCAGGTACGCCTGCGAACCCTTCGCGGCGTCAACGATCCGTTCGAGCATCTCCGGCGCCGTGGTGTTTTCGCCGAGCAGGTTCGGTTTCCCGGTGCCGTGGTAGTCCGAGGAACCGGTCACGATCAGCCCTTCCCGGCGCGCCAGCTTGCGCAGCCAGACGCGGTTTTCCGGCGGGTTGTCCCGGTGGTCGACCTCCAGGCCGAGCAGTCCGGCGTCGATCATGTCATGGAATGTTTCCGGCTCCACCACCCGCCCCCGGGCGGACGCGAGCGGGTGGGCAAACACGGGCACCCCGCCGGCGGCCCGCACCAATTCCACGGCCAGCACCGGGTCCGGTGCGTAGTGGCTGACAAAGTAGCGCGAATGTGAGGTAAGGATGTTGGCAAAGGCCTCGTTGCGGTCGGCCACGATCCCGGCCGCCACCAGGGCGTCGGCAATGTGCGGCCGGCCGACCGTGGCGCCGGGGGCCACGTGCGCGCTGACGTCGTCCCAGTTCAGCGGGTAGTCCTCGGCCAGGCGCTCCACCATGCGTTCGGCGCGGGACAGGCGGGCGTCCTTGGCCTTGGTGATTTCCTCCAGCAGCCCGGGGTCGGCCGGGTCGTGCAGGTAGCACAGCAGGTGGACGCTGATCCCGCGGGACGTCTTGCAGGACACCTCCATGCCCGGGACCAGCCCGATCCCCTGCCCGCGGGCCGCCGCCAACGCCTCGGCCCAGCCGGCGGTGGAGTCGTGGTCGGTCAGGGCAAGGACGTCCAGCCCCGCCGCAGCGGCCGCGGACACGAGTCCCGCGGGGGCCTGTGTGCCGTCGGAAACGTTTGAATGCGCGTGCAGATCGATCCTCACTCCCCCAGCCTACGTCCCGGCCGGGCCAGGCACCGCGCTCCCTGCCTTTGTCCGCGCGCAGCCCCGGTGAGAGACTGGGGGGATGAACCAGACGGAACAGCCCACCCAGCATCCTGAATCCATCCAGCAGCCGCTCGAGGAACGCGTGAACAACCGTTCGCACCGCCCCGACTCGGACGCATTCCGCGCCTTCATGGCCGCCAATTGGGCTCCCGCGTCCACGCAGCTGCCCGCCCGGGCCGAGGTCGCGGACCATGCCGCGCGCCGCCGTCGTGCCATTTCCGAACAGTTCAAGGGCGAGCGCCTGGTCATCCCGGCCGGCGCCCTGAAGGTCCGCTCCAACGACTGCGACTACCGCTTCCGGCCGCACTCCGCGTTTGCCCACCTGACGGGCCTGGGCGTCGACCACGAGCCGGACGCCGTGCTGGTCCTGGAACCCGTTGCCGACGGCGAGGGGGACGACGGCGGCCACCACCACGCGACGCTGTACTTCCGGCCGCTGGCCGGCCGGGACACGAAGCAGTTCTACGCCGACTCCCGCAGCGGCGAGTTCTGGATCGGCCCGCGGCCCACACTGGCCGAGTTCAGGGCGCTGCTGGGCCTGGACACCGTGGACATTTCCGAGCTGGAGGTGGCCATCACCAAGAACGTGGGCGAACCCAGCGTGGGCGGCGTGTCCGTCCGGCTGGTGCGCAAGGTTGACGAGAACATCGACGCCCTGGTGGACACGGCCCGCTACAACACCGCCGTCGACCCGGAGAACATGGACTTTCCCGCGCTGGACGAACTCGATGCGAAACTGGCCGAGGCCCTGTCCGAGCTGCGCCTCCTCAAGGACGGGTGGGAAATTGAGCAGATGAAGATCGCCATTGCCGCCACGGCCGCCGGCTTCGAGGAGATCGTCAAGGCCCTGCCGCGCGCCGTGACCCACCGCCGCGGCGAACGCGTGGTGGAAGGGGCGTTCTTCGCCCGCGCGCGCGAGGACGGCAACGAGCTTGGCTACGACACCATCGCCGCCGGCGGGAACAATGCCACCATCCTGCACTGGACGCACAACACCGGCACCGTGAACGACGGCGAAATGCTGCTGGTGGACGCCGGCGTCGAGGCGGATTCACTGTACACGGCGGACGTCACGCGCACCATCCCGGTCAACGGCCGGTACTCCGAGGTCCAGCGCCGGATCTACCAGGCGGTGCTTGACGCGGCGGACGCTGCGTTCGCCGTCGCCGTCCCGGGCCGCCGGTTCCGCGAGGTGCACAACGCCGCCATGGAGGTGCTGGCCGCGCGCCTGGAGGAATGGGGCCTGCTGCCCGTCGCGGCCGCCGTCGCGCTGTCGCCGGAGGGCCAGCAGCACCGCCGCTGGATGCCGCACGGCACGAGCCACCACCTGGGCCTTGACGTGCACGACTGCGCGCAGGCCCGTGCCGAGCTGTACCTGGACGGCATCATCACCGAGGGCATGGTCTTCACCATCGAACCGGGCCTGTACTTCAAGGCCGAGGACCTGGGCATCCCGGCCGAGTACCGCGGCAACGGCGTGCGGATCGAGGACGACATCCTCATCACCGCCGGCGGACCCGTCAACCTCAGCGCGGCACTCCCCCGCACCCCGGACGACGTCGAAGCCTGGATGGCCCGCCTCTCCGCCTAGCACTCCGCCGCCCCTCCCAACTGGGTCGCACTTGTTACCGTTTTCGCCCGATTTTTCGGGGATTTTTGGTAACAAGTGCGACCCAGTTGCGGTTTAACGTTACGGGCCATTCGGTAAAACTCTTGCGGTGTGCAACACTTTGGAAGTGAAACATCCTTTGCCCGATCCCGGGCCCACCGCAGTCCCACCCAACACCTCCATGCACGATCGCGGGGTGCACGCCCTTGAAATGCTGGCCCGCGACGTTGTCGGCATGACCCTGCACAGCCTGAACGAGCTCGAAGGTCCGCTCACCGGGCCACAGTTCCGGCTGCTCCTGACCCTGGACACGCTGGGCACGGTGCAGTCCTCCCGCGCCGCCGCCGCCATGGGGGTGGCGCCGTCGTCCGTGTCCCGGCTGGCTGAGCGGCTGGCCGCGTCCGGGCACATCGAACGCGGCTCGGACACCCACCACCGCAGCGTGGTGACCCTGGAGCTGAGCGCGCTTGGCAAGGCGGTGGTGGAGCGCGTGACCGGGTGGCGCAAGCAGCAGCTGGCACGCATGGTGGGGGCGGTCCCCGCGGACCGCCAGGCCGGCGTGGTGGACGCCCTGGAACTGCTCTACACCTCGGTGGCCAACGCCGACGACGACGCCCTCGCCGACGCGATGGCCTGGAACCGGGTGGCCCTGTGAGCGCCGGGATCGGCGCCCTGGCACCCGGCGGGCGCACGGGAATGCGGCGGAAGCTGGAGCTGGGTGACTTCACGCTTACCCCGCGCGTGCTGGTGATCACGGCCTGGGCCCTGCTGGTGGGCGCCGCCGGCGCCGCCGCCGCATTCGTGCTGCTGAAGCTGATCGGCCTTGTCACCAACATGGTCTTTTACCAGCGCCTGGCCACGGACCTCGTGGCCCCGGGGGCACACCATCCCTGGTGGCTGGTCCTGTTCGCCCCGACGGTGGGCGGCCTTGTCATCGGCGTGATGGCCCGGTTTGGCTCGGAGAAGATCCGCGGGCACGGCATGCCCGAGGCCATCGAGGCCATCCTTACCCAGGGCAGCGTGGTGGCCCCGAAGGTGGCCCTGCTGAAACCAATCTCCGCGGCCATCAGCATCGGCACGGGCGGCCCGTTCGGTGCCGAGGGCCCCATCATCATGACCGGCGGCGCCCTGGGCTCCATCCTGGCGCAGGGGCTGAAGTTCAGCGCCGACGAACGGAAGGCGCTCATGGTGGCCGGCGCCGCGGCCGGCATGGCAGCGACGTTCAACTCGCCGCTGGCAGCCGTGCTGCTGGCTGTGGAACTGCTGCTCTTCGAGTGGCGCCCGCGCAGCTTCATCCCGGTGGTGGCCGCCGTCGCCGTCGCCATTTACGGCCGCGGCCTGCTCCTGGGCACGGCCCCGATCTTTCCGGTCACGGTCCCCGCGGACCTGCACTACCCGATTTCCGTGAACGCGCTGGCCGTGGTTGGCGGCGTGGTGGGCGGCCTGTTGGCCGTGGTGGCCACCTGGCTGGTGTACCGCGCGGAGGATGCGTTCCACAAGCTGCCTGTCCACTGGATGTGGTGGCCGGCGATCGGCGGGCTGGTCATCGGCGCCGGCGGGCTGATCGAGCCCCGCGCGCTGGGCGTCGGTTACGACGTGATCGACCAGTTGCTCACGGGCCGGGCGACCATGGGCCTGATCGTGGGGATCCTGGTGGTCAAGACGCTGATCTGGTCCCTGTCCCTCGGTTCCGGGACCTCCGGCGGCGTGCTGGCACCGATCTTCATGATCGGCGGCGCGCTGGGCGCCCTCGAGGGTCTGTTCTTCCCCCACGTCTTCCCCGGGTTCTGGGCGATGGTCGGCCTGGCCGCGGTCGTGGGCGGTGTCATGCGCGCGCCCCTGACCGGCGTCATCTTCACCGTGGAGCTGACCCACGTCTACAGCGCCATCCTTCCACTGCTGATCGCGGCCACGGCGGCCCACGCGCTGTCCAGTCTGGTGCTCAAGCGCTCCGTGCTGACCGAGAAAATCGCACGGCGAGGGCTCCACCTGACCCGCGAGTATTCCACCGACCCGCTGGAAACTTTCTTCGCCCGCCAGGTGATGGCGCCCCTGGACCCGGGCCGGCCGGCCCCCGCCCCCGGGGACAGCCTGGTGGTCGACGACGGCGCCACCACCCGGCACGTGGCCTACCTCCTCGCGGAGGACGGGCGGGGCAGTGCCCTGGTGGTCCGGACCGGGGCCGACGGCGCCGTGGAACCGGTGGGCACCATCACGGCATCCGACCTGCTCAAGGCACGCCTCCACGACCTTAACGAAGAACACGTCCGGGTCCGGATTTTTGCAGCCGGCGAGGGCGCCCTCCCCTGACCGGCGCCGCGGCACTGCGCAGAATGCCGATGGGGACTTTTGGGCCTGGATCATCCAGGCCCACAAGTCCCCATCGGCGTCTTCGGCCGCCCCGTCCTGCCTGGTCGGGGCAGGTGGGCGGGACCGGCGTCGGGCACGAAAGGTGAAAGGGCTACTGCCCCGACGCGCCCTCTTCGGGCTTCTCGGGGGCCCGCTGCGGCGGGTTGTCCACGCGGATGCCGTACTGGGGGCGGCCGTCCGGGAGGTCGGGGAACTGCCCGCGGCGCGGCCCGCTCAGGGGTGCCTGGCCCGGACGGTCGTGGCTTTCCTCGGCCTCGGGCGAGTCGGGGACGGGCTGCTTGGGCGTGCCGTAGGGGTCGTGCCAGCCTTCGGGGCGCGCCGGCGGCTGCGCGGGGGGCTGGACCGGCGGCCGGTAGCCCTGCCCCTGGAAGGGGCGGGGCGCGGCGGATTTCATGGGCAGCTGGGCGAGAATGCGGCGCGCGTCCATGGCCAGGTCCGGGGAAACAATGACGTCGTAGTTGCTGGCCAGCACCTGGTTCGTGGAGGTGAAGTCACGCTTGCCGCGCTGGGCGGCGTAGCCGATGATGGCGAACAGCATCCAGAACGCGGCGCCCATCAGTACCGCCGTCATGACGTTCAGGTAGGGCCCGCCCGCACCGGCATTGCCGTCGAAGAAGGAAAGAAGGACCCCGATGAACAGGCCAAACCAGGCACCGGTCATGGCACCGGACAGGGCCACGCGCGGATAGCTGAGCTTGCCGGTGACGCGTTCCACCATCTTCAGGTCGTTGCCCACAATCGAGACGTGCTGGACCGGGAATTTCTCGTCCGCCAGGTAGTCGACCGCCTTTTGGGCGTCCAAATATGAGGTGTAGGAACCGATCGTCTCCCCGGTGGGAAGAACGCGGGCCTCATCCATTGGTCGGGTACGTCCAAAGAGGTTTGCCATACAACCATTCTTCACCATCTACCTGCACATTGGCTGGAGTATCGCTGGCAGTGAAATGCGCCCACACTGCCGGGCGCGCCAAGGTTACGTCAATTCCACGCGTGGGAAGTAGCCTGTAGGTGTGAGCACTCAACCCACGCGCATCTTTGTGGCGCGACTCCTCGGCCTGGACGTCTTTGACCCGTTGGGCGACCGTCTGGGCAAATTGCGCGATGTGGTGGTGCTGGGCCTCGGCCAGCCGCACACGGCCCCGCACGCCGTCGGCATCGTGGTTGAAGTCCCGGGCAAGAAACGCGTGTTCGTGCCGATGACCCGCCTGACGTCCATGGACCAGTCCCAGATCATCTGCACCGGCCTGGTCAACCTGCGCCGCTTTGAACAGCGCGGCGCCGAACAGCTGGTGGTGGGCGGGATCTTCGACCGCAAGGTGTCCCTGGTGGACGGCAGCGGCGACGCCGTCATTGAAGACATTGCCATGGACCAACAGCGCAACGGCGACTGGGTGGTCACGAAGCTGTTTGTGCGCCGGGGCGGCTCGACCTCCCGGCTGCGCGGCCTGAGGCGCGGGCACACCCTGCTCATCGACTGGGCGGACGCCCACCCCGACGACGCCCTGGAGCCGCAGGGCGCCACGCACTTTGTGGCCACCCATGAAGACCTCAAGGCGGCAGACTTCGCCGACGCCCTGCAGGAAATGAGCGACAAACGCCGCGTCGAGGTGGCCAGCGAGCTGCAGGACGAACGGCTCGCTGACGTCATGTCCGAACTGCCGGAGGAAGACCAGGTCACCCTGCTCTCCGCCCTCGACAACGAACGCGCCGCGGACGTCCTGGAAGAGATGGACCCCGACGACGCCGCCGACCTCCTGGCCGACCTCCCCCAGGCCAAGGCGGAGGAACTGCTGCTGCTGATGGAACCGGACGAGGCCAAGGACGTCCGGCGCCTGCTGCAGTACGAGGAGGGCACGGCCGGCGCGCTCATGACGTCGGTGCCGGTGATCCTTCCCCCTGAGGCCACGGTTGCCGAGGCGCTGGCGCACGTGCGCAGCGAAGACCTCTCCCCGGCGCTGGCCTCCGCCATCTTCATCTGCCGCCCGCCGCTGGAGACGCCCACGGGCCGTTTCCTGGGCGTGGTGCACATCCAGCAGCTGCTGCGCAGCGCCCCGCCGGAACAGTTGGGCACGCTCGTGGACAAGAACCTGGAGCCCGTTTCCGACCAGGACAACATCAGCGTGGTCAGCCACACCATGGCCTCCTACAACCTCAACTCCCTGCCGGTGGTCAGCAAGGAGGGCCGGCTGGTGGGCGCCGTGACCGTGGACGACCTGCTGGACCACCTGCTCCCCGAGGACTGGCGCACGCACGACGACAGCGCCGCGATCAGAAAGCTGGGAGGCCGCATTGGCTGAAAAGCACCACGCCAAGGGCGGCGGCCTCGACACGCCCCTGGAGCTGCGGTCCCGGCTCCTGCCCAACCTCGCCGGCGACCCGGACCTCTTCGGCCGCTTTGCCGAACGCTTTGCCCGCTACATGGGCACGGCGAATTTCCTGCTGTACATGACCATCGTGGTGGTGGTGTGGATTGCGCTGAATGTCGTGGGGCTGTTTGGCCTCAAGTGGGACCCGTACCCGTTCATCCTGCTCAACCTGTTTTTCTCCACCCAGGCCTCCTATGCGGCACCGCTGATCCTGCTGGCCCAGAACCGCCAGGATGACCGGGACCGCGTCCAGATCGAGCAGGACCGCACCCGCAACGAGCGCAACCTGGCGGACACCGAGTACCTGACCCGGGAGGTGGCCGCGTTGCGCATCTCCCTGCGCGAGGTCGCCACCCGCGACTTCGTCCGCTCCGAGCTGCGCAGCCTCCTGGAGGAACTGATCAGCTTCTCCGACGACGACGCGGAGCCGGCCCGCGAGCCCCGCGTCTTCCGAAATCCCGCCACCCAGGCCATCAAGACCGTCCCCGCCAAGCGCACCACCAACAACTAAGGCCGCCACCGCATGTCCGCCCCGTCCCCCGAATCCCTCCAGGCCGCCCTCGCCACGGTCATCGACCCAGAGCTGCGCCGGCCCATCACGGAGCTGGGCATGGTCGAATCGGTGGCAGCGGACGACGGCGGCCGGGTACGCGCCGTCGTCCGGCTCACCGTTGCGGGGTGCCCGCTGCGCGGGACCATCACCCGGGACGCGGCCGCCGCCTTGATGGCGGTGGACGGTGTCACGGGCGTGGACGTGGACCTGACGGTCATGACCGCCGAACAGCGTGCCGGGCTGAAGGAAATGCTCCAGGGCACCAACCCCAAGCGCGGCATCCCGTTCAACGAGGAGTCGTCGCTGACGCGGGTCTATGCCGTGGCCAGCGGGAAGGGCGGGGTCGGCAAGTCCTCGGTGACGGTCAACCTGGCCTGCGCCCTGGCCGCCAAGGGGCTGCGCGTGGGCATCGTGGATGCGGACATTTACGGCTTCTCCGTGCCGGCGCTCATGGGCATCACGCAGGCACCCACTCGGGTGGACGAAATGATCCTGCCTCCCGTCGCGCACGACGTCAAGGTCATTTCCATCGGCATGTTCGTCACCGGCAACCAGCCCGTCGCCTGGCGCGGGCCCATGCTGCACCGGGCGCTGGAGCAGTTCCTGACCGACGTTTATTTTGGTGACCTCGACGTCCTGTTCCTTGACCTGCCGCCCGGCACCGGGGACGTGGCAATCTCCGTGGCACAACTGCTGCCCAGGGCGGAGATCCTGGTGGTGACGACCCCGCAGGCAGCCGCCGCGGACGTCGCCGAGCGGGCCGGGGCGATCGCCGTGCAGACAGGCCAAAAAGTGGCCGGCGTGGTTGAGAACATGTCATTTTTGACACTCCCCGACGGCAGCACCATGGAACTGTTCGGCTCCGGCGGCGGCGAGGTGCTGGCCACGCGGCTCAGCCAGACCGTCAACGCCACGGTGGAGCTGCTGGGCCAGATTCCGCTGGATGTTGCGCTGCGGGAAGGCGGGGACATCGGCACGCCGATCGTGCTGGCCAACCCGGAATCACCGTCCGCCGCGGCACTGCTGGACATTGCCGGCAAACTGGCCATCCGACCCCGCGGCCTGTCCGGCCTGCACCTGGGCGTCACCCCGCGCTAACCCCAACCCCCGGTTGCAACCGGGGGTGTTTTCCCCGGCCCTCCCGCGCAACCGGGGCCGTTTTTTGGAACGCCCGGTTGCAACCGGGGGTGTTTTCCCCGGCCCTCCAGCAGTTCCGGTTCCATGCCCCAGCCTGCGACGGGACGCCCCGGAAACGATTGCGCCACATGGCCGGTTCAGCGCTCCAGCCCCTGCGCTCCCTCAGCTTCCATCAGGAACTACGCCGGCGCTCGACCGCCAATGCCCCCGCCACAGGGGAATCAAACAGGTCCGCCACGGCACCACGTCGGGAGCGCTGTCCGGCAGGTGGCAGGTGAAACACCACCTCACGCAGCACGGCCCACGAAATGCCCCACGGGTGCGGGAGCGTTGGAAAAAAGACCCCCGATCGTGCGGGAGGGGCGGGGAAAAGACCCCCGGTTGCAACCGAGCGTCGGTGGGGTCAGGTGGCTTCCAGGTCGAAGGGGGCCCGCTGGCCTTCGGCCAGGCGCTCCACCACCCGGGCGGGCGCGGATGCTTCCACGGGCTTTTCGTCGCTGTCCTTGCCCATCATCGAGGCAATGGCGGCACCGGGGGCCGCCTTGAATGAATTGAAGGCATCAATGTCGTCGTCGTCCAGGAGCGCCTCGCGGATGATGCGCCGGGGATCGTACTGGCGGGGGTCCAGCTTCTTCCAGTCAATCTCGTCGATGTCCAGCCCGGACTCTTCCTTGATGGTTTCACGCGCGCCGGAAGCCATCCTGCGGACCTCGCGGATGAGGTTCTTCAGTTTCTCCACATACCCGGGAAGACGCTTAGGCCCGATCACTAGGACTGCCACAATGACAATCAGGAGCAGCTCGGGGGTATTGATACCAAACACGTTAGGAAGATTACCCTCTCCGGACTAAAAGCAACGATTCCGAACACCCCGTGGCCCGGGCGCCGTTCGGCCTGCGCCCGGGACGGCGCCTAGTGGACACCGGCGATCCGGGGCAGCTTCAGCAGCGGCTTCTTCGGCTGCCGGACATCCCGCCCCCGTCCCGGCGCCAAATCCGCCAGCGACTCGCGCAGCATGGCCCGCCCCCGGTGGATGCGGGAACGGACGGTGCCCAGCTTGATGTCCAGGGCGTGGGCCACCTCGTCGTAGGAGAGGCCTTCCATGTCGCACAGCACGACGGCGGCGCGGAAGTCCGGCGGCAGCGCCTCCAGCGCGGCGGCGATGTCCACGTCGAGGTTGTTGAATTCAAAGGTGCGTTCGGGCCCCGGGTCGGAGCCGGCCAACCGCGACTCGGCATCGTCGGCCAGGGGGTCGAAGCGGATCCGCTGCTTGCGGCGCGCCTGGTCCAGGAACAGGTTGGTGGTGATGCGGTGCAGCCAGCCGTCCAGGGTGCCGGGCTTGAACTTTGACAGTGAACGGAACGCCCGGACAAACACCTCCTGGGTGAGGTCCTCGGCGTCGAACTTGTTGCCGGTCAGGCGGTAGGCGAGGCGGAACACCTTGGCCGAGTGGTTGGTGACCACTTCGTCCCACGACGGTGGGGTCCACTGCGGGTCGGCAGCAGAAACGGCGGGGCTGGGGGCGGAACCCATGTCTGCACCTCTATTCTTGCGGCTTGTGTAAACCTCCCCGGCGAATTGCCACCGGGTTACCATATTGTGCCAAAAGAATCTGGCTATTTGCTGTGCAAAAGGGAAATTCAGCCCACGGCGCAGGCAGTAGGCTAGAGGAATCCACCGCAACAGTTTAGGAAAACAGCACCCATGAGCGCCGACAAGTCCACCAGTTGGTCCTACGCGGAGGGCCTCCCCGTGGAAGACGACGTCCTGCGCCGCGCCCGCGAACGCTCGCATGAGCTGGGCTTGTTTCCCGTCACCCACGGCGTGGCAGCGGCACTGACGGTCCTGGCCGCGACATCCAAGGCGCAGACGGCCGTGGAGGTCGGCACGGGCGCCGGGGTTTCCGGCGTCTCACTGCTGCGCGGGCTGGGGCCCCGTGCCGTGCTGACCACGATCGACCCCGACGTCGACCACCTCAAGGCCGCCCGCGAGGCGTTCATCGAATCCGGCTCCCCCGCCAACCGGACGCGCACCATCTCGGGCCGCGGCCAGGATGTGCTGCCCCGGCTGACCGACGCCGCGTACGACCTGGTCTTCATCGACGCCGACAAGCCCAGCTTCCCCAACTACGTCGAGCAGGCCATCCGGCTGCTGAAGTCCGGCGGGCTGCTGGTGGTCAACGACGCCCTGGACAAGGACCGCGTCTCCGACCCCGCCATCCGCGAAAGCAACACCGTGGTGCTGCGCAAGGTCGGCAAGATGGTCCGCGAGCACGACGGGCTGGTCTCGGCAATGTTGCCCACCGGCGACGGGCTGCTGCTCGCCGTCAAACGCTAGGCACCCGGGACCGGCGCCCCCATTAAACGCCAAGCGGGGCAGCTTGGCCGCCCCGCAGGTAAATCGTTGGTGGTTGACACCGTTATTCGGTCACGCCCACCAGGCACTCCTTGAGGCTGCTGGCCTCGTCTGCGTTCATTTCCACCACAAGGCGTCCGCCGCCTTCCAGCGGGAGCCGCAGGATCAGGCTTCGCCCTTCCTTGGTCACTTCCATCGGACCGTCGCCGGTTCTGGGTTTCATGGCCGCCATCAGGACTTCCCCTTTTCATAGTTCGAACCCACAGGCCTGCGGGGCATTCCCCACATGCAGGTTCGTGTTGTATCGCTCACAACCCATTATTCCGTATTTCCGGTGCCGGGTCCTAATCGGCGGTCCCCCGGGCGGCGCGCAAAAGCCATGGTTCGTCACGGCGGCCAGGCCTGCCCGCTGCTGACGGCCGAATACTGCCACAGCCACACAACCCACACAAGTTGCAGCGCCGTGAACATCACCACCACGGCCCAGCGGTACGCCCTGGCGCGGGAAATGAACGCGGCGGCGAGCGCCAGGGGGAACAGCGGAAGCATCATCCGGAACGAGCTGGACTGCGGGTCCAGGACTGCCAGCAGATAGGCCAGGTACACGGCACACCACACACGCAGCTCGGTGCCGAGGCGCCGCACGGCCTGCGAGTTAAGGTACAGGGCGGCCAGCGCCACGAAAAGGACCGGCAGCAGCGGACCCCAGAACGGGCCCGCCAGCTGGATACCTGCGTCGAACCAGGGCTTGAACAGCACCAGGTGGGTGCCACGCCACGCCGTTTCGGTGTCCGTGTAGGCGCTGGGCTCCCCCGTTGCCCACCACGCGGCCAGCATCCAGGCGAAAGCCATGAACGTGCTGACCGCCAGCAGCACCACGCCGGCGGCCGCTTCGCGCGGCGGGAACGGGTCCCGGCGCCGCCGCACCCAGCGCAGGGCCAGGTGGGCGCCGACGACGGCGGCAAACGGCACCCCTGCCGGCCGCGCCAGGCACAGCAGCACCACCACGGGCACGGCCGCACGGTAGCGGCGCCCGGTGAGCATCAGAAGGGCGGCGGCGAGCAGGAAGGTGCCCAGCGACTCCGCATAGGCCACCTGCAGAACAGGCGACGCCGGGAACACGGCAAAGAACCCCACGCCCCACAGGGACGTGGCCGGCGCGGCAACGCGGCGGAACAGCCGGTAGATGACCAAGGCCGCGGCGAACCCGGCGGCGGTGGCCACCAGCGGGCCCGCCACCACCCACGGCAGCGCGGTCACGGCATTGAGCCCGCGCACCAGCAGGGGGAACAGGGGGTAGAAGGCCCATTGGTTGGGCTGGGCCGTGCCGTCCGGGTTGCGCGGGATGCCGGACGGGTACCCGCCGTCGAAGATGCGCTCGTACCAGCCGGCGTCCCAGCGGTCGATGAAGGTGAGGTAGTCCGGACGGGCACCGGACCAGGGCGATTCCGCGGCGTGGTATCCGGCCCCGGCCAGGATGCCGAAGGAGACCAGCCTGGCTGCGCCGTACAGCAGGGAAACCTTCACCCACCACGGCGCCCGGCGCAGGGGTGCCAGCCACCGGCGCAGCGCGGCGTGGATCAGCCCGTTGACCGTGGAACCGCCCCGCCCCTGCACCAGCGCCCGGCCGGCACCTGCCGTCACGGCCGCGTCAGGGCTTCGGCCACCCAACAGCCGGGCTGGTGGTCGTTGGCCAGGCCCACGGCCTGCATCATGGCGTAGGCGGTGGTGGGCCCCACGAAGGCAAAGCCCAATTTTTTCAGGGCCTTGGCCAGCGCCGCCGATTCGGCCGTTTTCGCCGGAACCGGCCCGCCCGCCGGCCGCGGGGCCGGGGCGTGCGCCTGCAGCAGCGAGCCGAGGGTGGTGCCGTCCGGCAGCGCCAAAATGGCCTGCGCATTGCCGATGGTGGCCTTGATCTTCATCAGGTTGCGCACAATGCCCGCGTCGGCCATGAGCCGCTCGATGTCCGCCGGCCCGAACCCCGCCACGGCCGCCGGTTCAAAGTTGGCAAAGGCTGCCCGGAAGGCGCCACGCTTGCGCAGGATGGTGATCCAGCTCAGGCCCGACTGGAAGGCCTCCAGGCTGAGCCGTTCAAAAAGCTCGCGCTCCCCGGCGACCGGCCGGCCCCACTCCTCGTCGTGGTAGCTCTGGTACAGCTCGTCGGATTCGATGCCGGCCCAGGCGCAGCGCGCCTTCCCGTCCGTCCCCACCACCACGTTGGCCATGCTCAGGATTCCTTTCCAGGCTCGACGCCGGACGCGTCCCCCGGGGCGGCCCTGCCGCCGTCGGCGGGTGCCCCGGAAGGGGCATCGGCGGGGTTCCCGCCGTCGGCGGCGTCGTGCTGTACGGCGGGCACGGCCGCCTCCAGCTCGGCGATCCGCGCGTCCCTTGCGGCCAGTTCGTCCCGCAGCCGGTCCAGGACCTCGTCCACCTGGTCCATGCGGTAGCCGCGCAGGCCAAGGCCAAAGCGGACGTGGTCCACGTCGGCGGGGGCCGGGACGGCGGGCAGCAGCACCGGCGGCAGGCCGGACACGGGCGCTTCCAGCCCGTCCGCGTAGATGTCACCGGCCGGCCGCTTGAGCCCCACCACATACACGGCCACCGCTGCGGCGAGCATGACGGCGAGGAAGATCAGGAAATAGCTCACCCCTCCATGGTGCCAGATCAGCAGTGCCAGATCAGCAGTGCCGGGACAGCAGTGCCGGCTCAGCCCGCGGCGACCTTCGTGCCGGCGTCGCCGGCCATGACCAGGGCCACGGCCTGCTCGGGGGTGTCGGCCAGCTGGATGATGTCCATGTCGCCCGGGGAAACCAGGCCCTCGGCCACCATGGTGTCGCGGATCCAGTCCAGCAGCGGCGACCAGAAGGCCGTGTCCACCAGGACGATCGGGAACTGGGTGACCTTGTTGGTCTGCACCAGGACCATGGCTTCAAAGAGCTCATCCAGGGTGCCGAGGCCGCCGGGCAGGACCACGAACCCCTGCGCGTACTTGACGAACATGGTCTTGCGGGCGAAAAAGTAGCGGAAGTCCACGCCCAGCCCCACCCACTGGTTCATCCCCTGCTCGAAGGGCAGCTCGATCCCCAGCCCGATGGACAGCCCGCCGGCCTCGCTGGCACCGCGGTTGGCCGCCTCCATGGAGCCGGGTCCGCCGCCGGTGATCACGGCAACGCCGGCTTCCACCAGGAGACGGCCCACTTCCACGCCGGTCTGGTAGTGGCGATGGTCGGGCTTGGTGCGGGCGGAGCCAAACACGCTGATGGCCGGTCCGATGTCCGCCAGGGAGTCGAAGCCCTGGACGAATTCGCTTTGGATCCGCATGACCCGCCACGGGTCGGTGTGCGTGAAGTCGCCGCTGGGCGGGGTGGCCAGCAGCCTCGAATCCGCCGTGGACCCTGCGGGCGCGCCTTTCGTCCAGGCGCCGAAGCGCTTCTTCAGGGGACGGGAGGGCCTGCTGGATCCGGTGGGTGCACTCATGCCATAAGGCTACGTGAAACCGGCGCCCGCGCAGGCAGGAAAAGTGTGAGGCAGGTATCAAACGCGTTACGATCAGCGCCGAACCGTGGAAAAGTTTTACCTGCGCGCGGAATCTTGGATAGATTCACTTCATGACTAATCCCGTACAGGCACCTGCCCTCGTGGAGCTTAAGGCCGTCAACAAGCACTACGGCCCGCTCCACGTCCTGCAGGACATCAACTTGCAGGTCACCAAGGGAGAGGTCGTGGTGGTCATTGGGCCTTCCGGCTCGGGAAAATCCACGCTCTGCCGCACCATCAACCGCCTCGAGACCATCGACGACGGTTCCATCACCATTGAAGGTGAGGAACTGCCGAAGGAGGGCAAGGCCTTGGCCGCGTTGCGCGCCGACGTCGGCATGGTCTTCCAGTCCTTCAACCTGTTTGCGCACAAGACGATCCTGGAAAACGTGACCCTGGGCCCCATCAAGGTCAAGGGCGTTTCCAAGGCCGACGCCGAGAAGCAGGCCCTTGCGCTGTTGGAGCGCGTTGGCGTGGGCCACCAGGCGGCCAAGCTGCCCGCCCAGCTTTCCGGCGGGCAGCAGCAGCGCGTGGCCATTGCGCGTGCCTTGGCCATGAAGCCCAAGGTGATGCTCTTTGACGAGCCCACCAGCGCCCTGGACCCGGAAATGATCAACGAGGTCCTGGACGTCATGGTGGAACTGGCCCGGGAAGGCATGACCATGGTGGTGGTCACCCACGAGATGGGGTTTGCGCGCAAGGCCGCGGACCGGGTCGTGTTCATGGCCGACGGCCAAATCGTGGAGGAAGCGACACCCGACGAATTCTTCACCAACCCGCAGAGCTCCCGTGCCAAGGACTTCCTCTCCAAGATCCTGACCAACGGCTGAGCCCCCTCCCCCTTGGGTAGTTCCACCACACTCAATATTCCACTCGCACCAGCGGCCCGACGGCCGTTTATGAAAGGAACCCCATGAAGAACTTCTTCATTCGAAAAAGCCTCAGCGTTGCGGCGATTGCCGCAGCTGCGGCCCTGGCCCTCTCCGCCTGTGGCGGCGGCGGCGCCGGCGGCAGCAGCAGTGACGCCGCAGCCGGCCCCAACTTTGACGTCGCCAAGACCGTCGCCCTGACCGGCAGCCCCACGTATGACAAGATCAAGTCTGCCGGCAGCATCCGCATCGGCGTCAAGGAAGACCAGCCGGGCCTGGGCTACCTGGATGCCGCAACGGGCGAGCGCAGCGGCTTCGACATTGAGATTGCCACCTGGATGGCGGCCTCGCTCGGCATCCCCAAGGACAAGATCCAGTTCAAGGCCATTCCCTCCGCCAACCGTGAGTCGGCCCTGGCCAACGGCGACGTGGACCTCTACGTGGGCACCTACTCCATCACGGACAAGCGCAAGAAGCTGGTCGACTTTGCCGGCCCCTACTTCATCACGGGCCAGGGCCTGCTGGTGACGAAGGACAACACGTCCATCAAGAGCGAGAAGGACCTGGACGGGAAGAAGGTGTGCTCCGCCACCGGTTCCACGCCCATCCAGAACATCCGCCAGAACTTCCCCAAGGCCATCCCGGTGGAGTTTGACATCTATTCCAAGTGTGTCGATGCGCTCAAGAGCGGCAGCGTTGACGCCGTCACCACGGACCAGGCGATCCTGCTCGGCTTTGCCTCATCACAGGACGGCCTGAAAGTCGTGGGCAAGCCCTTCACGGTTGAGAAGTACGGCGTCGGCCTGCCGCTGGGCGACACCGCGATGCGCACCTTCCTGGACAAGACGCTGACCGACGGCGGCGCGACGTGGACGAAGATCTACGACGACACCCTGGGCAAGTCCGGCACCAAGGTTGAGCAGCCGAAGGTTGAGCAGTCCTAACCGTCCTTGTCCCGGTGGCGGCGCCCCGGCAGGGCCTTGACGGCCGTGCCGGGGAGCCGCCACCGTCCCTTTTCCTTTCGACAATTCACTGAAAGCGATCCCGCACCGTGAATGTAATTATTGACAACAGCGACCTCTTCCTGACGGGGTTCAAGAACACCGGGATCCTCTTTGCCATCTCGGCGTTTTTTGCCCTGATCCTGGGCACCGTTGTGGCCGGCATGAGGGTTTCCCCCGCGCCTGCGATGCGCGCTGCCGGCACGTTTTACGTCAACGTGGTCCGCAATACGCCGCTGACGCTGATCCTGGCCTTCTTTGCGCTCGGCTACCCGAAGCTGGACCTGCCGGAAATCAGCTTCATGAACGCCGCCATCATCGGCCTCTCCCTCTATACGGCAACATACGTGTCCGAGGCCATCCGCTCGGGCATCAACACCGTCTCGGTGGGCCAGTCCGAGGCGGCCCGCGCCATCGGCCTGCCGTTCATGCAGACCCTGACCCTGATCGTGCTGCCGCAGGCCTTCCGCTCGGTTGTCCCGCCCCTTTTCAGCGTGTTCATCGCCCTGCTGAAAAACACAACCGTGGCCGCCGGTTTTTCCGTGCTTGAGGCCGGCGCCATCCGCGCCTACCTCAGTGAACGCGGCGAGCCGCTGCTGCCGGGCCTGCTGTGGGTGGCCCTGATCTTTGTGGTGCTGGTGCTGGGCATCCTGACACCGCTGCAACGCTACCTCGAGAAGAAGTGGAGGGTGGCCCGATGAGTTCGGTGCTCTTTGACGTGCCCGGCCCCAAGGCCCGCACCCGCAATTCCTACCTCAACATCGCCACCGTCATCGTGGTGGTCGGCATCATTGCCTTCATCCTGTTCCGGTTCTACGAGTCCGGCCAGTTCACGGCCAAGAAGTGGGAAATCTTCACCTTCCCCCGGGTCCAGGAGCAATTCCTCAACGCCATCGGGGCAACCCTGGTTGCGTTTGCCTGGGCCGCGGTCGGCAGCCTGGTCCTGGGCATCGTGCTCGCCTTTGGCCGCCTGGCGGACTCCTCGTGGGTCCGGCTCCCGGCGTACTGGTTCACCGAGCTGTTCCGCGCCATACCCGTCCTGATCCTGATGATGATCATGTACTACGGCCTGCCGTCCGCCGGCGTCAAGGGCATCACGCCGTTCATCGCCGTCGTGGTGGGGCTGATCCTGTACAACGGCTCGGTCCTGGCCGAGGTGTTCCGCGCCGGCATCGAATCGCTGCCCAAGGGCCAGCGCGAGGCGGGGCTCGCCGTCGGCCTGTCCAAGGGACAGGTGCAGTGGATCATCCTGCTGCCGCAGGCTGTCCGTTCCATGCTGCCGGTGATCATCTCGCAGCTGGTGGTCATCCTCAAGGACACCGCGCTCGGCTTCCTGATCACGTACAACGAGGTCCTGTACTACGCGAACTTCCTGGGCTCCCAGGGCCAGTACGGCTCCCCCGTGGTCCCGGCGCTCATGGTCACGGCCGTCGTCTACGTGGGCCTGTGCCTGATCCTGTCCGGCATTGCCAAACTGGTCGAATCCAAGATGTCCTCACGCGTCAGGGTCGTCAAGACCAAGGTCGGCATGGCCGGCTGACACCCCGCTCCACGCCCCAAACCCCAAGTAGGTCGCAGTAGTTGCAGAATTCGGCACCGGGAAACCGGTTGCCACCGCAACAACTGCGACCTACTTTGTGCATGCCGGCCTTCTATCCCAGCCAGCGGGCGAGTGCGGCCAGGCAGGCGCGGATGTCGGCGGCGGCGACGTGTTCGTTGTCGCTGTGGGCCAGGAGTGGATCGCCCGGGCCAAAGTTGACGGCCGGGATGCCGATCTCGCCCAGCCGCGCCACATCGGTCCAGCCGTATTTGGGCAGCGGTTCGCGGCCCACGGCCGCCACAAACGACGCCGCCGCGGGCGCATTGAGCCCCGGCCGGGCGCCGGCGGAGGAGTCAGTGCGCACCAGCTCAAAGCCGGAGAGCAGCTCGCGCACGTGGGCCTCCGCCTCATCCGGGGTCTTGTCCGGGGCGAAGCGGTAGTTGATTTCGACCACGCAGGCATCCGGGATCACGTTGCCGGCCGTGCCGCCGTGGATCTTCACGGCGTTCATGGACTCCCGGTAGTCCAGTCCGTCCACGGTGACCGTGGCGGGCTCGTAGGCGGCCAGCCGGGACAGGATGGGCGCCGCTGCGTGGATGGCGTTCTCCCCCATCCAGGCCCGCGCCGAATGTGCGGCCAGCCCGTGCGTGGTGGCCTCGAAACGGATGGTGCCGTTGCAGCCGCCCTCCACCGTGCCGTTGGTGGGTTCCAGCAGGATGCCGAAGTCGGCGTCGAGCAGTTCGCGGTTCTCGCGGACCAGCCGTCCCAGCCCGCTCTTGGCCGCCGCCACTTCCTCGTGGTCGTAAAAGATGAAGGTGATGTCCTTGCTGGGTTCCCGCACGGCCGCCGCCAGGGCCAGCTGGACTGCAACGCCGCCCTTCATGTCCGTGGCGCCACGGCCGTACAACACCTCCCCGTCCCAGGAACTGGGCACGGTGCCGCGCGAACCGGGCACGGTGGGCAACGGGACCGTGTCGATGTGCCCGGCCAGGATGACGCGCTCGGCACGCCCCAGCGACGTCCGGGCAACAACGGCGTCGCCGTTGCGGACCACCTCAAGGTGCGGCAGGGCGCGCAGGGCAGCCTCCACGGCATCCGCGAGCGCACCCTCATTGCCGGAGACGCTTTCAATGTCCATGACGGCGGCCGTCAGGGCGGCCACGTCGCCGGACAGGTCAAGGACAGGGTGGGCGTCGGCCACCTGCGCAGCGGCGGACAGCTCGGAAAGGGCGGGTTCGTCGTCGTAATTCACAGGCCCAGTTTAGCCGGGCCGCGGGAAGGCAAAAGTTTTCGCTCCGGCCGCCGCGGCCTAAGAAGCGGCGCCCGCCCCGGGCCCCTGAGCCATCGGTCAGGTCGCTGACCGGAGGCCGCGGTGATGCCGCTGGGCCGTGCCGGTGTGGGCACCCCGCCGACGACGCATGTTCCGGCACAGTGCGACGGCGGCCACGCACGCCACCAGCTCCGCGACGACGGAGACCACCCCGAGGGGTTCGAGCCAGTTGCCGACGTCGTCGCCGATGAGGGGCAGCCCTGCCGTACGTGAGATGACGTAGGCGGTGACGGCCAGGGCCTCCACCGCGGTGGTGAGGATGCAGGCCTCCGGGGTGCCACGGAAGGCAACGACGCCGGCCAGCGTAAAGCTGGCCGCCGCCAGCAACACGAAAAGGACGCCGATGTAGGGCGCTTCGTGAAGGTGGCCCGGTATGACGGGAATGTGGGCGGCGCCCACCACGACCAGTGCGGCCACGAGCACGGTCCGCAGCGGATTCCCGTGGGACGCGCCCGCCAGCCCCCGTTGGTTCACGGCGGACAAGGGATTCAAGTGTTCAGTCCTTGCTGACATGCGAAGCTCCGATCAGTAGTGGTGCAAGGTATTCAGTGCCACCGGCAGGGCGGGTGTGTCCCCCGGCCCCCGTTGGGGCCGATAACGGGAATGCGTTGCCCGCGCGGTGGCGGGGCCGGCTAGTGTTCGCTCCAGCAGGCCAGGATGGTGGTGGCCATCTGGTAGGCGAATCCTGCCCGTGTCACCTGGTTGGCGCCAACCGTGGCGGTCAATTTCGTGGCGTCCACGTCAAGGGTGAAGTTGTCCTTGGCGAAGACGACGGTGCCTGCCGCAGACTGGTAGCCGGGAAGCCCCAGGTTTGACAGGCCCTTGATGGGTGCGGCGTCCAGCGGGCCGGCCAGCGCCTTGGCGCCGGCAGCGGCCGCCGGGGCTGACGGGAACACCTGGACCGTCATGGCGAACTTTCCTTCCGGCAGTGCGTAGCTGCACGTGTACCTGCCGCCGTCCCATGTGTCGGTTGTCCGGGGCACGGCGGCAAGTCCCAGGATCTTGGTGACATTTGACCTGGCTTCCGTGGAGCACACCATGGCAGCGGCGCCCGGAGGCGTCCCGGCGGCCACAGCGGCGGCCGGCGTGGCGGAGCCCTGGTCCGGGTCCGGCCGGGAGGCAGGTCCCTGCGATGCCGCGGGTTTCAGGCCCACCGGTGCCGGCGTCCCGGCAGCGCAACCGCCCAGCAGGGCGCTGCCCAGCGCCATCCCGGCAAGGAGCGCGATTCTTGTTTTCATGGTGGTTCCCTCCCGGGGTGGGGGCCTTGGTGTTGCGCGGCTGCGGCCCTTGGTGTTGCGTGGATGGTCAGCGGACGGTCAGCACGCCGCGCATGCTGCCGGCCTTGCCCCCGCAGTGGAACGGGTAGCTTCCGGGCCTCCCGGGCGCCTTGAAGCCCACCATGGCACCGGCAGGGACCGTGACGCTGAAGCTGTGGCCGTCGTCTGAAGTGAAGGTATAGGCGGACGGGTCCATGTTCATGACGGTGACCATGGATCCTGGCAGGACCGGCGTCGCGTCCCGGAAGGCGCCGGAGTCAATGTGGATCATCCCGGCCATCGCATTTCCGGAGCCGTTCATGGCCGGGGCTGCGCCAACGGATACGGGTGCGGTGGCCGGTGGAACAACCCCGGGTCCGGTGCCGGTGGCCGCCGCCGTGCCGCAGCCGGCCAGGCCCAGCAGGGCTGCCAGGACACTGGCGGCGATGAGGTTTGTTTGCTTGCCCATGATTTTCCGATCCCCTGAATTGTTTTCCCGCCCGGCCGGGGCCGTGCGGATGGTGTGCCTTGCCGCTGCTGTCCCGTGCTGTGTGGCGGTTATGCCTTGTGGCTGGATACCAGGTGGCCGTAGACGACGGTGTTCTCGGTCCAAACACCTGTGGCGGCGTCGTAGCCGCCGCAGGTGATGAGCCGGATTTCGGCGCGGTTCGTGTTGCCGTAGACGGCCAGCGTGGGAAACGTGGCCTTCTTGACCTCCGCGAGCTTGTCGACCTGGAAAACAGCCACGGTGTGGTCCGCCCGGGTCACCGTGAACTGTTCCCCGTGTTTCATTTCGTGCAGCCGGAAGAACAGGCCCTGGGGTGACGCGAGGTTGTTGACGTGCCCCAGGATGACTGCCGGGCCGAGCTGGCCCGGCGTGGGCGAGTACTTGTACCAGCCCCCGGGATCGCCGGGTTGCCCGCCGGGAACGTCCATGCTCCCATCGGCCGCCTGCCCCAGCGGGACCAGCGCCGTGTGGATGTCCACCGCGGGCACGTCCAGGCGGACCGGAACGGACGCGTCCAGGAGGGGACCGGTGGTGGCCGGCTGCCTTGCGGCCGACGCCGTGGCGGACACGCCCGTGGCTGCCCGGGAAACGGCGGACGGCGCCGACGCAACCATGGTGGCTGCCGGCGCCGCGGCCGGTGCCCCTTGCGGGGCGCAGGCCGCGGTGCCAAAAAGAAGGCCCGTGAGCAGGACCCCGGCCGCCGCGGAGGCAGTGCGGCGCCCGCGGCGGCTGGTGTGCTTGTTCATGGACAATCAGGCCCCCGTCAGTTCGACGCCGTCTTCTTGCGGCGCAGGGCAACAAACGCCCCTGCCGCCACGACCAGCGCGCCGGCCCCGGCCATCAAGCCAAGGTCCGGTGAGGTGCTTGCGCCGGTTTGGGCCGCGGTCTGCACCAGGCCCGTGCCGGGGGCCCCGCCGGGCATGGCGGCCATCTGGGATGCAACAACGGTGCCGCACAAGGCGGGGGACGTCGCGGCAAGCGGCAGGCTGGGAACCAGGTCGCTCTTTTCCTTTTGGGCCGCGGCCGGAAGCGTTGCCGGGTCCAGCCCGTGGACCACCACCACGCCTGTCCCTGCCTTGAGCGCGGCAATGGTGGCGGCATTCATGGTGAAGGTGCGCTGGTAGTTGTAGGAGGCGCCCATGCCGGCCACCTTCAGGTCCAGGGCGGCCTTGTCGCTGGTGTCGCCGCTGCTGGAGAGGGTGGTGCCGATCTTGCCGTAGGAGGCGCCGCCCTCGGTGGTGCTGATGACACCGTCCTTGTTGGTGTCTGCAGCGGCGGTGGGGCAGGTGCCCATCCCGTCGATGTGGATGTGCTGCACGTGCGGGTAGGGTGCGCCGTTGAACGTGGCGGCGAGCCCGCTGACATTCTCGGTGACGGTGGCCTGGTCCCCGGTCAGGGAAATCATCACGGTGCCACTGGCATGGCTGCCGTTGACGGCTCCGAGGTTGGCCTGGTAGGTGGTGGTGCCGCCGTCGGCGGCCATGGCCCCGGCACCGGACATTGTCAATGCTGCAAGGGCCAGTGCCGGTGCAACCAGGAAAGCGGATTTCTTATACATCGTAAAAGTTCTCCTCATCTCAGTGACGGCCCCTCATCGGGCGCGTCAGCTGTGATTCGGAGCACACCGGAAGTTGGATTGGAATGATGGGAACTTTATTTCAGCCGCCCTGGCACTGACGGCCGCACGGTCCGCAAATGGGCGTCTGTAGGGGCCCGGGGAAATTCCTTTCCCCCTTTT